>JAJTXQ010000009.1 GCA_021462855.1 Dehalococcoidia bacterium | reverse complement strand
TCGAACACGAACGGCTGTACACCGCAGGGGTGCATGCGGCATGATGCGCCAAGAAACCAACTGTCCGGAAAACCGGGGTAAGCTCAACGGGAACTCGGTTGGGTCGATCGCGCCAGAACATTACCAAGATGTTCTTTTGTTGACCGACATTGGCATCCCCATTTCGTCCCGCATCGAGGCGACCGACACCGGTGCGCTACAGATAAGTTTGCGATTGGCTACCGAGCCGACTTAGCGCTTCCCTTGATTGAGAGGGCGCATGATGCCCGGCGGCGACGAAGACGAAAGCCGGCGGGCGCGGCGGTCGATGATCGAGCTGTGTGCAGCTTGCGCCTGCCCTGCTGGCGTGATCTAATCCGATGGTTAGTAGCCCGTCGGGCATGACACCCGGATTCGTGCGCAGTGCGCGCGTTCTCCGACCTCTCACAGATTCGGGTTGACCACCAGACTAGTCGGATCCGGCTTCGAGACTTCTAATCCGATGGTCGCAGGTTCGAATCCTGCCGGGGGTGCCACTAGCTGAATCCATGTGCTCGTGCGAGTTTCGACTCGTAGCGAGCACCTCTTGCCTACGGCTTGCGGCCTCCGAAGATCGCTGTGCCAAAGCGCTTCCAGTAGCAGTCAGCGGCAGTGAGTCCAGCGTCGCGCAGCCACAGCAGGTGATCAGCCAGAGGCTGCATCTCGTCGTGGTGTGACCTGTCGGTGTTCGAGGTTGGCCATGGCTTCTCGTTCCTCGCGACGCGATCTTCTTCGAATATACGGCGATAGACCTCGCCCGAAACCGCATCGTCAGGCGCGACGATATCGAGGTTCAGGAACCAGCCACCGCTGTTGAGTCGATCCGCTATGTCCGCGTACAGCGAGCGCTTCTCGTTGGGCGGTAGATGGTGGATCGCCAATGACGAGACGATGGCATCGAAGCCTGTTCCGACGGACGGCGGGAGCACACCACCGGCAAAGTCCCCGATCACGTAGGAGTACCGGCCGTCGTAGGGCTTCATGCGTTCGTTGCCCAGCTCGACCATCGCCTCGGAGACATCGAGCAGCGTCGCATTTGCACTCTCAAAAGCATCGAGCAGGGCAGCGCCGAGCGCGCCATAGCCGGCGCCAACATCGAGGATGCGGAGCGCCGCATCTTTCGGCGCACCGATAATGCGGGCGACGAGCCGAAACTGCTCGGCTCGATCCTCGGCGCGTGGGTCCATGCGCTCAGCGAAGTCACGTACCCTTTCCGGATCCTTCCAGTGATGGCCAGGCTCTTCGTGCGTAGTTTCGTCGGCCCTCATGCACCAAGCTCCTTTCCCATCACCGTGAACTGATACGGTTGGCCTTCCCGTTCGTAGTCCCAGGCGTGAAGAACGGTGTAGCCATGCTGAAGGTAGTAGTCCACGTTGCCCATCTCGCGCAGAGCGCTGAGCAGCAGGCGCGGGTAGCCGCTTACGCGAGCCGTATCTTCGGCCGCGGTCAGCATCGCGCGGCCGATGCCCTTGCGCATGGAGTCCGGCCGAACGCCAGCCAGTCCGAAGTACAGCGCTGGCAAATGTCGTTCGAGCACAGGGCGTTCGAGATCCCGCCGCACGTCCTTCGCTGGAATAAGCAATGCCGTACCGACCAGGTCATCTTCGATCCACGCCTCGATCATCTGTCCTGTCGATCCAAGTTCTTGTCGCAGGCCATCTGCATCGACCCGGTCACGTCCCGACATCGACGCGTGGATGAGGAACGCGTCGCTAATGAGGCGGGCGGCGCGCGTCAGATCCACGCTCTTGCTCGCGACGAACCGCACCGACGGCGCCAGTTCGTGGTCATTCACCGGGGTGGCTCCCAGTTGACGATGCCGACAACACCCGAGTCCCAGGACAGCGCGAGGCGGCCGTCGCGCTCGGTGAGGCGCTCGCGCAACGCGGCTTTGAGCAGCTGGTCCTTCTCCGAACCTTCGTTCGTCCAGAGCTGGCGCCGCATGAAGCCGAGCGCCGCCTCGAAGCTCTCGTACGAGATTGGAGGCCTCGGGCTGAGCCGGATCTCGAACCTGCGGCCGCGCGCGGAAAGCAGCGCCAGGAACTCCGGTAGGGCGGGAAGCCGCACCCGCGGTTCGCCATGTACGTCCTGCCAGAAAGGCGCCGCGGCCCACATCGGCGGCATATCGACCATGGCGGCCACGCAGAGGCGCCGCGCCGATCGCTCCATCGCGGCCACGAACGGACCGATGTCCTCGATGTCGTAGCCAACATGCGCGATAAGCGTGACGTCCGCCTGCGGTGCGCTCTCCATCGGCCACCGCGACTTGAGTATGCGGATGTTTGAGATGTGGTGCTCTTCCATGCCGCTGCGGAGGACATCAATCATGCCACCCGAAGGCTCGACAGCGATGACTTCGCCGGCGAAGCGAGCGATTGGCAGCGACAGCCGGCCGCCGCCTGCTCCGATGTCCATCCAGGTCTCGCCAGGCTGGACGAGATTGAGCAACTGGTTGAGGGACACGTCATCTTCGCGAAACGGATTGGCGCGAAATACGGATGCGATCGGCGCGTAGAAGTCCGTACCGTCCTCAACCTCACGAAGCCGGTTGACCTGTTCGCGATCTCCGCGCACACGGGTAGCCCACGCGTCTAGGGCGGCTTCTTCAGTTGGGCGGAGAGCATCGGTCATGGATGCACCGTGAGCGGAGTTCGCCCTCCCCCAGCGAGCGGGAGGGCTTGCAGCGAGGGAGTGAGTGGGATCACTCCTCAGCATCGCGAGCCGTCCCGGCCCCAGGCCAACCCACGACTCCGCCAACTATAGCAATTGCAATAACTTGCAACAACAGATAGTGTCGATCTCACCGATGAGCTTCGCCATCTTGATGGTCCCTTCCGAATCTCCTCGCGTCCTAAAGCTGGATGCGCTGCAGGACTCAGCGCCGACGAAATTCAGCAGCGGATGTTGCCCTGCTATCGAACAAGGGGATTCCTTGGACGGACGAAGGCAAGGCGCACCGAAGTGCCGCTCGCTCCAAGCGGCACACGAAGACCCGACGGTAACCGTGGATCGGTTTTCTGCGTGACCTGACCCCCGAAAGCGCGCGACGCGCTCGGGGTACAATCGCGCGATGGCTCAGCCGGATGTGACCGTGATCGTACTCGGCTGGAACGGGCGACCGTACCTCCAGGACTGCCTGGATAGCGTGCTCGCCCAGGACGCCGGCCCATTCAGCTACGACGTCTTGTACGTGGACAATGGATCGAGCGATGGATCACTCGCGTACGTCCGCGCGAACTACCCCGCGGTGCGCACGCTGGCGCTCGATCACAACCACGGCTATGCGGAAGGCAACAATATCGGCGCTCGCGCGTCGGACGGGAAGGTCGTCGTGTTCCTGAACCAGGACACGGTTGTCCACCGTGACTGCGTTGCGATGCTCGCGAGGACGCTGGCCGATGACGGCACCATCGGCGCGTGCCATGCCAACATCATGCAACCGTGGTACGAGGAGTTCGACCCGCCCGACGCGTCAGCCCCGCCGCGCGCGTTCTTTTCGGCCGATCTCTCGCGTCTGGGATACGTGCGTTACCGGCGATTGCCGTTGTCGCAGCCGCTCGCGGAAACGCTGTTCCTCCACGGCGTGTGCATCGCGATCCGCCGTCCCACGCTCGACGAACTGGGGTACGCGTTTGATCCGGCGTTCTTCGCGTACGCGGAGGACATGGACCTCGCGTTGCGCGTGCGGCTGCTCGGCCTCAGGACCGTCGCTGTGCGCGACGCGGTGGTGTTCCACAAGCACACGCTCAAAACGGACACGTCGCTGCGAGTGGCGCGGCACACCATCCGGATCATCCGCAACCGCGCGCTCGCACTGTGGAAGGTCATGTCCGCGGCGGAATTCGCCGTCGCGTTGCCGCTGCTCGTCGTCGGCGCGCCGTTCAACGTGACGGAGTTCGGGCTTCCGCCGCGGCGGCGCGCCCTGTACTTCGTCGCGCTCGTGCCAGCGGCGCTCGCCGCCGCGGCGACGGCGTTGTGGCAACTGCCCGCGTACCGGGCGAAGCGGCGGCGCGTCCTTGCGGCGCGCGATCCACGCGCGGGTTCGATGTTGCGGGCGCTGCTCCGGCAGCCGTGGTGAGCGCGGTCAGCCCGGCACGCCGCACGGGCGGTCCGCGATCAGCACGACCGCGCCGTCGCGGATGTAGGCGTCGTCGAACGTGTCGCCCCCGGAGAAGCGGGCCGCGATTGGCTCGATGGGCGCGCCACCCGAAGTCAGGAACACCGGTGCAGACGGCGTTTGTACCCAGGCGGCCGTGCGGCGCGTCAGCACGAGCGCGACCGCAGCGAACGGGCGCCCGGCGAGACTGCACGCATTGGCGAGCGACTGCTCGGGGGTCAGCGCGGGGTCGAACACGGCGCCGCGGACCCCCATGATGCGTTCCCGGTCAGCGGCCGAGTACTCGGAAATGGCGACCCACGCGCGCTTCTCGGCGATCTGCGGGCGGTACGCGAGACCCTCGAGAAGAAACATCGTCATCGGATCACTGACAAGAAGCGTGTCCCGCGCGGTGCTTTCGCGCAGATACTCAGCGACAGCCAGGTCGTCCCGGCTATAGGCGGACAGCGTGCCGGATGATGACGGCCCCTGGCGGCGCAGCGGCAGCGACAGCGCAGGTCCAATCACGACGAGCACTGCAGCGACAACCCCGAATACGATGAGCGTTGGCCTGGCGATGCCCGACCAATCCGCGGCCAGGCGAGCCCAGAACCCGAGCTCAGCCACCGCGAGGATGGCCATGAGCGGCACGGCCATGGAGACGAACCGAAACGAGTTCGATTCCGGGAGGAAGTAGGCGAACATCACCACGGCGACGGTGGCGACCGTGCCTTCCAGCGCCTCGGCGCTCGGCCCCGCCGCGCTGGCGATCTGTGTCCAGACGCCGAACAGCCGGCGTTCGGCGGCGACCGCGAGTATGACGATCATCGGGGCGGTGAGCCCCTCCCGCATCGACGCGGCCTTCTGCTGGAAACCGAGGACGATGGCGTCCGCACGCGACTCGCCCAAGACCTCGCGCGAGAACATCGAAGGATCGGGGAACGTGACCAGCCCGGTCGCTTGAATGACAAACAACGAGGACGCGGCGAAGACCAGCCCGGGGACGACGACCGCGCCGTACGGCCGGAGCTGGACGGCGTGACGGCAGAGCAACAATGCGCCGAGCACCGCCATCGCGGCCGGGCCATCGAAGGCGTGGAGGAAGGTCTGTCCGGATGCGAGGAGCGCGAGCGCGCCGTACAGCGCCATGGGCTCGGGGCGAATGCGAAGCAGCGTGACCAGCCCGGCGCCGATGGCCAGGGCGATCAGCCATGGCTGTGACTGGTACGGCGCCGCGTAACGCACGCCCGTCAACACCGCGGCCAGCCCCGCCGCGCCTGCGAGCGCGCAGATCAGTGCCCGCGAACTGGGCCGTGTCGCCTCGTACGTGCGCAGGGCGAGCGCGACAGCAACTGGTTGGAGGGCGAAGACGAAGGCACGCATGCCGGCCGCGTGCATGTGGCGGAAGACCGGCAGCGCCAGGAGGAACAGCGCCACCCCTGCGGCGAGCGCCGCGTGACGTTGATCCTCCAGGATCATCGAGGCGAGATGCCATACGCCGAAGGCGTAGACGAGCGAAAGGGCGACGGGCGCCGCCCACATGGGCCCGAGCGGTTCGGCGCCCGAGAGCATCGCGATGGGCGCGAGGATCGCCGAGTGCACCGGCGTGTGCAGCCCGGGAGCGAGCCGCAGGATGCCGTCTTCCAGGAACTGATTCATCCGGTAGCCGTAGCTTGCGATGCCTGCCCCATCGAGCATGGGATACGGCTGTTGACCCCGGATGATGAGGAGCGCCGAAAGGACGCCGAAGAGCACGATTGCCATCGCCGCCCACGTGCCGGCATCGATGCGCCGGGGAATGCGGACCGCGGCGTCCCGTGAGAGTGGCGAAATGAGGGCAACCGCGAACGCAACAATAAGGTACAAAGCGATGCTGAAGCCCGGCGCGAGCGACATCGCCGCGCCACCAGTGACGAGTAAAACCACGCCGGTGAGCCAGTGCAGGAACTGCGTGTCGAGCGCGTCGGGATCGAGTTCGAGCGCCCGAAGAAGGCGGGCGGAGCCGGCGGCCAGGGCGACACGTCGCGGCAACTCAATCGCCAGCGGCAGCGCGATGAGGACCAGCAGCGGCTCGAGGATGCTCGCGCGCAGGACTCCGTCCATGCCGCGTCCGAGCGCTGCGATTGCGAGGGCCCACGCAACGAGCGCCAGCGCGGGCGCGCCGGGCGCGTGATGGATGAGCGCCCATCCAGGTGTCCGGAGCGTGCCCGCGCCCTCGGGCTCACGCGTCATCGCGGGCTCGCGTGCACGAACACGAATGCGCGCTCCATGAACACAGCCGGAAGCAACGGGACGGATGCGCGCACGACCAGCCCGCACCGCGCTGCCTCCTCGATGATGTCATCGTGCGACACGTAGTGCCGCGGCAACCGCTGTCGGAGGACGATGCTGCGGAGGGCGTACCACATCGTGAGTTTGTGCGGCTGGTAGACAGCCACGACCTCCACCCGCGCGACGCGCGCAGCCTCGCGCAGAAGCCGCTCTCGGGCCGGTTGGTCCAGGTGGGGAAGAAGGCGCAGACAGACAACGGCGTCGACCGAATCGCCGCGGAGAGGTAGCGCGTCGCCATCCGCCACGATGAGCGGCGTGCCCGCAACCCGGTCGCGCGCGCGCGCAACCATCCCGGATGCGATATCGGCGCCGATGGGTTCGTACCCGGCCTCTCGCAGGGCGGGGATGAGACGCCCGGTCCCGACAGGCAGGTCCAGTACGGTGCGGAGGCCGCCGGCCGCGCCTAGCGCGCGCAGGATCATGCGCCGCTCGAGCGCATGGACGAGGGAGCCGCTCACGCCTCCGAACCGCACGCGGTCATACGACCGGGCGACAGCGGGTTGGCGATAGTGCGTCCTGGGGTCGAAGCCGTCGGTGGAAGCGGGCAGGCGGTCGCTCAATGGGTGAGACTCGCTTCCTGCGCGGGCGCGCCACTGAGCGCCGCAGCCAGCGCCGAGGGTGCGACGTAGCATTCCGCCGAAGCGAGGGCGCGTTCGAGGACCGCGCGGTCGTCGCCCGGCGTGCCGATGCCAAGCGCCGGGATCGGGGAGCCGTAGGCGGCGGCGCGCGCTTCCATGTGGCGTGCCGCGCGAGTCGCGATTTCGGCGGGAGTCACGGCGTGCGGCTCGCGCGCGCCGGCATCGATCCATACCGCTCGCGCCACGCTCGATTCAGCGCGCTCCTGAAGCAGGCCAAGCTGTGGCCACGCGACGTGCAGGAGCGGACGCAAGCGCCCTCCGCTCGCGAGCGCGCCGACGTGAAACAACGTGACCAGCCCGCGATCGCGGCGCGACAGGCGCCCGTAGAGCGCGGGCGCATCGATACGCAGATTGCGGCGGACGGCCACGCCGTGAAGGAGTGAGTCGAGTTCACCGCCAGCGCCGAGCGCAACGTATTCGTCGCCGACAGGGTGAGCTCCAGCGGCGACGGCGCGGAGCATGGCGCCTGTCTTGCCCGCGCCGGTCCCTCCCAGGAACAGCGTGGCGCCGCCCGGCGTCTGGACCGCGGCGCCGGCCACGAGCGCTCGGCCAGCGCGTCGCAGCATGGCCTGGGCGGCCGGGATGACCGCGAGGTGCAACGCAAGGTACGCCGTGAAGAACGGCGCGCCGAACGCGAGAGCGATACCGCCATCCTGCTCGCGCGCGTTGATTCCCCACGGAATGCCCTTGTAGCGGCCACGCTCGCTCGGCTCGCGAAGGCGCATGCTCAGCGACAGGTCAATGTCCGCGCGCAGCGTGCGTTCCTCGACCGTCCCGAAGAGTGACCGGAACAGCGCTGGCTCGTCCCGGGTATGCACGGCAAGGTGAAGGCCGGTCGTGAGCTCGTATGTGCGGCGTGTCATGTCGGCGATGATTCCGCGGTTCGTTCGGCAGAAGGGGCGAACGCCGCCGTACGGCGCTTCGGCCACGCGGCGCGGTACAGCCACTCGAGCACGCCCGGCGCGGCGGCGGCCAGCGACGCGGCGACGACGAGCAGGCTCACAGCAAACGCGTCCTCTCGTCCCACGCCCTGCGCGGCGAAGACTGCGACGTACACGCCTTCGCGCGTCCCAAGGCCGTTGACCGAGATCGGCAGCAACATCGTGAGGGCGACGACGCCCCACGCCGCCGCCACATACGTGAAGGCAAGATCGAGGCCAAGCGCGCGGACCGCAACGTAGGTGGCGATGAGCTGCAGGAAACCGGTGGCGAGCGACGTGCCCGCGAATGCCGCCAGGTGTGCGCCATTCCGCGAATCAATGACTTCTTCGACGCCGCGCGCGGCCGACGGCGCCTCCGGGGGGCCAACCCGCCGCAGGATGAAGTCCGCGACGCCGCCGACGCGACCCCGCATCGTCCCGGCGGCGGCCACGGCGGCGGCCAGGGCGGCCGCGCCGCCAGCCCATGCGTACGCCGCATGCCCTTCGCGCGCGGCGATGTACAGCAGTCCCGGCACGCCGATCGCGACGTACGTGCACAGGTCTCCGGCCTTCTCAAGGAGCGCCGCCGCGCCCGACCGTGCCCGCGGGTAGCCATCCTGGACAAGCATGACAAAACGAGCAAACGGACTGATGAACTGAGGCACGACGAGCGAGGCGATGCCGGTCGCGTATGAAAGGCGCAGGTTGTACATCAACCCCAGGCGGCCCAGCTTGAAGAGCGCATGAATGGCCGCCCACCGGGCGGCGCGCAGCAGCATGACGGCGTGGAAGGCTGCGATACAACAGAGGACCCACGCCAGGTCGGCGTCTGCGAGCGCGCGCACGGCCTTGCGGAGGTCCACCACCCAGACGAGCAGCGCGACGAGCAGCAGCGGTCCGACGAAGCGCAGCGCGAGCAAGGCGTATCGCGCCGGCGCACCCCGGCGATGACGCTGCGTCATGGGGGCACTGCCGCGGTCATGCACGCGCCGCCTCAGTCGTTGCGCAGGAGTCCGCCGAGTCCTCCGGCGAGCACCAGGTTAGCGCCGGCGATGATCGACATTTGGGCAAGCGACGCGAGCGCTTGCCGGTCGGTGAGGAGCACCCCCCGCACTTCGCCGAGCCAGAACAGCATGATGTCCACGGCAACGCCGGCGAGCACGAGCAGCCCGCCCGTCGCCGCGAGACGCTCAAAGCTCACCCACCTCCGGTAGAAGCGCGAGAGCGGGCCAGGGCTGGTCAGCCCGATGGCATCGGTATGCATCCGTGAGACAAGGCCTAGCGCAAGCGCGTTGATGCCAACGATGAGGAAGATCGGGCCTGCGAAGACTGGTTGCCAGTGGAACTGGCCCACGTCCACGGAACGGGACGGCAGGAACGACCACGCGACCGTGGCGATACCGAGCGCCGCCAGCAGGAGGCCCGGGATCAGATAGAGCCATGTCGGCGTGGCGAGCAGGAGGAATCGCAGGTGGCGCCACCCGTCCGGCATGGTGCGGAGCTTCGTCTCACCGATTCGCACCTCGTACGTGATCGGCACTTCGGCGACGCGCAGGTGGCGACGGGATGCCTTCAGGAGCATCTCCGACGCGAACTCCATTCCCCCTGACCGCAAGTCAAGCGCCTCGACGGCGCGTCGAGTGAACGCGCGCAGGCCGCACTGGCTGTCGCCGTGCTGCACACCAGCGAAGATTTGCAACAGCATCGAGATCACCGGCGTGCCGATGTACCGGTGGCTCCAGGTCATGGCGCCCTGAGCGATGCCACCCGAATAGCGGTTCCCGATGGAGACGTCGTACCCGTCGCGGAGTGGCTGGATGAGTGCGGTCAGGTTGCCGAAGTCGTACGTCCCGTCGCAGTCGCCCATGACCAGCACATCGCCACGGGCTTCCGCGATGCCGCGCAGGAGAGCGTGTCCGTAGCCGCGCGCCGACTCGTTCACGACACGAGCGCCGGCCGCGGCGGCGCGCGCCGCGCTGGCATCGGCCGAGCCGTTGTCCACGACGATGACTTCGCCGCGCGTCTGCGTCGCGTTGAGCCAGCCGAGGGCCTGTTCAACGCAATCGGTCACGGCAGCTTCCTCGTTAAGGCAGGGCATGATGATTGACACGAAGCTGGGAGCCGGCTCGCGCGCCACCCGCGCGGAACCGAGATTCGGTCGTACCGTGCTACGTGCTTCCAGGGCCACAGGAAGCCTCCTTCAAGCCGAGAGCGACAAGCACATGGGCGGAATGCCCCGGACAGACAACGGCAGGGCGCGAAGGATCGCAACACATCTCCCATAACTTGTCAAGGAGCGGTCGCGGCGCCTTCGTCAACGCACATGCGATCTCCGTGCTAGTCTCACGTCGATCATGGTGGCCCTGCTCAATCGACTGGGACGACGGATCCGCGCGTTGCCGCGACTGCTGTTCGGCATCATCGCGGCAGGCATCGCCCTGCGCGTGGCCTGGATCGCGTACGTCAACGTCGATCCGTTCGACGGGCGCATCGATGACACCGTGTTCTACTTCGCTTCAGCCCAATGGCTCGCCGAGGATGGGGCGTACCGCGATCAATTCGGGCGGTTCTCCGCGCACTGGCCGCCGGGGTATTCGGCAGTTCTCGCGACCGCATTCGCCATCTTTGGCGCCACGCTGATCACGGCGAAGGCCCTGAACGTGGCGCTCGCGGCGGCCGCGTGCGCGTTGACCTACGCGCTTGGCGCGCGGGCATTCGGTCGCCGCGAGGGATTGCTGGCGTCCGCCGTGCTGGCGCTGTGTCCCGGGCAGATCTACTTCGCGACGCTTGTGATGACCGAGGTGTTCTTCGGGTTCCTCTTTCTCTCGTTCGTCGCGCTGGTGGCGTGGTGGACACTCGCCGATGCGGAGGCGTCGTCGCTCAAGCTGATCGCGCTCGGCGTGCTTGCCGGCGCCGCGGTGCTCACCCGCGCCGAGGCGCTCATCTTCGCTGCGACGCTGCCGCCGCTCTGGCTGTTGGCGCAGCCACGCTGGCGCCGGCCACTGCGATATGGCGCCGCGTTCACAGCAGGGGTCGTGCTCGCGGTCGCGCCATGGACCGTTCGCAACGCGGTCCGCTTCGACGACTTCATTCCGATTCGCTCCGGATCCGGTGGCGCCCTCTCGAGCGCGCTCGACCCGAACTATCGTAACCGCGAGGGGGGGATTCTCGGCCAGGCGCCCCCGCTGCGCGAGACGGCCGGCCACATGCTGCGGCACCCGTGGGAGTTGGCGCCGCTTGAGCTGGACAAGCTCGGCGATCTGTACGGCAACGACCGCGATGGAGTGGCCTGGATCCTGCACGAGAGGCCGCCCATCGGGCCCGAAGCGGCGGACCGTTGGGCAACGCTGGCGAACCTGTATTTCTTCGTTGTGCTGGCCGTGGCAGTGTCCGGCGCGGCGTTCGTCTTCCGGCGCCACGACCGCTGGCACGTCGCGATAGCGTGGGGAGTGCTCGGGTGGACCGCCGCAGAGATCGTCTTCTGGCCGGAGAGCCGATACCACTTCCCGGTTGTGCCGCTGCTCGCGATTCTTGCCGCGGCGGCCGCGGCGCGCGCATGGGATCGCGTGCGGCTGCTGGAAGATGCAACGGCGCCAGCAGGGAACGTGTAACGCTCACTGGAGCATCACTGGTGGACTGTCCCCCGCCGGCACTGCGCTTGCCGGCGTTGTCGTCCGCGCGGCTTCGACGGGTGTACACTGGCGCCGTTCGAAAAGGGGGACTGGTATGGCACGGACTTCGTGGCCGCGGTTCTTGCTGATCGCGATGCTGCCGCTGGCGCTGCTCTCCGCGTGCGGCGATGAGGCAGGTGAGCCGGACCCCGTCGCGCTCGCTGTGGCCCTGTTCGACGACGACGCAGCAATCGAGCTTCCGAAGGGCTTCGAGCAGACCGATGACCTGGAAGTCGGGGCCACATATGCAGGGAGAGCGATCGCCGGCGCCACCGTGTACTTCGAGAGCGACGATGCCACGCACGAGGTCTACCTCGATCTCTTCCGCAGCGGGGAGGAGGCGCGCGCGGAGCTCCGGGACGCCGCGGACGGGCTGGACATCAATCTCAGCGACGATGGCAGCGATGCGTCCGGCTGCTTGTGGGACGACCTCGTCTTCACGTCCTTCTGCATGGGACACCGTGGCCCGCTCTTGATCGAGGTCGATTCGTTCTTCCCCGGTCCAGACGAAGACGCGGATCCGGAGAAGATCGAGGCACAGGCGTCCGAGCTGTACGAAGCGATCGAGGCGCACATCAAGCGCCTGATCGATGACGCGCCGGACGACGTCGCGCCGTTGCCTCGCCGCCCCCTCGCCGCGCTGCTCATGAGCATCGCGCCGCCGCCGGCGCCGGATGGCACGGCCTTCACCGATGGGTTCGACGTCGAAAGCGATGACCTGCTGGCGCAGTTCGATGATTCGCTGAATTTCGGCTGGACGAACGACGACGGCTGGCGGGCGACGTTCTACGCCTTCGTCGACAACGACGAAGCAGAGACGTACCGCGACCGATGGATCGGCAATGCCCGGCCGACCGAGATCGACGATCCGGAGGCTGACTGTGTCCGCACATCGCGCACGGAGACCGATGTCGTCATCTATGCGTGGAGCTGTATCGCCGCCTCCGACGAGGTGCTGATCTTCGCCCGCCACGACATCGACAGCGAGGAACTCGATGACGATGCGGCCGACCTGGTGCGCGATCTGGTTTCGCATGTCGAGATGCTGCGTGCGGGGGAACTACCGCCGGCCGCGAGACCGGATGATGATGATGATGAGGAAGGCGCCACGAAGCGGACGAGACAGCCGGAGGCATCGCCGACGGTCGCGCCGACGGCGACGGTCGATCCCGGGCCGGACGCGGTCAACGCAGGCCCGTGGAAGTTCACCGTTACCGTCACGTCGAACGACTGCGGAGACCAGCCTTCCCCGGGAAGCGCGATCGAATTGGAGTACAAAGCCACGGAATTGACCGGCGACAACCAGCTGAGGGCCACGGACTTCTTCAAGCTCGAACAGATCGTGCCGGGCTACCGCGATTTCGGCGTGTTCGCGATGACCCTGCCGGTGCTGGAGCTCGACCTCCCGGTCACGAATGGCGAGGTGACGGGCGTCGGCCGCCTCTCGGTCGAGTTCGTCGCCACCGGCACGGCGCACGTCCGCTACGTGGAAGACTACGGATCGTGCAGCATCGCGGCCGACTCGCAGCAGTAGGCACGACAGCCAGTTCGTCTCCCGTCACGATCCGTCGTGGCCACGGCCCCCGCGCACACACAGGACGCCGGAAAGGGCACTCGCCTTGTCCGCCGCGGATCCGCCCCCGCCGCCGACGTTCGTCCAGTACGCCATCGTCGGGAACTGCGGCACGGTCGTGGCCGTCCACACCTGCGTGCCGTACGGGATGTTGAACGGGTGGCCCGGGGGCAGCGTGTTACCGAAGCCGTCGTTGCGTTTCTGCAGCGAGCCGAGTTCCTCCCGCGTCGGCAGGCGCCAGCCGCCGCGACCCCCGGTATCAAGGCCCTGGCACTCCGCCCATGCGATGTTCCACAGCATCGATGTCCCGGGGTACGGCAGGTCGCGTTGCCACACGAGGCCGGTCTCGCGGTCGAGCACACCTTCGCCGTTCTCCATGACGCAACGGAACCGCTCCGAGAAGCAGCCGCCGGTCGCGTCGAGTGTCTCGTACCAGGCCGGCGGCTGTTCTGCGACTTCCGAGTCCTCCGGCGCATCGGACTGCGCGCCGCGCACGCACCATCGCTTGTGTTCAGCGATCTTCGGCGATGGGAGCCGACCGAGCGTGTCCATGTTGACGGCATACGCGCGGTCTGCTTCGCCCGCCACAACGGACATCGTCCACACGGATCCGTACGAGCTGAACACGTTGAATGGGTGGCCGTCGGGCAGGAGCGGCGCGCCGCTGGCGTTCGGGTCCAGCAGGCTGCGCACCTCGGTGTCGGTCGGCAGACGCCAGCCGCCGCGGTCGCCGATCAGCGCGCTCCCGCAGTCGTTGATCGAGGATTCCCAGTTGCGCACGATTGTGAACGGGCTGCGATCCCACACCAGGCCGGTCTCGTTGTCGAGCACGGCGCCGCCGTCCAGCACGCAGGTGAACCGCTGGGAATTGCAGTTCTCGTCGCCGCCGTTCGTCGCATCGAGCTTCAGGTGCCACGATGGCGGGATGTCGGACAGGGAGCGCAGCGTCGAGCCGACGGGGCCCGGTGGCGGGTCGAGCGGGCCGCCACTGGCGACGCCTGCCAGCGCCGCCGCGCCGTACAGGCCCGCGACGCCGAGCGCCATCCAGCCAGCCCGGATCAGCCATTTGCGCATGCGATCACCCCCAGCGCTACGCTAGTCGTTCGTGATGATCCGGCATCGAAGGCGCGCTTGTCTATGGCCGAGCTGGCCGCTGCTTGACGCGGCCAGGAGGGACAAGTCAATTCCCGCACGAGTGCGGCGACGGCGCGCCCCGGGACGGCCCGGGCAATTCCGCGCCGTCACAGCGCGCACGACGATGCGGTTGTGCGTGTACGCTGCGCGCATGGACACTCATCGGATGCGCGTGCTGATCGCCGAGGACGTGTACGCCTACCGCGAGGCGATCGCGCGGCTGCTGACGCCGCTCGGGCTCACCTGCGTCGGCGTCGAGGACGGGCTCGCGGCGGCGGCGCTGCTCGAGGACCTGTCGCTGGAGTGGCACCTGGCCGTCACGGACTTCCGCATGCCGCGCGGCAGCGGCTGGCGCGTCGTCGAGGCGGCGCGCGCTCACCGCGGGCCGTCGTTTCCGGTGATCATGCAGACCGCCGAATCGCAGTACGCCGATGTCTACGAGCGCGCGCGCGAACTCGGCGTGCCGATCATCGCCAAGGCCGACCTGTACACCGCGCTCGTGCCCGCCGTCCGCGCCGCGCTGGGCCTGCCGGCGGAGTGACACCGCAGCCGCGGCCCGCCCGCGATCCGCGCCGCGCCGGATCTTGACGGCTCGCTCGCCGCAAACGCGCGCCGGTTGATGATCGGCGCTGCCAGCCGTATCGTCTGCCCCATGCAGAGGAGTGGCGCCATGACTGATGCGGCCGGCGCTGGCGAAGTCGCGGCCGCGGGAGATGCCGGCCGCATCATCGCGATCGATGTGCTGCGCGGACTGGCCATCCTGTGGGTCGTGCTGTTCCACCTCTGGGTGGACATCAAGTTCCTGCCGCTGCCGACGGCGTGGTACTACGAACAGCTGTGGTATCGCGTTCGGGATAGCGAGTGGTCGCGCCTGCCGACATCGCTGAGCGACATCGTCCTGCGCGATGGCTACCAGGGCGTGCCGCTGTTCATGATGCTCAGCGGCATGGCGCTGTACCTGTCGGCGGTGCGACGTCCGCGCGCGCTGAGCATCGCGAGCGCGTCCGCGTTCTATCGCGCGCGATTGCAGAAGATCCTGTTGCCGTACTGGTTCGGCGTTGCGCTCTTCATGTTCGTCGTGTGCGCCGTCGCGTTGTACAACGCGCAGCGCCACGGCGGCGGGTTCGTGTACCAGTACCACCACGTCACGTTCACGGGTGTGACGCCGGTCGCGCCAGGTTGGGGCGAGGCGTTCGCCGCCGTGGCGATCGTCCCCCGCGCGTTCAGCGCCGAATGGCGGTTCGCCTCGCCGGTGGGACTGTGGTTCGTTGTGCTGATCTTGCAGTACTACCTGCTGTTCCCTGTGCTCAGGCCGCTGCTCGATCGCGTCGGGCCGTGGTGGTTCTCCCTTGCCGGGCTCACGGTGACCGTCGTAGCGAAGTCGGTGCTCCTGTACAACGTGGGCGCGCTCATCTGGCAGCCCGCGGAGCATATGGCGCAGTCGACGTCGGTGTTCCGCGTGTTCGAGTTCACGCTGGGGATGTCGCTCGGCTGGCTGTTCGCGCACCGCCGCGCGCTGCTTGAAGAGTACGCCGGCGCCCCGTTCGACATCGCCGGCGTCCTGTTCATCGGCCTGCTGCTGCATACGGGCGGCTCGCTCATCGATGACCGCTACGGCTACTTCAACGCACTCGCCGATTCGATGATTGTGCTCGGACTGACGCTGATGGTGCTCCCGCTCATCGTGAAGGCGCCGGGGCGGCTCGAGGCGACGGCGCCGTTGCGGCTACTCGCGTGGACGGGGCCGATCTCGTACGCCGTGCTGATCGCCAGCGAGCCGCTGCGTCTCATCACGGGCCTGTTGCGCGGCGAAGCGGCGGCGGGGCCGGGATGGTGGGCGTTCCTCGCGCTGTACGTGCCGGTGTCACTCGCGCTCGCGTGGCCGATCGCGCGCATCTTCGGGCTGACGGCGCCCGGCGCGAAGCCCGCGGCCGATCCGGCGGTCCGCGCCGTACCCGTGGCGCCAGCGCGCGACTCCGGCGCCTAGCCCGACCCGCGCGTACAATGGGCGCGCGGAGGTGTGCCGTGGCGTTGCTTGACGGCGTTCGGGTGATTGACTTCGGGCAGTACATCGCCGGGCCGCTGGCGGCGATGATGCTCGCCGACCAGGGCGCCGACGTCGTCCGCATCGACCCGCCCGGCGGGCCGCGATTCGCTCATCCCGCGAATGCGACGTGGAACCGCGGCAAGCGTTCGATCACGCTCGACCTGAAGACCGCTGCCGGCTTTGATGCGGCGCGCGCATGGATCGCCGCATCCGACGTGCTGATCGAGAACTTCCGCCTGGGAGCGATGGACCGCCTCGGGCTTGGCGCGGGAGCGATGCTCGCGGCGCACCCGCGGCTGCTCTACTGCTCGCTGCCCGGCTTCGCCGCCGACGATCCGCGCGCTTCGATGCCGGCGTGGGAGGGCGTCGTCGCGGCCGCCACGGCGACGTACCGCCGCTCGGCGTACGGCACCCGCGGCGGCCCGCCGGTGTACACGCACGAACCGGTCGCATCGTCATTCGCGGCGTTCAACGCCGTGACGGCGATCGCCGCGGCGCTGCACGCGCGCGATCGCGATGGCGCCGGCCAGCACATCCGCGCGCCGCTGTTCGACGCGATGTACCAGGCGATCGGGTTCGTCGGACTGCGGATCGAGAAGTCGGGCGCGGGCGTGCACGCGGTGCCGGCGTGGGACGGGCAGTATCGCTGCGCCGACGGACGCTGGTTGCACATCGTCGGCACGACGCAGGCGCGCGGCGAGCGCTTTGTCGACGCGCTCGGCCTGCCGCGGTGGCGCGACGACGGGATGATCGACCAGGAGCGGCTGCTGCGGGAGCCGGAGCTGAACGCCGAGCTCACGCGCCGCCTGGGTGCGCTGTTCGCGACGCGCTCGGCCGCCGAGTGGGAGGACACGCTCGGCGCGATCAACTTCCCGGCCGCTGCGTGCCGCACGACCAACGAGTGGCTCGCGCACGACCACGCACGCTCGTCGGGCATCATCGCGCGCGTCGATGATCCGGAGGGCGGCGCGATGCTGCAGCCCGGTCGCGCGGTCGCCGTCGCCGGCGATGCGTCGCCGATCCGGCCGCGCTCGCTCGCGGGCGCCGTGGCGCCGGCGCCCGCACGACCGGCCCGGCCCGCCGCGGGAGCGGCACCGCGGCCGGCCCCGCTGGACGGCGTGCGTGTGCTCGACCTGTGCATCGTGCTCGCGGGGCCGGTGTGCGCCCGCACGCTCGCGGAGATGGGCGCCGACGTGATCAAGGTCGATGACCCGCATCGCGAGCGGAACGGCTATCACCTCGACATCAACCGCGGCAAGCGCAGCATCATGCTCGACCTGCGCACGCCCGCGGGACGCGACGTCTTCTGGCAGCTCGCCGGCACGGCCGATGTCGTCGTGCAGAACTTCCGCAACGGCGTGGTCGAGCGGCTGGGCATTGGCTATGAGCAGGTGCGCGCGCGGCGGCCGGGGATCGTCTACGGCTCGATCACGGCGTACGGCGATGAAGGCCCCTGGGCATCGCGCGGCGGCTACGAGGAGACGGTGCAGGCGCTGACGGGCATGCAGGTGCGCTTCGGCGGCGCCGAGCATCCCGCCCTGCTGCCGTTCGCGGTGAACGACTACGGTACGGGTCTGCTCGCCGCGTACGGGATCGCCGCGGCGCTGTGGCGGCGGCGAGCGACCGGGGAAGGCGCGCACGTGAAGACGGCGCTCGCGCGCACGGCGGGAATGCTGCAGTCGTGGCGCATGCTGTCGCCCGGCGGCGATGCGATCGCCGAGCACGGCGGGCAGGAGTCGCGCGGCGCGTCGCCGTTCCAGCGGATGTACAACGCGAGCGACGGGTGGTTCTTCCTCGGCGGCGGCGCCGATGCGGCGCGACGGATCGCGCGCGTGCCCGGGCTCGAAGCGGCGCCGGCGCTCGATGCGGCGGAGGTCGAGCGGCTGCTCGAAGCGCGTTTCCGCGAGATGAGCGTCGATGAGTGGGTCGAGGCGCTGCGCGACCTGGGGTTCGGCGCGCACCGTGTGAACCGCGTGTCGCAGGCCATGGCCGACCCGGTCGCGGTCGCGCACGGATTGAGCCTGGCGCGCGAGCACGACGGGCATGGCCCGGTGCGGCACAACGGCCCGGCGCAGTGGTTCTCGTCGTGCGCGACGATGCCCGGCCGCCCGACACCGCGCATGGGCGCCGACGCCGCGAGCGTGCTCGCGGACATCGGCCGCGCGGGCGCCCTCGACGCGCTGATCGCCGCCGGCGCGGTGCGGCTGCCGTCCGACGTGTAGAGCGATCAAGCCGCTGCTGTCCCTGGCCCGCGCGCCTGATGGAGCGCGCTGCCCCGCGGGAAGTTGCAGTACAGGAGCGCGCAGCGTGGATGTGGCGGCGCAGCTTCAGCTGCGCCGGGGGCGCTGAAACGCCGCGATTGACAAGAAGAAGGCAGAGGCCCGCGGCAACATGCCGCGGGCCTCTGCGCCGGCGTGCCGGTGGGCGCGCTACGCGGCCTGCGTCGCGGCGCCGGCGAGCGGCTGGATGTTCTGGTTGAACCGGAACATGTTCTCCGGGTCGTACGTCGTCTTGATCTCGCGCAGGCGGCGCAGCGTCTCCGCCGGGTAGGCGTCGCGGATCCGCGCCGGCTCCTCGTTCTGCAGGAAGTTCACGTACGCGCCGTTGCCTTCGGGCCGCAGCTGCCGCCACAGCGCGTCGGCCCACGCTTCGTGCGCCGCGCCCTGCCCGTCCTCGGGCATCCACACCGAGATGACGGAGACGAAGTACTTCTGCGTGCGGTGCGCGAACGCGGTGGCATCGCGCGCTACGCGGGCGATGGCGCCGCCCTGGCCGCGGATGTGCACCAGCGGCACCGCCGACGTCGGCGCGCTGACCGCGGCGACCACCGCGTCGATCGCGGCGTCACTCAACTCGTCGGAGAACATCGACCGGAGCGCGACGCCGTGCCGGTTCGTCAGCTCTTGCGTGTAGTTGTAGATCGCCGGGTACGGCATCGGCGCGACGGTGTCGGCGATCGGCTCCGCCAGCGCGCGCAGCGGCGCGATCGCGCGCTGCCCCTCCTCGAAGTCGCCGGTCCACACGGGGAGGATCATCACGCACGGCGTGCCGACGAACTCCTGCGGGATGAACGGCGCGGGCGGCGCCGGCCAGACGTTGACCAGCGTGGTCAGGCCGTCGGGTGCGGTGGGCATGTAGTCGAGGTACCCGCGGATCACCTCGCGCGTTGCCGGCAGCACGATCGCGCCGCCGAGGATGTCGCGCACGGGCGCCAGCTGCAACTCGAACTCCGTGACGATGCCGAAGTTGCCGCCGCCGCCGCGGATCGCCCAGAACAGGTCCGGGTGCGCGGCCGCGCTCGCGGTGCGTACCTTGCCGTCGGCCGTCACGACCTGCGCCGAGACGAGGCTATCGATCGTCAGGCCGAACTTGCGCGCCATGTAGCCGATGCCGCCGCCGGTCACGAGGCCGCCCATGCCGACGCTCGACGTGTCGCCCGTCGTGATCGCCAGTCCGTGCTCGTGCGCGGGCCCGGCGACATCGCCCGAGGTGGCGCCCGCCTGGACGCGCGCCCGTCCCGTCGCCCCGTCGACCTCGACGCGCTTCATGCCCGAGAGGTCGACGGTGACGCCGCCGTCGACCATGCTCAGGCCGGCGATGCTGTGTCCGCCGCTGCGCACCGCCAGCGGGATGCCCTGCTCGCGCGCGAATCGCACGGCCTCCGCTACGTCCGCGGTCGACGTCGCCCGCACGACCGCGCTCGGCCGCCGATCGAATTGCGCGATCTGCACCTGCCTCGCGTCGTCGTAGCGCTCGCTGTCCGGCGTGACGATCTCGCCGGCGATGCGGCCGCGGAGGCCGGCGAAGAAGTCCCGCGTGGCGCCCCGGGCGGCGGTGGCTGGCGTAGTGATCTTCGAAGATGTCCTGGTCATGTCCGGCGTGCTCCTTGTGCTGCGTGATATGTGACTCGATGCCCGCATTGTCGGGTGGCGGCGTCGAGCGTCACATCGAGCGCGCGATGGAGCAGCGGTCAGACCTACGGCGGAGGCGCCGGCTCCGCCCGGGGTCGCTCGGCGGCCTCGCCGGCCCGCCGTCGCGGCGCTGCGGCGCTGCGGCGCGTCGAGGATGCCCGAGGGCGGCTCTGGCGCGGGGCGAAGGATTGGCGGATTACGAAGGACTTGACGAACTACTGGACGAACTACCAGATGTGCCACCGTATGCATCTAGACAACGCGCCAGGGCAGGCATACGATCGCGCGCGCAGCGACAACGGCGCGAGGTGGCTGTGATGCGGTTTGTTGCAGGCAGGGGCGTTTGGGCGCTGGCGGGCGCGCTCGCGATCGCCGTGCTGGCCGCCGCCGCCCGGGACGCGCGCGGCGGGTCGCTCGACCCTGTCGGGACGCCGGGCCCCACCATGCAGTCGCTGGACCAGATGCCCCCCGACTGGATGTTCACGCTGTCCGCGCAGTCCGGCTGCGGCTCAGCGCGCTTCGAGTGCGTCATGTCGCGCGTAATCTGCAATCCCAACTGCCACTTCGCATGGGAGGGCGTGCTGGACCGCGAGACCGGCCTCGTCTGGCAGAGCGACCTGGCAAACTGGAACGCCGCGCTGAGCTGGGAGGGGGCGATGAGCGCCTGCCTCAATTATCGGGGTGGTGGCCGTGCCGGCTGGCGGCTGCCTACGCTCGGGGAAGCGTCGAGTCTGCTCGACCCAACCGTCATCGGCCCTAGCGAGTCTTCGTTGCCACCCGGTCACCCGTTCACCAGCCTGCCCGTGGCGCTGTGGGTGTGGACATCGTCGTGGTACGAGGTCGTTGACGGCTCGGGTGACGATGTCTACATGGTCTACTACCGGGCACCGGGCTTCGTTCCGGGCTTCGCGCTGGGAACAGGTGGTGGAGGTGGTGGTAGCACTGGCGCGTGGTGTGTGCGAGGCGCCTCATGAGCGGGAGCATGCTCGCCCCGGCGTGGCGGCTGCTGGCGCGGGCCGGCTGGATTGCCGTGGGCGCGCTCGCGGTGATGGCGCTCCTGATGTTCACCGGCCGAGCCTCCGGGGGCCCGATGGACCCGCCCGGGACGCCCGCCCCGACGCTGCAACAACTCGACCAGATGCCGCCGGACTGGGTGCTGCAACTCGACTCGACGAACGGCGATGTGAGCGGCTGCGGCTCGTCGCGGTTCGAGTGCGTCCTGCTCATCCGGGTCTGCAACGACACCACCTGTTTTGACACCTACCACGGCGTGCTGGACCACGAGACCGGACTGGTGTGGCAGCGCGACCTCTCGAACTATGCGCTCCAAGGGTGGGAGAGCGCGCGGCTGAGTTGCGCGAACCTGACCAAGGGCGAACGTCGCGGCTGGCGTCTGCCGACTGCCAGTGAGCTGATGTCGCTGATCGATCCGGGCGTCGTCGCGCCGTCGCCCTCGTTGCCGCCGGGACACCCCTTCACGAACGTGCCGTCCTCCGGCAGCTTCTGGACGACGACGCGGGACATCTCGTGGACGGGCAACTGGGCGTGGGCCGTCCGCCTCACGAACTTCAATCCCGGACAGCCGGGCGATGCGGTTCCCGCCGGCATTGGCACGACCAACGGCGCGTGGTGCGTGCGCGCGGCGGAGTAGGCGATCGCCGCAAGCGCTGCCCGGCTCCCTCTCGCTCGCTCCAGCGTTGCGCCGGTTCGGGCTCTTCCCGCGCGGTCACCCCGCCTTCTGCCCGGCGATGATGCGGTTGCACGTGTCGATGCAGGCGCCGCAGATGTACGATGCGCCGGCGCCGCCGAGCAGATATTGCACTTCGTGCTCCGACTTCAGGCAGAACGAGCATTTCAGGTCACGCTTGGTGGTCATGGCTTCCTCCATCGCTGCGAGCTCGCGGCGGCTCGGCAGGGCGAGCTTGCCGAGCACGCTTGATACGTGCGTGCGCACCGTGTTGACGCTGACGCCGAGGTCCGCCGCGATCGCCGCGTTGGTCTTCCCGCCGCGCAGCCCGCGCAACACGCGCAGCTCGGCCGGCGTCAGGATGCCCGGGTAGCGCGGGCGGCCGCGTCCCCGCTTCGGCACGATGTGCATGCGGACATCGTACGCCGGCCACACGGTGAATTACATCGTCCGGCGGCGGCCGGATGCAGGTTGCGAGCGTTTCCCGCGCGCTGCGTTCCCGAGACGGCCGGTACGGTAGCGCCTGCACGGAAGGGGCCGCCCGGATGGCGGCCCCCTTCCATCACAGCCGGTGCGCCCGGTCTCAGCGCTGCGATTCGGCCAGGTGCTCGGCGAGCAGCTCGAGCGTTTCACCCAGACCTTCCATCACGCCCATCGCGATCACTTGGCGCATCTGCTCCGGCGTGTCGAACGTCGACACGCTAGTGATCAGCGTGCCGCCGTCGTGCTCGCTGAACGAGACAGACATGCGCGAGAACGGCGGGATCTCGTCACCGTCGGCGTTCGAGAAGCAGTCGCGGAACACGAGGTGCGATGGCCGCGCGATGCGCTGGTACGTTGCCTTGCCCCAGGATTCCTGTCCGTCGGCGCGCGCGCGCATGCAGTAGTGCCACACCCCTCCCTCGCGCAGGTCGATGGTGCAGCGGCTGAGCGGCCACTCGCGGGGCCCCCACCATTTCATCAGCCGGTCGCATTCGGTCCAGGCGGCGAAGACGAGCTCGCGCGGCGCCTTGAACCAGCGCTCGACGAGCAACTCCCTCGCGCCGCGCACGGTGAAGGCCGTGCCGCCGGGCAGCGTCTTTGTGACCGGCGTGCCGTCTTCCCGCGTGCCGGCGAGGATCTCGGCCAGGCGGTCGAGCGTCTCTCCGGCGCCGCTCTCCCAGCCGGTGCGCAGGACGGCATCGCGCGCCTCCTTCGACTTGTAGAGCGATGTCAGCGTCATCGTCGTGCGCCCGCCGTGTTCTTCGAGGACCATGGTGTTGACGGAGCCGCCGCCCATCGCCTCGAAGAATTCGCCGGCGAAGTTCTCGGTGTTGACGAGGCGGTCGGGCGGCGCGATCTCGCGATACTCGCCGTACATCTCCATCTCGCTGCCGTCGGCGCCCCGCATTACCCAGCGCCACGCCCCGCCGGCGCGCAGGTCGATCTCGCAGACGGGCATGGTGTACCCCTCGACCGCGCCGAACCAGCGGCGGACATGCTCGGGCTTCGTCCACGCGTCGAAGACGAGCTGGCGCGGCGCGTCGAATGCGCGGGTCATCGCGATCTCGCGGTCCGATGGCAGGGTAACGCTGAGGCTGCTGGTCGCCTGGGTCATGGGTTCTCCTCCCTTGTGTGTCTGTTGCTGGTGCGGTCCGGCGTTGCTTCGCGCTCCGGCGTCTCGTCCGTCTGCAGTTCGTGCAGGTAGGCGTCGAGGCGGTCGAAGCGTTCTTCCCAGAATTGCTGATAGCCGGCGAGCCAGTCGGCGGCCTCGCGCAGCGGCTCGGCATCGAGCCGGCAGGGGCGCCACTGCGCCCGGCGCCCGCGCTCGATCAGCCCGGCGCGCTCAAGCACCTTGAGGTGCTTCGACACGGCGGGAAGGGTCATGCGGAACGGCGATGCGAGTTCCGTGACCGAGGTCTCGCCGCCGTGCGCGAGGCGTGCGAGGATCGCGCGCCGGGTCGGGTCGGCGAGCGCGGCGAAGGTGGTGTCGAGCGTGCCAGCGGTCATGTGCAGGACCTCGTAGTTAACCAGTTAGTAAACTACGGCCTCCGGCGCGCAAATGTCAACCCCGGGCGCAAGATCGCTCCGGCGCGTCCGATTCTGTAGGTGGCGCGCGTCGCGCGTCACCGTCATCCAGAGTTGGCACGAGAGCAACGGGCTCGCCGACTGCCACACCAACCGGCCGCAGGGCACGGTGGTAACGCCCGCCGGGGACACCCGGGACGATGAAGGAGGCACCATGTGCACCGGGAAGCCGCGTAACGCCGCCGATGACCGTTACCCCATGCATCGGTATTGGACTGGCGTGCCTGACGCTCGACTCACCGCGTCGGCAGCCCCGACGCGGGCAGCCGCTCGGCGGCGCCGGGGCTACCGCGAGTATGGTCGCACGGCGGCCGAGTTCGACCGCATCGGCGTGCGCATCCCGCGCGGATGAGCCCGCCGTGGGGGCGCTGCCGGGGAACGGGCCCGCAGCGCCCCGGCCGCGAGCGGCGTCGCCGGCAGTGCCGCACGGCACGAATTGTGCGCGGGTTGGCGTGCCCGGGGAGGCCGCCCGCCACTGCGGGACGGCGCCTGCGCCGCCGATCCTCAATGGACGGCGAAGAACGGAGGCACAGGCGATGCTCATCCTTGTTGCGATGGACCGGTCGGAACGCGACAACATGCTGCTGCCGCACTGCGTGCGGCTGGCGAAGGAGAACGGCGCGCGGCTCGCGCTGGCGCACGTGGTCTCCCTCGCCCACTCGCTGATCCCGAACGCGCTGCGCGAGGCGGAGGCGTACCTGACAGCGGTGCAGGCGGGGCTGCAGGAACGGGGCGTCGAAGCGGACGTGATCGCCCGGAAGGGCGCCCCCGCCGACTCGATCACGCGCATCGCCAACGA
Source organism: Dehalococcoidia bacterium (assembly GCA_021462855.1). Classification (GTDB taxonomy): domain Bacteria; phylum Chloroflexota; class Dehalococcoidia; order DSTF01; family JACRBR01; genus DTUCFX13. The sequence continues at coordinate 45,221 of JAJTXQ010000009.1, read as the reverse complement.
GACCGGCGCCGACATGATCGTGATGGCGACGCGCGGGCGGCGCGGCTGGGACCGGATGATGCTCGGCAGCGTCGCCGAGGCGGTGCTCGCGGTGAGCACCCGCCCGGTGATCCTGGTGAACGAGTCGACGAACCGCGCGGAGACCGATGAGCGCGTGCGGCTGCAGTCCTACTACCTCGCGGGCGTGCTCTGGAACAAGCGCCTGAAGGGCGACTTCACCGAGACGCAGACGGGCTGGCACCTCGAGCGGCTGGCGAACGGCGGGCTCGACCGCGGCACGTTGTACGGCACGTACCGCGCGCTCGAGAAGGAAGGCGCGCCGAGCGAATGGCTCGACATGCGGTTCCAGGTCGACACGTTGCGCCAGTACATGCCCGACGAGCTCGCCGGGTTGACGATCAGCATCGAACCGCAGGCGGCCTGACGGCCGCGCGAGCGCCATGCGCCTGAGCTGCGACGAAGGCCCGCCGGCCTCGGCTCAGGCCGCGGTGTACGCCTTCTCGATCGTGGCGAGGTCGAGCTTCTTCATCGGCAGGAATGCCGCGGTGACGGCTTCCACCTTCGCCAGGACGTTCATTCGCCCCGCGATGCCGGATGCGCGGTGTGGGCGTGCCGCCAGCTCGAAGGGCGAAAGGCGATGCCGGATGGTCCGCTACCGGACGGTGATCCGGCCGACGGTCGCTGCCGGCGCCCCATCGATCGCCGGCGCCGGATCCGAGGCGTCGTACACGGTGACGCGGACGTCGTAGTCGCCGGGGGCGATGCCGCGCGGTACCAGCACGAAGTACGACTCGCGCACGGTCTCGCCGGCGCGCCAGCCGGGCGTCTCGCGCACGTTCTCGCCGATCGCGCGGGCCTGCTGCCACAGCGGCCAGCCGTCGCGCGTGGCGATGCGGCCGGCGGCGTCGGCGAACAGCGTGACCGCGCCGAGACGTTGCGTCACCGGCTTGTCGGCGCGCCAGTAGTACGTGAGTTGCACGACCGACCCGCGGTCGGCGACCGCGCCGTCCGTTTCGAAGCCGGCGAGGCGCAGTTCGTCACCGAGGCGGATGTCGCGCTCGGCGCCTGCGGGCACCGCATCGACTGCTGTCTCCGGGGGCGTGTCGAGCACCCGGTACAGTGAGCCACGCATGACGAGCGCGTCGCGGTAACGCGGCGTTGGCAGCGCGTCGGTCACCATGATCTCGATGCCGTCGACGAGCACCGGCTGCAGCGTGAACGCGTCGTGCATGGCGGCGGGCGGCCGGCGCAGGCCGTCGGCGGCGTACACCGGGCGGCCGGCGGCGAGGTGCTGCCGCGCGAGCGCCACGGTGTCCTCTCCCTCGACGGAGAACGCGGGCGACACCAGCACATCGCGGCGCATCCCGTCGACGAGTTGCGCGTACCAGAGCGGTGACGCGGTCCACGAGTCAGTCATGACGACCGCGCCCGCCGGCAGCCGCTCGAGCGTCGTGCGCGCGAAGTCGTGTGCGGTGTAGTCGCCACTCCGGTCGACGCGCGCGAAGTTCGCGGCGGCGAGCCATGCCGGCAGCAATGCGAGGACCGCGCCGGCGGCGGCGACGCGCACCCACGGCGGCAGCCCGACGCCGCGGCGCTCGCTGCGCGCCCGTTCGATGATCCACGCGGCGGCGACGCCGATCAGCAGCGCGAGCGCGAAGTACGACGGCGCCAGGTAGGCGTAGATGTTGTGGATGCGGTACGAGAGCACGATCGCCAGGTCCAACGCAACGATGGCCGCGAGATACGCGGCGACGGCGCGCTTTCGCACCATGCAGACCGCTGCGCCGAGCGCGGCGAGCGCGAGCCCGCCGGGCGCGAGGTCGAACCGCGCGTACGCCCACGGCACCTCCCGCCGCGCCGCATCGAAGGTCCAGTAACCGGCGGGCGTCTGGCCGTTGATGAACATCGACGCGTAGGTGCGCCATTCCGCCGGGCGCGCCCACGAGAGCGCCGGCTCCTGCTCGCCGCGGATCGGCAGATACGCATACACGGCGAGGCCCAGCGCCGTTGCCGCGCCGGCGAGCAGCGCGGTGCGCACCGAGACATCGCGGCGCGCGGCGATGATGAGCGGGAGCGAGGCGGGCGCGGCGAGCGCGGTCAGCCGGTGGTTGCACATGCCGAGCCCGAACGCGAACGCCGCCGCGATGAGCAGCGACGGTGCGCGGTCGCGGTGCCACGCGAGCAGCAACTTCGAAATGAGCGCCAGGAAGAACAGGTTGAGCCCGTACGACGTTGCCCACGTCGCGCTGCCCCAGACGGTGCCGGCGAACGCCAGCGTCAGCGCGCCGATGCACGCGGCGAACGCGTCGCCGGTCAGGTCATCGATCGTCCACGCGGTGAGCGCGACGGCGAGCGCGGTGAACGCCGCCGACATCAGGTTCACGCGATATGCGTCGCTGTCGCCGGCAGGGAGGAACGTGAACGCCTTGCCGAGCAGGATCAGCAGCGGATAGCCGGTGTTGTGCGCGATGCCGAGCGTCGATGAGGCGGTGGCGAACTCGCCCATGTCGTACCACATGACCGAAGGCGCGAGCGTCGCGAGGTACAGCGCGAACGCGGCGAGGCCGCTGCCGGCGACCGCCGCCGCCGTAGCGATGCGCTGGCCGGCGAGCATGCGCGGCAGGCGCAGCGCGAACGTGTCCGCGCGCCTTCCCGGTAACTCAAGCTGCATGCGCGATCGGCCGTCCGAGCAGCCGCTCGAGCTCCTCGGGGTTGCGGGCGTGGGCGAGCGCTGTCTCCCGGGCGATGGCATTGCGCCCGACGAGCGCGGCCAGCTCCTGGTCGAGCGTGCGCATGCCTTGCTGCGCGCCCGTCGCCATCGCCGTCGGCACCTGGTGCGTCTTCGACTCGCGGATCAGGTTGCGGACCGCTGGCGTGCCAACCATCACCTCGCACGCAGCGACGCGCCCGTCACCCGAAGCGTTCGGGATCAGCACCTGCGACACGATGCCCTCGATGACCATCGCCAGCTGCAGGCGCACCTGCTGCTGCTGGTGGCTGGGGAACGCATCGACGATGCGGTCGATGGTCTGCGGCGCATCGGGCGTGTGCAGCGTGGCGAATACGAGGTGTCCCGTCTCCGCGGCCGTGATCGCCGATGCCATCGTCTCGAGGTCACGCATCTCACCGACGAGGATCACGTCGGGGTCCTGGCGCAGCACGTGGCGCAGCGCTTCGGCGAAGGACAGCGTGTCGCTGCCGACCTCGCGCTGGTTGATGAGGCTGAGCTTGTTGCGGTGCACATACTCGATCGGGTCCTCGACGGTGACGATGTGCCGGCGGTCGCGCTCGTTGATCCGGTCGATCATCGAGGCGAGCGTCGTCGACTTGCCGCTACCTGTCGGGCCGGTGACGAGCACCAGGCCGCGCGGCAGGCGCGTGAGGCGCTCGCACGCCGCCGGCAGGCCGAGTTCTTCGATGGTGGCCACGCTCTCGTTGACGCGGCGGAAGGTCATGTACGGCGCGCCCCGCTCGAAGGCGATGTTGACGCGGAACCGGCCGGCGCCGTCGACATCGAGCGCCTTGTCGAGCTCGCGCTCGTGTTCGAGCCGCGCGCGCTCGCGCGGATCGGCGGCGGCCTCGATCATGCGCGCCATGTCATCCGGCGACAACGGCGGCAGGCCTGGCGAAGGCTCGAGCGCGCCGTGGCGGCGGTAGACCGGGGGAGTGCCGAGCGCGAGGTGCAGGTCGGATGCGCCGCTTTCGGCCATCCACCGCAGCAGCTCGTGCAGCGCCGGCGTCTCGCCGGTCATCGCCGGTCCTGCCGCGAAGCGGGCGGCGTGAACCACGAGCCGAGCGTGAGGCCCCATGTGCGCGGCGCGCGTTCGTCGGGCGCGTTGTCGCGCGGCTTCGGCGGCGCGCTGGGTGGCGGCGGCGCGGCGCGCTGGACGCGCACGAACTTCAGGTTCAACGCATCACCTCCAGCGTGAAGCGACCGCCCTCGGCCGCCGGCGCAAACGACGTCATGCGGGCGGAGACGAAGCGCTCGCCTGCGGTCAGCGACGCCGCGTAGGCGATCGCATCGAGCGGATTGGCGGCGAGTCCTTCGACGGTGAGCCCGCGGTCGATCCCGGACACCTTCATGATGCGCATGCCGGCGCCGAGCGTGCCCGGCGCCCACAGCGCGGCGAGGTCGTCGCCGAGCGGGTGGCTGCCGCCTTGCAGCATGCGCAGCTCTTCCTCGAGCGTGGCGCGCTCGCCTTCGGCGGCGGCGATCTCGCTGCGGAGCGCGCGCACGCGCGTCAGATCGACCTGCAATCCGGCGAGCTCATCGTCGGCGGCCTTGGCGTCGGCTTGCGCTGCGCTCGCCTGCGCGCGCGCGTCGTGCGCGGACCACGAGAGCGGCACGATGCCGAGCAGGACGAGCGCCAGCGCGGCCGCGCCGAGCATGGCGCGCGCCGAGACATCCACCGGTCGCCGTTCGCGCGGCAGGATGTTGATGTCGATGAGCGCGGGGGCGGTAGCTTGCGTCCTCATGCCGCCAGCTCCTTCATCGCCAGGCCGATGTTCGTGGCGAACGCCGGCGCCTCGCGGGTGTCGGGCACGCTCACCTGCAGCGCCGCCAGTTCGGCGCGCTGGCCGGTGGCGGCCGGGATCTGCGGCGACGCGGCGGCGACGCGCGCGGCGCCGCCGACGATGCGGATCGGGATGCCGTCGAGGATGTCGTCCTGGCGGTGCGAGTCGCGATAGAACTTGATCGTGCGGCCGAGCTCCTCGGCGAGCTGGTCTGCCCATGCGGCGGTGCCGGCGCGCGATGACATCGCGACATAACGGACGATCGAGGGGACGCCGTGGTTGAAGATGCCGATCTCCGCCTCCGAGTCTTCGACCGCGGCGATGATCGACCGCGGCAGCCCCACCGCGCGCGCGGCGGCGATGATGCCGAGGTCCGCGGAGCAGGCCCGCAGGCCGGCCGCTTCCACGGCGGCGACGTGCGAATCGAGCACGTCGCGCGGGACGCCGGCGACGACGACGAAGACGGTACCGTCTACCTCTGCCTTCGCCTTCCACGAAACGTGCGCGTTGTCGCCCATCATGGGCATGGCGCGGCGGATCTCCCGCTCGACGAGTTCCGCGAACTGGTTCCGTGGCAACGACGGCAGCTCCAGGATGCGCACGACCGACCGCTGCGACGGGATCGCCACGACGGTCTGCATGCGCGCGGTACCCGGGAACCCCCCGGCTGTCCGGAGGATGGCGCCCGCGCGTTCGGGATCAACGATCACCGCGTCGTTCGCCAGCCCTTCGGGCAACGCGACCGAACCGGCGGCGGTCAGCTGCGTGCCGCGACCGAGCGTCCAGCGGGCGATGTGCTCGTGGAACGTGACGGTGAGCACCGGTTGCCGCAGGAGCCTGCGAATATTCATCGGGACGCTCCGGCCGCTGGCGTTGGCACGACCTTCGTGTGGGCGCTGAACATGATCTCGGCTTGCGCCGTCCCGTCGTCGGCGATGCTCATTGCCGTGAGCGCGGGCAGCAGGCCCGGGTCGCTGGCGTGGAGCGCCTGCACGAACGCCGCGATCTGCTCGCGCGTCCCCGTGACGGTCATGCGGATGCCCTGCACGTCGTACACCTGCGCGCCTTCCTTCTGTTGCGCCGGGGCGATGCGCGTGATGCCGCTGACGTCGAGCCCGGCGGCTCCGGCGCTGCGGATGAGCATCGCCGTCGCGTCGTCGGACGAGAGGTCTGCCGCCGGCGGCACGAGCTGCGCGCGCGTCGCCTCGAGCGCCCATGCGGCGGCGTCGCGCTCGAAGATGAGGGAATCGAGCGATGGCGGCGGCGCCGCGAGCAGCGCGCGCGTGTCGGCGTAGCGTCGCTCCGCTGCTGACTCGTCGCGCTGGGCGTTGTGGATCGCCGCGAACATCGACGCGTACACGGCGACGAGCGCGGCCGCGCCGGCGATGATCATCTGGCGCGGGTGCACGTTGAGCACCGGCGTGCCGTCGCCGCCCTTGATGGCGTCTCGGAGATGCCGTCGTGTCATTTGAGTTGCCACGAAGCCACCCTCACTCCGTCATAGCCGGCGACGAGCCGTGCGACGACGCTCCTGGCGCCGACGACGGAACGCACCTCGTACGTTGCCGCCGGCACGCTCATCTCGACCGTCCCGGTCGTCGCGGTGTCCGTGCCGATGAGCACCTGGTACTCGCCGGCCGCGGACAGCGCGAAGTCCGCGCCATACGGCGATGTGCCCGCGAGCGGCGGCAGTGCCACCGTCCGCGTGCATGGCGCGCCCCCTGCGAGCAATTCCATCCACATCTGCCCGGAATCCACCTCCGCGCGCACCGAAAGCGTGCCCGCCTCCGATGCGCGCACCGTGTAGCACTCGTCGCCGCCGCCCTGCCACGCCGGGGCGATGCGCTCGAACGCGCCCGCGCCCACGATGTAACGGATCTCCGTCTGCGGGAACGGCGCGCCGTTGACCGTCGCCGGCAGCGGCGCCAGTGGCGTCGACGTGAAGGATGTATCGGACGTGAGCAGCGGGTTCGCCATCAGGAGCCACCCTGACCACTCGATACCGGCGTCCATGCTGTAGCGCTCCAACGCGCGTGCGCCGACCTGCCGCGTGTAACGCGATGACGTGCCCGCGCCCGTGAGCATCGGCGTGATGAGGATGGCGCCGACGGCGAGCGCGCCGATCGCGACGGGCAACGCCTGCGCGCGATCTCCCCTAAGGGAACGCAGCAATGAGAGCACGCGCGTCATGGCGTCAGCACCAGGTAGTAATACGTCTGGCCGTTGGCGTTGACGGATGCGTTGCGGCCGATGACAAAGTTCGTGCCGGCGAACGACTGGATCCGGTCGGCGTTGGGGTTCGTGGCGCTGAAGTACAGCGAGCGGTCCGTCGTCAGGCGATTCGTGCGCCACACGGCGGCGCGCGCTGTCTCGCGCTTCACCCAGACGACCGCCGGCGAGATCCCGGCGGCGATGGCGCGGTTGTCGGTGTTGTTGCCCGTGTAGCTGCTCACGGCGACCTGCGCCGTCGCGTCGAGCGCGAACCAGTGGTAGGCGCGCCCGCTCTGGTTGACGTTGTTGTGCGAGCCGAGCTGGAAGCCGTCGACAAGCAACGCCTGCAGGCGATTGGCCTGGCTCCCCGTGCCGGTGATCGCGTACGACTTGTCGCCGGTGAGCGGACCCGGGCGGAACATGTCGGCCTGCCCGTCACCCATCGAGACGACCCAGTCCGGCTGGAACCCGACGCCCGTGATGTTGCGGTTGTCGGCGCCGTTGCCGGTGTACGTGCCGACGGCCAGGTTGGCGCCGGCCTTCATCGCCACCCACCAGTACGTCACGCCGCTGGCGTTGACCTGCGGCAGGGTTCCGACCTGGACCCCGTCGCTCGACAGGGACTGGACCAGGTCGCTCGACAGCAGCGCATTGGACCCGGCGATCTTCGATGCGTCGCCGGACATCGTCGATGTGCGGATGACCGGCGCGCTGGCGTTGTGGGCGCGCACGATCACCACGTCGGGCTGGAACCCGGCGCCGGTGATGTCGCGGTTGTCGGCGCCGTTCCCGGTGTACGAGCCCGTGGCGAGCCATGGCGGCCCGGCCGGCGTCGCCGTCGGCGTGACTGTCGGGCTGGACGTCGCCGTGCCGGTCGATGTCGCCGTCGGCGTGGCGGTGATCGTCGGCGTCGCCGTCGGCGTAGGTGTGATCGTGGGTGTGTCGGTCGGCGTCGGTGTGGCGCTCGGCGTGTCGGTCGGCGTGTGCGTCGCCGTCGGCGTGGCCGTGGGCGCGGGCGTCACGGTTTCAAACGGCGTCACGGCGCTCGTGTCGACGCGCATCCGCACCGTCTCGCTGCGGCTCTCGGTGCCGGCGCCGCGCTGCACCGTGAGCGTGTAGGTGATCGTCGCGCCGCTGAGCGCGGCCGAGAACCCGCCCGGCACGACATCCGTCGCGATCACGCGGGCGGACGGGACACCGGCCACGGTGTAGGTGCGCACGAGGTCGTTGCCCGTCTGCTCGAAGCGGCTTTCGTACGGGGTGCCGGTGCTCTCATCGGTCCACTGGAGCTGCACGTCGCCCGGCGCGACGGCCGCCGCGGGGGCGAAGGCGCTCTGCGTGTCCTGGTTGAGCCAGAACAACCCGTTGCGCACCTGCTCCGTCGCGTGCTGTTGCGCGTCGCCGGCGGCCGTGCCGCGCAGCACCGCGATCAGCACCGTGCCAAGCGTGCCGATGATCATCGCCGCGATCGCCGCGCCGATGATCAACTCGACCATCGACATGCCGCGCTCCCCGCGTGTCATCGGTCCACCTTGTAGCCTTCGAGCGTGAACGCCGGCGCGCCTTCCTTCGTGACCGTTACGGTGATCAGCTGGATCGAAGCGTCACCGCCGGGCAGCGCCGATGCGACGGCGCTGACGGCGTACGTGGCGGGCGCGGCGACGCTCGGGTACGTGTGCGGCGCAGCGGCGTATGGCTCGCCCTTCGTCGCTTCCATCTGCGAGCGGGCGAGCTGGTGCGCGGTCGACAGCCGGTCGGCGCTCGACGTGGCGAGCGCGCCGGTCGAGAGGCCGCCGAGAAACACGACGAGCGCCGACGCGAGGATCGCGACGGCGACGAGCGACTCGACGAGCGAGAAGCCGGCTTCGGACCGCAGGCGCGCGCTCATGACGGCGGCGGCGGCGCGCTCGTCTTGTCGTGGATGTCGCCGACGAGCTGGTACATCGGCATCACGAGCGACAGCGCGATGAATGCGACGATCAGGCCGATGACGAGCGTCAGCGCGGGCGTGAGCATGCCCGTGAGCGCGTCGACCTTTTCATCGACCTCGCGCGTGAAGAACTCGGCGGTGATGTCGAGGTTCTGCTCGAGCGTGCCCGTCTCTTCGCCGACGGCGACCATCTGCACCAGCATGTGCGGGTAGCAGCCGGCGGCCTGCATCGGCCCGCTGAGTCCGTTGCCATCGAGCAGCGACTGGCGCACGCCCTCGACCTTGCCGCGCAGCACGCTGTTGTCCGTGGTCTTGACGACCATGTCCATGATCTCGGTGAGCGGCAGCCCGGCGCGCAGCAGCACCGCGAGCGTGCGGCTGAAGCGGGCGGCGTTCGCGTTGACGACGAGCGCGCGCATCACCGGCACCAGCAGCACGACCCGGTCGATGGCGCGCCGGCCCGCCGGGGACCCGAAGAACCACGAGCCGCCGATTACGGCCACGGCGACGCCGATCAGCAATTCCATGCGGTACGCGCCCGTGAAATGGGTGACCGACATGAGGATGCGCGTCGTGATCGGCAGCTCGCCGTCGAACTCGTCGAACAGCTGCACCAGCGCGGGAAGCGCCGTCGTCGTCAGCACCGCCATCACCACGAACGCGAGCACGATGATGAACGCGGGGTAGGCCATGGCGCCGCGCACCCGCTTCGCCACCTCGTCCTCGCGCTCCATGTACGTCGCGACCTGGCGCAGCGTGTCTTCGATGCGGCCGGTGCGCTCGCCGAGCTCGACCATGCGCGCGTACATCGGCGGGAAGACGGCGGGGTGCTCGGCGATCGCGTCGGCGAACGTGGCGCCGCCGCGGATCGATCGTGCGATGCCGCGCACGGCGCGCAGCAGCGGCCGCGAGGTCGTCTGCTCCTCGAGCAGCTCCAGGCTGCGCATCACCGGCACGCCGGATTCGAGCAGCGTCGCCAGCTGGCGCGAGAACGTGATGAGCGCGCGCTTCTTGACGGAGAACAGGCTCGGCAGCACCTTCTCGACGGAAGGCAGCCGCCGCTCGGAGCGGATGCTGACGACGCGGTAGTTGGCGTCCCACAGCGCGCGCTCCGCCTGCTCGGCCGACGGGAGGTCGAGGGCGCCGCGGACGTGCTCGCCGTCCGGCCCAATCGCGACGTAACGGAACGCCATCGCTGGCCCCCTATCCGATCGAATACACGCCGCGGAGCACTTCGGCGGCGGTAACGGTGCCCTGCTTGACCTTCAGCATGCCGTCGCGGCGCATGGGCACCATGCCGTCGGCGATCGCCTGCTCGCGCAGCACCGTCGCCTGCGCGCCTTCGATGATCAGCCGGCGCAGGTTGTCGCTCGGCGCGAGCAGCTCGAAGACGCCGATCCGGCCCAGGAAGCCCGTCTCGGCGCACATGTTGCAGCCGGCGCCGCGCTTCATCGTCAGCAGCGGCTCGCCGAGCTCGGCTTCGTACGCCGCGCGCTCCTCGACGGTGGGCGTGGCATCGGCGGCGCAGTACGTGCAGATGCGCCGCACCATGCGCTGCGCGACGACGCCGACGAGCGACGACACGGCGAGCAGCGGCTCGATCCCCAGGTCCGTCAGCCGCAGCAGCACGCCCACGGCGTCGTTCGCGTGGATCGATGACAGCACGAGGTGTCCCGTGAGCGCGGCCTGGCTCGCGATGCGCGCCGTCTCCGCGTCGCGGATCTCGCCGACGAGGATGACGTCCGGGTCGAGCCGCATCAGCGAGCGCAACCCGGTGGCGAACGTGATGTCCGCCTTTTCGTTCACCTGGATCTGGTTGATGCCCTCGAACAGGTACTCGACGGGCTCCTCGATCGTGATGATGTTGCGCTCGGCGGAGTTCAGCTGGTTGATCGACGCGTAGAGCGAGGTGGTCTTGCCGGAGCCGGTCGGACCGCCGACGAGCACCATGCCGAACGGCGCGCGCAGCGTGCGGACGTAGCGTTCGAGCACCGCCGGCGCGAACCCGAGCTCGAGCAGCGACATGAGCGATACGCTCTTGTCGAGCACGCGCAGCACCAGCATCTCGCCGTGCGCCGTGTCCGAGGTCGCCGCGCGCAGGTCGACGTGGTTGCCCTCGACCTCGGCGTTGATCTGGCCGTCCTGCGGCCGCCGCCGCTCGGCGATGTTCATGCCTGCCATCACCTTCAGGCGGGAGAGCAGCGCCGGGTGGATCTCCTTCGGCAGGCGCATCACCTCGTGCAGCACGCCATCGATGCGCAGGCGCACGCGCAGCGCGTCCTCCTGCGGTTCGAGGTGGATGTCCGATGCGCGGTCGCGCACTGCCTGCGCCAGCAGCAGGTCGGCCGTGCGCACGATCGGCGCCTGGCTCAACTGCGCGTCGAGGTCGATGCGCTCGGCCTGGGGCGCCGCCGCCGCCGTCTGCGAGGGCAGCACACGCTCGACCTCGCGCTCGATCTCGGTGGCGACGCGGTACTGCGTGTTGATCGCGCGGCGGATCTCGTCCGGGATGCCGACCGCGGGCCTGATTTCGAGCCCGGTCATCGAACCGAGCTCGTCGATCGTGCGCATGTTGCCGGGGTCGTTCATCACGACCTGCAACGTGCGGCCGTCGGTTTCGATGGGCAGCAGCACGTGGCTGCGCGCGTACTCCGCCGGCACCAGGGCGATTGCCTCGGGCTGGATGCGGACGCGCAGCAGGTCGAGGAACGGGATGCCGAGCTGCAGGCTCAGCGTCATCGCCAGCGCTTCGCCGGTGATGATGCCCTTTTCGACGATGTAGTCGCCGAGGCGCATCCCCGCCTCCGCGGCCTCGCGCGCTGCGCGTTCGCCGTCCTCCTCGGTAAGCAGGCCCGCCTCGACCAGCATGTGGCCGAGGCGTTTGCGTAACGTCACCGTTGCTTCCATGCGATGCCTCCCCGGTGGCGGCCCGTTGGGCCGGGCGCGCTAGTAGCCCGTCGTGACCTGTGTGACGGCGCCCGTGGCGTCGACGGTGTAGGTGCCCTTCGTCGCCGTGCTGCGCATGTACGACGGCGACAGGCTGAAGCCGCCGGCCGCGGTCGTCATATCGCTCGTGGCGGCCGTGATCGCCGACGTCGTCGCCAGGTTCTCGTTTGCCATCTTGGCGTCGACCGCCGTCTGCACGATCTTCAGCTCGGACGCCGCGGAGTTCGTCTGCGCGCCGCCCAGCAGCCCGACGAAGTTCGGCAGTACGACCGCCGCGAGCACGCCCAGGATGGCGATGACGATCAGCAGTTCGGTCAGCGTGAATCCACGTTCGCTCTTTGACGTGCGCATGTGCGACCCCCTTTGGTGCAGTCCGTGTTCTCCTAAGAGTTATCGGAAGGCGCCGCGGGGGGCTGAAAGACAGGGGCGCGGGTGGGCACCCGTAGTCGGGCGGGTGGGTGCCCCCCCGCGCCGCGGGCGAGACGATTCGCGGTGGCGGCGCCGCCGGCGCCCCGGGGCGACGGCCGGCATGCCGTGGCGCGGCTTCAGCTACGGCCGGGGCATCGTCCGCTTAGCAGCGCATACCTTCTTGCGCGCGGAGCTCGATGAGGTACGCGACGACGGCGTCGTCGATGCACGCGCTCTTGCCGCCGAACGCGGTGTGCCCCTCGCCTTCGTACGTCAGCAGCACGCCGGAGCCGAGCTGCGATGCCAGCGACTGCGACCACGCGTACGGCGTCGCCGGGTCGCCTGTCGTGCCGATGACGAGCACCGGCGCGGAGCCGGGCGCGCGGATCGGCGCGGGCTCGCGTACGGCGTCGATCGGCCAGAACGCGCAGTTGAGGCCCAGGTAGCTGCTCGCCGCGCCCAGCCGCGGCGCGTCGCGGCGCAGTTGCTGGTAGAACGCGTCGTACGCTTGCACGTCGCGCGGCGCTGGCGCGTCGAGGCAGCCGATCGCCGTGTTGGCTTCGAAGAACGGGGAGTAGCCGCCGTCCGCGTTGCGCTCGACGAACAGGTCGAAGTACCGCATCAGCTGTGAGCCGTCGCCGTCGCGCGCCGCATCGAGCGCGCGCGCAAGCGCCGGCCAGCCATGCTCGCGGTCGTACAGCAGCGAGATCACGCCGAGCGTCGCCTCGCCGGGGCCGAGCGCGCGTCCGCGGCCGGCATCGATGGGACTGGCGTCGATCCCGGCCACGAGCGCGTCGTACGCGCCCGCCGGGTCGCCCCCGGAGCGGAACGCGCAACTGTCCCGGGCAGCGCAGTCGGCGAAGAACGCCTCGAGCGCGCGCTCGAACCCCAGCGACTGCGTGATCAGCCCCTCCGGATACGGGATCGACGGGTCGACGGCGCCGTCGAGCGCCAGCGCACGCACGCTGCCGGGAAACAGCTCCGCGTACAGGGCGCCGAGGTAGGTGCCGTAGCTGTAGCCGAGATAGGTGAGCCGCTCATCGCCGAGCGCGGCGCGGATGAGGTCCATGTCGCGCGCCGTGCTGACTGAGTCGACGTGCCGCAACAGGTCGCCGCTCAGGCGCTGGCAGGCGTCGACGTAGCGGCGGGCGTCATCGATCAGCGCCTGGCGTTCCCCGGGTGTGTCGGGCGTGGGGTCGTTGTCGTACAGCCAGTCGAAGTTGTCGCCGCAGTCGGCGGGCGCGCTCGCGCCGCTGCCGCGCGTGTCGAAACTGACGATGTCGAAGCGGTCGAGCAGTTCTTCCGGCAGGATGCCCGGCAGGTAGCGCGCGTAGTCGACGCCCGAGGCGCCCGGCCCGCCGGGGTTGGTCACGAGCGCGCCGATGCGCCGCTCAGGGTCGCGCGCCGGCAAGCGGATCAGGGAAATGCCGATCGTTGCGGCGGCGGGATTGGCGTAGTCCAGCGGCGCATCGAGCGTCGCGCATTCGAAGCCATCGTCGCAGTCATGCCAGTCGAGCGACGGCGCGCGCGGCGTCGGGCTCGCGGCCTGGGTTGCGCTCGGTTCGGCGGTCGGCGTGGGTTCGCCGCCGTCGCCGGCGCACGCTGCGAGCGTGAGCGCAAGCGCGGCGAACGCAAGCGCAGCGGTGCGCCTCATCGCGCCGTCGCTTCCGTGATCAGCGCGATACCGGCGCGCGCGGGGTCAGCACTGGCCGTCGCGAAACTGGAGCGTTCGCTCGGGCGGCGCGCCGGGTCCACCGGGTCGAGCGAGATGCGCGCGGCGCCGTCGGCTGCGGCTTGCCGGAGCAGCACGGCGAATGGGGAGGCGATGCCGCGCCGGATGTGCCGCAATCCGGCCTCCTTCGCCATCGTGGTGGGCGTGGCTACGTGCGCGGCTTCACCTTGAGTACGTCGTGGACGATGATCGCCTGGTCGCGCTCCGGCCCCACTGAAACGATGTCGATCGGGATCCCGATCAGCTTCTCGATCCGGCGGATGTACTCCCGGGCGCCCTTCGGCAGCTGGTCCCATGAGCGTGCGGTGTTCGTCGGCGCGAGCCAGCCCGGCACCTCCTCGTATACGGGCGTGACTTCGCCCAGCAGCACCGAACTCGCGGGCAGCGTGGTAAGCGTGCGGCCGTCCGGCGTCTCGTACGCCACGCAGATCTTGATCGAAGGGAAGTTGTCGAGGACGTCGAGCCGTGTCAGTACGCCGCTCGTGACGCCGTTGACCATCGCGCTGTAGCGCGAGGCGACGGCGTCGAACCAGCCGGTGCGGCGCGGGCGGCCTGTCGTCGTGCCGATCTCCGGGCGAGGGCCCTCGATGCGCAGGATCTGGCCGGTCTCATCGAGCAGCTCGCTCGGCATCGGCCCGTTGCCGACGCGCGTCATGTACGCCTTGTAGATGCCGACGACCTGCTGGATCACCGTCGGCCCGATACCGATGCCGATGCCGGCGCCGCCGGCGGACGATGATGGGACGGACGACGTGACGTACTCGTAGGTGCCGGCATCGAGGTCGAGCAGGCAGCCCTGCGCGCCTTCGAGCAGCACCGTCTCGCCGCGGTCGAGCGCCTCGTGCACGATCTGCGCCGTGTCGCGCACGAAGGGCTTGAGCCGCTGGCCGAACGCGCAGTAGCGCTGGTAGACGTCCGCGTCGTCGAGGGGCGGCACGCCGTACAGCTGCTGCAGCACCTTGTTCTTGTACGGCAGCAGGAAGTCGAGCCGCTTGCGGAAGGCATCCGGGTCGATCAGGTCGCCGGTGCGGATGCCCATCCGCGCGACCTTGTCGGTGAAGCACGGACCGACGCCGCGGCCGGTCGTGCCGATCGCCGCCGCGCCGCGCATCTTCTCGTCGGCGATATCGATGAGCGGGTGCCACGGCATGATGACGTGGCAGCGGTCGCTGATGAACAGGTGCTCGACGCTGATGCCGCGCGACACCAGCTGGTCGATCTCGTTCAGCACGACGCCGGGGTCGAGCGCCACGCCGTTGCCGATGATGCACGTCTTTTCCGGGTAGAAGATGCCCGCCGGGACGACGTTCAGCTTGAACTCGCCCAGGTCGTTGATGACGGTGTGCCCGGCGTTGTTGCCCGCCGAGTACCGCGCGACGACCGACGCGCCCTGCGCGATCAGGTCGACGACGCGGCCCTTGCCTTCATCGCCCCACTGGCCACCGATGACTACTACTGCTGGCATAAAGTACGGCCGTCATCGCCGAGGCGACCGGCCGCTCCCTTCGCGTATCTGGCGCCTTCTGGCGCAGACCGGCGGGAGTATAGCAGAACGGTTCGACCCCCCCAAACGGGGGCGATACGCGGTTTTGGCGCGCGCGGAACCGGCGGACGGCGCCCAGCGTCGTATTGAAGTGGGCGGCGCCGTGTGCTGGAGTGACAGGGTGAGGACGAAGACGGCGCCTGCCCGCGCCATCGCGCTGGCCGTGGCCGCGCTCGCGCTCGGGGCGTGCGGCGGCGGCGACGGCGGCGGCACGCCGGCGCGACCGGCGCTGCCCACCGCGGTCACGACCGCTGGCGCCGGTGACACCGCCACGCTCGATGACGAGTTGCTCGTCGCGGTCCGCACGCTGCCCGCCGCCGCGCTGTCCGCCGAGAAGCTCGAGTCCGCCGGCGTCGCCGCCACGCAGTCCGGCACGCTTCCGATGGCGCGCGCGGCGAGCGCCGACGTCGAGCCGTGGGAGTACGTTTCGGCCGCCGCCGACGGCTGGCGCGTCTGGCGTCCGCGCGTCGTGCTTGACGCGCTGAATCAGGCGGGGAGCGGCGCGCGTATCATCAGCGTGGAGCCGGTCGACTGGCCGGACGCATGCCTCGGCGCCGCCGGCCCCGGCGAGGCGTGCGCGCAGGTGATCACGCCCGGGTATCGTATCGTGACCGAGCAGGGCGGCGAGACGATCGAGTATCATGCCGCTCGCGTCACTGGAGCCGTGCGGAGCGTGACGCCATGACGCGGGGAGCGTACGGAGGTGGGGGTTGTTGAAGAAGACTGCGCTCGTAGCGGCGGTGGCCCTGGCGATGGCGGCTGCCTTTGTCGCCTGCGGCGGTGACGATGACGGCGACAACGGCGATGGTACGCCGGCGGCGAGCGCAACCGCGCGCACAGCCGGCGGCGGCTCGCCGGCTGCATCGGGCACGGACGCGGCCGGCACGCCCGGCAGCGCCCCGACGATCGACCCCCTGGGCACGCGCGACCCTTCTGAGCAGACGGCGATCGCTGACCCGGTCTTCGGTGGCTCGCCCGACGACACGCCCGTCGTGATCAGCACGATCCCGGCGGTGACGCCGATCGCCGGCACGACGCCAGTGATCGACCCGACGGAGGTTGCGCCGCCGGACCCGCAGCCATCGGACCTGCGCGCGATGGTCGACGTCGATGCGTCGAAGCCCGGCATCCAGACCTCGCGCGAGGTGAACCCCGGCGACACGTTCCGCGTCGCGATCGTCTATGCCAACGTGGGCGAGGCCACGGGGGGCCTCTCGGCCACGCAGTTCGTCCTTAACTACGACCGCGTGAAGATTGTCGCGCCGAGTGTCTCCGGAGGCGACTCGACCGAACGCAACCCGGACCTCAACACCCATGGACTCGGTGGCACGGCCGCTGCCTGGGACTGCATGCCCGCTCCCGAGGGAGATCTCGACGATCCCGGCGGCGTGAACGGCGATGGTGATCCAAACACCGGCCAGGCGTACCTGTCGTGCTTCACCGTCGGTACCCCGAACATGATGGGCGATCTCGTCATCGGGGTCATCACGTTCCATGCCGTCGCGCCCGGTCAGACCACACTCTCGCTCCACGACCTGATCGCGGCGAACGGGATCGCTATCGCGTGGGCGGCGTGCGAGGGCGATCCTGGAAACGAAGACACACCGCGTATCCCCTGCGACAGCGCGACGATCACGGTGCGGTGAACGCGCCGCGCTGCGGTATGGACACGGGGGCGCCGGCGCGTCCCCGTTCGTGTTGCGCGCATCCCCTAGAATGCGGCCATGCCGGGACGGTTCATCGTGCTGGAAGGTGGCGAGGGCGCCGGGAAGTCGAGCGTACAGCGCGCGCTCGGTGAGCGGCTGACCGGGCGCGGCGCCGGCGTCGTGCTGACGCGCGAGCCGGGCGGCACCGCGCTCGGCGAACGGGTTCGCGACATCCTGCTCGCGCCGGAGCGCCCGGCGGGTGCGCTGGCCGAGCTGCTGCTGTTCGAAGCGGCGCGCGCCCAGCTTGTCGCCGAGGTCATTCGGCCGGCGCTGGAGCGCGGCGCGACCGTGCTGTGCGACCGCTTTGTCGCGTCGTCGGTCGCCTACCAGGCGTTTGGCCGCGGCCTGCCACGCGAGCTGGTGGACCGCGCCAACGCCATCGCGACCGGCGGCCTCGCGCCCGATCTCACGCTGTTGCTCGACCTGCCGGTGGAGGCCGGCCTCGCGCGGCGCCAGTCGGCGGGCGGCGCGAACCACTTCGACCGCAGCGACATCGGGTTTCACGAGCGGGTGCGCGCCGGATTCCTGGCGCTCGCCGCGGCGGATCCGGCGCGCTGGCACATCATCGACGCTTCGCGCCCGCTGGACCGGGTCGCCGAATCGGCGCTTGCGGCCATCGAAGCGGCGCCGGACTGACCCCTACGGGGGCACTCCAGAACGCCGCACGGCGTCCGACACTCCCTGTATAGGGGTATAGGGAGGTCCCGTGATCGGGCGCTGGTTCTTCAT
Source organism: Dehalococcoidia bacterium (assembly GCA_021462855.1). Taxonomy (GTDB): domain Bacteria; phylum Chloroflexota; class Dehalococcoidia; order DSTF01; family JACRBR01; genus DTUCFX13. The sequence goes on along the minus strand of JAJTXQ010000009.1, from coordinate 27,501 downwards.
CGCGGTCGTCGGCGTCGGCCTTGTTACCTGGGTGCAGGCGCCGAACTCGCGCGCCCAGGGGAGCGCCGTGACGCAGTCATGCAGCGCGGCCGTGCCCGGCGCCGCGACGGTCACGTTCGCGTGGCCCGCGCCCGGAAAGGACGCGGTGCAGACGTGGGTCGATATCTCCCTTACCGAGGGCTTCATCCCGGGGTGGTTCCACGGGCACGGCCCGCTCACCGGCGGCCAGACGGCGTACGCGCTCGATGGCGTGCCGCAGGGCCTGAAGTTCTTCTACCGCGTCAACACGCTGTACTCGTTCGGGTGGAAGGAGACCGCGGCCGGCGCGTTCGTATCGAATTGCGGCGGTAACGGCGGCAGCGGCGGCCCGCCGGCGACGATCGAGGTCGTGCAGAAGTGTGACGGCGACGGCACCGTCAGGGCCACCTTCAAATGGAAGGCGAACGCGTCCGGCCCGCAGTGGCTCGACCTGAGCACGATGAACAACGGCTTCGCTCCGGGGACGTTCGTCGGCGCCGGGCCGGTGCCGAGCGGCACGGGCATGCACACCTGGCCTGGCATCGCGAAGGGGCTGACGCACTACTGGCGCGTCAACGCGCTGACGCCGGCCGGCTGGTCATCGAGCGACACGGGCGCGTTTACGGCGCTCTCGTGCCTGCCGCCGCTGAAGGCGTGCATCGGCTACATGGCCGGCCTTTCAGCCGAGGGCCGCGGCGAGTGCGACGAGGTGATCGGCGGTGGCGACCCGAACCTCGCGGCGTGCGTGAAGTTCATCCTCGGCAAGTCCGTCACCGATGGACCCGGCGCCTGCGCGCGCGTGAAGGTCAACGTCAACGTCGATGACTGCCTGCTCGGGCTGTCGGGCCAGTCGTACTGGGGCCGCACCTCCTGCCGGATCTACTACCAGAGTTAGCGCAGCTTCGCGGACTGCCGATGATGCGGCCGTCCCCCGTCGGTGAGCTGCGCCGCGGCGCGGCCCGCCCGCGTTCAATCCACTACACGAGCGTCTCGTCATACGCGATCTGGTTCGACTTGATCAGGTCGCGCATCCAGTAGCCGCTGTCCTTGACCGTGCGCTTCTGCGTGTCGAAGTCGACGTGGACGATGCCGAACCGCTGGCTCGTGCCCGTCGCCCACTCGAAGTTGTCGATGAGCGTCCAGCAGTAGTACCCGCGCACGTCGGCGCCCTCGTCGATCGCGCGCGCCGTCTGGCCGATGAAGCCATCGAGGAATTTGATGCGCCTGTCGTCGTGGACGCGGCCGCTGGCGTCGGGTCCGTCGCCGTAGGAGCAGCCGTTCTCGGTGACGTAGAGCGGCACGCCCGGATAGTCACGATGCACGCGCATGATCATCTGGTACAGCGCCGCGGGCCACACCTCCCAGTTGAAATCCGTGCGCGGGCCCGGCCCCATGATCGTGCGTCCGCCGAGGTTCTTGTCGTTGGCGGCCGCGGCGACGATCGTCCGCTGGTACAGGTTGATGCCGATGAAGTCGAGTGGGGCGACGCACGCCTCCATGTCGCCCGGCCGGACGTCCATCTTCGCCAGCGCCGCCTCCTGGTCGACGTAGGCATGTGGATACGCGCCCTTCATGACCGGCCGCAGGAACCAGTCGTTGGCGAACGCGTGGTGCCGCTCGGCCGCGGCGCGGTCCTCGGCGCTGCCGGTCTCGGGGTAGGTCGATGTCATGCTGTACGCCGTGCCGATGGTCTGTGGCAGGCCCGTGGCGCGCATGGCGCGAATCGCCCGCGCGTGGGCGAGGTTGGTGATGTGCGTGGCCCGCATGCCGGCGGCGGAATCGCGCAGCCCGGGCGCGTGGATCCCGAACACGTACCCGAGGAACGTGAACACCCACGGCTCGTTCATGACCATCCAGTGCTTCACGCGGTCGCCGAGCGCGCCCACGCACGTCTCCGCGTACGTCGCGAACGCTTCGATGATGTCGCGGTTGGCCCAGCCGCCCTGGTCCTGCAACGCCTGCGGCAGGTCCCAGTGGTAGAGCGTCGGAAACGGCTGGATGCCGTTCGCCAGCAGCTCATCGACGAGGCGGCTGTAGTAGTCGAGCCCCTTCTGGTTCACGGCGCCGCGGCCGTCCGGGAACACGCGCGGCCAGCCGATGCTGAAGCGGTAGCCGGTGAGCCCGAGCTCCTTCATCAGCGCGACGTCTTCCTTGTACCGGTGATACTGGTCGCACGCGACGTCGCCGGTGTCGCCGTTGAGGATCTTGCCCTCGGTGTGGCTGAAGCGATCCCAGATCGACTCGCCCTTGCCGTCCTCGTTCCACGCTCCCTCGACCTGGTACGAGGCCGTAGCTGTGCCCCACGTGAAACCTGCCGGAAATGTCGTCGTCTTCATCGTCGCATCTCCTGTCTCGCGCGCTTGCCTGCGTGCGCCCGCAGAGTGTACGGCGGCGCGCCCGCTCAGGCCACCGCGCGCCCGACCTATACTTCGTCGATGCTGCTCGCGCCTCGCAACCTCGGCAATTCGGACGATCGTGGCGGGGCCGGCGCGTTTGTCGCCGTAGCGCTCGGCGTGGCGCTGCTGCTGGCGGCCGGCGCGGTGGTGCTCGGCGTGGCGTGGCTGCTCGGCCGCGGCGACGAGGCGCGCATCGACACGATCTACGTCTCGCTCGGCGACTCGGTCGCCGCCGGCAGCGGCGCCAGCGACCCGGCGGCCACGTCGTTTCCCGCGCTGCTCGCGAGTGAGCACGACGTCACGCTGCTGAACCTCGCCGTGGCCGGCGCGACGACACGCGACGTCATCGAGCGCCAGCTCGCGCGCGCGATCACGTTGACCGAGGCGGGGCAGGCGCGGTTCGTGACGGTTTCCGCAGGCGGCAACGACCTGGCGACGCTGATCCCGAACGCGGCGTGCGCTCAGGATCCGCTGCCAGCGGCGTGCCCGCTCGATGAGGCGATCGCCGGCGTGGAACGCAACCTCGACACGATCGTCGGCTATGTCCGTGACTCGAACGCGCGCGTGCCGGTCGTGCTGCTCGCGTACCCGGACTTCTTCTCGGGCACAGGCCACGAGTTCGAAGCGCCCGCCTCGCGCGTGCTGCCGCGCCTCGCCGAAGCGGTGCAGCGCGTGGCGGCGCGCCACGAGCGCGTCGCCGTAGCGCGGCCCGACTTCGATGGCCGCGGCGGCGACTTCACGCATCTCCTCGACCCGGCGCCTGACCCGCACCCGAACGATGCCGGTCACCGCGTCATCGCCGCAGCGGTGGAGGCCGCGCTGCGCGACCTGCGCTGAAGGCGGCAGGGAGCGCCGGGCGGATCGTCTTCGCACATAACGAATGCGGGCCCGTCCGCTGGTCCGCGCCGCGGTGGCGCGGGCGGCCGCGGCGCCGGCGGTCGGCGGGTTTGCGGCGCGTTGCAAATGTTAAATCCTCGCTGCTATACTCGCGCCACATTTGCTCCGGGCCTCGGCGGGGCCGCGCGGGTGGGGAGGATGGCCGGCATGGAAGTCTCGGGATTCCCCAAGTGCCAGAAGTGCAAGCTCGGCGACCTCGTCCCGCTGTCTGACTTCGGCAGCCAGGGCGCGTCGATCCATTTCAAGGCGTGGGCCTGCACGAACCCCGAATGCGGCTTCAACATCAAGATCCGCAACGGCGACCTCTACATCGATGAACCGATCGCCAGCGGCGCGTTGCACAGCCCCCGCGCACGCTGACGCGCGCCGTCGCATCGCGTTGCCCGCGTGACGCGGCTATCATGACCCGATCCCACAGCATCGTGCTCGCGGCGCGCGCTCGCGCCATCGTTCGTCCCAGGGGAGGACCAGATGCCTGACTTCGATGCCATCGAACATGCCGGCGCGACGTGCTCGCGGGCCGCTTCCGCCAGCGCGGCCGGTCCGCGCAGCTTTTCGCTTGCGGGCGACCGCCCGCACTACGCGCGCGACCTCGTCGTGGATGTCCGGCACATCAAGCTTCAGATCCGCATCGACCCGAGGAAGCGCCTCATCGCCGGTACGGCGACGCACACGGTCCGCGCGATCAACGACGGCGTGCGCAGCATCACCTTCGACGCGGGCGAGATGGAGATCGGCGGCGTCACCGCCGGCGGCGCGGCGGCGAAGTTCAGCCACAGCGACCCGACCCTGCGCATCGAGCTTCCGCGCGCGCTCAAGGCCGGCGCCGAGACCGATATCGCCATCGCGTACAGCGCGAGTCCGCGGCGCGGCCTGTACTTCACCGGCCCTGACCGCGCGTATCCGGACAAGCCCGTGCAGGCGTGGACGCAGGGCCAGAGCGAGGACTCGCGCTACTGGTATCCGTGCATCGACTTCCCCAACCACCAGCAGACGACGGAGGTGATCGTCACCGTGCCGGCGGGGATGATCAGCATCGGCAACGGCGCGCTCAAAGGCGTGAAGGAGGCGCGCGGCGGCGGGCGCACCTACCACTGGCACATGGATACGCCGCACGTCACGTACCTGCTGAGCCAGATCGTCGGCGCGTTCGAAGAGATCGAGCACAAAGTCGACGGCGTGCCGGCGCAGTACTACGGCCCGCGGGGGCGCCGCGCCGACATCGAGCGGTCGCTCGGGCGCACGCCGGCCATGCTCCGTTTCTTCGGCGACCTGACGGGCGTGGCGTACCCGTACGCCCGCTATGCGCAGACGTTCGTCGCGGACTTCATCTTCGGCGGCATGGAGAACATCAGCGCAACGACACTGACCGAGACGTCGCTGCTCGACAAGCGCGCGTCACTCGACTCCGACCCGGACAGCCTCGTGGCGCACGAGCTCGCGCACCAGTGGTTCGGCGACCTGCTCACGTGCCGCGACTGGGCGCACGGCTGGCTCAACGAGGGGTTCGCGACATACCTCGACTCGCTGTTCCTCGAGCACAACAAGGGGACGGACGAGTTCCGGTACGACCTGTACCAGAACACGCAGATCTACGTGGGGGAGGATGCCGGCCGGTACCGCCGCCCGATCGTCCACAACGTGTACAACCAGCCGATCGACCTCTTCGACCGCCACCTGTACGAGAAGGGGTCGCTTGTCCTGCACATGGTCCGCACGGTGCTTGGCGAAGCGCTGTGGCGGAAGGCGCTGCACCACTACGTCGGCAAGCACCGCAACACGAACGTGACCACGCCGGACTTCCAGCGCGCGATCACCGAGGCGACGGGCCGGAACATCGACTGGTTGTTCGACGAGTTCGTGTACCGCGGCGGGCACCCGGCGTTCAAGCTGGCGTACGAGTGGAACGAGGAAGCGAAGCAGGCGAAGCTCAACGTCGCGCAGACCCAGGACGAAAAGGACTCGTCGGTGTTCCGCTTCCCCGTGACCGTCGACTTCAGCGTCGACGGCAAGACGCATGCGTTTGCGGTCGAGATCAGCGAGAAGGTGCACAACTTCTACTTCAGCCTGCCGGCGAAACCGCAGATGGTGCGCTTCGACCCGGGCCATAACCTGTTGAAGACGGTCGACTTCAAGCCGGGCAAGGAGATGTTGCTCTTCCAACTGAAGGACGACGACGATGCCATCGGCCGCATCGACGCCGCGAAGGAACTCGCGAAGCTCGGCACGCGCGAGGCAGCGACGGCGCTCGCCGACGCGGTGATGCGCGACGCCTTCTGGGGCGTGCAGGCCGAAGCGGCGCGCGCGCTCGGGTCCATGAAGACCGACTTCGCGCTCGACGCGCTGCTCGGATGCCTGAAGGTGAAGCACCCGAAGGCGCGGCGCGGCGTCGTCACGGCGCTCGGCCAGTTCCGCGAGGAACGCGCGGCCGAGGCGCTCGACGCGTTGCTGCGCAAGGGCGATGCCAGCTACTACGTCGAAGCGGCGGCCGCGCAGTCGCTTGGCATGACACGCCAGCCCCGCGCCTTCGACGCGCTCGCGAAGGTCGCGATGTTGCGAGAGTCGCAGAACGACGTCGTCCGCGCGCAGGCGCTCACCGGTCTCACGGAGCTGAAGGACGAGCGCGCGCTGCCGATCGCGGTTGACTGGACGCGGCGCGGGAAGTCGAACCCGGTGCGCGGCGCGGCGACGTTCGCGCTCGGCAAGCTCGGGCGGCTCAGCGACAAGGCGAAGGACAAGGCGTACGACCGCCTCGTCGAGTTGCTGACCGACGACTGGCTGCGCGTTCGCCTGAACGCGATCGGCGCGCTCGCCGAACTCAAGGAGATGAAGGCGGTCGGCGAGCTGCAGAACGTCATCGACCGCGACATCGACGGGCGCGTGATCCGCACGGCGAAGGAGGCGATCGCCCGCCTGCGCGAGGGCGCCGACAAGGGCGAGGAGATCCGCAAGCTGCGCGAGGACCTCGACAAGCTCGGCGAGGAGAACCGCAAGCTGCGCGACCGTATCGACAAGATCGAGGCGTCGCAGGCGAAGCCCGCGGGCGCCACGAAGGCAGGGACTGCGCCGAAGCGGACGGGAGCGCCGAAGCGCGCTCGCCGCGCGCCCGCGCGCCGGCCGGCGCGCGTCGCCGCAGCACGGTCGCGCGCGTAGCGATGGACACCCTCGGGCGGTACCGCGGCTCGCTCCTCGGCCTCGCGGCCGGCGACGCGCTCGGCACCACGCTCGAGTTCAAGCCGCCCGGCACGTTCGAGCCCCACGCCGAGATGACGGGCGGCGGCCCGTTCGGCCTCGAGCCCGGCGAGTGGACCGACGACACGTCGATGGCCCTCTGCCTCGCGGAGAGCCTGATCGAGCGCGAGGGCTTTGACCCGATCGACCAGCTCGAGCGGTACGTGCGCTGGTACCGGCACGGCCACCTCAGCGCGAATGGCCGCTGCTTCGACATCGGCAACACGACGGTGGACGCGCTGTGGCGGTTCGAGAAGACGCGCGAGCCGTACTGCGGCTCGACCGACCGCTGGATGGCCGGCAACGGCTCGCTGATGCGCCTGGCGCCGGTGCCGCTGTTCCACGCCCGCGACGCCCGCGCGGCCATCGAGCGCGCGGGCGAGAGCTCACGCACCACGCACGGCGCAGCGGTCGCCGTCGACGCGTGCCGGTACCTGGCCGCGCTGATCGCCGGCGCCGTCCGCGGCGCGACGAAGGACGAGTTGCTCGCGCCGCGCTTCGAGCCGGCGGCCGGCGTCTGGGCTGGCGAACCGCTCGCGCCGGAGATCGACGAGGTCGCGCTCGGGTCGTTCCGGGAGAAGGACCCGCCGCAGATCCGCGGCAACGGCTACGCGGCGCGGTCGCTCGAGGCGGCGCTGTGGGCGTTCGACCGCGGCGGCGACTTCCGCGAGGGGATGCTGCTCGCGGTGAACCTCGGCGATGATGCGGATACGACGGGAGCGATCTACGGGCAGCTTGCCGGCGCGCACTACGGGGAGCGTGGCATCCCCGCCGAGTGGCTCGCGCCGCTCGCCCTCCGCGACACGATCGAGTCGTATGCCACGCGCCTGCACGATCTTGCGGCCGCGCGGCCCGCAGCGCCGCGTTGACGGCGCGCCGGCGATAGCCGCGCACCGAAAGAGGGACGCGCAGGCGCGCGTCCCTCTTGCCCATCGGAATCCAGCGAACCGTCAGCCGCCGCTGATCGGCGGTATCAACTCCACCGTGTCGCCGTCGCGCAGCACGCGCTCGGGCGGCACGATCTCCTCGTCCGCCGCGATCACCAGCGTGCCCATGAAGGCCTCGAGCACCGGGTACTCGGCGATGATCCGGTCGCGCAACTGCTGCACCGTCGCGCCGTTCGGCAGCGATACGTCGGCCGTCTTGGCGCCGACGACGTTCTGGAGCCCGGCGAAGAACCGCACGCTGACGGTGGTCATGCGCTCCCCTAGCAGCATCGCGTCGCGGCGATGAGGTCGATCGGCGCCGGTTTGAACGCGGAGATCGTCGCACTGTACCACGGCTTCTCGCCGATCGGGCCGCGGCTGTCGACGCGTACGTCGGTGAAGCCAGCCGTCCGCAGCCGCGCCAGGTAGTCGTCTTCGAGCAGGGCGCCCGCGGCGCAGCCCGCCCACAGCGCCAGGTCGTCGCGCTCGCCGTCCGTCAGTGGGCGGGAGAGCACGATGTCGGACACGTGGAACCGGCCGCCCGGCTTGAGCACGCGGGCCGATTCGCGGAACACCGCGTCCTTGTCGGGCGACAGGTTGATCACGCAGTTGGAAAGGATGACGTTGACGGTGCCGCTTTCGACCGGCATCGCCTCCATCTCGCCCTTGCGGAACTCGACGTTTTCGGCGCCGAGCTTCGCCTTGTTGGCGTTGGCGAGCTTGAGCATGTCGTCGGTCATGTCGAGGCCGATGACGCGGCCGCTCGGGCCGACCTGCTTCGACGCGAGGAAGCAGTCGAGGCCGGGGCCGGAGCCCAGGTCGAGCACCACCTCGCCCTCGCCGATGCCGGCCATCGCCGTGGGGTTGCCGCAGCCGTACGAGGCAACGGTCTCCGGCAGGTCCTGCACATCCTCGGCGACGTACAGGTTGTCGCGCGACGACGGGCCGCAACACCCCTCTGCCTTCCGTGCGCGCTCGCCGTAGTGCTCCTGCACCGCTTGCTTGATCTCTGCTGCTGTCCGGGACATTCTCCGCTCCTTTCGGCGCTCCTCCGCGCCATGCTATCGGTTTTTGCCGATATCCTCCGCACGAGAGAAGGGGCTCAGCAACACGCGTTGCTCAGCCCTTCGAACTCGCGCTTCAGCCACGCGATGGCTTCCGGCTCCAGGCAGTAGCAGCGGTTCGGCCCTTCGACCGTGCCGCGCACGATGCCGGCATCCTTGAGCACCTTCAGGTGCTCGGAGACGGGGGACTGGGCGAGCGGCAGCTCGTCGACGAGGGCGCCGCAGACGCACGCCTGCCGTTGGGCGAGCAGCCTGATGATGCGGTAGCGCGCCGGGTGCGCGATCGCGCGCAGCATCGCCACCGTCTTCTCCTCCGCGGCCGTCGCCTCGATCACCTTCATATCGGGAATTTACGATATGTGGGCGGGCGCTGTCAAGGGGTGAGTGGGCATGGTTGCACCAAACATCAAATCGGCTCCCAGCCGGGAGCCGCAGTTCCATCGCCCGGTGGATAATGGCGCCCTACGCCGCGGGTTCGATCGCCTCGTCCTGCGCGCGCGCGGGGATCGCGACCGGGTGGGCGATGGCGTCCCGGCGGGCGAGCGCGGACACCTGCGGCGCGTTCGCCTCGAACAGCCAGGCGATCGGTCCGGCGGCGAGCAGCGTCAGGAAGCCCGAGATGCGGGCGGCCGCGCCATCAGCCAGCTGGGCGACGGGCGATTCGGCGCGCACGCCGAACGGGTTCAGGAACGCCCTCCACTGCTGCTGGAAGTACGCGCTCCAGAGGTCTGCGTTGGCGATCGCGGGGTCCGGCGGGGGCGCGCTCATGTCCTCTTCTTCCCTCCCGTCAACGACGTACAGCCGCCGCTGCGCCTTCACGGTACGACGCGCTTGCGACGCCCCGGTTACCGCGCGGTTACCGGCGTGTGAACGTTCAGTCGGCTGGTCGTTGGGTTCGCGCACGTCCTAATCATCGGCGTGCACCCTGTGATTCTGATGTTACCGAATACATGAATTGGGGACAAATCGCCGCCGCCCAGCTTGTTGACATAGTGCTGCAGCGGCGCCGGTCACGCGTCCGTCGCTCGGCGTTTCCGCCGCGCTGCAGACGGCGCCGTCGGCCGCCGATCCATACACGGATCGGGGAGCGCGCGTGACGGGCGGGCCGCATTGCTCGCCGTGTACCTCACTCATAAGATGCAGCCGCGCGGCCGTGCCGGGGCGGCTGGCAAGCGAGAGGGCAGTCTCGAGTCATGCAGATCAACGTCCAGGCCGGCGATATCACGCAGTCCGATGCGCCGTGCATCGTCGTCAACCTGTTTGAGGGCGTCACCACGCCCGGCGGCGGCACGGGCGCCGTCGACCGCGCGCTCGCCGGGATGATCAGCGAGCTGATCGCGCAGGGCGACATCCGCGGCAAGTGGGGCGAGATGACGCTGCTCCACACCTTCGGCAAGATGCCCGCGCCGCGCGTGCTGGTCGCCGGTCTCGGCAAGAGCGGCGAATTCACGATTGATCGCGTGCGCGAGCTTTCGGCAGCCGTCGCGCGGTTCCTGCGCGGCAAGCGCGTCGCGCGGTTCGCGACGATCGCACACGGCGCCGGCATCGCCGGGCTCGACGCCGAGGCGTGCGCGCAGGCGATCGCCGAGGGCGCGATGCTCGGGCTGTATCGCTTCGACCGTCACAAGCGCACCGACGATGACGCGACCGGCGTCGAGTCGGTCACGATCGTCGAGCAGGACCGCGCGCGCGTGGGCGCGCTGGCCGCGGCCGCGAGCCGCGGGCAGATCGTCGCCGAGGCGGCGAACGTCGCGCGCGATCTGCAGAACGAGCCGGCGAACCTGATGACGCCGACCGACCTGGCCGGGCGCGCGGAGGAGCTTGCGCAGCAACACGGCCTGGGCGTGCACGTGTACGGCCGCGAGTGGGCGCAGGAGCAGGGCATGGGCTCGTTCCTGGGCGTGGCGAAGGGCAGCGCGCAACCGCCGAAGTTCATCGTCCTCACGTACGCCGGCGGCGGCGACGCGACGCCGATCGGGTTCATCGGCAAGGGCATCACCTTCGACACCGGCGGCATTTCGATCAAGCCGGCGGCGGGCATGGAGGAGATGAAGGCGGACATGTCGGGCGGCGCCGCGGTGATCGCGTCGATGGTCGCGCTGGCGCGGCTGAAGGCGCCCGTCAATGTCACCGCGCTTGTGCCGGCGACCGAGAACATGCCCGGCGGCAACGCGACCAAGCCCGGCGACCTGCTCCGGGCGATGAACGGCAAGACGATCGAGGTGGTGAACACCGACGCCGAAGGCCGCCTGATCCTCGCCGATGCGCTGTGTTACGCGGCCAAGCTCGGCCTTTCGCCGCTGGTCGACGTCGCGACGCTCACCGGCGCCATTTCGGTCGCGCTCGGTGACGTGGCGTTCGGTGTGTTCGCGAACAGCGACGCGCTGGCCGACCGGATCAAGCAGGCGTCGGCGGCGACGGGCGAGAAGTGCTGGCAGCTGCCGATGTTCAACGAATACAAGGATCTGAACAAGAGCAACGTGGCCGACGTGAAGAACAGCGGCGGGCGCAACGCCGGGTCGATCGCCGCGGCATTCTTCCTCAAGGAGTTCGTCGACGACCGGCCGTGGGCGCACCTCGACATCGCGGGCGTCGACATGTTCGACAAGGAGCGCGGCGTCATCCCGAAGGGCGGCAGCGGCATCCCGGTGCGCACGCTCGTGCAGCTCGCGCTGGACCTCGCCGCGCGGCCGCTTTAGCCGAGCGCCATCCCGCGTTCCGCGCCCGCCGCGGCGGCCCACTCGGCTGCGGCGACCTTCTTGCCGCCGGCCGGTTGCACGCGCATCGCACGAAGCACGCCGCCCTTGAGCGCGATGTCGAGCGTCTCGCCGGCGGCGATAATCGTGCCGGGCGCGGCGCCGGCGCCGCCCTCGTGCAGGCGCGCGTCGAAGATGCGGAGCATCGCGCCGTTGAACGCGGTGTGTGCGCCGGGCTGCGGGTTCGAGCCACGCACGAGGTTGTAGACGTCGTGCGCCGGGGCGCTCCAGTCGATGCCGCTGTTCTCGTCTTCGGCGGGTGGTTCGTACGTCGCCAGCGCTTCATCCTGCGCGATGCGCGGCGCTTCGCCCCGTTCGACGAGCCGCGCCGCTTCGACGAGCGCGTCGACGCCCATCGGGAAGAGCCGGTCGAAGTACAGCGATCCGACGGTGTCATCGGGCGCGATCGGTGTTTCCTTCTGCAGCAAGATCGGCCCCGTATCGATCCCGCGGTCGACCCGGAAGACGGTCAGGCCGGTGACGCTGTCGCCCATGCGCACGGCCCAGTTGATCGCACTGCGGCCCCGGTGCCGCGGGAGCAGCGACGGGTGATACTCGATCGTGCCGTGCGCCGGCAGGTCGATTACGCGCTCCGGCAGGATGTGCGTGACGAATGCCATGACGCAGAGGTCGGGGCGCGTGTCCGCCCAGCGATCGAGCACGTCGTCGTTCTTCAGGCGCCCGGTGGGGAAGACAGGCGCGCCGGCGCCGCTGGCGGCGGCCCACAGCGCGTCGGGCCGCTCGGGCGCCCCGCGCACCGACGCGACGGCGACGATCTCGTGGCCGTCCGCGCGCAGCGCGTTGAACGCCGCTTCGCCGAACGCCGCCTGCCCGATCAGCGCGATGCGCATGCCTACGGGTACACCAGCTCGCGCTCGATCAGCGAGCGGGCGATGACGACGCGCTGGATCTGGCTCGTGCCCTCGACGATCATCAGCTGCCGCGCGTCGCGGTAATGACGTTCGAGCGGGTGGTCCATCATGTACCCTTGCGCGCCGAGCACCTGCAACGCGTCGCTCGACACCTTCACGGCCGTCTCCGTCGCGTGCGCCTTGGCGATCGACAGGTACGCCGCGTCCTCGCGCTTGTAGTGGCCCTGGTCGACGCGCCACGCGCCCTGGTACACGAGCATGCGCGACGCTTCGATCTGGATCGCCATGTCGGCGAACATGAACTGGATCGCCTGCAGGTCGACGAGCGGCTTGCCGAACGCCTTGCGCTCGCGCGCGAACTCCAGCGCGTAGGTCATCGCGCCCTCGGCGAGGCCGAGGCCGCGCGCGCCGACGACGGGCCGGCACGAGTTGAGCGTGAGCATCGCGTGCGTGAAGCCGTGGCCCTCTGCGCCGCCGACGAGATTCGCCTTTGGCACGCGGCAGTCTTCGAAGACGATGTCGGCGGTGGGCACGCCGCGCACGCCCATCTTGCGGTCCTGCCCGGCGACGCGGAATCCGGGCGTATCGGCCGGCACGATGAACGCGCTGATGCCCTTCGGCCCCGGCGTGCCGTCGGTACGCGCGAACGCGACGACGTAGTCGGCGACGGTTCCGCCGGAGATGTACATCTTCTCGCCGTTCAGCACGTAGCCGTCGCCGTCGCGCACGGCGCGCGTCTCGAGGTTTGACGCGTCGCTGCCGACGTTCGGCTCGGTGAGGCAAAACGCGCCCTTCGTTTCGCCAGACGCGATGCCGCTGCCGATCCATTGCTTCTGCCGTTCGTCGCCGCCGATCATCACCGGCTGCGAGGGCAGCGCAGACAGCAGCAGCATCAGCCCGGAGGCGCAGCAGTACTTCGCCGCCTCCTCGACCGCGAGCGCGAGCGGGAGCATGCCGGCGCCACTGCCGCCGTACTGCTGCGGGATCGTCAGCCCGGTGAAGCCGGCGTCGCGGAAGGCGGCGAAGATGTCGTGCGGGTATTCCTGCGTCTCGTCGATCTCGGCGGCGCGCGGCGCGATCTTCTCTTTCGCGATGCGGCGCGCCGTCTCCTGGATCAGGCGATGTTCATCGGACAGCGTGAATTGCATGGCTGTGCCTCGTTTCGAAGGGGTGCGCGGGTACGGAGAGCGTAGCGGCGCCCCCGCGTTCGGGCAACGCGCCTACCCCCGGCGCGGCTCCCAGAGCAGCGAGCGGTGCGCCTCCTCGAACCCGAGCGACTCGAAGAGGCGGTGCGCGTCGCCGCCGGCCGCCGTGCGCAGGCAGATGAAGTCGCACGTGCGCATCCGCGCGTCGGCGATGGCGCGCAACAGCAGCGCCGTCGCGATGCCGTGCCCGCGGTGCGCCTTCAGCGTCGACAGGGCGTAGAGCCCGGCGGCCGAGCCATCCTCGAGCATGTGCAGCGTGCCGGCGGGCTCGCCGCCAACGGTACTGACGTAGAACGTGTGGCCCGGCTCGTTGATGCTGGCCAGCGTCGTCGTCCGCATGAGCGCGCGCATCCATTTCGGCCCGGCGGCGGATGCCGTGTCGGCGAACGCGATCGCGTCGTCCGGCGTCACCACGCGCACGCTGACATCGGCGGGCGGCGGGGCGGACGGCGCGGCGCCGCGGGGCACCATCGCTACGGACTCCTCCCTGATCGCCATGTGCCGCCGCGCGAGCCGTTTCGCAAGGTCACCCGGCTGGTCGAGCGGCGTGGCCTTCACGGCGGGCTCGCGGTCGAACGCGCGCAGCAGCGCGAAGCCGATGTCGAGCAGTGACTCGACGGCGCGCGCGTTGGTGGTGAAGCTCTCGATGCAGTGGAGGTCGGCCACCGGCGCGTCGGACGTCAGCGAAAGCGCGCCGCCGAGGTCGCGGTACTCGGCCCACCCCGCGGCACGCCGCAGCCGCTCGTTGTTGATGATCTGGAGCGACACGACGGGATCGGGCTTCATGCAACGATTGTAGCCGCTGCGCGGGCGGCCTGGCCGCGATGCCCGCGCTGCCGCAGGTGGGCCGTATGCCCGCTCGCGCTGGCCGGCGGTCAGATCGCGCCACCCATCGGCGATTCCCCGATAGCGGCTCCGATCGTCGCTCGCTAAGCTGCCCGCGATGCTCAACCGCGACCCCAACGGCATCTTCGACATCACGATCATCGGCGCCGGCCCGACGGGGTTGTTCGCCGCGTTCTACGCCGGCCTGCGCGAGATGTCGACGAAGGTCGTCGAGGCGCTGCCGGAGCCCGGCGGCCAGCTCGCCGTCCTCTACCCGGAGAAGATGATCTACGACGTGCCGGGCCACCCGAAGATCCTGGCGCAGGACCTCGTCCGGTTGCTGGTGGAACAGTGCTCGCTATTCCAGCCGGAGTTCGTCTACGGCACGCGCATCGACACGCTGACGCGGGCCGATGTTGCCGGCGAGCAGGTGTGGCGCCTGGGCACGGCGACCGAGGCGCACTACTCGCGCACGGTGCTGATCAGCGCGGGCATCGGCGCCTTCGCGCCGAGCAAGATCGAGCGCCCGGGGATCATCGAGCACGAGGGACACGGGGTGCACTACTTCGTGAAGGACAAGCGGCCGTTCCGCGGCAAGCGCGTGCTGATCGTCGGTGGCGGCGACACGGCGGTCGACTGGTGCTTGAACCTCAAGGACTGGGCGAAGAGCATCACGTTGATCCACCGCCGCGACCAGTTCCGCGCGCACGAGTCGAGCCTCGCCGCGCTGCGCGCGAGCGGCGTCCCGATGCTGACGTTCTGGGAGCTGAAGCGCGTCTGGGGCGAGCCCGAAGTGCAGGGCGCGACGATCTACGAGAACCGCACCGGCGAGGAGCGCGACCTGGAAGTCGATGCGGTGTTGATCAACATCGGCTTCAAGGCGGCGCTTGGCCCGATCGAATCGTGGGGCCTGGACCTCGCAGACGTGCGTCACCTGCGCGTCGATGGCTTCATGCGGACGAATCTCGAGGGCGTCTACGCGGCGGGCGACATCGCCGCGGTGGAGGGCTCGGAGCCGCTGAACCTGATCGTCACCGGGTTCGGGCAGGCGGCGATCGCCGCAAACGCCGCCAAGCGAGCCATCGACCCGAAGTCGCGCCTCTTCCCCGGCCACTCGAGCGAACTCAAGCTCTAACGCTCTTCCTCCGCTGCCATGGCGCGGAGCGCTTCGAGGCGCGCCAGCGCGGCGGTGAGCTCGGCGCCTACGGGGCCCTGGCGCACGACCTTCGCGGGGATGCCGACGACGGTCGCCGCCTCCGGCACATCTTCGAGCACGACGGCGCCGGCGCCGACGACGGCGCGGTCGCCGACGGTGATCGCGCCGAGCACGCGCGCGCCGGTGCCAATCCGCGCGTACGCGCCGATCTGCGGCCCGCCCGTGCCCATCTGCTCGCTGAAGAAGCTGCCGCGCAGGCCGATCGCGGAGTGCACGCCGATGATGGCGCAGTCGCCGACGCGAGTGCGCCCGTGGATGTGCGCATCGCCGTGCGGGAAGTAGACGCCGCGGCCGAGCGACACCTCGCGACTGATCGATGTGTGGTGCACGATCTCCATCGCGCGGTCGCAGAGGCCGGGCAAGAAGAGCGTCGGGCGGCGGCGCGCCCACTCGCGCACGCGGTACAGGATCATGATGCCGGCGGCGTGGTGGTTGCGCCGGTAGCGCCACCACATCGCGCGCGGTCCGCGGCCCTCGGGCGCCCAGCCGGGCCCGATCGCGAAGTGATCCTGCGCGACGAGGTCATCGCGGATCGCGCGCCGAAGCTCCCGCAGCCCGAACATGGCCGAAGCGTACCCGGCGAGCGGTGGACGCGCGACGCCGCTCAGCGGCCTTCGAACACGGCTGCGCGTCGTTCGATGAACGAGCGGATGCCCTCCTTCGCGTCTTCTGAGCCGAGCACGGTGGCGCGGATGTTGGGCAGCTCCGCAAGTGCGGCGGCTTCTGCCGCCTCGTAGAACTTCCGCGCCGCCAACTTCGTCACCTGCACGCCCAGCGGCGCGTTGGCGGCGATGATCGCGGCGAGCTCCATCGCGCGGCCGACCTGCGTGCCGGCGGGCACAACCTCCTGCACCAGGCCGATGCGATGCGCCTCGGTGGCGCCGAACTGGTCTGCGAGCAGCAGATGGTACATCGCGTCGCCCCACCCCATGCGCATGAGGAAGCGGCCGTGCGCGCCCGCGAGCGGCGCCAGCCCGCGCTTTGGCTCCATCTGGCAGAAGCGCGCGTCGTCGGCGGCGACGGCGATGTCGCCCGCGAGCATCAGCTCGATGCCGATCGTGTACGTGATGCCCTGCACGGCGGTGACGATCGGCTTGCGGCATATCCTCGCGAGCTGGAAGGGATCGATGTCTTCGGGCGGCGGTTCGCGCCGTTCCGCGCCGGGGCCGAAGAACTTCGGCATGTCGAGGCCGGCGGTGAAGTGGTCGCCCGCCGCGCACAGAACGCCGGCGCGCAGGTCCGCATCGCGGTCGAGCAATGTGAGCGCGGCCGAGAGGTCGTCCATCATCGATGGGACGAACGCGTTCCGCTTCTCGGCGTTGTCGATCGTGATCTTCAGCACGTGGCCAGCTCGTTCGTGGCGCACCGTTGGGTCGGACATCGGGCGAACCTCCGTCGCAGGCTGGCTGCCGTCAGGCTTGCAGATTACTAGTGACTAGCGCAGTCTAGGGTTGCTCGGCCGCGGGCGTCAAGCGCACGGATGCGGCGGGCGCGCGAAGAGGAGACTCAGCGCTCTCCGCTGTGCGTGACGATGGGCTGGCCGGCATCGCGCCAGGCGTCGAGGCCGCCGGCGAGGTTGCGCGCGTCGCGCACGCCTGCGCGTTCGAGCAGCGAGACGGCGGTCGTCGAGCGCTCGCCGGCGCCGCAGTACACGACGAGCGGGCCGCGCTCGCGCAGTTCCGCGACCCGCGCTGGCAGCGTGCCGAGCGGCGCGGCGATCGCGTCTTCGATGTGGCCGCCCCGGTATTCGTCCGGCTCACGCACGTCCAGCGGCGTCGCGCCCGCGATGAGGGCGGCGCGCGCTTCCGCCACGCTGTCGAGCGGCGCCGATGCGGCCGGTAGTCCGGCGCGCTCCCACGCCGCGAACCCGCCATCGAGATAGCCGGCGAATCGCTCGTAGCCGACGAGCAGCGATTCGTCGATCGCCCGCGCCAGGGCCGCCGCGTCCTGCGCGATGAACAGCAGCGAGGCGTCTTCGGGCACGAGCCAGCCGAGCCACACGGCGTAGGCGTCGCGGATCGCGTTGCTGAGCGAGGCTGGGATGTGCGCGCGCATGTACTCCGGCCCGGGGCGCAGGTCCACGACCGTCGCGCCGGCGCGCGCGGCATCGAACTCCCCGGCGGTGAGCGGCGGCGGCATCGCGATGTCGCCGCGGAGGCGGGGGCCGCGCTGGTTCAGCGGCCGCATGCGCGCGTAGTACGCCGGGATTGCGGGGAACGTGGAGATGAACCAGCGCGCGAACGCCTCCTCGTCGTCGATGCGCATCGCCTGGTTGTGGGCGCGCTCCGCGCCGAGCGTCGATGTGCGGTCGCCGGAGCTGCCGGCGGAGCAGAACGAACCGGCGCCGTGCGGCGGCAGCAGCAGCGTCTCGTCGCCGAGCGCGGCGAAGGCGGTGCGGAGCGTGCGGTACTGCGCGTGCGTGAGCTCATCCGTCATCTCCGGCGCGATGAGGTCGGTGCGCGCGGCGCCGCCGACGATCAGCGACCCGCCGCTGAACAACGACGCCGGCCCGCGCGCGCTGCGGGCGACGTACGCGACGTGTTCCGGCGTGTGCCCGGGCGAGGCGAGCACCTCGACGTCCATGCCGTGCAGCGTCAGCCGCTCGCCCGGCGCGACCGCGCGGTGCTCGAACGCGGAGTCCGCGTCACGCGGGACGAACAGCGTGGCGCCGCACGCCGCGGCGACCTCGCGCGCGCCGGAGACGAAGTCGGCGTGCAGGTGCGTCTCCAGCACCGCCTCGATGCGCCAGCCGCGCTCGTGCGCCGCGTCGAAGTAGCGCTGCGCCGTGCGGTCGGGGTCGACGAGCAGCGCCGTGCCGTCGCCGGTGGCGACGAGGTACGAACTGTTGCCGAGCCCCTCGCGCACGAACGGAAGGATGTCCATCGTTCAGATGGTAGCGCAGCGGTCGCGGCGACTGTCGTGCCGGCGCGTCGCATCGGCGATGCCGGCCGGGCGAGCCGGCGATGCGAATGGTTAACCGAGCTCGACGATCTCGACCGACGCCGGCGTCACCTCGATCACGCCGCTGTCGGACCGCTCGACGTAGTAGCGCAGCATCGCCGGCACGCGGCGCGGGTGACGGACGGCGCCGGCGAGCGCGCGCGGCGCGAGGTGGTACTTCGCGAGCTGGCGCAGGAGCGTAGCGAGAAGCACGCGGCGTCCCGGACGGTAACGTGCGGTCCCTTCGATGCGCAGCACGCGCCGCGCGCCATCGCGCTCGTCCTCGATCAGCACCGTCACCCGCGCGTCGTGCGCGATGTTGCGCACCGTGGGCGACGTGGCGCCGTTGGTCATGCGGATGCGGCCGCCCGGCGCGCTGACCCACCACAGGGGCATGATCTGCGGCGTTCCGCGCGCCGACGCCGTGGCGATGCGCGCGATCTTGCCGCGGGCGCGGATGCGCGGCGGTGCGGTCATGGCTGGGCGCGCTCGTGCATGCGGGCGTAGTCCCATGCGATCGTCTTCTCGGGCGCCAGTTCGAACCAGCCAGCGTCCGCGGCCGGGCGCAACACGCCACGGAGCCGCAGCCCGCGCAACTGAAGCGAGTACACGCCGTCGTCGACCAGCACCATCGCCGTGTCGCCGTCGCGCGGCGCCGCGCCGGGAGGTGCGCCGATCGGCGCGACGAGGTAGCGGCCGCCGTCGTGCCGGAACGATGCCGGCGCCGCGACGAGCCGCCCGCCGCGCACGTAGGCGATCGACGCGCGCGGCGGGCGGTCCAGCAAGTCGCGTAGATCCTCGGGTTGCACCAGGCGAGAGATGCGTTTCATCGCTGCCAGCCTAGGAGGGCGCGCCCGCGCTGCGTAAGGGCCGTTCGTAGGGAGCGCGGCGCGCAGCGACGCGCGAGCGGCGGGCCGAGGGCTACCGCCGGGCAGCGGCCCCCGCGGGCACGGCGCGCAGCGCGCCATCGACGAGGTCGACGAGGTACGGCTCGGCGGTGACGCCGTCGCACAGCGCTTCGATGCGCGGCGCCGCTTCGCCCAGATGCGCGATGTGCAGCGCGCGCTCGTCGGGCGCGTGCGCCACCAGGTCGTCGTACGCGCGGCAGCTGATGTGGTTGAGCATCAGCACGCGCGTGAAGGTGTGCACCCGCCAGAGGAGCGCGATCTCCTCCTCCATGCTCTCGAGCGCGCTGGCCGTGCGCGGCGCGACGAGCGCGCGGATGGCGCCCGGCCGGGCGATCAGGTCGTAGTCGTCGCGCAGGCCCGCCGATTCGGGCAGCGCGCGTTCGGCGGTCTTGAAGCGGAAGTCGGAGCAGGTGATCACGAGCGCGGCGCACGTGCCGCGCTGGAGAAGCGCCTCGTCGGCCACAGCGATGTCCTTGCCTACCCTCTGCCTGCGCTCATGTTCGCGGGCGCGGCGGCCTGCGGCAAACGCGCCGTCAGCGCGGCTCGCCGCGAAGCTGGCGGCGGATGCTCTCGCGATCCCAGTACACCCGCTCGCAGACGATGCCTTCGCCCTCGAACAGGAACAGCGCGACCATCGGGCAGCGGAACGATGCGCTGCCGCCCGCCGGCGTACCAAGCAGGTCGAACTCGGCGATGACCGCGTCGCCGGCGTGGTGCAGCGCGCGAAGTTCGTTGCGCTGGTCCGGCACGGCGCGCCGGCTATCGGCGTAGTACGCGCGGACGGCTTCAGCGCCGTCGTGCACCTCGCCGGTCGCCATCAGCTCGTAGCGCGGGTGCGCGAACGTCGCCATCGTGCGTCCGAAGTCCTGGACGTTCTCCGACTCCATGTGCTCGCGCACGACGGCCTCGCGGCGCGCGCGCAGCGCTTCGGCGTCGCTCATCACGCTCACTTCACCACGATGTTCAGCAGGCGGTTCGGCACGTAGATCACCCGGGCGATGTCCTTACCGGCGACGTGCGCCGCCACCGCTTCGGACGCCAGCGCGCGTTCGCGGGCGACGTCCTCGGCGGCGTCGCGGGGGAGGAGCAGGCGGTCGCGCACCTTGCCGTTGACCTGCACGGCAACCTCGGCCTCGTCCTCCATCGCCAGCGCGGGGTCGAACTCGGGCCACGATTGCGTGTGCACGCTGTACGGGCGGCCGAGCCGCGCCCACAGCTCCTCGGCGATGTGCGGCGTCGAAGGCGCCATCATCAGCACGAGCGACGCCAGCGCGTCGTCCCAGGCGACGGCATCGACGGGTTCACCGGACTCGCGCGTCTTCGTCAGGTAGTTCGTGAATTCCATGAGCGCGGCGACCATCGTGTTGAAGCGGAAGTTGGCGATGTCCTCGGTGACCTTCGCGATCGTTTTGTGCGTCCAGCGGCGCAGGTCGCGCGTCGGCGGCGCACCGGGCAGGGAGGCCGTCCCGGCGTCGCCGGTCGCGACGTTCCACGCGCGGTTGAGCCAGCGGTGCACGCCGGTGATGCCGCTCGGGTCATACGGCCCGCCGAGTTCCCACGGGCCGAGGAACATCAGGTAGGCGCGGAAGGTGTCGGCGCCCCAGCGCTCGACCTGGTCGTCGGGGGCGATCACGTTGCCGCGCGATTTGCTCATGCGCTGCCCGTCGGGGCCGAGGATCTGGCCCTGGTTGAACAACCGCCGCATCGGCTCGTCGAACTCGACGACGCCCATGTCGCGCGCGGCCTTCGTGAAGAAGCGCGTGTACAGCAGGTGCATGACGGCGTGCTCGGCGCCGCCCGTGTACTGGTCGACGGGCAGCCAGCGGCGCGCTTGCTCGCGGCTGAATGGCCGCTCGCCGTTGTGCGGGTCGATGTACCTCATCTGGTACCACGACGAGCACATGAAGGTGTCCATCGTGTCGGTCTCGCGGCGGGCGGGCTTGCCGCACCGGGGGCACGTCGTGTGCAGGAAGCCCTCGTGGTACGTCAGCGGCGATTCGCCGGTCGGGCGGAACTCCGCGTCGTCGGGCAGCAGCACCGGCAGGTCGTGCTCGGGAACCGGTACCGCGCCGTGCTCGTCGCAGTAGATGATAGGGATCGGCGCGCCCCACATGCGCTGCCGCGAGATCAGCCAGTCCCTCAGGCGGTAGCTCACCGTGCCGGCGCCGAAGCCGCGCTCCTCGGCGTAGCGCGTGACGGCGGCGATCGCCTCCTCGTCGGGCGTGCCGTTGAACGGGCCGGAGTTGATCATCCGCCCGCCGTGGCCGAGCGCCTGTGTCAGCTCGCCGCCGTCCCAATCCGGGTGCTGGAACACGGGGATGATGCTCAGCCCGTACTTCTTCGCGAACTCGAAGTCGCGCTGGTCGTGCGCCGGCACGCCCATGACGGCGCCGGTGCCGTAGGTCAGCAGCACGTAGTCGGCGATCCACACCGGCACGCGCTCGCCGTTGAACTTATTGATGACGTAGGCGCCGGTGAACACGCCCGTCTTCTCTCGCTCGGTCGACAGGCGGTCAATCTCGGTCTCGCGGCTCGTCGCCTCGACGTACGCGCGCACGGCGTCGCGCTGCTCGTCGGTCGTGATCCGCGCCACCAGCGGGTGCTCCGGCGCGAGCACGAAGAAGGTGACGCCGTACACGGTGTCCGGGCGCGTCGTGAATACGCGGATTTCCTCCGTGTCCGCGCCTGGCGCGTCGAGGCCAAAGCGCAGCTCGGCGCCCTCGCTGCGGCCGATCCAGTTGCGCTGCATCGTCTGCACCTGCTCGGGCCACTCGAGCCCGGAGAAGTCGAGCAACTCGTCGGCGTAGCGGGTGATGCGGAAGAACCACTGCTCCAGGTCGCGCTTCGCGACGACGGCGCCGCAGCGCTCGCACTTGCCATCGAGCACCTGCTCGTTGGCGAGCACGGTCTGGTCGTTCGGGCACCACCAGACCGCCGCCTGCTTCTTGTACGCCAGGTCGTGGCTCAGCAGCTGCAGGAACCACCACTGCGTCCAGCGGTAGTACTCCGGCGACGACGTCACGACCTCGCGCGTCCAGTCGAACATCGTGCCCATGGCGCGCAGCTGCTCGCGCATCCGCTCGATGTTCGAGGCGGTCCATTCGGCGGGGTGGACGTGGCGCTTGATCGCCGCGTTCTCCGCGGGCAGGCCGAACGAGTCGAAGCCCATCGGAAACAGTACGTTGTGGCCACGCATGCGCATGAAGCGCGCGTGCGCATCCGACGGCGACATCGCGTACCAGTGGCCGATGTGCAGGTCGCCGGAGGGGTACGGGAACATCGTGAGCGCGTACCACTTCGGGCGCGGGTCGTCATCGGGCGTGCGGTAGAGCTCATCGGCGTGCCAGCGCGCCTGCCACTTGCGCTCGATGGCGCGCGGCTCGTAGCGGCCGGCCTGCTGCGTGCGGTCCTTCGTCTGCGTCTGCTCGCTCATGGCAGCTACTCCCGGCGTACCTGGCTCATCCCGGCGTCGCGCGCGGCGGGCCGTCGTCCTCGTCCGGCGCGTGGTGGTGATTGTCGTCCTCGTCCGACGCATGCCCGATGTGCTTGGTCACGACGCGCAACTCCAGCAGCACGACCGCGAAGAACGCCGCCACGATCGCGACAAGGTACGCCTCGATCGCCACCGTCATGCCGATGGCCGCGGCGCCCCAGATCGTCGCCGCGGTCGTTACGCCGCGCACGCTCAGCCCTTCGCGGAAGATCAGGCCGGCGCCGAGGAAGCCGATCCCCGAAACGATCTGCGCCGCAATGCGGTCGTTATCCTGGCCGCTGTAGATGGGCGACATGTCCGCGAACAGCGCCGACCCCATGCACACGAGCGCCATGGTGCGGACGCCGGCGGGGTAGCCGCGGTACTCGCGCTCGAACCCGATGATCGCGCCGAGCACGGCGGCCAGCGCGATGCGCCCGATGATCGCCCATTGATCGCCGATGTCGATGACGCCGCACCTCCACTGCGCCCGCGCCCGCGGGAAACGAAAATGCCCGTCCGTCCACAGGGACGGAGGGCATGCTCCGCGGTACCACCCTGGTTGCCCGCCGAATGCGGCAGGCCACCTTCGTTCGCTGTAACGGGCACCCCCGTCGGCCGCTGGTCCGCCCGGCGGCGGATTCGCGCCCGCCGCTCGCCGGCGAGTTCGGCGCATCGGCTGCCGGCTTGCACCGCCGCCGGCTCTCTAGGATGCGCGCCTACTGCTCCGGGTCGTCGCGTTTCGTCGCTTCTACCGGTTGAGCGGCATTATAGATGCATGGGCGGCCGCCGCCGCAACTGGCGGACTCCCTCATATCGCCGGGCGGACGGCGCGGGTCAGAAGTCGATGCCGTGGTCGATCCCGAGCAGCGCCAGCCGCTGCAGCAGCTCCGCGCGATGGTGGATGTCGTGCTCGAGCAGGTGGAAGGCGATCCAGTGGCCGTCGACCGTCTTCGTCTCGCCGGCCCACTCGTCTTCGTACGAGCCGTCGAGCCGGGACTGGTCGGACAGGAACCGCTCGAGGCGGCCGAATGTGCGCTCGAGCTCACGCCGGAGATCACCGGGCGAGCGCGCGGTGAGCCAGATGTTCGGGTACGGCTCGCCGTCATTCACGACACTGGACAGCCAGCCGTCGCGCGCGTCCGCGGTGTGGATGAGGATGCCGCGGAAGTTCCAGAGGTCCCCGCGAGGCGTCCAGTCCATCCTGTCCTCGGGCACAAGGTCGACGACGCGGAGCAGGTCCGCCTGCACGCCGCGCCAGTGCCGCGAGATGTCGAGCGGCGGGAAGGTGGGGTCCGGCATGCCGGCGATGGTAGCACGGCTGGCGGCTGCGGAGCCGCCTGTTTCGTGTGCTGCGTCGTAATCCGGCGCCTGACTCCGCGGCGCCGATGACTGCCAGGCCGAGCGCGCGCGCTGGCGGGAAACGAAACGGCCGCCCGGGGCGGCCGTTCGACTTCGGTGCTGGTGGAGCCGAGGGGGCTCGAACCCCTGACCTCAACACTGCCAGTGTTGCGCTCTCCCAATTGAGCTACGGCCCCGCGCACCGATCTTAGCGCATCGCGCCGCCGCGGGTCACGCGGCACTCCTGCCACCGCGCGGCAGCAGGCGCGGCCGGCAGCGTTAGCGTCCGCTATTCTTCTCCGATGGCGACGACCACGTCCCCGCGCGCACTGCCGCGGCTGCGGCTCCCGGACTCCATGTCGGTGCTTGGAGAGCGCGATTTCCGCGTTGTCTGGACCGGCCAGGCCGTGTCGATGGTCGGCACGTGGATGCAGATGGTGGCGCAGGGACTGGTCGTGCTCGCGCTGTGGAACTCCGCGTTCGCGCTCGGCATCGTGAACTTCGCGAACGCCGTGCCGATGCTCGTGGTGATGCTGTTCGGCGGCGTGCTCGCCGACCGCGGCGACAAGCGCATGATCCTCATCGTCACGCAGGCGGCGATGGCGGCGCTCGCGGCGGCCGTCGGCGCGCTCGTGCTGTTCGACGTCGCCGAGATATGGATGATCATCATCGCGACGGCGCTGCTCGGTGTCGCCGCGGGCTACGATATGCCGGCGTACCAGGCGTTCATGCCCGAGCTCGTGCCGCCAGACAAGATCAGCCAGGTCGTCGGGCTGAACTCCTCGACGTTCCACGGATCGCGGATGATCGGCCCCGCGCTCGCCGGCGTGGTGATCGCGGCGTACGGCCTGTCGACCACGTACTTCCTGAACGCCGCCAGCTTCGTCGCCGTCATCCTCAGCCTCGTCGTGGTGCGCTACCGTCCGGCGCCGCACCCGCCCGGCCCGCCGCGCTCGACAATCGGCGACCTCAAGGAAGGCATCGCCTACACGCGCGCGCGACCGTACATGCGGATGTTCCTGTTGTTGGTCGCGCTCAACACGACGTTCCTGTTCCCGATGATGGCGATCCTCTCGCCGTTCTACGTCAAGAACGTGCTCCACGAGGGATCTGCGGTCCTCGGCGCGTTCTGGGCGGCCTCGGGCGTGGGCTCGCTGTTGGGCGCGCTGGCGCTCGTCTGGTGGCCGACGCAGGCGCGTCCGGCGCGGATGTGGTTCGGCGCGCTGGCGGGGCCGCTCGGCGTCGGCGTCATGGCGGCGACGCGGGACCCGGCGGTCGCGGTCGCGGCCGGGACGCTGGTCTCGCTTTCGTTCTCGTCACAGCTGGGCCTGGTCCAGTCGATGATGCAGGAGTCGACGCCGCGCGAGTTCCGCGGGCGGGTGATGTCGCTGAACGGCGTCGTGTTCAACGGGACGATGCCGATCGCGGGCATCGGCGCCTCGGCGCTGGCGGTCGGGCTGGGGCTGCCGGTGGTGATGGCGGCGGCGGCCGCGGTCTACCTCATCCTGGCGCTCGCCGTGATGCGATTCATGGGCGGCGGCGTCTCTCATGCGATCGATGACGCCCGGAAGGAGTATGCGGCCATCACGGCCGCTTGACCGGCGGCGCCGCAGGTTCACATTTTGACTCGTGTTTCTCCCAATCGCCCATTGACGGCGAGCCCCTGATTGGTCTACTCTCGCCATCGAACGTCCCCCGCACCGTTCCTACCTTGTCTCGCTATGTCCCGATGCCAGAGGGAGGGCTCGGCATGAAGGCAGGAATTGCTCGCGGGGGAGCCAACCAGCCCGGCGCTCGCCGGGCACGCGCCCTGGGCCTGTTGAGGTACGCCACGATGCCGGCGGTCATCGTCGCGGCGTTCGCCGCGTCGGTGCTGCTGCCGGCGGGCGATGGCGGCCTCAACAACACGGCGTTTGCCACCGGCTCGGTCGAGTGTCCGATCCCCACGGACATCGCCCTCCTCTTTGACCGTTCCGGCAGCATGGGCACCCCGGCATCGAAGATGACGAACGCAAAGGCGGCGGCGATCGGCTTCGTCGACGCGTTCGCCGGCGGCTCGATGGACACTGACCTCTCGCCGCACGAGATGGCGGCGGTGAGCTTCAGCACCAACGCGACGACGGACCAGGCGCTCACCACGAGCGCGACCGCGATGCGCACCGCCATCAACGCGTATGCCGCCAGCGGCTACACGAACCTCGGCACGGGCCTGTGGCTCGCGGCGAACCAGCTCGAGCAGCCCACCGACCCCGACGCCGACCCCGACACCAACGACTACATGGTGCTGCTGTCCGACGGCGCCGCGAACATGCCGTTCGACATCGACAACACCGGGACGGAAAACGACCTGTACCTCGACGTGAACGACAACGGGTACGTCGACTCGGGCGATGACCTGAGCGTGACGTCCCCCGGCGGCGGCACGCCCGACTTCGTCGTCGTCAACGGCCTGCTGCAGATCAACGGTGGCACCCAGTCGCAACGGAACGCCGCGCGCCTCAAGGCGTTCGATGTCAACAACAGCGGCACACTCACGGGCGCCGACGACTACAACTTCGGAGCGGGCTACAACTTCCGCGTCATCGACGGCGCGCTGTACCTGGACATGAACGCCGACGGCAGCTTCTCCGTCGAAGCGGCGTCCCCGGACGACAGCACCGACTTCACGCCAGGCATGACGGACGAACTGGCCGTCGTCCGCGATGGCTCCGTGGAAGGCGGGACGAACTTCTCCGGCGATGGCGCCGACGTCTACGCGCAGTACTGGTCGCAGCAGATCAGGGACGGCGGCACGTACCTCTACGTCATCGGCTACGAGCTTGGCGACAGCGACGCGGCGCTGCTGGCGGCGATCGCCTCGCCGGGGGGCTACTTCCCCGGCGCGCCGAGCGACATCAGCAGCATCTTCACGCAGATCGCGCAGCGCATTTGCCAGATCAGCGTGCAGAAGACGCGGACGAGCGGCGCGCAGGCGCCGGTCGGCGGCACGGTGACGTACTCGCTGACGATCAGCAACGGCGCGCAGTCGTCCGATCTGCAAAACGTGGACGTCACCGATACGTTCGATCCGACGAAACTCAGCTTCGTCAGCGCAAGCCTCGCGCCGACGTCGGTGGTGCCGGCGGGCACGCTCACCTGGGACAACCTGACGCATGATCCCGGCGACGGCGATCCACAGGTCTGGGAGCCGGGCACCTCGCGTACGATCACGCTGACGTTCACCGCGCTCGCGGTGACGGCGAACACCGACAACTGCGCCAGCGTCACCAGCGATTCGGTGGCGAGCCCGTCGGTGCATCCATCGGCCGGGCCGGCGTGCGTTGGCGTGGAGATCCTCGCGCCGACGGCGACGCCGACGAACACGCCGACGAATACGCCGACGCCGACGAACACGCCGACGAATACGCCGACGCCGACGAACACGCCGACGAATA
>JAJTXQ010000008.1 GCA_021462855.1 Dehalococcoidia bacterium | reverse complement strand
CGGGCACCGCCAAGGGCATGGCCTTCGCCACGCTGGCCGACGAGCACGGGCTGGTCAACCTGGTGATCCACCCCCAGGTGTACCCGGTCATCCGGTCGGTGCTGCGCCATGCGCCGGCGGTGGTCGCCGAAGGGCGCGTGCAGCACGAACACCGCGTCGTCCACGTCGTCGTCGCCGGCGCAACCGCCGCCGCGGGTCACCGCCCGCCCCAGAACGCGTCGGCCGGGCAGGGGATCTCCACGGCGATCTGCCGGTAGATGCCCGCCAGTCCTTCGGCCTCCGGTGCGCGGTAGAAGTACGCCGGCCGACTGGCCATCGCGGCGAGCGCGGCATCGTCGAGGTCGAGACCAAGCCCGATGGTGAACACCACCACACCCCGCGCCTTGGCCTCAGTCGCCCGATCCACCGCTTCACCGACCGGCCGCGGGTTGGAGCGGCCGTCGGTGAGGAGGATCAGCGTCGCCGTATGGGTGGGTATGTGCCGCGGGCTGCTCAGCTCGGCCGCGGCGGTCTCGACGGCGCACACGATGCAGGTCTGCTGGGCGGTCTGGATGCCGGCGAGAGCGGCCTCAAGTGCGGAGCGGTCGCCGGTCAGCGGCGCGAGCAGCGTGGCCCCGGCGTTGAACGCGACGATGGCCGCCTGGTCGCCCCGGTCGAACCGCAGCTCGTCCAAGAACGTGCGGGCAGCGGCGATGGCGGCATCAATCTTCATGCGACCTGTCGGCGTGCGCTCGTTCATGCTGGTTGAGGCATCGATGACCAGGGCGACATCGACACGGCGGGTCTCGGGTGCGCACGTTTCGCGGAGCAGGAGCGGGAAGTAGATGACGCCGGGTGTAGGGGTAGGCCGCGGGGTGGGCGAAGGTGTTACGCTCGGCGTGAGCGTTGGCGTCAGGCTCGGGGGGGGCGTGTCGGTAAGCGTGGCTGTCGGAACGGCGGTCCCCGTCGGCGTGGGCGTGGCGGTAGAAGTGGGCGTGTTTGTGGGCGTGCTGGTAGCGGAAGGAGTCGGCGTGTCGGTCGGGCACAAGCCGGGCACGGTGAGCGTGATGGGGCGCATGGGAATGATGTTGGCACGCCGCACCGTGTCCGTGACATGCAGCGTGCCAGTCAAGACGTGCGAACCCTCGGCCACCGGGCGCGTCCGATAGGTGACGGCTCGCGGGTTGAAGGATGAGAGGGGATTCCACGACCAGCGTAAGAGTGTGCCGTCGGTTTGGAGCGTGACGCTTGGCGGCTCGCTGGCCGAACCGTCGATGTAGGCCAGGCCGGGGGGCAATCGCGCCAACAACGACATCGCCTGCAGCCGGCCCGGGCGGCTGGCGGAGAAGATGTCGGACAGCGCCTGGTCCATCGGCCCATTCAGAGAATCGTTGGGTCGTGCAAAGAACTTGGGCTGGACAACCGCCTTGACTCCCGTACACCAACCTTCCACGATACCTGAAAATGGGCATCCGGCTATCAACGTGACACCCCTGACGGCGTGACAGAACGTTTGATCTAGGGCTGGCGGACATGGCCTGAATCCCGTAAAGTATACCGTCACAAGTTAAGCTGGAGAGGGAGAAGTCAAGGTGGGGGAACGAGGGCGTTTGATGATGGCCAGGCCCTTGGCATCGTCGG
>JAJTXQ010000076.1 GCA_021462855.1 Dehalococcoidia bacterium | reverse complement strand
GCGACGTGGACGAAGTATTCGAGCTGCCTGAGGTTCATCGTCGGGTTCGGTTGCGGAGCAGCGATCTCAGCACGAAGCCGCCGTGGGGTAAAGGCGCGCCGCGTGCCGCGCCGCGTGCTGGGCGTGGCGCCGCGGCGCGGCCCCGGCGCCAGAGCTCGGTTAGAATTGCCCGCCGATTCCACCCGTTCGCCCGAGGAGCCGCATGAGCGCCGAGCAGCAGCCCACCGCAACGTCGTCGGCGGTCGCGCCGTCGCTGAAGGCGGCGATCCTGGCCGAGGCGATGCCGTACATCCGCCGCTTTCACGGCAAGTTCGTGGTCGTGAAATACGGCGGCAACGCGATGACCGACGAACACCTCAAGCGCAGCTTCGCGCGCGACGTGGTGCTGCTCAAGCTGGTCGGTCTCGAGCCCGTGGTGGTGCACGGTGGCGGCCCGCAGATCGAGCAACTGCTCGCGCGCGTGGGCAAGAAGGGCGAGTTCGTCCAGGGCATGCGCGTCACCGACCCCGAGACGATGGACATCGTCGAGATGGTGCTCGCCGGCCAGGTCAACAAGGAGATCGTCGAACTGATCAATCACGCGGGCGGGCGCGCCGTGGGGCTCACCGGGCAGGACGGCGGGCTGATCCGCGCGCGGCGCATGAGCATCGCCTCGAAGGACAGGCCGGACGAGAGAATCGACATCGGCCAGGTCGGCGAAGTCGAGCGCATCGACCCGGGCATCATCCGGACGCTGACCGCCAACGGCTTCATCCCGGTGATCGCGCCGATCGGCTCCGGCGAGGAAGGCGAGACCTACAACATCAATGCCGACGTCGTGGCCGGCAAGGTCGCCGAAGTGCTCGGGGCCGAGAAGCTGGTGCTGCTCACGAACACGCCAGGCGTGCTCGACCGGAGCGGCCAGCTGCTCACCGGGCTGAGCGCGCGCCAGATCGACGCCCTGTTCGCCGACGGCACGATCTCGGGCGGCATGTTGCCGAAGATCGCATCGGCGCTCGACGCCGCCAGGGCGGGCGTCCACTCGGTGCACATCGTCGACGGGCGTGTCGACCACTGCCTGCTGCTCGAGATCATGACCGACCACGGCGTCGGCACGATGATCCGCAGCGACTGACTCTCCCTTGCCCCACCAGCCAGACGCGCGTCATGGGGTCGCTCGCCGCTCAGACCCCGCGCCCGGTGCCCGGGGACCACCCCGGCCCCGGCGGGGGCCACGATGCCCCCCGGCGTCTGGCTCCTCGACCTCGACAACACGCTGCACGATGCGCTGCAGGTGATCTTCCCGCGCATCAACCGGGCGATGACCGAATTCCTCGCGCGCGAACTCGAACTGGAGCACGAGACCGCCAACGCGCTGCGCACGCAGTACTGGCGCCGGTATGGCGCGACGCTGCTCGGCATGATCCGGCACCACGGCACCGACCCGCATCACTTCCTGCGCGAGGCCCACCCGTTTCCGGACCTGCGCGAGATCGTCAGGCGCGACCTGCGCCTGGTGCAGGCGCTGCGCCGGATGCCGGGGCGGCGCATCGTGGTGACCAACGCGCCACTGCACTATGCGTCGGAGGTGGTGCGCGCGCTGGGGATCCGCTCGCAGATCGAGTCGATCGTTTCGATCGAGGCGATGTTCTTCGCCGGGCGCCTTCAGCCCAAGCCGTCGCGGCCGATGCTGCGCAGACTGGTCGCGAGCCTGCGGGTGCCCGCGTCGCGCTGCGTGCTGGTCGAGGATTCGATCGTCAATCTGGCGGGCGCGCGGCACGTGGGGTTGCGCACCGTGCTGGTCACCGGCATCAGTCACCGTTCGCAACATCCGTCGCGCCGCGCGCGCGCCGGACCGTCTCGTCGCATCGACGTTCAAGTACAATCGGTCGCGCACCTGCCGCGCAAGGCCCTGCGATCCGCCACCCCCCTCCGATGAACGATCCGACGACGTCTGCGTCGAAGCCGCCCCGACCGAAGCCCGGCGAGCGGCGGTTGCAGATCCTCCAGACCTTGGCCGCGATGCTGCAGGAGCCGGGCGGCGATCGCGTCACCACTGCGGCGCTCGCCGGCAGGCTGCAGGTTTCCGAAGCGGCGCTGTATCGCCACTTCGCGAGCAAGGCACAGATGTTCGAGGGCCTGATCGAGTTCATCGAGTCGACGATCTTCGGCCTGATCAACCAGATCACCACGCAGCACGACGACGGGCTGCACCAGTTGCGCGCCATCATCGCGATGCTGCTCGCTTTCGCCGAGAAGAATCCGGGCATGACGCGCGTGCTGATCGGCGACGCGCTGGTCACCGAGGACGGCCGCCTGCAGGACCGCATCAACCAGTTGATCGATCGCATCGAGGCTTCGCTGAAGCAGGCGTTCAGGGTCACCGTCGCACAGGGGCGGCTGCCCGGCGAAACCGACGCGGCGGCGCGCGCCGGCATCGTGCTGGCCTACGTGCTCGGGCGCTGGCTGCGTTTTGCCAAGAGCGGCTTCCGGCGTTCGCCCGGCGACCTGTTCGACCAGCAGGCGCCGCTGCTGATCGCCTGAGGGCCGGTGCCGTGGAAATCGTCTACTTCACGATCACCGCGGTGGTGCTGTACGTGGCTGCCGACCGCCTGCTCGACGCGATGGAGCGGCGCGCGGGACGCCGTTTCGCGCAGCGCTCGCTGATCTTCTTCGCGCTGCTGCTCGGCATGGCGCTCGTCAGCTTCGCGCTGCTGCGGCGCGTACTCGGGGGCTGACGACGCGCCGCCCGTCGGCCGGCGGCGCGCGCCGCCGGCATTTCGGCTATCATGCTGCAGTGCGGCATCGATGCGATGCCCCGCAGCGGTGCCGACAGCCAGTCTCTGCGCCGCGTCTTGCACGGCAGGTGCCGTTCCGGAAGTTCCTCACCCTGTTTCGTCTGCCCGCGACTGGCGTCGCAGCCGCAAGCGCCGAGGCGCTGCGGTGACCGTGGCCGATGTCGTTGGAGTCTCATGAGCTTTGCTGCCCTGGGCTTGTCCGAAGCCCTCGTCCGTGCCGTGACCGAACGCGGCTATACCTCACCCACGCCGATCCAGGCGAAAGCGATCCCGGCGGTGCTGTCCGGTGGCGACCTGCTGGCCGGCGCGCAGACCGGCACCGGCAAGACCGCCGGCTTCGTGCTGCCGATCCTGCAGCGCCTGTCCACCACCGCGGCGCGCAAGCCGGCTGCCGCAGGCGCGCGACCGATCCGCGTGCTGATCCTCGTGCCCACGCGCGAACTCGCCGCGCAGGTCGAGGAAAGCGTCGCCGCGTACGCCAGGTACCTGAAG
This sequence comes from Dehalococcoidia bacterium, assembly GCA_021462855.1. Classification (GTDB taxonomy): domain Bacteria; phylum Chloroflexota; class Dehalococcoidia; order DSTF01; family JACRBR01; genus DTUCFX13. The sequence continues at coordinate 21,442 of JAJTXQ010000076.1, read as the reverse complement.
GTCTCGTCGACTGTCGTGTTCGGTGGCGTCAACATCAATCCGCAGATCGACCGGTTGCGCCGCGGCGTCGACATCCTCGTTGCAACGCCGGGACGGCTGCTCGATCACGCCGGCCAGCGTACCGTCGACCTCTCCGGCGTCGAGGTGCTGGTGCTCGACGAAGCCGACCGGATGCTCGACATGGGCTTCATCCACGACATCCGCCGCGTGCTGAAGCTGCTGCCGGTGCAGCGCCAGAACCTGCTGTTCTCCGCGACCTTCTCCGACGAGATCAAGGCGCTGGCCGACGGCCTGCTGAACCGCCCGGCGCTGATCGAGGTCGCGCGCCGCAACGCCGCCGCCGACACGGTGCGCCAGCGCGTGCTGCCGGTCGACAAGGCGCGCAAGCGCGAACTGCTGTCGCAGCTGGTTCGCGAACACAACTGGTTCCAGGTGCTGGTGTTCACGCGCACCAAGCACGGCGCGAACCGGCTCGCCGAGCAGCTGTCGAAGGACGGCATCGCCTCGCTCGCGATCCACGGCAACAAGAGCCAGAACGCGCGCACGCGCGCGCTGGGCGAGTTCAGGTCGGGCAGCCTGCAGGTGCTGGTGGCCACCGACATTGCCGCGCGCGGCCTGGACATCGTCGAGCTGCCGCACGTCGTCAACTTCGACCTGCCGAATGTGCCCGAAGACTACGTGCACCGGATCGGGCGCACCGGACGCGCCGGTGCCGAAGGCGAGGCGGTGTCGCTGGTGTCGCCCGACGAGTTCGGCCTGCTGCGCGACATCGAGCGCCTGATCCGGCGCGAGATCCCGCGCCAGACGATCGCCGGCTTCGAGCTCGATCCGCATGCGCGCAACGAACCGGAAATCGACGATCGACCGCCGCGGCCACCGCGCCGGCCGGTGCGCGGCGATGCGTCGCGCACCGCTCCACGGCAGGGCGCGCGTGCTTTCGCTGGCGGTCACGGCGGCGCGCGCCCGACGGCGAGTCCGCCCGTGCAGCCGCCCCCGACCATCGCCACGCCGGCGCGCTCCGCGCCCGGCCTGGCGCCGGTCGCGCGACCGCGCGGCGTCGGCGGCTTCAGGGGCCGACCGGGTCGATCAGGGCGATGAGTTCGGCGCCGTAGGCGTCGAGTTTCTTCTCGCCGACACCGCTGACCGCGGCGAGCTCCGCGAGCGAAACCGGCCGGCGCTCGGCGATCCCGCGCAGCGTCGCGTCGTGGAACACCACGTACGGCGGAACGCCGCGCGCCATCGCAGTCGCGCGCCGCCAGGATTTCAGTCGTTCGAACAGCGCTTCGACGGCGGCATCGGCGGTGCTGCCGGCCACGATACCGTCCGTCGTGCCGGCACCTCCTGCGGTGCCTGCCGTGGCGCCATCGTGCGCGCCACGGGCGCCGCGCCCCGTGCGTCGTGCGGGCCGTGTTTTCGGGCGGCGCATCGACAGCGTGCGCTCGCCGCGCAGCAACGCGCGGCTGGCCTCGGTGAGCACCAGCACCTGGTGGTGCGCGTGGTCCACCGAGACCAGACCCTGCGCGATCAGCTGGCGCAGCACGGCACGCCATTCGGTTTCGGAGAGCTCGGTGCCGATGCCGAAGGTGCTCAGGGCGTCGTGCCCGTGCTGGCGCACGCGCTCGCCCGTATGTCCGCGCAGCACGGTGATGACGTGCTGCGCGCCGAATCCGAAACCGCTGGCCTGCCGGATCCGGTAGATGCACGAGAGCAGCTTGCGGGCGGGCTCGGTCGCGTCCCAGGGCTCGGGGGGGTCCAGGCAATTGTCGCAATTGCCGCACGGCGCGCCGGTCTCGCCGAAATAAGCGAGCAGGCGCATGCGCCGGCAGGCGATGGTCTCGGCGAGCGCGAGCATCGCGTCGAGCTTCGCACCCGAGACCCGCTTGAACGCTTCGTCGGCCTGCGACTGATCGATCAGGCGCCGCTGCTGCACGACGTCGGCCAGCCCGTAAGCCATCCAGGCTTCGGCAGGCTCGCCGTCGCGTCCGGCGCGGCCCGTCTCCTGGTAGTAGCCCTCCACGCTCCGGGGCATGTCCAGGTGCGCAACGAAGCGCACGTCGGGCTTGTCGATGCCCATGCCGAATGCGATCGTCGCCACCATGACCACGCCGTCCTCGCGCAGGAAGCGCGCCTGGTGGGCGCTGCGGGTGGCGCTGTCCAGCCCCGCGTGGTAGGGGAGCGCGGCGATGCCCTGCGCCGACAGCCAGCGGGCGATCTCGTCGACCCTGGCACGCGTGGCGCAGTAGACGATGCCGGCCTGCCCGGCGTGGGCGCCACCGACGAAGTCGAGCAGCTGGTGCTTCGGGTCGTTCTTCTCGACGATGCGATAGCGGATGTTGGGGCGATCGAAACTGGAGACGAATTCGCGCGCCGACCCGAGCGCGAGTTTCTCCACGATCTCGCGGCGCGTGAGCGCGTCGGCGGTCGCCGTGAGCGCGATGCGCGGCACCTGCGGCCAGCGCTCGTGCAGCACCGCGAGCTGCAGGTACTCGGGGCGGAAGTCGTGCCCCCACTGCGACACGCAGTGCGCTTCGTCGATCGCGAACAGCGCGATCCGCGAGCGCCCGAGCAGTTCGAGGCAGCGTGAGGTGAGCAGTCGCTCGGGCGCGACGTAGAGCAGGTCGGGTTCGCCGGCCGCGACCGCGCGCTCGACCGCTGCGGCTGCGCGCGTGCCGAGCGACGAGTTGAGGAATGCGGCGCGCACGCCGAGTTCGCGCAGCGCCTCGACCTGGTCCTGCATCAGCGCGATCAACGGCGAGACCACGACGCCGATACCGTCGCGCAGCAGCGCCGGAATCTGGTAGCACAGCGACTTGCCGCCGCCGGTGGGCATCAGCACCAGTGCGTCACCGCCGCCGGCGACGTGCGCCACGATCTGCTGTTGCGGGCCGCGGAACGACGCAAAGCCGAAGACGCGGTTCAGGACGGCCAGCGCGTCGCGATCGATCGCGGCCGGGTGGCCGGAGGTCATCGGGCGTCGCCCGCGACCGGGCGCGTGGCGCAGACCGCGCATCCGGGGTCGCGCGGCACCCTGACCTCGTGCCAGCGCATCGCACGCGCGTCGAGCATCAGCAGGCGGCCGACCGCCGGCACGCCGAAACCACCCACCAGCTTCAACGCTTCGGCGGCCTGGGTGGTGCCGACGATGCCGGTCAGCGGCGCGAACACCCCCATCGTCGCGCAGCGCACCTCCTCGATGTCCTGTCCCTCCGGGAACAGGCAGTGGTAGCACGGCGAGTCGTCGCGGCGCAGATCGAATACCGCGATCTGTCCGTCGAAGCGGATCGCGGCGCCCGAGACCAGCGGTTTGCGCAGCGCCACGCAGGCGCGGTTCACCGCCTGCCGGGTGGCGAAGTTGTCGCAGCAGTCGAGCACCACGCCGGCGCGCGCCACGGCTTCGCGCAGCGCGGCGCCGTCGAGCCGGCGCGCGATCGCCTCGACCTCGATGCCGGGGTTGATCTCGAGCATCGAGCGCCGCCCCGATTCGGCTTTTGGCTGGCCGACGCGGTCCTGGCGGTGCAGGATCTGCCGCTGCAGGTTGGTGAGGTCGACCGTATCGTCGTCGGCCAGCAGGATCCGTCCGATGCCGGCCGCCGCGAGGTACAGCCCGGCCGGCGAGCCGAGACCGCCGGCGCCGACCACCAGTGCGGTGGCGCCGAGCAGACGCTCCTGCACGTCGATGCCCATTTCGTCGAGCAGGATGTGGCGACTGTAGCGAAGCAGCTGTTCGTCGTTCATGGCATGGCCGGCCGGTGCAGCGCCACCAGCCGTGCGTGCACCGCAAGCATTCAATCCGCGTGGACGGTCGAAGCCTTCGCGTGTTCCGCGCCCGGCGCCGGCCCGCCGGGGCAGCGTGTCATCGGGCTTCCGGAGCCTTGGCGCCGGACGAGTCGGGCAGCGTGTCGTCGCGCGCCCTGGCGATCACCACCGGCTGCCCCTTCAGGAAGTTGAGCGCCTGCGAGAGTTGGTAGTCGTCGGCCGATCCGAACTCCATCGGCTTGCGCTCCCTGGGTGGATGCGCCTCGCTGGTGGGCGTGGGCACGACCGGCTTGCCTTCCTGGCTCTTGTCGTTGCTCAGGTGGCGATTCAGGTCGACTTCGCGCAGCCGGAACGCCCCCGAGTCGCCCTCGGGGGTTTCCTCGACCAGGTAATCGGGTGTGATGCCCCTGGCCTGGATCGAGCGGCCGTTAGGCGTGTAGTAGCGCGCCGTCGTGAGCTTGATCGCGGTGGTGTGCGACAGCGGCAGGATCGACTGCACCGAGCCCTTGCCGAAGGTCTGCGTGCCGAGCACCACGGCGCGCTTGTGGTCCTGCAACGCACCGGCGACGATTTCCGAGGCCGAGGCCGAGCCGGCGTTCACCAGCACCACCATCGGCGCGGTCTTCACGACCGCGGGCAGGCGCCGCAGCACGTCGTCGCGGCTGCCGCGCAGGTAGTCCTCGGGGTTCGCGACGTACTTGCGCCGCGCGTCTTCGGTACGCCCGTCGGTCGTGACCACGACGGCATTGGGAGGCAGGAACGCTGCCGACACGCCCACTGCGCCGTGCAGCAGGCCGCCCGGGTCGTTGCGCAGGTCGAGCACGATGCTGCCGAGCGCGTTCTGCTTTGCCAGGGAGTCGAGATGCCTGGCGAGGTTCTCGACCGTGTGCTCCTGGAACTGCGTGACGCGCACGTAGCCGATGCCCGGCTCGAGCACCTTGGAGCGCACCGACTGGACCTTGATGACGTCCCGGACGATGCGCACCACGATCGGTTGCGCTTCGCCCTTGCGCGAGATGGTCAGCGTGATCGGCGTCTTCGGCTTGCCGCGCATCATCTTGACCGCGTCGTTCAGCGACATACCCTTGGTGGGCTTGTCGTCGATGCGCACGATCAGGTCGCCGGCCTTCACGCCGGCGCGTGCCGCGGGGGTGTCCTCGATCGGGGCCACAACCTTCACGAAGCCGTCTTCGGTACCCACTTCGATCCCCAGGCCGCCGAACTCGCCCTGCGTGCCGACCTGCAACTCCTTGAACGCTTCGGCGTCGAGGTACGCGGAGTGCGGATCGAGGTTCGAGAGCATGCCGTCGATCGCACCGGTGATCAGTTTGCGGTCTTCGACCGGCTCGACGTAGTTGGCCTTGATCGCCCCGAACACGTCGGTGAACTGCCGCAGTTCGTCCAGCGGCAGCGCGGTGCGGGGCTCGCGCTGCGCGACCGCGGTCAGGCCGAGGCTGATCAGCACGCCGGCGAGCGCGCCGGCCGACAGGAGACCCAGGGGTTTGAGCTTGCCCTTCATCGATGATCCCGCGGGCAGAGCGGCCGGCGATTCACCTCGCGCCGCACGCCGTCTGCCGACCGATCGAGTATAAACCGCCGCTGGTTCGCGCGTGGCCGATCGCCGGTCCGGCCGGCGGCCATTGCCGGCCGCCCGGGGGCTTGTGTCAGCCGGGCGGATGCGCCTTGCCCTGGGCGGCGACGGCGGCCATCGCCGCCTCGATTTCGGCCTGGTCGCCGAGATAGAAGTTGCGCACCGGACGCAGCGCCTCGTCGAGTTCGTAGACCAGCGGGCGTCCGGTGGGAATGTTCAGGTGGACGATCTCGTCGTCGCCGATCGCGTCGAGGTGCTTGATCAGCGCACGCAGCGAATTGCCGTGCGCGGCCACGACCACCCGCTTGCCCAGCCGGATCGCCGGGGCGATCGTCTCGTCCCAGTACGGCACGACGCGCGCGACGGTGTCCTTCAGGCACTCGGTGCGCGGAATCTCGCCGGCGCGCAGGCCGGCGTAGCGCGGGTCGTTCTCGGCCCCGCGCGGGTCGTCGGCGGGCAGCGGATCGGGCGCGATCGCGTAGGCGCGGCGCCAGACCAGCACCTGCTGGTCGCCGAAGCGCGCTGCGGTTTCCGCCTTGTTCAGGCCCTGCAGCGCCCCGTAGTGCCGCTCGTTCAGCCGCCAGTGGTGGACCACCGGGATCCACATCCGGTCCATTTCGTCGAGCACCGTCCAGAGGGTGCGGATCGCACGCTTGAGCACCGAGGTGAAGGCGAGGTCGAAGTCGAACCCTTCGGCCTTCAGCAACTGGCCGGCGCGGCGCGCTTCGCCGAGGCCGGTCTCGGTGAGATCGACGTCGGTCCAGCCGGTGAAACGGTTTTCGAGGTTCCATTGGCTCTCGCCGTGGCGCAGCAGCACGAGTCGGTACGTCATCGTCATGGGTCGTCGCGGGTCGATGTGGGGGTCGCGGTGGACGGGCAGAGCGCTATTCTATAATCCACCGTTTCATCGATCGATTGCCGAGCCGTGGACTTCATCACCGAAAACATCGTGCTGATTGCCGTCGCCTTCGTCTCCGGCGCCATGCTGGTCTGGCCGATGGTGCTGCGCGGCGCCTCCGGTCCGTCGCTGGACACGCTGGGTGCGACCCGTTTGATCAACGACACCGGAGCGGTCGTGCTCGACGTGCGCTCGCAGGCCGACTACTCCGGCGGACACCTGCCGAATGCGCGCAACATCCCGATGGCCGAGCTCGGAAAGCGCGTCGGCGAGCTGCCCGCCGACAAGCCGGTGCTGCTGTGCTGCGCGAGCGGTGTCACGTCCAGCCGCGCCGCGGGCATCCTGCGCAAGGCCGGCCGCAAGGACGTCTTCAACCTGGGCGGCGGACTGCAGTCGTGGCGACAGGCCGGCCTGCCGGTGGTCAAGTAGCCCGAGCAGCCCGAGCAGCCCGAGCAGCCAGGAAAGCGACCCATGTCCGCACCGGTCCTGATGTACTGCACCGCGACGTGTCCCTACTGCGTGCGCGCCGAGCGGCTGCTCGAGGCGCGCGGCGCGGCCGCGATCGACAAGGTGCGCATCGACCTCGATCCTTCGCGGCGCGAGGAGATGATCGCGCGCACCGGCCGGCGCACCGTCCCGCAGATCTACATCGGCGAGCGCCACGTCGGCGGTTTCGACGACCTCGCAGAGCTCGACCAGGACGGCGAACTGGTTCCGCTGCTGCGCGGCCAGGGCCTGTGAACGGGCTCCTGGCGCACAGCGCGACCTTCCCCCTTTGATTCCGCCGGCCGGCTGCCGGCACCCACCAAGGAACATCCATGAGCGAGCAGGCGCAAGCCCCCGTCTTTGCCATCCAGCGGGTCTACCTGAAGGACCTCTCGCTCGAGATACCGAACGCGCCGCGCATCTTCCTCGACACGCAGCAGCCGTCGGTCGAGATCCAGATGGACGTCGGCAGCGAGCAACTGGCCGAAGACGTCTACGAATCGACGGTGACGGTCACCGTCACCACCCGGGTCGGCGACAAGACGGCGTTCCTGATCGAAGGCAGACAGGGCGGCATCTTCGAGATGCGCAACATCCCGGCCGGGCAGATGGAACTGCTGCTGAACGTGATCTGCCCGAACATCGTCTACCCCTACCTGCGCTCGAACCTCGCCGACACCGTGCAGCGCACCGGCTTTCCGCCGATCCACCTGGCCGAGATCAATTTCGAGGCGCTCTACCAGCAGCGGTTGGCCCAGCAGGGCGCCGCCGAGCAGGGTTCGGGCATCATCGTGCCGGGTGCGCACTGATGCGGGGTGCGCGGATCGCAGCCGTCTGGTGCCTGGCCACGGCAGGGGCCGCAGTGCCCGCCCTGGCGCCGGCGCAGCCTGCGGCGCCGGCGCAGGAGCGGGGGCCCGGCTACCGGGAGATCACGAGTCCGGCGGCGATCCTCTACGACGGCCCGTCCGATCGCGCGCGCAAGCTGTTCATCGTGGTGCGGGGTACCCCGCTCGAGTGGCTGTCGGCACTGAACCAGTGGGTCAAGGTGCGCGACATGAGCGGCGACGTGCTGTGGGTGCATCGCGACGACCTCGGCGAATCGCGGCACGTGGTGGCCAGCACGCTCGCGGCGCTTCGCCGCACTGCGCAGCCCAACGGCGAACTGGTCGTGCAGGTCGAGCGCGGCGTGCTGCTCGAAGTGGTCGGTGCAGGCGCGCCGGCGGGCTGGCTGCGCGTGCGTCATCGCGGTGGCGCCAGCGGATTCGTCAGCGCCGACGAAGTCTGGGGCCGCTGACGGACGCGCGGCGCATGCGCATCGCGATCTTCGGGGCCGGCGCCTGGGGTACCGCGCTGGCGGTCCACGCGGCCAGGCAGCAAGCGGTGATGCTGTGGGCGCGCGATCCCGCACTGGTCGCGTCGCTGCGCAGCGCGCGCTGCAACGAACGCTATCTGCCGCGCGTCGCGCTGGCGCCGCAGATCGAATTCACCGACGACGCGGCTGCGGCATGCCGCTGGCTCGACGCGCCCGGTTCGCTGGCGGTCGTGGCCACGTCGCTGGCCGGCCTGCGGCCGACGCTGCGCGCGCTCGACGCTGCGCTGCCCGATGGGGTGCGCGGCGTCGTCTGGCTCTGCAAGGGAATCGAGGCCGCAACCGGACGGCTGCCTCACGAGGTCGCCGCCGAAGAACTGCATCGCCACGACGCGGCCGTGTTGTCGGGTCCGAGCTTTGCCCAGGAGGTCGCCGCCGGCCTGCCGGTCGCCCTGACCGTGGCCTCGTCCTCGGTCGCGCTTCAGGCGGCGACGGTCGAGGCCTTTCATCACGGGCCGGCGCGCATCTATCGCAGCGACGACGTGGTCGGCGTCGAACTCGGCGGCGCCCTGAAGAACGTCATGGCGATTGCCGCCGGCATCTGCGACGGCCTGTCGCTGGGCCAGAACGCCCGCGCCGCGTTGATCACGCGTGGCCTGGCCGAAACCGTCCGGTTGGGCGCGTGCATTGGCGCGCGCATCGAAACCTTCCTGGGCCTCACCGGTCTCGGAGACCTGGTCCTCACCTGCACCGGCGACCTGTCGCGCAACCGCCAGGTCGGGCTGGCGCTGGCGGGCGGCGAGTCGCTCGCCGCGATCGTCGCGCGGCTCGGACACGTCGCCGAAGGCGTGCACTGCGCGCAGGCCGCCGAGGCGCTCGCGCGCGCGCACCGGGTCGACATGCCGATCGTGTCGGCCGTCAACGCCGTCCTGGCCGGGCGTCAGCAGGCGCGCGACGCGGTTCTGGCGTTGTTGTCGCGCGAGCCGCGCAACGAGCACGATCGCGCGTCGTGACCAACGCGATCACGCGCTGCCCGGACGGCTTTTCAGGGCCTGAGCGGGTCACCCGCCGCGACGTCGGCAGCACCCTCGAAGCCGAGTTGGCGCCAGGCTTCGAACACCGTGACCGCGACCGCGTTCGACAGGTTCAGGCTGCGATTGCGTGGGCGCATCGGCAGGCGCAGACGCTGCGCGGGGGCGAACTGCGCAAGGATCGCATCGGGCAGCCCGCGGGTCTCCGGACCGAATACCAGATAGTCGCCACGCTCGAAGGCGGCCTCGGTCGGGCGCTGCCGGGCGCGGGTGCTGAGCGCGAACATGCGTCGCGGGCGCTCGTGCGCGACGAAGTCCTCCCAGCTCGCGTGCACGCGGATGGCGGCGAACTCGCGGTAGTCGAGGCCGGCGCGGCGCAGTTTCGCCGAGTCGAGCGAGAACCCGAGCGGCTCGACGAGGTGCAGCTGTGCGCCGGTGTTCGCGCACAGCCGGATCACGTTGCCGGTGTTCGGCGGGATCTCGGGGTTAACCAGGACGACGTGGACGATCGTGTCTTGCATCGGGTGGCGGGGTACGGGCGACCACGCAGTTGATCACATGCGCGGCTCCGGCGGCACGCAGCGCGTCGGCGGCAGCGCGCAGCGTCGCACCGGTGGTCATGACGTCGTCGACGACGATCACCGTGCGTGCGGCGAGCGGTCGTGACGCGGCGAACGCGCCGGCCAGCGCGAGGCGGCGCTCGCCAGCGTGCAACGTGGACGCCGGCGTGCCCGCACGGGTGCGCGCGAGCAGCCGGTGCCCGAGCGGCAGGCGCCGCGCACGCGCCAGCGCCCGGGCGATTTCCAGCGACTGGTTGAAGCCGCGTCCGGCGAGGCGGATCACCGACAGCGGGATCGCGGTGACGATGGGCCCGGGGAGTGCGCCGGGGCCGCCGGATGCGTCCGATGCGTCGGGCCGCGCGCCATCGGGGAGGGCGGTTTCGAGCCGGCGCGCCAGTGCACGGCCCAGTGGCGGCGCGAGTGCGGCGTCGCGGCCGAACTTCAGCGCCTGCACCAGCCGCTCGAGTGGCGGCGCGTAGTCGCCCAGCACCACGGTGGCCGAGAAGGCGGGCGGATCGGCCTGGCAGGCGGCGCAGTGCGCCGGCCCCGGGGCCGGCGACGGCTGCGATGCCGGCGATGCGAGCCCGCAACGTGCACAGCGCATGGTCGCGCGTCCCGGCAGCGCGTTCTCGCATTCGGGGCACAAGCCATCGATGTGCGCGTTGCCGCAGACGATGCAGGCGGCCGGCAGCCAGGCGTCGAAGAAGCGCGCGCAGGTGCGCCGCAGCGCGGCCGCCGGGCTGTCGTCAGGCGAAACCCTGGCGCGGAATTCCATGACCGTCATTGAACCCGATTGCGGACCTATACTGCCGACGATGCTTGTTGCGCCCGACCTAGACCCGTTGGCCGTGCGGCGTCAGTTTTCGCGTCGCGCCGCCACACCGGGTCGCGCCGACTTCCTGTTCGCCGAGGTCGAGGCGCGCATGCTCGGGCGACTCGACGTGGTGCGGCTCGCGCCGCGCCGCGTCGTCGACGTCGGCTGCGGAGCGGGGCGCGGCCTGCTCGCGCTGAAGAAGCGCTATCCGCAGGCCGAACTCGTCGGGCTGGATTTCGCGCCGGGCATGACGCGCGCCGCGCGTGCCGCGCTCGCGCCGCCGGCACCGGGCTTCTTCACGCGCCTGCGCGCGCGTGCGCTGCAGGCTCGACCGGTGGCGCACATCGTCGCGGCCGACGCCCATGCGCTGCCGCTGGCCGATTCAAGCGTCGACCTCGTCTGGTCGAATCTGGCCCTGCACTGGTTCGAGTCGCCCGAACGCGCGCTCGGCGAGTTTCATCGGATCGCGCGCCCCGGTGCGCTGCTCCACTTCTCGTTCTTCGGCGTGGACACGCTCGCCGGGTTGCGCGCGCTGGGGGCGCGCACGATGCACTTCCACGACCTGCACGACGTCGGCGACCTGCTCGGTGCCGCAGGCTTCGCCGAGCCGGTGATGGACAGCGAGCGTCTCGCACTGTCGTGGGCCGACGCCGCAGCGATGCTCGCCGATCTGCGCGCGCTCGGCGGCAACGCGCTGCGCGGCCGGTTTCGCGGCCTGCTCGGGCGCGCCCAGCGCCACGCGTGGCTGCGCGAACTCGAATCGCTGCGGCGCACCGACGGCCGCCTGCACGTGAGCGTCGAACTGGTGTACGGGCACGCCTGGTGCCCGCAGCGCAAGCGGCGGGCCGACGGCCTCGTGCCGGTCGAGTTCGTGTCGCGCGCCGCGATCGGCCGATACCCGCGAGCGCAGTAACGGATTTCGGGCCATTTGCTGACGCGGCGTGGCCGCCTCTATAATCCGTGGCCGCAACGAGCGCATTGATCCAGGACAAGACGCACCGTACGACGTGCTTGCCCGGCAGCGGTCGTGCCGACCGAATCGAAGAACGGGCAATGGCGGGGAGATGGGTGCGATGAAACCGAAGCGGATGGCCGATGCACTGGCCGTGGCGGTGCTGGGCGGCTGGGCCTCGATCGCGGCGGCGATTGGCGACATGCCGGGCGGGCCGAAGGTCAACCAGCTGAACCTCACCGCGCCGGTCACGCGCATCGCCGAGGAGCAGCACTGGATCCACTGGTTCGTGATGTGGATCTGCGTGGCGATTTTCGTCGCCGTCTTTGGCGTGATGTTCTACGCGGTCTGGAAGCATCGCAAGTCGCGCGGCCATGCGCCGGCCAGTTTCCACGAGAGCACCGCGGTCGAGATCGCCTGGACGGTGGTGCCGTTCCTGATCATCGTCGGCATGGCCATCCCGGCCACGCGCATGGTGGTCGAGCAGAAGGACACTGCCAACGCGGACCTGACGGTGAAGGCCACCGGCTACCAGTGGAAGTGGGGCTACGACTACCTGAAGGGTGACGGCGAGGGCATCTCGTTCCTCTCGATGCTGTCGACCCCGCGCGACCAGATCGAAGACCGCAACTACCCCGATGCGAAGGCGCGTCGCGAGCAGAACCCGACCTACCTGATGGAGGTCGACAACCCGCTCGTGGTGCCGGTCAACAGGAAGGTCCGCGTCGTCATCACCGCCAACGACGTGATCCACGCGTGGTACATGCCGGCGCTGGGCGTCAAGCAGGACGCGATCCCCGGTTTCGTGCGCGACACCTGGTTCAAGGCCGAGAAGACCGGCGTGTTCCGGGGCCAGTGCGCCGAACTGTGCGGCAAGGACCACGCGTTCATGCCGATCGTGGTGGACGTGCGCACCGAGGCCGATTACCTGAAGTGGGTCGAAGAAAAGAAGAAGGAAATGCTCGCGCGGACCGACGACCCGACCCGGGAGTGGCAACTCGCCGACCTGAACGCCCGCGGCGAGAAAGTGTATGCGGCCAACTGCGTGGCCTGTCACCAGGCCAACGGCAAGGGCGTCACCGGCAGCTTCCCGGCGCTCGACGGCTCGAAGGTGGTGCTCGGCAAATCGCAGGCACAGCTCGACGTCGTGCTGCACGGCCGACCCGGAACCGCGATGGCCCCGTTCAGGCAGCTCTCCGACGTCGAGCTGGCGGCGGTGGTCACCTACACCCGCAATGCCTGGGGCAACAAGGCCAGCGACAACGTCGTGCAGCCGTCCGAAGTGACGGCTGCGCGCAGGTGAACCGCGGCCCCGCCGGCGCGCCGCGAACCGAACGAAGCGAATCAGCAGGAGCCCAGTGACATGAGCGCCGTCCTCGACCACCCCGGTGACCACGCACACGGCCACGCGCACGACCACCCGAGCGGCTGGCGCCGTTGGCTGTATGCGACCAACCACAAGGACATCGGCACGATGTACCTGTGGTTCTCGTTCGCGATGCTGCTGGTGGGCGGCGTGAACGCGCTGTTGCTGCGCACCGAGTTGTTCCAGCCGGGCCTGCAGATCCTGCGGCCCGAGTTCTTCAACCAGCTCACGACGATGCACGGCCTGATCATGGTGTTCGGCGCGGTGATGCCGGCGTTCGTCGGGTTCGCCAACTGGCAGGTACCGCTGATGATCGGTGCCTCCGACATGGCCTTCGCGCGCCTGAACAACTTCAGCTTCTGGCTGCTGCCGGTGGCGGCGTCGCTGCTGATCGTCTCGTACTTCGTGCCGGGTGGCGCCACCGCCGCCGGCTGGACGCTGTACGCGCCGCTGTCGGTGCAGATGGGCCCGGGCATGGATCTCGCCATCCTCGCGCTGCACCTGATGGGCGCCAGCTCGATCATGGGGTCGATCAACATCATCACGACGATCCTGAACATGCGCGCGCCCGGCATGCCGCTGATGAAGATGCCGATGTTCTGCTGGACCTGGCTGATCACCGCCTACCTGCTGCTGGCGGTGATGCCGGTGCTGGCCGGCGCGGTCACCATGGTGCTCACCGACCGCCACTTCGGCACGTCGTTCTTCAATGCGGCCGGCGGCGGCGACCCGGTGATGTACCAGCACATCTTCTGGTTCTTCGGGCACCCCGAGGTCTACATCATGATCCTGCCCGCGTTCGGGATCATCAGCGAGGTGATCCCCACCTTCGCGCGCAAGCCGCTGTTCGGCTACAGCTCGATGGTGTACGCCACCGCGTCGATCGCGATCCTGTCGATGATCGTCTGGGCGCACCACATGTTCACCACCGGCATGCCGGTCACCGGCCAGCTGTTCTTCATGTACGCGACGATGCTGATCGCGGTGCCCACCGGCGTGAAGATCTTCAACTGGGTGGCGACGATGTGGCGCGGCTCGATGACTTTCGAGACGCCGATGCTGTTCGCCGTCGGTTTCATCTTCGTGTTCGCGATCGGGGGCTTCACCGGGCTGATCATGGCGGTGGCGCCGCTGGACATCCAGATCCACGACACCTACTACATCGTCGCGCACTTCCACTACGTGCTGGTGGCCGGGTCGCTGTTCGCGCTGTTCTCCGGCACCTATTACTGGATACCCAAGTGGACCGGCCACATGTACGACGAGCGGCTCGGCAAGTGGCACTTCTGGGCTTCGATGATCACGTTCAACATCACCTTCTTCCCGATGCACTTCCTCGGGCTCGCCGGCATGCCGCGGCGCTACGCCGACTACCCGATGCAGTTCGCCGACTTCAACGCGGTCGTGACGATCGGCGCCTTCGGCTTCGGCCTGTCGCAGCTGATCTTCCTGTGGATGGTGATCCGCTGCATCAAGGGCGGCGCGAAGGCCAGCGACCGCGTGTGGGAGAACGCCCACGGTCTCGAGTGGACCGTGCCGAGCCCGGCGCCGTTCCACACCTTCGAGACCCCGCCGGTGGTGAAGTGAGCCGTCGCGACAACCTGCGCACCGCGTTGATCCTGGCGTCGATCGCGCTGGCGTTCTTCGTGGGCGTGATCGTCAACCGCTGGCTGCTCGGGCAGTGAACGACCGTCCGCCCGCCCCGGACACGCGCGCGCTGAACCTGCGGATGTTCGGCAGGCTCGTCGTCGTCGCCGTGGTGATGTTCGGCTTCGGCTTCCTGCTGGTGCCGCTGTACGACCGGATCTGCGAAGTCACGGGCCTGAACAGCCTCACCAGGGCCGACCGCGGTGCGGCCGAGTTTGCCCGCAACACGCAGGTCGACCGCTCGCGCACCATCGTCGTCGAGTTCGACGCCAACGGCCGTGGCGCGTGGAAGTTCAGGCCCGAGGTCGCCTCGCTCGAGGTGCACCCGGGCGAGCTGGTCACGGTCGTCTACGACCTCGAGAACACGCGCGCGGCGCCCACCGCCGGGCAGGCGATTCCGAGCTACGCGCCGCGCCAGTCGGCCGCGTATTTCCGCAAGCTCGAGTGCTTCTGCTTCAGGCAGCAGGAGCTCGGCGCCAACGAAACGCGGCGTTTCCCGGTGGTCTTCGTGGTCGATCCGAAGCTGCCGAAGGACGTCAACACGATCACGTTGTCGTACACCTTCTTCGAGGTGGGCGGCAAGGCGGCGGCCGCAGCGCCGCAGCCGGGGCGCGGCGCCGGCCGCGGGCTGGGCGGATGATGCAGGCCGACCGGCAGCCGGCGTCGCGGCGCAAGGCCGGGATGGCCGCCACCTTCCAGGCGGTGGGCGCATCGTTTTTCGGCGTGCGCGGGCGCGGTTCGCACGAACGCGACCTGGCCGGGCTTCATCCGGTGCGCGTCATCGTCGCCGGGCTTCTGGCCGCGGCGCTGTTCGTGCTGGTGCTCGTCACGGTCGCACGGATGGCGGCGGGCTGAACACGAATTCGAACGGAATTCTTTCGGGGAGACAGCGACATGGTTTCGGCTACGAGCTCGGGCACGCCTTACTACTTCGTGCCGCACCCGTCGAAGTGGCCGATGGTCGGGGCGATCGCGCTGGCCTTCTTCGGCTTCGGCCTGGCCAGCTGGGTGAACGGCGCGCCGTTCGGTCCGTGGCTGTTCGCGATCTTCATCGCGATCCTCGCATACATGATGATCGGCTGGTTCGGCGCGGTGGCCCGTGAATCGGAGAGCGGGCTGTATGGCGAGCGCGTCGACGTGTCGTTCCGCTGGTCGATGAGCTGGTTCATTTTCTCCGAAGTGATGTTCTTCGCGGCATTCTTCGGCGCGCTCTACTATGCGCGCTCGATCGCCACGCCCTGGCTCGGCGACCTCGACCATCGCTCGCTGTTGTGGCCCGACTTCCAGGCCACCTGGCCGAACGCCGGCCCGGCGGGCGTGGTCGAACCCTTCCAGACGATCGGGCCGTGGCCGATCCCGACGCTGAACACGGCGCTGCTGCTCACGTCGGGTGTGACGCTGACGATCGCGCACCACGCGCTGAAGGACAATCGCCGGGCACCCCTGGCCTTCTGGATGCTCGTCACGATCCTGCTGGGATTCACCTTCCTCGGTTTCCAGGCCTACGAGTACGTGCACGCGTACAGCGAACTGAACCTGAAACTGTCCTCGGGCATCTTCGGCTCCACCTTCTTCATGCTCACGGGGTTTCACGGCTTCCACGTGACGGTGGGCGCGATCATGCTGTCGGCGGTGCTGTTCCGGATCCTGAGGGGCCACTTCACGCCGCAGCGGCACTTCGCGTTCGAGGCGGCCGCCTGGTACTGGCACTTCGTCGACGTCGTCTGGCTGGGCCTGTACGTGGTCGTCTACTGGTTGTAGCGGGCGGGTGCCGGCGGGCGCCTCACCGGGTGGCGATCGGCACTCCGGTGCTCTGGATCCAGCCCATCCAGTGGGCGAAGAGGATGAACAGGAAGAGCGCGATCGAGAAGCCGACGCGGAACGCGAGCGCGCGCATCGTGTTGCGCGTGCGCCCGCGATCGCGGATCAGGAAGACCAGCGCCGAGGCGAGGCTGCCGATGATCAGGGCGAATCCGGCGGCAATGATCCACTTCACGGACGGCTCCGTTGGCGCATGGGTCATTCTAGGCCCTCTGGCGGGTGGCCGACCTCGATGAGGCTGCGCGATCGGGTGCCGACGCTGGTGGCACTGGCGCTGGTGGTCGTCACCGTTTCGTTGGGCAACTGGCAGATGCGGCGCGCCGACGAAAAGCGCGCGCTGCACGCGATGCGGGAGGCGGCGGCGCACGCCGTTGCGATCCGGATGTCCGCGGACGACCTCGATGCGTCCCGCCTGCAGGGCCGCAAGGTGGTGGTGCGCGGCTCCTGGCTGCCGCAGCGCACGGTGTTCGTCGACAATCGGACACACAAGGGGATTGCCGGATTCCACGTGCTTTCTGCGCTTAGAATCACGGCTTCGGACCGCCACGTGCTGGTGCTGCGCGGCTGGGTCGCCAGTGATCCGCGCGAGCGCACGCGGCTGCCCGAACTCGCGACGCCGGCCGCAGAGGTCGAGATCGAGGGGATCGCCGAGCGCGACCTCGAGCAGGCGCTCGAACTCGGCCGATCGGCGCCACCGGGTCCGCGGGACCGCCTGTGGCAGAACGCCGACGTGGCCGCGTTCGCGCGCTGGTCCGGACTGGCGATGCAACCGCTGGTGGTCCGCGAGACGGTGAAGCCGCGGATCGGCGGCGCCGACTGGGACGATGGGCTGGTGCGCGACTGGCCCGATCCGGGCAGCGGGGTCGACAAGCACCTCGGCTATGCGTTCCAGTGGTACGCGCTGGCCGTGCTGGTGGCGGGGCTGTGGGTACGCTTCGTGCTGTGTGGAACAAGGAAGGCCGGAAGGTGATGCTGCAATCGACGAATGCCGGAACCGCGCTGGCCGATGCCCACGCAGATGCGCGCGCACCGGCCGACACGGGCCGGCGGGTGCGCGCCGGGCGCTGGAAGATGCTGGGCGTCCTGCTGGTCTGCGCCGCTCCGGTGGTCGCGTCGTACTACACCTACTACGTGGTGCGCCCCGAGGGCCGCACCAATTACGGCACGCTGATCACGCCGCTGCGCGACGTCGGTGCGCTTGGCACGTTGCCGGCGAAGACTGCGACAGCGACCGTGACGCCAGCGCCAGCGCCAGCGCCAGCGACCGTCGCGGCTCGCGCCACCGCTGCACGCGACGGCATCGCTTCGTTGCACGGCCGCTGGATCCTGCTGGTGACCGGGCCGGCCGCCTGCGACGCCGGTTGTCGCGAGCGCCTGTACGAAATCCGGCAGGTGCGGCTCACCGCCGGCAAGGATCGCGACCGTGTCGAGCGGGTGTGGATCATCGACGATGGCGGCGCGCCCGATCCGGCATTGCTCGCGCAGCACGAAGGCCTGGTGCTGATGCGCACCGACGCGGCGACGCTTGCGCGCGCGCTGCCGGCGCAACCCGGCACCACGGCCTCCGATCACGTCTACATGATCGACCCGCTGGGATACCTGATGATGCGCTTTCCGAAAGACGCCGATCCCAGCCGCATGAAGAAAGACCTGTCCAGACTGCTGCGCGCTTCGAGGGTGGGGTGAGATGAGCGCGACGATTCCCGGATCTTCGTCGCCCGCCGCGGGGCGGCCGGCCGCACGGCACGATGGCTATCGACGTCTGATCGCGGCCGCGCTGCTGCTCACCTTCGGACTGGTGATGCTCGGCGCCTACGTGCGCCTGACCGACGCGGGCCTGGGCTGTCCCGACTGGCCGGGCTGCTACGGCAAGCTCACGCCGCTGCACGCCAGGGACGCCATCGCGCAGGCGGTCGCCGAGCAGGGCGGCGAGCACGGCCCGGTGTCGATGGGCAAGGCCTGGCGCGAGATGATCCACCGCTACTTCGCGCAGGCGCTCGGCCTGATGATCATCGCGATCGCGGTGATCGCGTGGCGGCGGCGCACCGCGCTGCGCCAGTCGCCGGCACTGCCGATCACGCTGGTCGGGGTGGTGATCCTGCAGGGCCTCTTCGGGATGTGGACGGTGACGCTGCTGCTCAAGCCGGCGATCGTCACCGGCCACCTGGTCGGCGGCCTGCTCACGCTGTCGATGCTGCTGTGGCTGTGGCTCAGGCAACGGCCGCCGCCGCGTCACGTCGATGCCGAGCCGATCGCGGCGCTCGCCGCGCCCGCACTGCTCGGGCTGGTGGTGGTGTGCGCGCAGATCTTCCTCGGCGGCTGGACCAGCACCAACTATGCGGCGCTGGCCTGCACCGACCTGCCGACCTGCCAGGGGCAGTGGTGGCCGCCAATGAATTTCCGCGACGCGTTCCACTTCGTCCGCGAACTCGGCAAGACCGGCGACGGCGAGAACTTGCCGATGCAGGCGCTCACCGCGATCCACCTGATGCATCGCATCGGCGCGGTGGTCGTCGCCGGCTGGCTCGGCTGGCTCGGCTGGCGCGCGTGGCGCACCGACGGCGCGAAGGGGCTCGGTGCGGCATTGCTCGCGGTGCTGGCGCTGCAGTGGCTGCTCGGGCTGTCCAACGTCTACTTCAGCCTGCCGATCGCCGTGGCGGTCGCGCACAACGGCGGGGCCGCGCTGCTGCTGGCCCTCATGCTGACGCTGTACTTCCGGGCGCGCCAGGCGCGCCTGCAGGTGTGAGCATGGACGTTTCGCAGCTCGGACCGGCCAGCTGGCGCCATCTGGGCGGGCAATACCTCGCGCTCACCAAGCCGCGCATCGTGATGCTGGCGGCGTTCTGCGCGCTGATCGGCATGCTGCTGGCGGCCGACTCGCGGGTGCCGTGGCAGATCCTGGTCTTCGGCACGGCAGGCATTTCGCTGCTGGCCGGCGCCGGCTTCGCGTTCAACTGCCTGATCGAGCGCGGCATCGACGCGCGCATGGCGCGCACGCGCGGCCGGCCGCTGGCACGCGGCGAGGTCGGCACTGCCGCTGCGGCGACGTTCGCCGGCGCGATCGGCGTGCTGGGTGCCGTGCTGCTGCACGTCTTCGTCAATGCGCTCACGATGTGGCTCACGCTGGCCACTTTCGTCGGCTATGCGCTCGTCTACACGGTGCTGCTCAAGCCGGCCACGCCGCAGAACATCGTGATCGGCGGTGCCTCGGGCGCCATGCCGCCGGTGCTGGGCTGGGCCGCAGTCGTCGACGATGTCGGCGCGCCGGCGCTGGCGCTGTTCCTGATCATCTTCGTCTGGACACCGCCGCACTTCTGGTCGCTCGCGTTGTACCGGGTCGAGGACTACCGCAAGTCGGGCCTGCCGATGCTGCCGGTCACGCACGGGCCCGAGTTCACGCGGCTGAACATCCTGCTCTACACGCTGCTGCTCACCGCGGCCTCGCTGCTGCCGTACCTGATCGGCATGAGCGGCCTGTTCTACCTCGCCAGCGTGCTGGCGCTCGACGCCGTCTACCTCGGCTACGCGTGGCGCATGTGGCGCGCCTACACCGACATGCTGGCGCGCAAGGCGTTCGGTTACTCGATCTTCTATCTGGCGGCGCTGTTCGGCGCGCTGCTGCTCGACCACTACCTGCGTTGAACCGGCGCGCAAAGGCTTGCCCGTACCCATGACCGACCTCCTCCTGCCCCGGCAAGCGTTCCGGCACTTCCGTCCGCGCGTCTTCGCGCAGTGCGCGCGCCGGGCCGCCTGGGCGTTGGCACTGGCTTTCGGCTTCGTGCTCGCCGGCTGCCAGGGCAAGCCGGAGTTCCGCAACACCGACGTCACCGGGGCCGACTTCGGCGGCGATTTCGCGCTCACCGGCCACGACGGCAAGCCGCGCACGCTCGCCGACTTTCGCGGCAAGGCGGTGGTAATCTTCTTCGGCTACACGCAGTGCCCCGACGTGTGCCCGACCACGCTGGCCGAACTGGCCGGGGTGATGAAGCAACTGGGCCCCGACGCCGAGCGTGTGCAGGTGCTGTTTGTCAGCGTCGATCCCGAGCGCGACACGCAGGAATTGCTGTCCCACTACGTGCCGGCTTTCGATCCGCGCTTTCTGGGACTCCACGGTGACGCCGAAGCCACTGCGCGCACCGCGAAGGCGTTCCGGGTGTTCTATCAGAAAGTGCCGGGCAAGACGCCCGACACCTACACCGTCGATCACACGGCGGGCAGCTACGTCTTCGATCCGCAGGGCAAGCTGCGCCTGTTCGTCAAGCACGGCGCCGGGCCCGAGCCGATCGTCCACGACCTGCGGCTGCTGCTGAAGGACGGCGCTTGACGACGGTGTTGATCCTGTTCGCGCATGGCGCACGCGATCCCGCCTGGCGCGCCCCGGTCGACGCGCTGGCCCGGCGGCTGCGCGCAAGCCTGCCGCAGGTCGAAGTGGTGCCCGCCTTTCTCGAGTCGATGCCGCCGACGCTGGACGACGCGGTCGCGACGGCGGTTGGCGCGGGTGCGACGCGGATCGCCGTTGCGCCGGTGTTCTGGGCGCAGGGTGGGCACCTGAAGCGCGACGTGCCGGCGCTGCTCGCTCGCGTCTGTGCCGTGCATCCGGGTCTGCGCATCGACCTCTGGCCGGTGCTCGGCGAGCGCGACGCGGTACTCGATGCGATCGCGGCCGACTATCGCGGCCTGTGGACAGCGGGCCGCTGAGAAGGACGGATCGCCCGGCGCGCGCAGCGCCCCCGAAGCAGCGCGAGAATGCGCCCTACAGCAACTTCTCGATCGCCGGCGCCAGGTCGGCGGGCGCGCTGGTCGGCGCGAAGCGCTCGACGACACGCCCTTCGCGATCGACCAGGAACTTGGTGAAGTTCCACTTGATGGCTTCCGAGCCCAGGAGCCCCGGCGCCTGCCTGCGCAGCCACTTGAAGAGCGGGTGGGCGGCGTCGCCGTTCACGTCCACCTTGGCGAACATCGGAAAGCTCACGCCGTATTGCGTCTCGCAGAACGTCGCGATTTCGCTCTCGCCCGCCGGCTCCTGGGCGCCGAACTGGTTGCACGGGAAGCCGAGGATCTCGAGGCCGCGATCGCGGTACTCGCGGTACAGCGCCTCGAGTCCGGCGTACTGCGGTGTGAGGCCGCACTGGCTGGCGGTGTTCACGATCAGCAGCACCTTGCCGCGGTAGTGCGAAAGCGCGCGTGCGCGCCCATCGATCGTGTCGGCGT
>JAJTXQ010000075.1 GCA_021462855.1 Dehalococcoidia bacterium | reverse complement strand
GTTGCGGCGCTTTCCCGACGCGCTGCTCGTGATCGCGCCGCGCCATCCCGAGCGCTTCAAGCCCGTGGTGGCCGCCTGCCATGCCTGTGGCTTCAGCACGCGCAGCCGCAGCGAGGACGGCACTGCCGATCCGGCCTGCCAGTGCTTCGTGGCGGACTCGATGGGCGAACTGCTCGATTTCTATGCCGCGGCCGATGTCGCCTTCGTGGGCGGCAGCCTCGTGCCCGTGGGCGGCCACAACCTGCTGGAGCCGGCCGCGCTTGCGCGGCCGGTCATCGTCGGCCCGCAGACCTTCAACTTCGCCGAGGTCACGCAGAACCTGGTCGATGCGGGCGCGGTGCTGCGCATCGAGGACGGTGACGGCCTGGGCGGCGCGGTACTCGGTCTGCTCTCGCGCGATGCCGAACGCAAGCGCATGGGCGAAGCCGCCTACGCGGTCATCGAGCGTGAGCGCGGCGCGGTCGCGCGCACGATGGCGCTGGTGCAGCAGGTGATGCTGGCGCCGCCAGGCTGAGCCGCGTGGCTCACTCGAGCAGCGCGTTGATCGCTTCCAGGTCCTTGACCTCGATCACGCCCGCAGCCTGCTTGAGCAGCAGGCCGTTCATCACGAAGGCGTGGCGTGCGGCCGAATACTGGCTTTGTGCCTGCAGCAGCGTCTGCTGGCTGATGAGCACGTCGACGATGGTGCGCGTGCCGACCTCGTAGCCGGCCTGGGTGGCCTCGACCGAACTCTGCGCCGACACCACCGCCGCGCGCGTGGCCTCGACCGCACTCGCGCCGGCGATGACCGAGCGGAAGTTGTTGCGGGTGGCGGCCTCGATCTGGCGCCGGCCCAGTTCGAACTGGTCCTGGGCGTAGTCGCGCTGGTGGATCGACTGGCGCACGCGCGACTGGGTGTAGCCGCCACTGAAGATCGGCACGTTGAGGCTGAGCATCACCGTGCTGCCCCAGCGCGGCTCGCCCGCATAACCATGCGACGAGGGCAGGCCGCCATAGCGCACGTCGTTCCAGCTGGAGGTGCGACCATAGGTGAGCGAGCCATCGAGCGTGGGCAGGTGGCCCGCGCGCGCGCTGGCGATGTTGGCGTTGGCGACGTCGACGTTGAGCGAGGCCGCCTGCAACGACGGGTTCTGCTTGAGCGCGACCTCGACCCAGGCCGCCGGATCGTCCGGTGTCGGATGCGTGAGCGGGATGTCCTCGCGCAGGTGCTTGAACTCGCCCGGCTCCTGGTTGGTGAGCTGGCGCACCGCCTCGCGCGCG
>JAJTXQ010000074.1 GCA_021462855.1 Dehalococcoidia bacterium | reverse complement strand
CTGCGCTCCGCTGGTCGAGTAGGCGTCTGCGCCGTATCGAGACCTGCACTCCGCTGGTCGAGTAGGCGTCTGCGCCGTATCGAGACCACTGGGTTTCGATACGCTAGAATCGTCTCACCTCATGCGAGTCGTGCGCCCTCAACCCGCTACTCAACCCACGCGTCGGGCCAACTCGCACAAAAACAGCCTACTCGTCCACTTGCCTACTTGTCTACTTGCCTACTTGCCTACTTGTCTACTTGTCTACTTCTCTACCAATCTACCAACCTACCAACCTACCAACCTACCAATCTACCAATCTACCTCTCCCCCACCTCCACCGCGCTCACCGTCTGCGTCTGGTAGTATTGCGTGATGGCGGCCGGGTTGTTGAGCTGGTCCAGCACCAGTTGCGCCGACGGGTTGATCTTGGCCAGGAAAAGGTTGGGGAAGAGGCCGATGATGATGAACAGCAGCACCAACGGCGCCATGATCGCCACCTCGCGCAGGTTCAGGTCCTTCAGGCCGGCGTTGGCCGGATTGGCGTTGGGGCCCTGGAAGATCTTAGCAAAGGCCCACAGCAGATACCACGCGGCCAGAATGATGCCCAGGGTGCCCAGCACCGCGAAGACGACGTTATACTTCATCGTGCCCACCAGAATGGTGAACTCGCCGACGAAGCCGTTCAGCCCCGGCAGGCCCGCGCTGGACAGGAAAGTGATCAACGCGAAAGCCGCGTAGATCGGCATCAGCTTCCACAGCCCGCCGAAATCGTCCAACATGCGGGTGTGGCGTCGCTCGTAGAGGAAGCCGACCAGGAGGAACAAGGCCCCGGTGCTGAGGCCGTGGTTGACCATCTGCAACACCGCGCCGGACAGGCTTTCAAGCTGCAAGGCGAAAATGCCCAGGGTAACGAAGCCCAGATGCGCCACCGACGAATAGGCCACCAGCTTCTTCAGATCCTTCTGCGCCAGCGCTACCAGCGCGCCGTAGAGGATGCCAACGATGGCCAGCACGGCCAGCAGCGGCGCGAAACGTTGGCTGGGCTCCGGGAAGAGGGGCAACAAGAAGCGCACGAAGCCGTAGGTGCCCATCTTCAGCAGAATGCCGGCCAGGATCACCGAGCCGCCAGTCGGCGCCTCCACGTGGGCGTCGGGCAGCCAGGTGTGGAAGGGGAAAAGCGGCACCTTGATGGCAAAGGCCAGCACGAAGCCGAAGAAGAGCAGCGTCTGCAGGTTGGCTGGCAGGCCCAGTCCGTACAGATCGAGGACATTGAACGACCAGACGCCGGTCTGCTGGAAGTGCAGCCAGCCCAGGGCGATGATGCCAGCCAGCAGAAAGGCGCTGCCAAAGGCGGTGAAGATGAAGAACTTCAGCGCGGCATAGATGCGGCGCGGCCCGCCCCAGCGGCCGATCAGGAAATACATGGGGATCAGGCTGGCCTCGAAGAAGACGAAGAAAAGCACCATGTCCAGGGCGACGAAGACGCCCACCATGGCTGTCTCCAGCAGCAGCAGCAGCGCCAGGTAGGTTTTCTGCTTGTCGTGGATGGTGTCCCAGGAGAAGAGCAGCACCAGCGGCATCAGGAAAGTGGTCAGCAGCACCAGCGCCAGGCTGATGCCGTCCACGCCGACGGTGTAGTGAATGCCCAGCTCCGGCGCCCAGGGCAGGGACTCCATGAACTGCATGCCGGCCTCGCCGGCCTGCCAGCCTGCCCACAGCGCCAGCGAGACGACGAAGGTCAGCAACGACACCAGCAGCGCCGCGATCTTCATCGCCTGCTGGCCGCGCAACAGCAGCACCAGCAGCATGCCCAGCAAGGGCAGGAAGGTAACGATGGACAGGATAGGGAGGGACGTGAGGTTCGTCATGTCAATTGACCAAACTGGTAATCAGGAAATATCCCAGCACGATGACCAGGCCGACAAACATCGTCAGCGCGTAGACGCCCACCAGCCCGGTCTGCAGGCGCCGGGTGCGCTCGCCCAGCCAGCCGACGCCCCGGGCCACGCCGTTGACTGCGCCGTCGATGCCGCCCCTGTCGATGGTGTCCGCGAGAAAGTGCGCGGTGGACCACAGGCCCTGGCGGATGGAGTCGTAGACCCGATCGAAATAGTAGCCCGCGCTGGCCACCTGATGCAGAGCGCTGAGGCGCTCCCGGATGGCATCGGTGCGCCCGGGCTGCTTGACGTAGAAGAAGTAGGCCAGGTAGATGCCGACCAGCGCCGTCAGCGCGGACAGCACCAGCAACACGATTTCCATCGCCACATCGGGATGCCCGGCCGCGCCCACGGGGCCCAGCTCGTAGATCGGCTCGATCCAATGCTCCAGCGAGGCCACGAAGGGTAGATTGATCAGACCACCGAAAATGGCCAGGAACGCCAGAATCCATAGGGGCCAGGTCATCAGCCGCGGCTGCTCGTGGGCATGATCGTACAGCTTTTTGTCGCGCGGCTGACCCCAGAAGACCACGAAGACCATCTTGAAGGCATAGATCGCGGTCAGCAGGGCGGTGCCCAATCCCAGCACGTAGAGCAGGTACTGATGCGCCCCGAACTCGGCCACCAGAATGGCGTCCTTGCTGAAGTAGCCAGACATCAGCGGGAAGCCGGCCAGCGCGGCCGCCGCGATGGTGAAGGTCAGGTAGGTGCTGCGCATCTTGTCCTTCAGGCCGCCCATCTTGTTGATGTTCAGCTCGCCATGCGTGGCATGCATCACCGCGCCCGCGCCCAGAAAGAGGCAAGCCTTGAAGACAGCATGGGTGGTCAGATGGAACATGGCAGCCACGTAGCTGCCTACGCCCACAGCCATGAACATGAAGCCGAGCTGGGAAACAGTGGAGTAGGCCAGGATGCGCTTCAGATCGGTCTTGGTCAGGGCGATCGTCGCGCCCATCAGCGCGGTCAGGCCGCCGATCCAGGCCACCACCAGCATGACATTGCTTCCAGCCACGGTGGCCAGCTCGAACAGCGGGCTCATGCGCACGATCATGTAGACGCCGGCCGTGACCATGGTGGCGGCATGGATCAGCGCGCTGACGGGGGTGGGACCCTCCATCGCGTCGGGCAGCCAGACCCAGAGCGGGATCTGGGCCGACTTGCCGGTGGCGGCCAGCAGCATCAGCAGGCTGGCGGCCACGGCGATGCCCAGCAGCGCGGCCGGGTTGGCCTCGATCACCGCGAAGATGTCGTAGAAGGCCAGGCTGCCCGCTTGGGCCGCCTCGCCTGTGATGGCCAACTGGCGGAAGATCAGCAGGATGGCCAGGGCCATGCCGAAGTCGCCGATGCGGTTGACGATGAAGGCCTTCTTGCCCGCGTCGCGCGCCGAAGGCTTGTGGAACCAGAAGCCGATCAACAGATAGCTGGCCAGGCCGACCCCTTCCCAGCCCAGGTAGAGCAGCAGCAGGTTGTTGCCCAGCACCAGCGCCAGCATGGCGACGATGAAGAAGTTGACGAAGACGAAATAGCGCACGTAGCGCCGCACGTCCAGCTCGTGGTGCTCGTCGTCCAGCTTCATGTAGCCGATGGAATAGACATGGATCAGAAAACCGACACCGGTCACCACCAACGCCATCAGCGTGGAGAGCGGATCGATCAGCAGCGCGATCTCAGGCCGGAACTGGCCGATCTCGATCCAAGACCAGAGCAGAATGGTGACGGTGCGCTGCTCGACCGGCAGCCGCCACAGGCCGATCAGCATGGCCACGGCCACCAGGAAGGAAAGCCCCACCGCGGCCGCACCCAGGAAACCGACCGCGGCCCTGCCCAGGCGCCGCCCGAAAAACAGGTTGACCAGCAGCGCGGCAAGGGGTGGGACGAAAATGAGCCAGGCGAAATTGAGCATGAGAACTCCGGAGCGGTGATCGGTGATCGGCTCGGTGATCGGTGATCGGTGATCGGTGATCGGTAATCGGTGATCAGTTATCAGTTATCAGTTATCGGTGGTCTCTGACTTCTGACTTCTGACTTCTGACTTCCGACTTCTGACTTCCGACTTCCGATCTGATTACCGACTCAGCCTTGCAGCAGATGGATATCGTCGATGTCGATGGTGTCGCGGTGACGGACGTAGGCCATGACAATGGCCAGACCCACGGCCACCTCGGCCGCGGCCACGGCCATGGCGAAGAAAGCCACGATCTGGCCCGTGAGCTGGCCGAACTGCAGGGCCAGGGCGATCAGCGACAGGTTGACCGCGTTGAGCATCATCTCCACGCACATGAAGATGATCAGCGCGTTGCGCCGCATCAACACGCCCAGCGCGCCAATGATGAAGATGATCGCCGACAGAATCAGGTAGTATTCGGTGGGTACTTGAGACATGGGCAGTGAGGGGTTCTGAAGGTTGGCTGTTCGATGAGTTAGTAATGCGTAATGCGTAACACGTAACCCGGAATCGCGAGAAGCCATTCTTATCATGAAATGCGTGCGAACGGCGATTCAACATACTGACGGACAATTCGCACCATTCCCAGTTACGAGTTACTCGTTACGAGTTACGCCTAAACATACCTGCGCACGATTCGCACCATTCCCAGTTACGAGTTACTCGTTACGAGTTACGCCTAAACATACCTGCGCACGATTCGCACCATTCCGAGTTACGAGTTACTCGTTACGAAT
>JAJTXQ010000073.1 GCA_021462855.1 Dehalococcoidia bacterium | reverse complement strand
GTCGCGCTGGGTGTTCTCGATGACCTTGGCCGCCTCGGCGACGCGGATGCTGGAAGCCTTGTGGGTGCCCGCGCGCACCACCCGGCGGTACAGCGCGTCGACGAAATCGGCGACCTGCGGCGTCGAACCCGAGGTGATCTTGAGGATGGTCTCAAGCCGGTGCTCCCGGTCGCCCGGGTTGATGCGTTCGGGGCTGTAGCCGGCGTAGAAGTCGTGGTTGTAGCGCAGGCCCGATTCGCGCTCGATGATCGGTACGCACACTTCCTCGGTCGCGCCCGGATACACGGTCGATTCGAACACCACCACCGCGCCGCGGCCGATGACCTGGCCGACGGTGCGGCTGGCCGCGATGAGCGGCGCGAGGTCGGGGCGCTTGGCATCGTCGATCGGCGTGGGCACCGTCACGATGAACACGTTGCAGGCGTTGAGGTCGACGCGGTTGGCGCTGCAGCGCAGCTGCGTGGCCGCGCGCAGTTCGTCGCCGGAGACTTCCAGGGTGTGGTCGTGGTGCGCGTGCAGTTCGGCGATGCGTCGCGCGTCGATGTCGAAGCCGAGCGTGGGCAGTTCACGCCCGAAGCCGACCGCCAGCGGCAAGCCGACGTAGCCCAGCCCGATCACGGCAACGCGGATCTCGTCGCGGCCCGGCAACGCGGCAGCGTCCATTCGGCACTCTCCCTGGCAAGGAGCGGGCGAGTCTAGCAAGCGCGGCATCGCCTTGGCAGGTGCGCCAGGCGCATCAGTCGTCCTTGCCCGGGCGCTTCCAGCCCTCGACCACGCTCTGGCGCGCGCGGGCGACGGTAAGTTCACCCGCGGGCGCCTCGCGCGTGATGACCGAACCGGCCGCGATGGTCGCGTCCTTGCCCACGCGCACCGGCGCGACCAGCGCGGTGTTGGAGCCGATGAAGGCGCCGTCCTCGATCGTGGTGGCGTGCTTGCGCGCGCCGTCGTAGTTGCAGGTGATCGTGCCCGCGCCGATGTTGACGTCGGCGCCGACCTGGGTGTCGCCGAGGTAGCTCAGGTGGCCGACCTTGCTGCGCTCGCCGATGCGGGTGTGCTTGGCTTCGACGAAATTGCCCACGTGCGCCGCGGCCGCGATCTCGGTGCCCGGGCGCAGGCGCGCGAACGGGCCGATCTCGCAGGGGCCGTGGGTGACCACGCCGTCGAGGTTGCAATGCGAGTGGATGACGGTGCCGCTGGCGAGGGTCGAGTTGCGGATGCGGCAGTACGGGCCGATGTGCACCTCGTCGCCGATCTCGACCAGCCCTTCGAGGATCACGTCGATGTCGATCTCGACATCACGGCCGATATGCACGTCGCCGCGCAGGTCGAAGCGCATCGGATCGGCGAAGCGCACGCCCGCGGCCGCGAGCTGGGTGGCGCGGCTGCGCTGGTGCATGCGCTCGAGGCCGGCCAGCTGCCACGGGTCGTTGGCGCCGAACACTTCCTGCGGGCTCGCGCACATCTCGGCCGCGGCCGGCGTGCCTTCCTCGGCCGCCTGTGCGAACACGTCGGTCAGGTACAGCTCCTGCTGGGCGTTGTCGGTGCCGAGGTTGGCCAGCCACACGCGCAGGCGCCGCGCGTCGGCGGCGAGGATGCCGCTGTTGATGCAGGTGATCGCGCGCTGCTCGGCGCTGGCGTCCTTTTCCTCGACGAT
>JAJTXQ010000072.1 GCA_021462855.1 Dehalococcoidia bacterium | reverse complement strand
CTGCGGCTGTTCTCGCACCTGGCCAACGTGGGCGACGCGCGCTCGCTCGTCATCCACCCGGCCTCGACCACGCATTTCCGGATGGACGCCCCGGCGCTCGCGGCCGCAGGCATCGGCGAAGGCACGCTGCGGCTGTCGATCGGGCTGGAAGACCCCGACGACCTGATCGCCGACCTCGAGGCCGCTTTCAAGGCCGCCGCGCGCCCCCCCAGGGTCTGAGACGGCCATGCTCGTCGACGTCAACGGCACTCCCGCCTGGACCTACACCGGCGGGCGCCCCTTCGATCCCGCACGCCCGGGGGTGGGCTTCATTCACGGCGCCCAGCACGACCACAGCGTCTGGATCCTGCAGTCGCGCTACCTCGCGCACCACGGCCATTCGGTGCTGGCGCCCGACCTGCCGGGGCACGGTCGCAGCATGGGCCCGGTGCTCGACTCGATCGAGACCATCGCCCGGTGGCTGCTCGCGCTGCTCGATGCGATGGGCGTGGCGCGCGCCGCGCTCGTCGGCCACAGCATGGGCGCGCTGGTCGCCCTCGAAGCCGCCGCACGCGCACCCGCGCGGGTCGACCGCATTGCGCTGGTGGGTGCTGCGTATCCGATGAAGGTCTCCGACGTGCTGCTCGCGGCTGCGCGCAGCGACGAGCCCCGGGCGCTCGACCTGATCAACTTCTGGTCGCACTCGACGATCAACCCGCGGCCCGGCTGGCCCGCGCCCGGCTTCTCGATGTTCGTGCAGAACCGCCGCGTGATGGAACGGCAGCGCCCCGGTGTGTTGCTCAACGACTTCAACGCCTGCAACGAATACGCCGGCGGCTTCGCCGCAGCCGACGCGCTCGCCTGCCCGGCGCTTTTCGTGCTCGGCCAGCGCGACGCGATGGCCGCGCCGCGCCAGGCGCGCGAACTGATCGATCGCTGCCGCGCGAGCGCCACGGCTGCGGGCCTGCCCGCGCCGCGACGGGTCGAGATCGAGGCCTGCGGGCACGCCATCATGGCCGAGCGTCCCGACGCGCTGCTGGCGGCGCTGCGCGATTTCCTCGTCGCGCCCGTCCGCGCCTGAGCCGCTTCAGCAGGCCACCAACGGCTGGTCCAGGAATGCGGCCGCGAACGGCGCGGACGCGACGGGTGCCGCACCCCCTTGCTGCCAGATGTTCTCGAACAGTGCGCGCGGCGTCATCGTCCGCGGGTCGTCGGCCCAGGTCCAGCGTTCGGCCCAGATCGAATCCGCGTCGGGACGTGCCGCCGCCCAGCGCCGCGCCAGCCGTAACGCGAAGCGCGCGCGTCGCGACGCCGCCGCCTCCGTCGTTGCGGCGAGGCCGCCAATCGAGACGAAACGCGTGACGTAGCCCAGTTGCGCCAGCAGCAGTGCCGCCTGTCCGGCACGCTCCGGATCGTGGTCGAGCAGCGGCGCAACGCGTTGCGCGGACATGGCGCCGTGACGATCGCCGCCCAGCACGCCGCGCATCGTCCGCAGCACGCCGTGAGCGTCCTCGAAGCGCTCGGCCGGACTGCGCGACAGGTGTGGCTCGCCCGGCTGGCCCCAGAAGCGCAGGTTGGCCGCCAGCAGCGCCCCGACCAGCAGCGCCATCCATCCCAGCGACAGCCACAGCAGGAACACCGGCAGCGCCGAAAACGCGCCGTAGACCACCGTATAGGTGGGCAGCCGGGCCACGTACCAGCCGAGCAGGCCGCGCAGCAGTTCGAACAGCAGCGCGCCCAGCAGGGCACCGGCGAAGCCCTCGCGCCAGCGCACCAGCGCACTGGGCAGCAACCGATAGACGAGCGTCAGGCCGCCGACCGTAGTGATCCACGGCAGCACCACGAACCAGGCGCCACGCACTTCGCGCAGTTCGGCGCCGCGCAGCCAGGCGCTGGCCACCATGCCATATCCGGCCAGATAGGCGCCCAGCAGCAAAGGCCCGAGCGTGAGCAGCATCCAGTAGAGCGTCAGCCGGTTGGCCAGCGGGCGCGGCCGATCCGCCCCCCAGATGCGGTTCAGGGTGCGCTCCACCGTCACCAGCGCCGCGAAGGCGGTCAGCAGGAACGCCATGGTGCCGAACACCGACAGCTCGCTCGCCTTGGCCGCGAACTGGTTCAGGTAGCCGATCACGGTGTCGCTGATGGTCGGCGGAAACAGGTTCGATACGAGGAACTTCTGTAACGCCTGGCGCAGCTGGCCGAACGCCGGCAAGGCGGTGGTGACCGCGAAGACGATCGAGAACATCGGCACGATCGCCAGCAGCGAGAGAAAGGCAAGGCTGGCGGCGGTCTGCGGCAGCCGCAGCTGGCGCGCCTGGCGTGTCATGGCACGCACCAGGCGCAACAGCGACCGTCCCGGCGGGCGCCCCGGCGAACCTGCGACGGCATCGCCATCCGGGCGAGGATCCGGAATCATCGTCGGGAGATTTCCATCATCGCCAACCACGTCGCTCACCACCCTGTGCCGGCTCGTCGTCGGCGCCTTCGTCGCGCTGACGCGCTCGGCCTCGCATGGGAGCTCGGGCTGGCACCGCTGCGCCCGGGCGGATCCGCATTGTCGCTGAAGGTGCTGCCGCTCGCCGCCGCGCTGCCCGCGCTCGCGCACGGCCGGGTTCGCGCCTACCCATGGTGCTCGATGCTGGTGCTCGCGTATCTCGCCGAGGGTCTGGTGCGCGCCACCCCGGATCGCGGGCCCGGCGTGCCGCTGGCGCTCCCCGAAACCGTGCTCGCGGCGTTCGCGTTCACTGCAATTCTGCTGTACGTGCGCGCCGCCCGCCGCCGGCTGCGCGCATCGCCTGCAGGGCCCGGTCGAGCGTGCGCGGCCCCTCCGCTGCCAGCAGCGCCGGGGCACTCAGGGCACGCCGCCAGCCGCGCGCCCCGGGCAACCCGTTGAACAGGCCGAGCATCGGACGCAGCACCGCGCGCGCCGGCTCGCCCGCGGCCACCTCGCGCAACAGATAGCGTCGCATCGCTTCGACCACTTCGTCGCGGTTCGCGTGCGGCGCCGCCTCCCCGAAATAGCGTCCGTCCACCTCGGCAAGGATCCACGGATTCTCGCAGGCCTCGCGGCCCATCATTACGCCGTCGAGCCGCGCCAGATGCGCAAGCGCCGCGTCGTGGTCGCGCAAGCCCCCGTTGAGCACGATCGTCAGCGCCGGGAAATCGCGCTTCAGGTCCACCACCGTCCCGTAGCGCAGCGGCGGCACGGTGCGGTTCTCGCGCGGGCTCAGCCCCGCGAGCCAGGCATTGCGCGCGTGCACGACGAACACTTCGCAGCCCGCCTGCGCCACCGTCCCGACGAAGTCGCGCACGAAGCCGTAGTCTTCCACCCGGTCCAGGCCGATGCGGTGCTTCACCGTCACCGGGATCGAGACGGCATCACGCATCGCGCGCACACATTCGGCCACCAGCGCCGGCTCGGCCATCAGGCAGGCACCGAATGCACCGCGCTGCACCCGCTCGCTCGGGCAGCCACAGTTCAGATTGACCTCGTCGTAGCCCGCGCGCTCGCCGAAGCGCGCCGCCTGCGCCAGTGCGCGCGGCTCGCTGCCGCCGAGTTGCAGCACCACCGGATGCTGCGTCTCGTCGAACCGCAGCAGCCTCTCGCGCGGTCCGTGCAGCAGCGCACCGGTGCTCACCATCTCGGTGTACAGGCGGGCGCGGCGGCTCAGTTGCCGATGGAAGTGGCGGCAATGCCGGTCGGTGAGATCGAGCATCGGCGCCACGCAGAAACGATGCGGGTTCATGGTGCACGGCGAAAGCAGCCGGATTATGCCCGGGCGTGACCCGGGTGCCCGGGCGTGACCCGGGCACCTGGGCAGGCGTTCAGCCTGGGCATCGCGACACCGCGCCCTCGAGTGCGCCGGCCCGGAGGGATCGCAACCGAATGAAAGCGATGGCTTCGGCCTCATGCAAGACGCAAACCGCAGCCATGGCCGTAGCCAGGGCGGGGACTTGCAACGCAGCCATGGGGTCGAAGACGCGCTTTCAGGTTGCGATTCCCCGGTTTCACTGGACTAGGCCATTTGGCCGACCTCCTGCGATCGAGGCTCTTGGCCACTTGACGCGCGCCCGCGGCAACCCTAAAACAGTCCTCCCGACGCGCTCGATCGAACGGAGAACCGCCATGGCAGTCTGCGTACTGATCATCGACGACCATCCCCTGATGCGCGACGCGGTGCGCATGACGATGGAGAGCGTCGCTCCGGGCAGCCGCATCGACCTGGCAGCCAGCTTCGCGGAGGCGCGCCGGTTGCTCGCCATGAACACCCCGTATGACTTCGCGTTGCTCGACCTGAATCTGCCCGACAGTACCGGCTTCGAGGCGCTGAAGGCACTGCGCGCGCAGTACCCCCGGTTGCCCACCGTGGTCCTTTCGGCCGAGGTCGACCGCGAGACGATCCTGCGCTGCCTCGATCTCGGCGCCGCCGGCTACATTCCGAAGACCTATCACGCCGACGTGATCACGCACGCGCTGCGCCTGATCGCCTCGGGTCACGTCTACGTGCCGCGCGAGGCGATCGACCCGCGTCGCGAAGCCAGCGAGCCGATCCGGCTGAGGGCTGTCGGTGGCGATCCGCACCGTCTCGGACTCACCGATCGACAGTGCGACGTGCTGCGCCTGATCCTGCGCGGGCTGCCCAACAAGCTCATCTGCCGCCAGCTCGACCTCGCCGAAGGTACGGTGAAAGTCCACGTGAGTGCCGTGCTGCGCGCACTGGGCGTGCGCAACCGCACGCAGGCCGTCATCGCCGCGAGCCGTCTCGGACTGCGGATGAGCGACTGACTCTCCGTGCGGTCCGGAATCGTGGCAGACTGCCGATCGGGTATGGGTTGGCGCGATGACGACGCCACGACCATCGACCACTGTCATGAACGAATCCATTCACACCGTCTGCCCGCACTGCGGCAAGACCAACCGCCTGCCGGCTGCGCGTGCCGGCCAGCACCCCGACTGCGGCGCCTGCGGCCAGCCGCTGTTCCCGGGAAAACCGGTCGAAGTCGGCGACGCGCGTTTCGACGACTATCTGCGCCGCACCGACCTTCCGGTCGTCGTCGATTTCTGGGCCGCCTGGTGTGGCCCGTGCCGCACCATGGCGCCGCAGTTCGAGCAGGCCGCGCAGCGGCTGGCCGGACGCGTGCAGTTCGTCAAGGTCGACACCGATGCCAATCCGGGGCTGAGCCAGCGCTTCGCGATCCGCAGCATCCCGACGATCGCACTGTTCCGGGGCGGCCGCGAGGTGCGCCGCAGCGCCGGCGCCATGAGTGCGGCGCAGATCGAGGCCTGGATCGACGCCCGCTGAAGGCACGATGCATTCCGGCACATCCGACAGAACCTCCACCACCGACGACGAGCGCGTCACGCAGGTCGTCGTCCTGCCGCCACCGGAAGACCTGATCCGCTTTTTCCCGATCCAGGGAACGCGCGTCGAGCGCCTCGTCGCCGACGCGCGTGCCGCGGTGCGGCGCATCGTGCGCGGTGACGACGAGCGCCTGCTGGTGGTGATCGGCCCATGCTCGATCCACGACCCGCGCGCGGCGCTCGACTACGCGCAGCGGCTGGCCGAGCAGCGCCGGCGCTTCCGCGACACGCTCGAGATCGTGATGCGCGTGTACTTCGAGAAACCGCGCACCACGGTCGGCTGGAAGGGGCTGATCAACGACCCCTGGCTCGACGAGAGCTGCCGCATCAACGAGGGCCTGCGCATCGCGCGCTCGCTGCTGATCGACATCGCACAGCTCGGCGTACCCGCCGGCAGCGAGCTGCTCGACACCACGTCGCCACAATATCTGGCCGACCTCCTCGCATGGGGCGCGATCGGCGCGCGCACCACCGAGAGCCAGGTGCACCGCGAGCTGGCCTCCGGCACCTCGTCGCCGATCGGCTTCAAGAACGGCACCGACGGCAACGTGCGCGTGGCCATCGATGCGATCGTCGCCGCAGGCAGCCCGCACAATTTCCTCGGCATCCACAAGAACGGCCACGTCGCGATGATTCGCACCGCGGGCAATCCCGACTGCCACCTGATCCT
The DNA here is from genome assembly GCA_021462855.1 of Dehalococcoidia bacterium. Classification (GTDB taxonomy): domain Bacteria; phylum Chloroflexota; class Dehalococcoidia; order DSTF01; family JACRBR01; genus DTUCFX13. The sequence goes on along the minus strand of JAJTXQ010000072.1, from coordinate 267 downwards.
GCGCGGCGGCCGCACGCCGAACTACGACCGCGCGAGCGTGGCCGCGGCCTGCACGGCGCTCGCGCAAGGCAACTGCCGCCCCTCCGTCATGATCGACTGCTCGCATGCCAACAGCGCGAAGCAGCCGCAACGCCAGGTCGAAGTCGTCGCCGACATCGCCGGGCAGGTCTGCGGCGGCAACGCCAGCATCATGGGTGTGATGATCGAAAGCCACCTGGTCGCGGGCCGGCAGGCGTTCACCCCCGGCAGCGACGATCCGGCCGCGCT
>JAJTXQ010000071.1 GCA_021462855.1 Dehalococcoidia bacterium | reverse complement strand
TCGTTGCACTCGCCTGCGCGCGACCCACGGCTATTCTATCGACCGCTCCGCGGTCGCGGACTCGCGTGCGCGCGACCCACGGCTATTCCACCGACCGCACCGCGGTGCCGCGCTCGCCTGCGCGCGACCCACGGCTTTTTAATCGACCGCTCCGCAGTCGGCATGACCGCAAAGCGGTCACAGACGATAGCCGGGGGTCACGGCGGTGAGCGAAGCGATCCGCCGTAACCCCCGGTACGCTCGAGTCAACCCCTCAACCGTTTCGCCAAGCGCCTCGTCCGCTGGCCCCCCCTACCGCGCGAAGAGCGAACCGGTGCGCGAGCGTCCGAGCTGGTACGCGACGGCGTCGAAGACCGCCGACGGGTCTACTCGCTCGGCCGTCGCGGCCGACACGACGGCACGATCCGGACGCGTCGTCGGCGACTCGGTCGTCGCTTCGGACACGAGCACGGCCGGCACGTGCGAAAGTCCGGCAACGTGAGCGACTCCGGCGTCGTCGGTCACGACCAGACTCGCGCGCGCGATCGCCGCAAGGAAGCGCGCCCCGGTCGGCGCCCCGACGCCAAGCACGCTGCCCCCCAGCCGGGAAGCCAGCGCCTTCGCCCTTCGATCCCCCTTCGGCGCATCCAGGGCCACGAGCCATGCACCAAACGCGGACCGCGTCTTCTCGCCGACCTCGGCCAGGTGTTCCGCGGGCCACGCACCAGACGTATGAAGGACGACCACCGAGCCACCACCCCCATACCCGATTGCCCGCAGCGCACGTTCGATCCACTCGTCGGCCTCCGGATTGGAGAGAACCGGCAGTGGCGCATCGATACCGACCACGCCAAGCTGCTGCGTCATACGCGAAACGGGATCAACGATGCCCGATGCGCGCGCCCTGCTTCTAAACAGTCCGTCGAGCGGGTTACCCTTCGACGATCCCGGCCCCCCCGCAACGATCGAGGCCAACCCAGACGCAAGCTTCGGAAAAACATCGATCACGAGATCGAAAGCTCCCCGCCGGGCCCGGTTCAACAACGACACCGCGCCAAGAACACTCGTCGTTCCGCGCGACGACTCGGCGGCCGGAGCCACCTCCCACGCCTCGGTGACAAGCCCTAGCGATCGCGCAATCTCGCAGAGCGACGGACATCCAGCCAGCGTGATGCGCTCACCGGGATGCGCCGATCTTCTCGCCGCGAGTGGCTCGAGCAGCATCGCCGATTCGGCGAGTGGGGCGAGTGCGAGTATCAGCGTATTCGACATCTCAGGTTCGGTCCCGCATCTGGGGATTTCAGGCGTTGTGCTGGAATTCGATAACGTCGCCGTCCTGTACGACGTACTCCTTGCCTTCGATGCGAAGCTTTCCGGCTTCCTTTGCCTTCGGGATGCTCCCGAGCTCGACAAGATCCTCGAACCGGACGACGTTGGCCTTGATGAACCGCTTCTCGATATCGGTATGGATGGTTCCCGCAGCGCGATGGGCCGTCGTTCCGGCCGGGATCGGCCAGGCACGGCACTCGTCCGGCCCGGCCGTGAGGAAGCTGATCAGATTCAACAGGCGGTAAGCCGCCTGCACGAAACGATCGCGCGCCGGCTCGGAGATGCCGAGGTCCGAAAGAAACTCGGCCTGTTCATCGGGCGTCAGCTGCGAGATGTCCATCTCGGCTCGTCCGCACATCGCGAGGATGTCGAGCGATCGCGCCGCCGCGAGCTCTGACGTCGCCGCGGGGACGCCGCGTGCGATCCCGTCTTCGTCGACGTTGAGCAACAGCAGGAGCGGCTTCAGGCTGAGGAACCGGAAACCCGCGACAGTGGTCCGCTCCTCCACGGTGAACTCGAGAGTTCGAAGCGGCAACTCGGACGTCAGATGGGCGTGGCACCGATCCATCAGATCGCGCTCGCGCTGGCTGTCGCGCTCCTTCTTCAGCCGCTCGATCCGCTTCTCGATCTGCACCAGGTCAGTGAGGATTAGCTCCTCCTCGAAGCCGGCCAGGTCACGGACCGGGTCGGCCGGCGACGACAGCAACGGGCTTTCGAACGCGCGCAAGACGTGGACGAGAGCATCGGCCTCGCGCATGTGCTGCACGATCCGCGCGTCGAGGCCCTGTTCCGAGCCAGCGCGTTCCCCTTCCGGCCCAGCTATGTCGATGAACGAGATCTCGGCGAATACGAGCTTCTTAGGCTCGTAGAGCTCGCCGAGCCTGTCGATGCGCCCATCCGGGACCTTGATGATGCCGAGATTGGCCTTGTCCTTGCTGCCATATCCGACTTCGGCCTGCAGCCCCGTCAGAGTATTGAATACAGTAGTCTTTCCAGATCCGGCAAAACCGACGATTCCGACTTTCATGCGTCTCTTCCGTCCTTCGTCTTCGACATCATCTGCAACAGCAACGCCCGCACGAGCCGTGCCCCGCGGGCAGGGCCAAGTGCACGGAGGTAGGTTTCGAGAAATACCGCCTGGTCGCGCTCGGAGATCGCCGCAATGTCGCTTCGCATCAGCGCGAGCAGATCGAGGGCCCATCGCCGGTGGCGCCAATAGGGCGGCATCCAGCGTGCGGATCCGGCGCGACCCAGTCCGACGAACCAGACCATAGGCGTGGACCGGCGGCTCGCGACGAGGATGTTCGGGGCAATGAGATCCTTGTGGAAAAAACCGTGTGCGTGCATCCAGGCCGTCTGAGTGGCGATCTGGCGGATGAGGTTCAACTTCTTGAATCTTCCGATGCCTCCGCTGAAGTCCGACTCTTCGAGCGAAGAAAGAGGTACGGCATCGCGGATTGCCAGTGTAACGACGAAGCTCGTCCTGTTTACGAGAACCCACGCCGGTCGAACGGCGGCAAGAACGCGTGCTGTCGGCAGACCGCAAGCGAGCATTCGGCGACCGGTTCTGAGCACCGTAAAGGCCTGCGGCCGCCTGAACGTCTCAACGAAACTGTCGTTCCGAAGCAGATGCGTGTACACATATGCAGGCCCGCGAGCCGTCGAAATCTCGAGCCGGTGCACGATTCGGCCTGGCCTGGCTGGCACCCGCTCGGCACCTTCGAACGTCTCGACGTCCCTGGCGTGCTCGATCAGGAGACGCAGGTCCTCGCAGTCGAATCGCGGGTCGATGTAACCCACGTAACTGCGGCTTGAGTATCGATCGAGTTGCATTGGGTTCGTTAAGCGTTACACCAGATCCTGCGGCCTGGCTCGATCCCCGCGACCTGTTGACGGCCAACCTGTGAAGCAGCCGGCTGTTCGATCAGAGCCGTAGATCCGATCCCGTCATTTGCCGCGATGGCGGCAGGCCAAGCAGGCCCAGCAGTGTCGGCGCGATGTCCTCCAGCGATCCGCCACGCCGCAACTCGCCGCGCCAGTCATTCGTGATCACAATGAACGGCACCAGGTTCGTCGTGTGCGCCGTGTGGGGCGCGCCGGTTTCCGGATCTACCATTCGCTCGGCATTGCCGTGATCGGCGGTGATCAGGACGGCACCGTCCCGCGCGAGTATCGAGCCGACGATGCGTCCGAGACATTCATCGATCGTTTCGACCGCGCGTATGGCCGGTTCCAGCATTCCAGTATGTCCGACCATGTCCGCATTGGCGAAATTGACGATGAGAACGTCGACGTCGCCCGATTCGACAGACTCGAGCGCCCGGTCGGCGACCGTCCTTGCGCTCATCTCCGGCTGCAGATCGTAGGTCGCGACTTTCGGCGATGGCACTAGCACCCGACGCTCGCCCGGATACTCCGTCTCGACGCCGCCATTGAAGAAGAACGTGACGTGCGCGTACTTCTCGGTCTCGGCTATTCGCACGTTCCGCAGTCCGTGTTCGGCCATCACGTCGGCGAGTATTCCAACGTGCGTTTGAGGCGGGTATGCGGCCGGAAGCGCGAACGTCGCGTCGTACTGCGACATACAGACGAAGTGAACAAGCGGAACATCGGCGCCGCGGGCGAACTCGGCGAAAGCCGCATCCGTGAGCGATCTGGTAATCTCGCGCGCCCTGTCAGCCCGGAAGTTGAAGAAGATCACAGCGTCGTTCCCGGCAATGACGTCAGGCGGCGCCTCCAGGGTCCGGCGGACCGATATCGGCTCCACGAACTCGTCGCCCACCCCCGCGTCGTACGATGCCCGGATCGCCGCAACGGCATCCGTGGCGACAGTACCTTCCCCGCGAACGAGCAACCGCCAGGCCCGTTCCACGCGATCCCAGCGTTTGTCGCGATCCATCGCGAAGTAACGACCCACTATCGTCGCCACACGCCCGACGCCGAGCTCGGCCATTACAGCTTCCAGCTCTGCAACGAACTCGGCGGCCGACCGTGGCGGCGTGTCGCGGCCGTCCAGAAATGCGTGCACGAATACGCGATTCAACTCCAGTCGCTTCGCCAGCCGCAGAAGCGCGTACAGGTGCTCGTGCCAGGAGTGGACGCCGCCGTGCGACACCAGTCCCATCAGGTGCAGCGCCGTCCCGTGGCGCTTCGCGTGCTCGACCGCCGCGACGAGCACGGGGTTCTCGAAGAACTCCCCTGACTCGATAGCGTTGTCGATTCGCGAAATGTCCATCCTGACGATGCGTCCGGCGCCGATATTGAGGTGGCCGACTTCGCTGTTGCCCATCTGGCCGTTCGGCAGCCCGACGCTGTGTCCACTCGCGTCGATAAGGGGGTTTGGATACGACGCCGTCCAATGATCCCAGTTCGGCGTGTTCGCAAGCTCGATGGCATTCGACTCGGCAGAGTCGCCGTGCCCCCAACCGTCGAGGATAACCAGCGCGACCGGAGTGTGTGGAAGTTTCGGCATTCGTCAGTCGTTCACCGGATCGCGGGCCGGGACGCTACTTCTTCCTGGTCTTCTTCGAAGCCGCACCGGCCGCCGGCACGCCGGCATTGAAGAACGCGCTGCGGCCGGGGTACCGGGCAGCGCTTCCAAGATGCTGCTCGATGCGCAGCAACTGGTTGTACTTGGCGGTTCTATCCGTCCGCGAAGCCGAGCCGGTCTTGATCTGGCCCGAGTTGGTGGCAACGGCAAGGTCGGCGATGAAGGTGTCCTCGGTCTCGCCCGAACGGTGCGAGATGATCGTCGTGTAACGATGCGTCCGTGCGAGTTCGATCGCTTCCAGAGTCTCGGTCAAAGTACCGATCTGATTCACCTTCACCAGGATCGAGTTCGCGACGCCGCGCTCGATTCCCTTCCTGAGGAAAGCCGAGTTCGTCACGAAGAGATCGTCGCCCACGACCTGGCAGCGGCCGCCGATCGAGTCGGTAAGCGCCTTCCAGCCCTCCCAGTCGTTCTCGGCCATGCCATCCTCGATCGACACGATCGGGAACTGGCGTACCCAGTCGGTCCAGTAGGCGGCCATCTCGTCGCTGGTCAGAGTGGTGTTGTCCGACTTGTGGAATACATACTTGCCATTTCGGTAAAGCTCGCTCGAAGCAGGATCGAGCGCGACCGCCACCTGGCGTCCCGGCTTGTAGCCGGCCTTCTGAATGGCCTCGAGGACGAGCTCGATGGCCTCGACGTTCGATTTCAGGCTCGGCGCAAAGCCGCCTTCGTCGCCAACGCCGGTCGAATGGCCGCGCTTCTTGAGAACGTCCTTGAGAGTGTGGAACACCTCGGTTCCCCAGCGCAGACCTTCGCTGAATGTCGATGCGCCGACCGGCATTACCATGAACTCCTGAAAGTCCACGTTGTTGTCAGCGTGAGCACCGCCGTTGAGGATGTTCATCATCGGCACCGGCAACGTTCGAGCACCGGGGCCCCCAAGATACCGATAAAGCGGCAGGTCCAGATGATCGGCCGCGGCCCTGGCGGTTGCCATCGAGACGGCGAGGATCGCATTTGCCCCGAGCCTACTCTTGTTCGGCGTTCCGTCGAGCGAGATCATCGCAGCGTCGAGTTCGGCCTGCCGCAGCGCGTCCATTCCAGTGACGGCCTTGGCGATAAGCTTGTTCGCATTGTCGACCGCCTTACGGACGCCTTTGCCGGCGTAGCGCTTCCGATCGCCATCGCGCAGTTCCGCAGCCTCGTGTTCTCCGGTCGATGCACCCGACGGGACGGCTGCGCGGCCACGCGCACCGCTGACAAGCTCGACTTCGGCCTCGACCGTGGGATTGCCTCGCGAGTCAAGAATCTCGCGGGCCAGGACGCTCTGGATTCGTGTCATTGCAGAATGGCTCCTGAAAGGCGATTCGTGGAAACGGGCAAGACTAGCCGTTAGCCAGTTTCGCCGTCAACTCGGGCGGCCGATGCGGCTCCGTTTGACGCTTTCGGCCATTCACGGTAGGTTTCGCGCGCACTATGGCCACGTTTGAAACAGTTGAAGTGAAACGTCTGTCGCCAACCGCTCGGCTGCCTCAGCGAGGGTCGCCGCTGTCGGCCGGCTTCGATCTCTGCGCAAGCGAAGACTCCGTGGTGCCGGGTTCGGCAGTCGACTCTCAGGGACGGGTCGAGATCGGCCGCGGGCTCGTCCCGACCGGCCTCGCCATCGCGATTCCCGCAGGCCTTTACGGCCGGGTTGCGCCGCGATCGGGCCTTGCGGTCAAACGCGGCATCGATGTCGGCGCCGGTGTGATCGACGCCGATTATCGAGACGAAGTCCGGGTCGTGCTCTTCAATTTCGGTTCCACGCCATTCGAGATCCGCGCCGGTGATCGCATTGCGCAGATCGTGTTCGAGCGGATCGCCGAACCCGAACTCCTCGATGTCGAAGTGCTGTCAGGCTGCGATCGTGGCGGCGGCTTCGGTTCGACCGGACTGCGGTAAAGGAGACGAATCGATGCGTGTGCCTAACACCGTGCGCCCCACGGCGTCACTGGTCAGAACGCTTGTGGCGGCCGGATTTGCGCTCGTCCTCGCGGCGACCGCCCCGCTTCGGTGCAACCCGGGAGTAGTGTTGGCCGCTGTCGATACCGGCCTGACCGATCGGGGACTCGTTGCGCGTAAACAGGCGGTACGCGATCTCACGAACCCGTTCACGATCATGTGCGTCGCGTGCCATCCCGATGACGAAGACGGATTGACGCTGACCCTGGAACGGCGCAAGTTCGGCGCGCGAACTGTGACGCTTTTTTCGACGAGCGGAGAGGGCGGACAGAATGCGGTCGGCCCGGAACTCTACGACGAGCTCGGCCGCATACGGGAGCGCGAGACCGTGGAAGCGTCCGAGATCCAGGGCTCGAAGCCGTACTTCCTTCGCCTTCCCGACTTCGGTTTTTCGAAATCGGGTGACGAAGCGATGACCGTCTGGGAGAAGGCCGCAGGTGGTCACGAATCGCTGCTCCGGCTTTTCGTCGCCGCCATTCGCGACCTGCGGCCCGACGTGATCATCACGAATCACGACACATCCACCGGGCACGGCCAGCATCAGGCGACGGGCCGCCTTCTGATCGAAGCGCTCGACGCCGCGGCAGACGCCGCCCGGTTCCGCGACGCGGGGAGCGCTTGGCAGCCGCAGTCGGTTCTCGTCAGATCGCGCGAGACGAGTGACAAGACCATCACGCTCGACGGATCCGGCTTCGATTCGGTGCGCGGTATGACTTACCGCGAGATCGCCTTCCAGGCCCTGCTTCGGCACGCAACCCAGGGGCCCTGGACTTTCGACGGCTATCCGGCGACGACGATCTACGCGCCGCTGACCAGGCCAAAGGCAACCTCTGAACGCATTGGATCGCCGCTCACTCAGGGTCTCGAGGTGCCGCGTGGCGCATTCGTCGTGGGTCCGGGCGCCCTCGAAGCGCCGCCGGGGGACTTGCGCGCACTGCTCGCCAAGGCGCTTTCGGGCGACGTCGTTTCGGATGCCCATCGCCCGCGGCTCGTGGCGGGATTGCTCGCCCTGGACGGGATCGAAGTCGGGCTTGGATTCTCGAAGCCTGCGGTCATCGCCGGACAGCCAACATCGGCCCGCGTCACGGTCTCGAACGCCGGAGAGGCGCCGGTGAACGTGACGCAGATCTTTCTCTCGTCCATCAACGTCGCGGCGGTAGAAAAGGGTTCGATCGGCAAGGAAGGCGCGGTTGCACCCGGCGTGCGAATCGATCTCGATTCCGAACTTTCGACGGATTCGCTCCTCGACGGCGATACGAAGGCGCTCGGCCCAAGGCCGGCCACCTTCGATGCCTACAGTGCCACGGCCCGGGGAGGCGAAGACGACTCGATCGAACGCGTCTCGGGAACGGTCTCGATCCAGTCCGGCGGGCTGGCCCTGCCCGTCCCCGTCGCTGCGTTTCTCACCATCGAACCGCCGATCGCCCTGCGGGCTTCACCGCTGCGGGGAACGAACGATCGATGGTCGGTAAGTGTCGCAAACGTCTCGCCAAAGTCGCTCGAGGTCAGCAGTTCGCCGCTGAGTGCCGAGCGGCGAATACTGGAACCGGGAGCCGAGACGGTTTTCGACGTTGGCCCTCCGTCCAGTGGGCGCCAATCCATCGTCGGACGAGCCGCCGGTACCAGGTCCGGCCTTCACGCTCTCGCCTCCATCGCATTACGCGGCCTAGATGTTCCGGTGGCGGTGGCGCCCGGCCTCAGGGTCGGTTTCGTCAGGTCCTTCGAGTTCACCCTGCCGGCGGCGCTGGATCGATTGGGTGTCACGAATCGCGAACTCTCGATGGATGACGTTCGCGACGCTGACCTGTCGCGCTACGACACGATCGTCATCGACAACCGTGCATACGTCAAATACCCGGAACTGGCGCGGTCGAACGCCCGCCTCCTCGAATTCGTGCGTAACGGGGGCACGCTCATAGTTTCGTACCATCGGCTGCGGGAATATCCGGAAGGCCTCGCGCCCTATGCGATCAAGATCGGCAACGGACGAGTCACGGACGAGCTTGCGCCGGTGACCATTCTCGAGCCGTCGCACCCTGTCTTCTCGACGCCAAACCGCATCGAAGCGCGTGACTTCGATGGATGGGTGCAGGAGCGCGGCCTCTACTTTCCAAGCGAGTGGGCTCCTGAGTACGTCCCGCTCCTCGAAACTCACGACCCTGGCGAAAAGGACCTGCGAGGCGGCCTTCTGGTTGCGCGTTACGGGAAGGGTACGTTCGTCTACACGAGCATCGTCTGGTACAGGCAACTTCGCGGCTTCGTGCCTGGTGGATACCGGATCTTCGCGAACCTGATCAGCCTTGGGAAATCCTGAACGCAGCGCGGACAGCCGCCGCTATGAACGGAAAATGAAACGAACATCCTTCGTAATTGCCGACGTTTTCGCCGAGACGCCCTTTGCGGGCAATCAACTCGCCGTGTTCACCGATGCGCGGGGGCTCTCCGACGGACAGATGCAGAGCGCCGCGTGCGAGATGAACTTCTCCGAAACGACGTTCGTGATTCCTCCCGAGACGCCCGATGGGGACCTGAGGCTGCGTATCTTCACTCCTCATACGGAATTGCCTTTCGCCGGACATCCGCTGGTCGGATCGGGTTTCGTCGCCGTCCTGAAAGAGCTCGTACCTTGCGCACCGTCGGTAGTGCGGTTCGAGACCGGTGTCGGACTGATCGACGTGTCGGTCGAGATCGAGTCGAACTTCGCCGGGCGGGCCGTGATGCGCCAGCCCGTGCCCAGGTTCCTGCGCGAGATCAGCGACGAGAACGAATCTGCTCACGTCGCGGCGGCGCTAGGCGTGTCATCCGATCAACTCTCGCTTGATTCGTCCCCGATCGCGATCGTCGACAATGGGCTGCCATTGATGATCGTGCCGCTCGACTGCCTCCAGTCCGTTCGGGCTCTCAACCCCAACCAGCACGCGATGCGGCAGATCGCGGAATCGAACGGCGTAAAGACCATTATGGCGTTCACGACCGAGACAGTTCCCCCCGATTCCACGGTGCACTGCCGCGTCTACGCGCCGGGCGCCGGAATCCACGAAGATCCGGCGACTGGATCGGCGAATGGGCCGCTCGGCGCATACCTGCTCAAGCACGGATTGATTGCATCCGGCGAGATCACGAGCGAGCAGGGCTACGAAATGGGCCGGCCGAGCCTGTTGAAGGTCGTCGTCACGAAATCCGACGGCGGATCGATCGACGAAGTCCACGTCGGTGGCGGCGTTCACGTCGTTGCCGAAGGCGTTATGCATTTCGAAGGGGGATTGTGATGGATCTTGGACTAAAGAACCGTGTTGCCTTCGTTGCGGCAGCGAGCACCGGACTTGGACGCGCCGTCGCCGGCCGGCTCGCGGCCGAAGGGGCGACGTTGGCCATATGCGCGCGCTCCAGGCAGACACTCGAGGCCGCCGCCGAGGAGATTCGCGCGTCAACCGGCGCCACGGTGTCGGTAGTTACGTGCGACGTGACGCACGAGGCCGACGTGCGTCGCGCCATCGATGAGACTGCCGAGCGCTTCGGCCGGTTGGACATTCTGATCACCAATGCTGGCGGCCCGCCGTCTGGTGGATTCGCACAGTTCGCCGATGGACTCGAGCCGTATCGAAAAGCGCTGGAACTGAACCTGCTTTCGACCGTGTCGCTCACACAGGCGGCAGTTCCCCACATGCGGCGCAACGGCTGGGGGCGCGTGGTCGCCGTGACTTCGCTTAGTGCCAAACAGCCGTCAACTTCGCTTCTGCTGTCGTCGATCGCGCGTGCGGGGGTGCTCGCGTTCACGAAGGTGCTCGCGACCGAGCTTGCACGCGAAGGCATCACGGTGAACTCGGTATGTCCCGGCTTTACGCTGACCGAACGGCTCTCGGAACTGGCCGAGGCCGAAGCCGGGCGCAACGGAATCGAAATGGAAGCCGTCTACGAGCAGTGGCGAAGGGACATTCCGGCAAAACGCATCGCCGACCCGGCCGAGTTCGCGGACGTCGTCGCGTTTCTCGCTTCGGAGCGCGCGAGTTACGTCACGGGCGTTGCGCTCGCGATCGACGGCGGAATCATCAAGAGCCTTTACTGAACCGGATCAACCTGTCGCCATGAAAGCATTCGAGCACCACCAACTTGTCGAAGCCGAGGGCCACCTGATCGACTCGAACATACTGCCGCAAGTCTTCGATCGTGTGATCGAATCGGGCGCACAGTACGAAGTCGAAGAGTTCCGGATCGGGCGCACCAACGAAGAAGTCTCGCGTCTCAGGCTTCGAATCTCGGCGTCGACGCCAGAGTTGCTGGCCGAGCTCGTCGATGACCTCGTGCATCTTGGATGCCACCCGCACACCGAGCACGACGTCTGCCTCGAGCCGGCGGAAGCCGATCGCGTCGTGCCCGACCATTTTTACTCGACGACGAATATGAAGACGCTCGTCCGGTTTGGCGGTAGCTGGCTCGAGGTCGCCGACCAGCGGATGGATGCGGTCATCGTCATACAGGACGGCCGCGCCGCGTGCCGGAAGCTTCGAGACGTCCGCGCAGGCGAGCCGGTGGTCTGCGGAACGGTGGGAGTACGCGTCGTACCCGTGTTCAAGGACCGCGACAGAAAGGCGTTCGCGTTCATGGCGAACGAAGTCAGCTCCGAACGAAGGGTCGAGACCGCCGTCAGGAAGACGGCTACGCTCGTTCGTGAGGTGAAGGAGCGCGGCGGACGGATCGTCGTCGTCGCCGGCCCGGTCATCGTTCACACCGGCGCGGGGCCGGACTTCTCGGCCCTTGTTCGCGCGGGGTTCGTCGACGCGCTGCTGTCAGGTAACGCGCTGGCCGTTCACGACATAGAACAGGCCCTGTATGGAACTTCGCTGGGGGTTTCCTACGAGACCGGCATCCCGGTCGAGGAAGGACACAAGAACCACATGCGCGCCATCAACGCCGTAAATCGTGCCGGCTCCATTGCCGAAGCGGTGCGTCGGGGCGTCGTCACGAAGGGCGTAATGGCCGACTGCGTGCGCTGCGGCGTGCCGTTCGTGCTTGCGGGCTCGATCCGCGACGACGGGCCGTTGCCGGACACGCTCATGGACCTCGTCGAGGCGCAGGCCGAGTACGCGAAGCATCTCGCCGGCGCTGACCTTGTCATCATGTTGTCGTCGATGCTTCATTCGATAGGGGTCGGAAACATGTTGCCGGCGTGGGTCCGCACAATATGCGTGGACATCAACCCGGCCGTCGTGACGAAGCTGTCGGACCGCGGATCGGCACAGGCGGTCGGCATCGTCACCGATGTCGGGCTGTTCGTCCATCTGCTGGCGCGCGAACTGGCGCCACCGGCCCGGTAGAAGACGCGGGCCTGTCGGCGCGCTTCGTTTGGTATCATCCCCGTCATGAAGCTCGACGCCGCACTCGTCTGCGACCGAGGCCTCAGCCCGAAACGGTCCATCAACGAAGATCGAGCGCTCGTTCTCCTCGACCGTGGACTATTCGTGGTTTGCGACGGAATTGGAGGCCACTCGAGCGGCGAGGTGGCGAGCCAGCTTGCAGTGGATACTATCGAGGAAGCACTCGGGCAGGCGGACGGCCGGGACATGGAGGCACTCCTCGAGAATGCCGTCCAATACGCCAACCGCGACATATTCGAAGCGTCGCTTGCAACTGAAGAGTTTTTCGGAATGGGCACAACCGTGGCCCTGCTCCACGCCGACGTAGTGAATCGGCGAGCCGTCATTGGACACGCCGGCGACAGCCGCGTCTACCGGTTCGACGGCAACAGTCTTCACCGCGAGACATACGACCACACGGATGTCGAGGACCTGCTCAGATCGGGCCGGCTCTCGCACGAGCAGGCCTTCCTCAGAGGAAAGCAGAACACGATCAACCGGGCGCTCGGGATCGAGGCGGAGGTACAGGCCGAGTTCAAGACCATTCCGCTCTCCGAAGGCGCCTCGTTTCTGCTCTGCTCCGACGGCGTCAACCGGCACATGGCGGACGACGAACTCGAGGAGTTGATGCAGGACGAACTGAGCCCCGCCGATACGGTCGCCGAAATCAAGCGCCGTTGTTATGCCCGCGGAGCGGAGGACAACCTAACCGCAATTGTCGTGACGACGGCCGAGGCCCGCGTGACGGCGCCCGCGAAGCGGCGGACTACGCGCCCGATTGCAGCCCGCGCCGGCGGCGCGTCCGGGTCGCTCGTTCGCGATGTCCCATCTCCGGCCGAGGCCACGGCCGGGTCTGCTCCTTCGATCGCGCCGTCTGCCATTCCAAAGTCCGTTACATTGCGCCGCAGTCCGATCGGCCCGGTGACAGTGATCGCGGCTGCGGTCGTCCTTAGCGCAGGCTGGTTCGCCATCGGACGAATTTCGACGCGATGGATCGCTCCGGCAGGCACGACGCCTCCACCCGCTTCGTCGGCGCGCGACGCCTTCGATAGGGGCGATTTCCCGGTCGCGCGGGCCGGCTTTGCGACGCTTCTACTGGACGAGCCGAAAAGGGCCGACTACCACTTCTGGCTCGGCCGTTCCCTGCTCGAGACGGGCGAGCCGCGTGAAGCGGCTATTCATCTCGAGGAAGCCGTGAAGCTCGATCCGTCTCTTCACGACGCCCTGCTCTTTCTCTCGGTCGCGTACGAGGCCGACGGCCGATCGCGCGAGGCATCCGATTCGCTGCGAAGATACGTCCAAGTCGCGTCGCCGTCAGCGGAACCTGCGCCGGCCGGGAGCGCACGGCCGCACTCGTCCGCTTCCCGAACGCGCTGAGCCGCACTTTCCTTCACCATGCCCTCTCTGCAACTCGAACACAGCATCGTCGACGATCGCTACGAAGTGCGACGGCGGCTCAGCCACGGCAGCTACGCCGAGATCTATGAAGCGTACGATCTGACGCGACAGAGACGAGCGGTGATCGTCAAGGCCTTGAACACATCGCTGCAGGGCACTCCGGAAGAAGACCTGGAGCGCACCCTCGTCGAGAACTTCCAGAATGAGGCGATTGCGCTCGATACGGTCGGGCACCCAAACGTGGTGCGAAGGCTCGGACACGGTACAGCCGCGGACCTCGCAGGCACGCCGTTTCACTACATCGTTCTGGAGTTCATGCCCGGCGGCGACCTGATGGCGCTCTGCCGGCAGCGGCCTCTGTCGCTCGAGGAAATGCTTTACTACACCCGCCAGCTTTGCGAGGCGCTGGCGCTGGCGCACGAGCGAGGTGTCATACATCGCGACATCAAGCCGCAGAATCTGCTGCTGAGTGCGGACGGCACCACGATCAAGGTCACGGACTTCGGCGTGGCGAAGGTCGGGCACGCGGATCCCCACGCCGAGCACACCCGTGTCGGCACTGACCTGTACGCGCCGCCTGAGCACAACCCGAACGCCGACGACGCCTCCACGCGGGAGCGGCTCACGTGCTCGGCGGACGTTTACTCGCTGGCGAAGACGATCTATGCCGCGATGACAGGGCGTGCGCCGCGCCAGTTCGCTCGAATGCCCATTGCCGAGCTGCCCCCGGAACTGGCTGGCAAGCCGTGGGGGCCCCGTCTGCTGGAAATCCTGAAGCGCGCAACGGCCTCGCCGGTTGCGGATCGCTACCCGTCGGTGGAGGCCTTTTACGACGAGCTCGTCGCACTCGAGTCGCTCGCGACCGAGGAGGACGAACAGACGCGTGTGCGTCCCCGCGATCCCGTTGCGGGGTCGACCGGGCCTCTGGTACCTGCCGGAAGGCCGGAATTCTCGCCTACCCTGGCAACGGCAGCGAGCGGTGGGGGCAATCCGGGGCGGGTTGTTCCGGGAGTCTCGCCCGCGACGGTCCCGACCTCACAAGCGGGAGTCCTGGCCGCGCCGTCGCCACGAATCGTCGTAGACATCGGTACAGCGAAATCACCCGTGCCGGTTGCGGTCGCGTCCAGTCCCGGACCTTCGGCTGGCGGACCGCGCGGACCGGCCCCGCTCATTCGTCCGGCGGCACACGTCGTTGCTCGCTCCGAAGCTGGTGTCGAGGCCTACTCGTATCGCGAGGACTTCAAGGATCTGTTCTGGTCGGGCTGGAAGAAGTGGTTCGCCATCCTGATTCTCACCCTCGTGCTGATGGGTGCGGTGGCCGCCGTGTTCTTCGAGGTTTATCGCAGCGTCGCGAGCCGCGGCCTGAAGACCGGCTCTGTCACGGCGCAGCAATTGACGCTTCGCGACGGCCCGTCGATGTCTTCGAACGACATCGGACGGCTGCCGTATGGTACGCGAGTGCGGATTCTCGAGAGCGGTCCAGACGGTCAGTGGCTGCACGTCGAGGTCGTTCAGCTGGGAGGTTCCGTCCCCGACGAACAACCCGACGCAGGCTGGGTCGGTGCGCGCTTCGTCGCTATCGACGCGACGCCCTGATCAGCCGCCGGCCCCGTCGATGTCGACGGTATCCACTATGCCGACGATTGCGGCGTCCACGGGGCACTCGTTGCACCCCTGAGCCATCCTGGCCGACGAGCCCTGGACTACGAGCACGGTCTCGCGGACGCCCGCGCCCACGGTATCGACCGCGATGACCGCCGATCCCTTTTTTCCCGATGGGTCAGCGGCGTCAAATGGCGCCACGACGAGCAACTTGCGACCCTCCAGCCGGGGATCCTTTCGCGTCGCGACTACCGTACCGACAATGTGACCCAGCAACACGCCCTATGCGCTACCGCGGAAGCCCGACCGGCAGAACGTCGTCGACTGTGCCGTGAGGGCGCGGGATTACGTGAACGCTGATGAGTTCGCCGACACGCCGCGCCGCTGCCGCGCCGGCGTCAGTCGCCGCCTTCACGGCCGCCACGTCGCCGCGCACGATAGCCGTAACGAAGCCGGCTCCAATCTTCTCGTATCCCACCAGCGTCACATTTGCCGCCTTGACCATGGCGTCCGAAGCCTCGACCATCGCCACCAATCCGCGTGTCTCGATCATCCCAAGGGCTTCCATTCCAGATACTCCTTCCTCGCATTCGCGAGTCGCGTTATCGGCCGATCGCGCGGGCCGTCGATTCCTCTATGAGCCTGATGAGCTCGGAGCGCGTCAGCGTAATCGTTTCGTCGCCATTCGTATAGGCCTGAACTGCCGGCGTCTCGCGCGGCGAGAACGAACATGCCTGGCCAAGGCGCGGTGTCGCTCCCATGTAACCGGCCTTGTCACGCACATCGATGAGCTTCGCGACGGCCTCCGCCGGTAGCAGCCGCGCGCCTCCGAGCAGATGCGCCACCAGGCTGATCTTCGCGAAGTGTTCGATGGTCTCCATGTTCGACAGCGCGGCCTCCATCGTCGGACCGTATGCGACCGCACCGTGATTTGCGAGCAGCAGCGCATCGTGCGCCGGAATGAACTCCGTAAGCGCATCGACGAGTTCGTTCGTCGACGGCGTGCCGTATTTCGTGAGCGGGATGCATCCGAGCGTGAGCACGACCTCGGAGAGCAACGCCTTGTCGAGAGCAAGCCCGGCAACTGCGAATCCGGTCGCATTCGGCGGGTGGGCGTGGACGATGGCCTGGATGTCGGATCTGAGCCGGTAGATCTCGAGGTGCATCGCCAGTTCGGAACTGGGCCGGCCCTCACCCGGTAGCGCCCGTCCTGCAGAATCCGTGTGTACGATCATCGACGGGGTCATGCGGCCCTTGCAAACCATCGTGGGCGTAGCGAGAAGCGTCCCGTCCGGTAGCCGCGCCGATATGTTGCCGTCGCCACCGGCGACAAAGCCGCGATCGTAGAGCATCCGGCCAATTTCGCAGATGACCGTCCGCAATCCCTTCTCTGTGGTGTCGTTGAACATTGGGGAGAAATCGGCAGTCCGAAACTAGACCGTTTCGTGCTCGTGAATGCTTTCCGTCGTCCGATGGGTGTCGTCAGGGCTCAATTCCCCATTGAACGACGGACGAGCAAGCGAATACGACAGGCTTTCCAGGGAAATTGCCAGATCGACGGTCTTGATTTTGAGTTCAGGCGGACCGATGAGCTGCACGGGCGCGAAATTGAGCACCGCACGGATACCAGCGGCAGCGATATCGTCGAGAGCCGCCTGAGCCGCGTGGGCCGGCACTGCCAGGGCGGCCATGTCGATGGCCTCGGCAGCGACAATCTCGGTCAGCCGGGATACCGGATAGATTGGAACGCCAGTCTTCGTCCTCGTCCCGAGCTTCTCCGCATCGGTATCGAACATCGCGACCATCTGAAACGCGTCACCCGGAAACCCGTCGTAGTTTGCGAGCGCGAGCCCGAGGTTGCCGGCGCCGACGACGACGAGACGGTGCTGAACATCGAGGCCGAGTATCGATCGGATCTGTTGGCGCAGTTCCTCCACGAAATAACCGACACCCCTGACACCGAACTCACCGAAGTAGGCGAGATCCTTCCGGATCTGGGCGGAGTTGAGACTGAAGCGCTCGGCCATCGTCTGCGACGAAACCGTCTGCAGCCCTTCGTCGGCCAACTCGTTCAGACACCGGAGGTACACCGACAAGCGATTGATCGTCAGTTCGGAAATCCTGTCAGATTTGAACTGGACCGGCGTAGTGCGATTTCCCATGAATTGTTGGTTCCCAGGCGCCGGCGCATCCCTCGCCGGCAACGGCGCGAGTATACACGAAAGGCGGACCGGCCGGGCGTCGGATTCCCTCCGGACATGCGCTTGACGGCCGCGCGAAGGTGCGGCGACAATGCAATGGCGGGGCATTGTCCCTGCAGCTCCCGATTCGCTACTCCAGTAGTCCGAGGCCGTGATGGCGTCTCTCGAATCACCGCGCGTTCTGACCGAATCGAAGGAACGCCCGTCCCGCTATGATCTGACCGATTGCGAGCTCGAGATCCTTCGTGTCACGCGTTTGCACTCGAAGTCTACGGTCACGATCGCCGAGGAAGTGGGTCTTGGAGCTGACACGGCGTCGGTTACGCCAATCCTGGACCGGCTCGAGGGATTGAATCTTCTCGACGGCTTCTATGCCGCCGGACGGGTGATGACGTCGGTCAGCGAGGATCATCGCCGCTACTACCGGACTTCCGAGCTTGGCGAGCGTGTCTCGGCGCCTGGGGCCAACCGATCGGACCTGTGAGTGCGGCTGTGAGCGTGCGCGGCGTGGTGCGCCGAAGACCGGTGTCGGGGTTCACTACGCTCGAGATCCTGATCGTCATTGCGGTCATCGTCATCCTCGCGGCGATCAGCATTCCCCTCATTTCCCATTGGGTAGCGCAATACCGGCTCGGGATCGCTGCCCAACAGGTCGCCGACAGCCTGCAGACGGCGAAAATGCAGGCCGTCTCCAAGACCAGGCGTCGCGAGTTGCTGTTCGACGTCGAAGGCAGCCGGCTTGGGATCGAAGGGTCGACTCTCGTGGACCTGCCTGGAGGCGTACGGTTCGACGCGGGCGGCGTCACCGTCGCGCCAGACCCTGCGATACAGATGGAACTGCCGGTTACCTTTCCGACGGTGGATGCCGACACCGGGCTACGCGCCGCGGCTTTCACTGGAAAGGGCTTGCCCGATGTGGACCCGGGCAAGGTTTACGCTGTGTTTCTGACGAATTCGGCTGGGACCAAGGCAGTCGTAGTGACGAGCGCCGGCAACGTTCGAGTCCGGTCATGGGACGGGGCGGTCTGGAAGTAGTAGTTGTGGAGATCGCGCCTGACTCGAGACGCAGATCCTTCGACTGCGATTGAGTACTTCCGGCCTTGGCGAGCCCGGCCGGGTTCGCACTGCAGCCTCAAAAACCGGCGGACATCCGCTCGGCACTGACTTTTCGTCCAGTCCAGAGCTCGAACTGCATAGCCGCCTGCGTGGCGAGCATCAGCCGGCCACCGAGGATTCTACAACCGCGAGTCAGCGCATCTTCGAGCAACTGCGTATGCTCGGGCGCATACACGAGATCGAAGACGAGGCGCACCCCGTCGAGCGCGTGTCCCGGCACCGGCGACTTGCCTTCCGAGTCGCCCAGCGTGCCAACCGGGGTCGCGTTGACGACGACGTCGAGACGAGCACCGTTCACGTCCTCGAGCGATCCTGCTTCGGCATCGAAATCCGACGCGACGAGGGCCGCCTTGGCCCGATTGCGGGCAAAAACCGTGACGTGTGCTCCGCGTGACGCAAGACCGGCGACGACGGCGCGCGCGGCGCCGCCGGCGCCCAGGATGCCGACTCGAGCGTCCCGCAGCACGCCGTACTCGGCCTCGAGCGGCTGCAACGCACCCTCGACATCGGTGTTGTACCCCTTGAGCGATCCGTCCGCCTCGACAACGATGGTGTTGACGGCGCCTACGCTCGAAGCCACCGGATCCAACCGGTCGACGAACCGCAAAGCCGTGGTCTTGTGGGGATTCGTCACGCTGAAACCGCGTACGGACCACGGGACCCGCCGCGTCGGAGACCGGACTGTAGCCGCGAGAAACTCGTCGAGATCGTCGACGGCGAAGGGCAGATACACACCGTCGATCCCCAGTTGCGCAAGCGCCGAATTGTGCATTGCGGGCGACCTGGAATAGGACGCGCGGCCGGCAATCAATCCAACCACGAAGGTGGCTCCCGTGATAGCGCCGGCGCGGTAACGCCCGGTCATGACATCGAGGGGCACCTGGCCAGCCGCGCTGGACCGTCCATCCGGCCGCGCGCAGAAGGTGAAGGGCGCGCCCATCGACGGTCCCATTACTCGCGACGCGACCCCCTTCTCGCCCATTGCTACCGCGACCAGTGAGCGGCCCTCGAGTCGAGCGCGCTCGGCGGCCTCCACGTGTGAGATCAGATCGCTCGTGCGGTTGGCTATGGTTGCAATCTTCGCGATGCCGGTCCGGGCAGCGAACAGTTCATCGACTATCGTCGAGAATCCGTCCGGCGTCGCCTGCATATCGTGATGCGACACCACGACCCGTTCGCGATCGAGGCCGAAACGGTCGATCGCCGACGCCGCATCCAGCTCGATGTCGCACCAGACCCGCGCGGAGCGGGCCGCATCCGAAAGGACGCGTATCCGCGTTTCCTCGTCCGACCCCGACAGGCCTCCGTCGGCCGGTCGCCTCCAGGTGAGAAGCGCGGCGTGGCCCTCCACAAGAGATGCAATCGATGCAGCGTCGCGCCGGATATCCGGCTCAAGCGCGTCAATTCGGAGCTCGGCAAATGCGCCTTGCGCTTCGATCTCCGCAATGGCCAGGCGCGCCCCATCGGCCGAAGGCTCGAGCACCGAGACGCAGTACGGAGAATTGAAAGGCCGCTTCAGGGGGCGGTCTCCGGCTTGGGCGGACCCGTTTCCGCTGGCACGGTGGCGGCAGGCTTAACAGTGGGCTTCGCTGCCGGTTCGGGAGAAGCGCCGGGTGCAGGCGCGTCCGACTGTCCGCGCGATCGCACTCGAAGCACTCCCCTCACCACACCGAGTTGCGCGAGCACGGCAAGCGCTTTGGCCTCGAATCTCTGCGCGAGACCCATGGCACGAAAGTAGTCGACGCGAGCGAGCAACTCGAGGCCCGACGATGGGTCGAGGGCGGCAATCTGGAAGACCCTTCCGGGATTCTGGCGCATTTGCAGCTGCGAAGCCGCCTGGGGTGCTGCCCCCTGCGATTCGAATCGCCGAAGCCCCGTATTCACCGCGTCGACCGCCGTTCTCATCATCTCGAACGCTCTCGCCGGATCCAGCGCAGCGCAAGCGTTCGCAACCCGGACCAGCGCCTCGGCCTTGTCGCGCGTCATTACGGCTTCTTCCTTGACGATCGCGACCTGGGCCTCCTCCAGGCAATCCGCCGCCATTGCCCGCTTGCCGATCGCAGCCATTTCGAACGCAACCTGCGTGTACGCCGATGCCCTTTCCCGAACGTCGGCGATCTCTCTCGAGAGTTTGCGAGCGTCGTCGTATCGACGCTCGGCCAATGCCTTTCGAATCGCCTGCAATGCAATCGTCGTGCGGACCGAAGACATCCGTCCGGCATCTGCGATCCTTGCCGCATACGATTTCGCCAGATCCACATCACCGCGATCCGCCGCGAGCGTCGCCGCGCGTCCGTAGAACTCGTCACGAATCTGGACGTTAGTGATCGTCTCGGCCTTTGCCGCCACGGATTCCGCAGACTCGACACTCGACTTCGGAACGCTTGTGCCCATCGACGATCGAACCTCTACCGGCATCGCGTTCGCAATCTGCGCCGTCAGACCGCGAAATGCGCCCGAACGGTCGGGCTCGACCGAGTCGAAAAGCGGAGCCATCTGCTCGGCAAGCTGATAATTGACTGCAAGCCCCTCACCGCCGTAGATCGACCAGGGCTCGACGGCGTCCTGGCTTCCGCCGCCGAGGCGTGCGTTCAGCCCGTTCGCGTATCGGCCGGCGACGTTGAGCGCGGCAATGAGCAACGCGCTCCGCAAATCGTTGGAGCGCGTGGACGCGCCCAACGGCCGAGGCTCGTTCGATTCGAGCTCCGGAAACACGTACGGAAGCGCCCCGGCAACATCGACAAGACTGCTGCCGCCCGCACCGGCAATTCGCACGGCGTCCGTCGCGAGTTGATCCGCCGCCGGCCGGTTCACGTTACCAAGCGCTGGAAGCAGGATGGCGAACTCAACCGGCACCCCGTCCTTTATTCCCTGTCGGGCAAGACTGGCCGCAAGCTCTGGATCGGTCGAAACCAATGACTGGGCGACTCGAAGCATCGTCGCCGACATGTCCGACTGATTCTCGAACGGCATTCCCCCACCGTCGTAGTTCTCGGGATCTTCATCGAGCGTGGAAGAGAGCTGGGCAGCCAGAACCGGATCCACTCCGTAGAGCGTTGCTAGAAGCTCGACTCGGAGGGTGAGTCGCGCACCAACGGGAGCGACCGAGTCGTCAACCGCGGATTCGTTGAGTCCCTCTATGTCGTCGAACAGTCTCCGGTATAGCTTGCGGGCTCGTTCCGGATCGCGTTCGAAAAGCACCTCCGCGATTCGCGATTCGACGCGAATGCGCGTGGCTTCATCGTCGATCGATCTGGCCTGAACGATAAGAGCGTCGAGAACCGCCAGCGCGTCGACTTGTTCGGCGGTCAACTCGCGCAGGGGTGGCCGCCTTTCCTGAGACCGATGACGAGGCGCGGGCGACTTCTTCGGCGGCGGGGCCGGCAGAACGGCGGGTGCCTGTTTCTCCTGCACATCGGCTGGCCCGGCGACTTGAGTTTGCGCAGCCCACGACGACGGCACCACGATGCAGGCAATCAGTCCAGCACCCAGCGCTCGCCGCAACGATACATTCGCATCCACCATAGAGCCGCCCGTTCTCCAGTCGCCTAGCCGCGCTCGAACAGTCCACCCTGGGGAGTGAACGTCGTAATGCCGAAATGCTCGAAAGCGGCACGGGTTGCAACGCGCCCGCGTGGTGTCCGGTTCAGAAAACCGATCTGGATGAGGTACGGTTCGATCATCTCCTCGATCGAGTCTTTCTCTTCGTTGATAGCGGCCGATAGCGTTCCGAGACCGACCGGACCGCCTTCGAACTTCTCGATCAGGGTGCGCAGCAGTTTCACGTCCGACTCGTCGAGCCCGAAAGTGTCTATCTCCAGCCTGTCGAGCGCGTCCCGGGCGACACTCGAGGTAATTCGGCCGTCGTAGACGACTTCGGCAATGTCCCTGACCCTTCGCAGCAGGCGATTCGCGATTCGGGGTGTACCGCGCGATCGGCGCGCAAGTTCGGCCGAGCCTGCATCGTCCACCTCGACTCCCAGTATGCCAGCCGATCGCGAGACGATCGTCTGTAGTTCGTTTGGCGGATAGAAGTCGAGATGCATCTGGATGCCGAACCGGCCGCGAAGGGGCGCCGTGATGAGCCCGGCTCGCGTCGTCGCTCCGACCAGAGTGAAGCGCGGCAGCTCGAGCTTGATCGAACGGGCCGCCGGTCCCTGGCCAATGATGATATCGAGCTGGAAGTCCTCCATTGCCGGGTAGAGCACTTCCTCGATAGCCGGGTTCAGACGATGGATCTCGTCGATGAACAGGACGTCGTTTTCCTTCAGATTTGTAAGGATTGCGGCGAGATCGCCCGACTTTTCTATGACTGGTCCCGACGTCGACTTGAGATCGGCGCCCATTTCGTTTGCGACGATAGCCGCAAGCGTAGTCTTGCCGAGTCCGGGAGGGCCGTGCAGAAGGACGTGGTCGAGCGATTCCGAGCGGCGGAGTGCGGCTCGAATGAAGATGTCCAGATTGTCGGTGACCTTGTGCTGGCCGATGTATTCGCGCAGCCGTTTCGGCCGGAGACTGAGTTCGAAATCGTGCTCGTCACCGCCGAGCGGGCCGGCTTCGACGAGCGGATTCCCTGAACGTTCGCTCATGCGTCGCATCTTCGCAGAGCGGTGCGCGATGGGTCAAACCGGGTATCGGCGGGATCGGCGGGATGTATAGTGCGCTGCAATGGACTCCGAGTTTCCCGAATCAGGCGGCGATGCGTCGTCTAGTATGCGACGGCCGACGGAGTTCTTCGACGATGTCGAGGTCGCTTTGGTGCATATAGCCGGGTCGTTGCGTGGAGCCTTGAAACTCGAGAAGGTACTGACGGAGGCAGGAATTCCATACGCCGTCGAGACGGACAGCTACCTGGGCGGATTGCTGTTCAGAACGCGGCGGGTCGGAGCGTTCTTTTACGTCGGCGAACCCGATGCCGAACGCACCCGGACCCTTATGGAGGCCCGGCGCTTCAAGGTACATCGCGACTAGGCTGGTAATCGGAGACGGCCTCGCCGCGTGTCTGCTTGCGCGGAGTTAAAGCAGTCCGGACGGACGGCCCGTCGGTGGCGCTCCGAAAGGGAGCTTAGGTTTCCCCACGGAAGCGTGCGCGGACTGACAGCGATGATACCGCCGTGACATACATCGTCGTTCCACAGACCTTCAGGAATTTCTATCCAACGTGCGAGCGAGTTCCAGACTGTTCCGCTTCGGCCGGGGCGCTGCTCGCCAGACGTCGGATAGAAACCTCTGCCTTATCCGACCGCCCACTTCCCCTGCCGACGCCGAGCCCCGCTCGCGCCCGTCCGACGCGATCCAGCGGAGTTCATCTCATTGCTTCGCACTGACAGGGCAGACTGAAACTCGGCATCCGTCGAAAGTGGAATCAACAACTTACGGGTGAGTTTCTTGAGAGTTCATCTCATTGCTTCGCACTGACAGTGCGGGCTGAAGCTCGGAATCCGCAGGACCTGGAATCAAGAGCTTAGAGGGGAGTTTTTCGAGAGACGACCGTCTCGGCCGCACAGGCTGCACCCGTACACTCGGTCATCCTCTGCGACCGCGGAGCGGTCGATGTAATAGTTCCCCACACGCCTGCGGCGTCCCCCCTGGAATGAAACGGGCGGAGTGCGGGCG
>JAJTXQ010000070.1 GCA_021462855.1 Dehalococcoidia bacterium | reverse complement strand
ACTCCGGCTCCGGCCCCGGAAGCACCGCCGCCAGCCACTCCGGCTCCGGTCGCGGAAGCGCCGCCGGGCACTCCGGCTCCGGTCGCGGAAACGCCGGCCGTAGCGGCCGCAGAGCGGACCACCGTGCTGCCCGAGCAGGTGATTACCAGCGAACTGGCCAAGGTGATAGGGGCGAGCGGCAATCTCGCCGACGGCGCCCTGACACGGACGCGTACCGCGCACCGCCCCGTTACGATGGGCGGGTCGCGCCTGTATTTGCCTGGGGACAGACCATATGTGAAGCCGGTCGCCGACAAGGCTCAGATGTTGGCCGGCGTGCCGGCCAACCTGATCCAGATTGCCGGTGGGCCACCTCCGGGCACCCGCGTCCAGGTGGAGTTCACGCCCGTACCGTGCCGTGTTTTCGCGCTCGAGCGGCTGCTCGACGCGGAGACAATCGCGGGCCTCGCACGAACGGCCGCGGCCTCGGCCCGCCAGCTGTGCTCCTGTGGAGTCCGTTTGCCGTCGAGCCCGCGATGCCGTGCGGAGTACCATTACGACGACCGCGAACGGGTACAGACGCTGGTGGGCACTGCGCCTGCCTGCGAGCAGTGCGCCGAACTGCCCGGCTTGCTCCTGAACTCGGAACGCGACCAGGTGTTTCAGAATGGCATCGAGTACCTGGCGAAAGTAAACGGCTGGGAACCGAGTGCCGCCGAGATATACGCGCGGGAGGCGGGCCGGCTTGCCGCCTGGCGAAGCTGCCGGGACTGGACCGTGGATCTGACATATCTCGAGACGATATGCGTGCGGCTGACGGCTGACGATGTCAATCGTGCCCTCGCACGCCCGGCGGCGGCTACGCGATGATTCCATTCAACAGGAGACAGCGATGATTCCGGTAATGGCGACAGCAGCACGAACAATTGGGACATACGCACTCAGATACCTGGGGATCACGAAGCTTGCGAACGGCGCCCGGAAGCTTCTGGGCGGCGGGTCGGACGGGCGCGGCGACGGAGCCGACAGCGCGAGCGAAGAAAAACGTGCGGCCGAGAGGCGCGCAAAGCAGCTTCAGTCGGCCAACGATAACGTAAATATGGCCACGGGTCTGCTCTTTCTGTCACCGTTGCTGCCGACACTGCTCGGTGGCGTCGGTTCGGTCCTCGGTTCGGCAACACGGGCCGTGACAAACGGCGCCGACGCGCTGCTCAGGGACGCCTTTGGCGACGCCGGACGGGCTGAAACAGAAGGCCGCCCGACCGTGCAGGCGCCGGCCCGGAGCGACGACGTAGCTCGTTCTCCGCGCCAGGACCGCGGGCGATCGCTTGTCGACGACTACTAGACAGGGCAATGGCGGCGCAGTGAAGACCGCAAGGCGGGCCGACGACACCGGCCGCGCGCAATAAGCGGCGCCCGGGCCGGCTCGTGCGGGCGACTCCGCGCCCGCACGTGTGCCACGACGCCGCGCAAGATGACCGTCACATCGTCCGGAGCGGCATGAGGACGTACCGATAGTCGCTGTCGCCACCGACAGCGCTGAACTGTACGGGTGTAATTGCGCCCGAATAGTCGACCCGGAGTTCGGGGCAGTCTACCGCCGTAAGAAGCTCCGTCACGTAGTCGCCGTTGAGGCCGATCGTGGCCTCGTGGGACGCTCCGGCGAAGGCGACCGCTTCGACCGCATCACCGGCCTCGACCGACTCGGCCCGCAGGGTCACGTGCCCGTCGGCAATGGCAAACGAGACGGCCCGGGATTTCCCGTCGCTACAGAGGACCACCCGCGACAGTGCCGCAAGCAGTGCCGCACGGTCGACGGTGGCCGCAGCGTCGAAGCCGGTCAGCAGAACCTTCTCGTAGTCGGGGAAGGCCCCCGTCAGGAGCCGTGCCGTCAGCAAGCGGCTGCCCGCTCTGACCGCAAACAGCCCCTCGCTGCAACCGAACTCCACGTTGTCGCCCGCAAGAAGCTTGCGAAGCGCCACGAATGCCTTTCGCGGGACCAATCCGCGAAACTCCCCCGCCCCGGTCACGCCGAACACGTCGAGGCCAAGACGGTGCCCGTCGGTTGCGGCCAGACTGCACCGTTCCCCACCGACGACCACAAGCGCCCCGCTGATCGCGAGGCGGTGCGCGTCGCGGCTGACCGCAAACAGAGTCCGTGCGATTGAGCGCGCGAGCAGATCCGAGCGGGCCGCGAAGGCAAGCGCCGGCACGTCGGGCGCGGCCGGGAAGCCTTCGACCGGGGCCGTCGGGAGGTTGAAGCGGGCCGCGCCACCGGAGATCGACAGCCGGCTGTCTCCCACAGGCTCGAGCCGTATCTCGCCGTCGGCCATTCCGCGCACGACGTCGTGAATCCGGCGCGCATCTACCGCGACCGCAAACGGCCCGGAAACGGTCGCTGGAATGCTCGACTGGACCGTCACGTCCAGGTCGGTGGCTCGAACCAACAGCACGCCTGCCGCGTCAGCCTCGATGCGCACCATCGCGAGGATGGGCATGGTGTTCTTGGTTTCGACCGCGCCCAGCAGCGCGGCCAGCTCTGCCAGTAGAAGCGCGCGAGAAACCTGCACGCCTCCTGTCCGTACGCTTACCGATCGAGTCATGGTCTGTCCTCCTGAGTGAGTGTGTGTCGTGGTGAATGTCTGTCGTACCGGGTCCGACGCAAAGCGGCCCGCGTCCCTGCAAGCACGCGCCGCGCCAGTGTCCGGGCAAACAATGCTGAAGCGGCCCGAGGCGTCCCGCAGTGTTGGCGCGCGAGACCGAGGCCCGGCATCTCGATTGCCCGACGCGCACCCGCCGGCGGGCGCGCGATCTGGCAGCCGTCCCTGCTCACGCGCGCCGGGACCGATTGCGCGGCCGGGCCTTCGGCTGCACCGGCTCCAGCTCGAAGAGCGCCATCATCGACAGCTGGGCTTCCACTGCCGGGCGTGGGCGCGTTCGCGTCCGCGTGGCCGCGGCGACGGCTTCGGTTGCCGGCGCGCCGTCGACCGGGCTGTCCGAACCCGGCTTTCCGTCGAGCCGTGCCGCGACGCCGCCCACGTAGCGGTGCAGATACCTGCACAGCTTGTGGAAGCGCTCGTGGAAGGCGCCGTCGTGGGTCAGCGAGTCCCCTGCAATGTGCGAGTACTCGTGCGCAAGGAGAAGCAACAGGAAGGCCGCGTCGTTTGCTCCCTTCGATTTCAGCTGCAGCCGCAGGGTGTCGCGGTCGAACGCAATCAAGTTGCGGGCATCTGTCCACGCCTCGGCTGTCGCACTCCGGCCAATGTGCAGCGTGCGGACGTTCTGGCGCGCAAGGCGTGCAAGCTCGCGGTTGGCATGCGGGAGCGCGGCAAGTACGCGACGTTCGCGGGCCGTAAGGTCGGCGGTCTTAAGCAAGTCATGCGAGAGGTCGAGTCCGTCCGTCATCGTCTCCACGGCGACCCATTCGAGGTCGACTGAGAGCAGCCGTGCCAGCCGCATGAACTTCGCTTGCGTCGTCTCGCGCATCGTGCGCGTAAACACCGTCGAGAAGTGTGCGTCGTCGAAAACGACGCCACGGCGGTGCTGCATTGCCACATCGGCGGCAATGCTCCCGCGAGCGGCCGAGCCTACACGCTTCACGCCGGCTACTCGGAGCGAGGTAAAGCTCCAGTGCTTGCCGTTCGTATCGCGCATGATCTGGACGTCGAGCAGTTGCATGGCGGAAAGCTCCCCGTCTTCCCACTCACGAACGGCCACGGCGGCTTCGCGCATACTCAACCGCTTCTTCGTTACCACCGCTTCGCGCGACCGCGACCGCAGTTCGGTCAGGATGCGCTTCCAGACCGGACATGCGCCGATGTGGGTGCGGGCGAAGTTGACGAGCAGCGGCAACTTGCTGACGACCGTCGCGCCGACAGAGCGGTCATAGACATTGCAGACGAACGCCCCGAGGTTGTAGACCGCGACGTTCGTTCCGCCGAAACGCACCCACGCGTCCTCCGTCTCGTAGTCCCACTTGAGAAGGCTCGGGTCCTCCGAGACGGTAACGCCGTTTACGACGACCGGCGTCGCCACGTACTTGACCGTACGGGCCACGTCGGATTCGAGCCGCCCGATCGCCGATGCGTCGAGCGCGTCATAGAGTTCGATGTCGACGCGGCAGCCGGGCACGTCTTCGAGGCCCTCTTCCAGCGTGTACGCGAGATCGCCGCCCGAGTTCCTGAGATCAACCGCCATCCGGTGCGTCCGCGTGCGGTACGTCGTTCGGCCCCAGCACCACGCCTGTGCCCGGCCCATCTGGAACTGCGCCCAGCGCGTCGACTCGGCCTTGCGCTCGTCGCTCTTTCCGAAGACCTCGAAGTAGTCCTCGACCTCCTGACGGGTGGCAAAGCCGCGGCCGTCGTCTTCGACCGTTATGCGGTCGGACGCGATCGTGATGCTGCAACGGGTCGCGCCAGCCTCGATCGAGTTCGTGACGCATTCCATGACTGCGCCACCGATGTCGCCCCGCTGTCTCTGGATCACGTCCCAGAGCAGATTCCGGTGCATCGTAAAGTTGCGGGTTTCAACGCTCACCTCCCTCCCTCCTTCAGGCGTGGAACATGCTGACCGATCCAGATTGCCGTGTGATCAGCCCGGCCGCGCCGCCGCGGCTGTCCCGCGGCAGTGTCCGTGAGGGCCACGCGGCCGGCCGTCTCAATCAGGCCGGCCGCGTGGCAGGTCACACGATGCGGAGCGGCCCGACCGGCTCGATGTCGTCGCCAAGCTCGTGCTTGAGCAGGGCAACGGCATCGTCGACGTGGCCGCTGCCGATCAGATCGAGTGCGCGCCGAACCTCATAGGAGGCGACAACTACCTGGCCCACGTCTCCTGCGCCCCCCAGTTCCCGCCGCTCCCGCCCTGGCCGCACGCACCGAGTCCCGGCCGCGAAGGGGACACCGGCATCGTACTCGGTATCGAATCCGAACCCGAGCCGCTCGAGCTCGTCCTCGCAGCCGAAGCGGGCGTAGTTGACCTCATAGTCGTCGAGTTCCAGGGACTCGCCGAGCGCAGCCACACGCTCTATTTCGGCCGCGATCCACTGCGCCGTGTCGCCTTCCGCGTTGGTCGGTGTGACGCGTGCGGCAAGCAGGGCGGCAAGTTCGCCGACCTTGTCGCGTGCGACGTCGCCGCCTATCGTTATCCGCGCAAAAACCCTGTCTCCCATAAATTCCCGCGCAGGGGACCGCCTGCTTTAGCTGGCGGGGGAATGCGCGGCCTTTTGATACGCACTAACTATGTGCAATCGTT
>JAJTXQ010000007.1 GCA_021462855.1 Dehalococcoidia bacterium | reverse complement strand
CCAAACGCTTCGCCTGCGGTGAAAAGAACCGCCAAGGAGAGCATGCCGACTGAAACGAACAAAAAGGCCTTTTTGTTTTTCATAGCTGTACGATTATTATAGCAAATTCGCAAATGCCCCATTGAGGGGATAAATCAAAAAAAGCGAAAACCCCTCAAATTGAGGGGTTTTTCATAGTCATAAAAACTTTTTTACTTCACGAGTATCATTCTTTTCGTATCAGTAAACTCTCCGGATTTTATCCTGCAGAAATATATTCCGCTAGCATATTTGCCGGCATTCCAGTCCCTGACATACGTTCCCGTATTCATTTCTTCGGAAACCAATATTTCTATTTCCTTCCCTAAAGCATCAAAGATGCTGAGGGTAACAAATTCCCTTTCGGGAATAGAAAATTTTATGTTGGTAACCGGATTGAATGGATTCGGGTAATTCTGATCCAAGGAGTACCTCTCCGCTATTTCCCCAGTCGGTGTAATACCAGTAAGATTTTCGAATCTATCTATAGCGGTCTGTGGGTAGCTCCACAGGCTGGTCCAGAATTCATCGAGACGTAGATGAGAAACAATCGTATCGCTTCCCCATCCTCCATCATAGTATGGGCGGATGGTAATTCTTACCTTTCTTAACTGATTACCAACCTGTGTTGGCTTCTGAAAAAAGTGTGCAGACCATTGCCATAATAGCGCTCCACTCATGCCTACTGTTTGCATAGGATAAAATGTTGCGTTATCCGAAGATACTTCAATGGTCATATCCAGGGATATACTGCTCTGGGCTGGATTCAGGACTGTCGGCTCGTACCAAATCACAAATTCGTTAGTAAGAGGAATATTGTTGAAGGATTTCTCCATAGTAAGCGTTCCTCCGGGAGCGCTCCGCATCTGGATTTCCTGGCATCCATTACTCTTTAACCCAACGGGGTGATCAGGATAAAATGCACTCCCCACAAATCCTACCTGGTTTGAGCGGGAAAATACTACCCATCCATTTCCTAAAGAATCTGCATTTGATACAGACGAGAAGAGTCCAATTATTAACAAGAGGACTCCAAAGATTTTTGTGAGTTTCATCGAAACCCTCCTTTCTGAGTTACTGCTTTATTTTTATTTAATAAAAATTATTTTAATTCTATTCTGTCTATATTATTCCACCCTGAAAGAAAGTTTTATGAGCTGGTATGTGAATAGGGGTGATAAATCTACTTAGATTTAGGGTCCTTCCAGCCATACCACATG
>JAJTXQ010000069.1 GCA_021462855.1 Dehalococcoidia bacterium | reverse complement strand
TTCTCGCGGATGGCCAGGGCGCGCTCGTAGTACGGCCGCGCCCCGGCCAAGTCACCGCTGGCCTGCAGCAAGTAGCCCAGGTTGTTGCAGAGTCTTGCCACACGGTCGGTCTCGATCCCGGCCGCATCAACCCCCGCCCGATGCACAGCATGATCGAGCAACGGAAGCCCCAGCCGCGGGAACCCTGTGGCATTGACGGCGTGCAGCTCAACTGCAAGCGCGTCATCGACGCCAGCCCCGAGCGCACGTGCGTCATCGCCCTCGACGAGGCTTCGAATGTACGCGGCCAGCAAGCGGTGGACCTGCACACTTCCATCTGGAAGGCGATCCATCAGCCCGAGTGACAGGCACCTTCCGACAGCACCATCGGCCTGGACGATCTCGACTTCTTCGGTCGGGTTCCCCCCAACCGCGCGAGCCAGCAGCCGCATTGGAATCGGTGCATGTGCGAGGAACGCGGCTGCGCGCAGCATCGAGCGAGCAAGTACGTCGACCGCGTCACCAAGATCAAGCACGTCAAGACTCACACTGAACGTCGCCACGATGCTCGGCGCGTGCGCCGTCGGGAGTTGCTCGACCAACTCCGTGTTCAGCGACGGGTGATGCGCCGATGCTGCACGAATCTCCGCGAGATACCCGCGCACCGTGAACGACGGACGACTCTCGAGGAACGCACCCGCCAGAGCTAACGCGAGGGGCAGATTACCCAGCTCGGTGCAGAGATCGCCGGCGTCTCTGTTGATGGACGTGTCAGCCAGCAGCGTATCCACTGTAGTGCCAGCCTTCACGCACCTGCCCTCCAGCAGTAGCCGCTTGCTGTCGTCAGGACTGAGCATCGGCAGGTGAACAGGCTCGACGCCCATTCGCAGGGACCACTCCTGACGCCGGCTCGTCACCAGGACCCGCGAGCCACCGCTGACCGGCCGCCACTCTGTAAGAAGCCGCGGATCCTCGATGTTGTCGAACACGAGCAAACGTGCCGCCGGTTCGGCCCAGGACCGCCGCACCGCACGCAGCCGGTCTTCCAGGCCCAACCCGTCGAAGCCAGGCAGATCCAGGCCGCCCGGGCCGCCAATGGCAGCCACCTGCAGCCTCGCTTCCTCGGATGATGCCATCGGAATCCAGAACCCCCCGCCTGGGAAGCACCGACGGTGCTCGTGAGCGAACTCCACGGCGAGTTGTGTCTTGCCGACACCGCCGCCGCCCGTGAGCACCGGCGTGCGCGCGGGAGGAGGTACATCGCCGCACAGCAGTGTGCGTAGCTGATCGAGCTCGGCGCCGCGACCGACGAACTGAGGGTTGGGTCCGTACGGCACCAGAAACGGTGCGTGCCCCAACTGCCGACGCGCATTGGCGAGTGTCCACTCGAGGGCGCCTTCGCTGTCCGACGACACCCGGTAGAACCACTGGCTGGCGATGTCGCCAGCCTCCGCGCTCCCCGTTGGCGGGCCAAAGCCGCGCCGCCCCGGATGCTCGCCCGCACTTCGCTCTCGGATCGCCGCCACGGCTTCGACGAAGGCACTCTCGATCGTCCCGTTGCCTACAAGGCCCCGATAGAAGAATGCCGCAAACGTGGCGGCGACGTTGTCGTCAACGCGTGTCCTGGTGGCAATGACAACCTTGGTGCCAACGCGTAACCACGCGTCGGCCTGGACTTCGGTGAGGCACGCGTTGAGAAACACTAGGTGCGGAGGAGGCCTTTGCGCGCTCAAGAACTCGGCGATGTGTCGTCCATCTGCCGGCGCCGGTCCCTGGCCGCCGGACTCGAAGAACAGCGAGTAGTGCTTGGCGTGTCCGGCGAAGTGGAAGATCGCGATGCGATTGCGTACGTTTTCGTCTTGAACACGGCGGAGCAGCGCGTCGCGCGTCGCATACGGCACCATCTCGGGCCGACAGAGTCCGGTCTTCTGACCAGCGACCAAGATGTCATGCAGCTCCTGGGCTTCCAGGCCGAGTTGGTGCAGGCGGCCTGAACCGACCGAGTCGTCGGCAAACGCGAGGAGGACGACGGGGAGATCGACCTGAGCGCTCAAGAGCAGAACCCTGTTTCATGGAGGCGAAGGCCACGCGCTGGGCAGTGTAGCGCGCGATTGCCGGCAGTGTCAACGCCCACGGGGCACCAAGGAGCGTCATGCACCGTTGGCACTTGGAGAGAGCCCGTGATACTCTCACCGCGAACAGAGGGGGTACCCGGGACATGACCAACTCAGACGTCGCCGGCGTCCTCGGCCTCGAGGACTACCAGGTCACGCTGCTCGAGCAGCTCGCTGCGCAGGCCGACGAGCGGGGCATCCCGCGCGAGGTGCTGCCGGTGCTGGCGAAGTACCTCGACCAGATCGACTTCGAGCGGCTGCTCGTGACTGCGACCGGCGCCGGAGAGATCCTTGGCGTGAGCGACAGACAGGTTGCCAACCTGGCTGAGCAGCACATGGAGTGGATGGCGCCCATCGTGGCGGTGCGCAACACGGCCGGCGAGGTGACGTACCGGTTGTGGCTGAGGGCGAAGGTGGGCGCGTTCGGGCGGGTGCGGCCGCGGTAGGGGGCACCAAGTTCCTCACGGAGGCCATCACTGGAGAGGGTCGGCCAGAGCTGCAGAGTTCAGTAAGGAGTTCGGCACAAAGTGCGTTGGGTATAGTGCACGACCACGAGAGGCACCTATGAAGAGAGTCAAGCGGACGTGTACGCTATGCACGGGTGGATGGAACACGTGTGGCCATTGTGGTGGGACCGGCACGGAACGCCAGATTGTCTCGATCTTCCCGGACATCCGCGAGAGGGACATCAATTGCATGGTCTGCCACGGCCAGCGGAAGACCATGTGCACTTTCTGCCATGGGAGAGGCTACACCGAAGAGTACGACTTCAGCGACACTGACCTCAGGATCACCCGCTCCATTCAGCACTTTCCGACTCACCGCAATGATCCGATCCGTCCGATCATTGATCCCGGGATCGCCCGGCCCGTTCAACACTTTCCGATCCCCCGGATTGATCCGATCCCTCCGATCTCTAGCCCTGTCCACCCGATTGACCCGACCTTCCGAAAGGTTTGGAGCGACGTGGATTCCCAAGGCCGTACAGACCGATCAGAAGACAGTGGTATCATCACGCTCCTGTTTATCGCCGTCCTCATCATTGTGCTCACCTCCCTTGCCGAGCAGTGGTTGATCGTGCCTTGAAGGAGGTGCTCCTACCCGCTGCGCCATCAGCTTGCTCCCGCCTCCTGGAGTGATCGATTCGGCGAGGGTCACGGGATGGTCCACCCTTACGATCGAAGTTCTCTGTGACAGAGGGGGATCGTCTTGGTCCTGCTCCGGGGTGACCCAATCCATGATCCTCGCCGCCGCTCGTACCCGATCACGAGGCCCTCGAAGGCGCTAGCGCGATCATCCAGCTGCTACGTGTTGCTCAGTGTTGCTACCACCTCCCAACGCCTGCTCCCGCACCGTACGTATCCCCGCGCGATTCGACCGAGACCGCGATCTCGTGTTGGGAACCGGCAGTGTTTGGCAGTGGGCCAGTTTGGTCACAGGAAGACAGTGGTTGACAATAATGGCTCCCCGCGCGATTGACCATGCCAAAACGACGACCGGGCGGCCGAATCCCTTGACGGGCTGGGGTGGGGGATGTAAGATCGGGGGATGGGACGTTGGGAGTGGGTCGGATGGTGCGCCACAGTTGTCGGGCTGGGCTTGGGGCTGGTGAGTATGTCGGCGCCCATCCTCGGTTATGACATTAGCCCGCAAGTTGCAAGCGTAATGTTCTGTTTGGGCGTTGTTCTGGTGGTTGCGGGTCCAAGTATCGTGGTTGGGCGATGGGTGCGTCATGCCTGGGAGTGGCTCGGCCAGTTCCAAGACCGACGCGCGCGCCGCCTAGATGCCTCCGCGGTGCTCCAGCCTCTGGACGTGCGCACTTGGGCCGGTGACATTCGCATTCTTGGGCACGCCGCCGACAGCGGTCTATTTGAGGTGCTCAGGAAGTTCCCCCGCGCCAATACGGCTGACCGCGCATTTGACAGCCGTAGAAAGGTGGAGGAGGCCGAGTCTGCGGTTGTGGCTGCCTGCAACCTTGCACCGACCGACGACACCATCCTAGCTCGCCTTTTAGAGTACTACGAGAAGTACGCTGCCTATGTGTCGTTGGTGCACTGGCTTGGTCGGGACATCGGACAGACGCGAGCCATGTCCAAGTGGGCGGAGTATTTGAGGTGGCGTCGGCTCGACAACGACTTTCGGGGGAGACTGCTCCAAGATGCTAAGAGCCATCCCGAGCTAGGCGCGCTGCACGTCGGACTCAGTCGTATCGACTCTACGGAGAAACACCACTTGCAGTGACGTCCTTGACACCCCGCCGTCGCCCCGCTGTCACCCCCTCGCTATCCGCTGGCCTCCCGCACCGCTTGACACCCCCTTCGCGTCAGAGTAGACTACGCTCCGACTTCGACATCTCGAAGTCACCCAACTGCCCGACTGCCCGCCACTGCCGACCACTTTACTCTGACCGGCACTTCAACTCGCAGAAGAAACGACGCGGCCGACCGCCCCCTCTTGCTTGGCGGCGATAGGGGCGGCCGGCCTGGACGAAGCCCGGAGGCTCCATGGCTCATCGT
>JAJTXQ010000068.1 GCA_021462855.1 Dehalococcoidia bacterium | reverse complement strand
TTCTACAACGGCCATTCGCGCATTTCGCTGCGCGTGCTCACCGCCGACCCGGACGAGGCGGTCGACGCCGGCTTCTTCGCGCGCCGGATCGCGGCCGCGGTCGCACTGCGCCGCGACGTGCTCAAGCTCGATGCCATCACCGATGCCTGGCGCGTGATCCACTCCGAGGGCGATGGCCTGTCGGGCCTCGTGGTCGACCGCTTCGCCGACATGCTCGTGGTCGAGTACTTCTCGGCCGGCATGTTCCGCCAGCGCGAGCTGATCCAGCAGTGCCTGCTCGACCACTTCCCGGGCGCCCGGCTGTACCGCTTCGCCGAGGACCACGTGCAGAAGCAGGAGAGCTTCGATTGCGCGACGCCGCCCGCACCGGCGCCCGTGGTGATCCACGAGCACGGCGTGCAGTTCCACGCCGCTCCCGGCAGCAAGCACAAGACCGGTTTCTTTGCCGACCAGCGCGACAACCGCCGGTTCCTGTCGAGCCTGTGCGCGGACGCGCGCGTGCTCGACCTGTGCTGCAACTCGGGCGGCTTTGGCATCTACGCCAAGGCCATCGGTGGCGCCAGCGAGGTCACTGGCGTGGACCTGGACGAAGACATCCTCAGGCTGGCCGAGCGCAATGCGCGCCTGAACAAGGCCCGCGTGCGTTTCGTGCAGGCCGACATCTTCCATTGGCTGCGCGACCGGGGCCAGGACCCGTACGACGTGGTGATCCTCGATCCGGCCAAGATGACGCGCGACCGCGAGCAGGTGATCCCCGCGCTCAAGAAATACCTGGACATGAACAAGCTCGCGCTTGCCGCGGTCAAGCCGGGCGGCTTGTTCCTCACCTGCTCGTGCACCGGCCTCGTGGGCGAGGATCAATTCCTCGACATGCTGCGCCGCGCGGCGTTCTATGCCGGCCGCAGCGTGCAGGTGCTCAAGGTGTCCGGCGCCGGCGCCGACCATCCCTGGCTGGCCCACGTGCCCGAATCGCGCTACCTCAAGGCCGCGTTCTGCCGGGTCGACTAGCG
>JAJTXQ010000067.1 GCA_021462855.1 Dehalococcoidia bacterium | reverse complement strand
GTATTCGATCGACCACAACAACGCGCCGGTGTACTCCGAAGGCACATCATTCTCCGCGCCAGTGATCTCCGGCGTGCTCGCGCTCTACCAGTCGAACACCCTCATTGAGATGTATCGCCATACCTACTGGCGCGACCACGGATTTTCGGGTTGGTCGCCGGAACTCGGCTATGGCGCACCGACCGGCCAAGAGTTGTACGAGTCGTTGTACGGGAGATCCTGCTCGGTTTTCGACTTCGACGGTAGCCGCGAAATCGATGTGCGCGACGAGCAGCTGATGACGTTCC
Organism: Dehalococcoidia bacterium; assembly: GCA_021462855.1. Taxonomy (GTDB): domain Bacteria; phylum Chloroflexota; class Dehalococcoidia; order DSTF01; family JACRBR01; genus DTUCFX13. Next base: position 133,696 of record JAJTXQ010000067.1, on the reverse strand, counting down.
GATACATGACGTTCATCGGTCACCCGTACTACGACCCCAAGTACGACATCGAGCCGTCGTACGACGTGGATGATGGCGACATCGACATCAAGGATCTGGCGCGGGTCTTCTACCGTGATGGACTCCACTGCCCGTACGGGGAGTAGAGGCCGCGCCCCGTGCTTGCCCGACCCCAGCCTCCCGCGTACCTTTCGCGCATGACCGTCATGCGCGACCCGGACCGCAACCCTCGCACCGTCCCTGCGCCCATCGACCCGATGGCGTACTACTTCCAGGACATCCTGCTGCTGAACAACCCGACAGCCGTGCGGCTGTACCTGATCCGCCACGGGCAGTCGGGCGGCAACGTCGCGCGCGAGGAGGGCCGCCCGGGCGAGTACGACCCGCCGCTCACGCCGGTCGGCGAGGAGCAGGCGCGCCGGCTCGGCGAGCGCATGGCGCAGTACGGCGTCGACGCCGTATACGCGAGCCCGCTGCAGCGCGCCTACAACACCGCGCTCGAGATCGCGAAGCGCACGGGTCACCAGATCTCCGTCGTCGACAACCTGCAGGAGATCAACGAACCGCCCGCAGGCAGCGTCGGGCCGGACCCGCGCGCCCCGCTGCCCGATGGCATGACGCACGAGGAGATCAAGCGACGGTTCGAGTCCGACCCGACGTGGGACAACCTCCCCGGCGCCGAGTCGAGCGCCAACTTCCGCGGGCGCATCGTCGCCGCAATCGACGAGATCATCGCCGCGAATCCCGGGCGGAAGGTCGCGGTCGCCTGCCACGGCGGCGTCATCCAGTCGTACGTCGCGCACATCCTGGGCCTGAGCAGCGACTTCCCGATCTACGCGTTCAACGCCTCGATCACGTCGGTCCGCGCCGCCGGCGACCGTCGCGTCATCTGGCGCCTCAACGACCTCGCCCACCTCGAAGGCATGCGGATGACGTAGCCGCCGATGCCCGAAATCGCGTCGGCCCGGCTCAGTATCCGCCCCGCGCTCCTCCCGTCGGGGCCGCATGCGCGCGTGCTCGATGTCGGCTGCGGCGACGGGCGGCACATCGCCGCGGCGGCCGCGCGGGGGTGCCGCGCGGTCGGCGTGGACTACGACCCCGGCGAGCTCGCGAAGGCGCGCGTCCGCGCCGGCGCCCGGCCCATCGACCTCATCGCCGCCGACGCCGCCCGCCTGCCGTTCCGCGATGCCACGTTCGACGCCGTGATCTGCACCGAAACGCTCGAGCATCTCCCCGACGACCGCAGCGCCATCGCCGAAGTCGCGCGCGTGCTGCGGCACGGCGGCCTGCTGCACGGCGCCGTGCCGTCGCACTTCACCGAGACGCTGTTCTGGGCGCTTTCCCCCGGCTACCGGGATACGCCCGGTGGCCACGTGCGCATCTACCGGCCGGGCGACCTGCGCGCGCGCCTGCGCGACGCCGGGTTGCGGCTGCTCGACCTGCGGTATGTGCACTTCGTCGACTCGTTGATCTGGCTCCGGTTTTGCCTCACCGACTACCTGCGCCCGAAGCAGGCCGCGACGCCGTTCGAAGCGGCGGTGATGCTCGCCGTCGCGCAGCAGCGCCCCGTGCCGACGTGGCGCACGCGCCTCCGCCAGGCCATCCCGCGCTCACGGTTCATCGCCGCGCTCGACACCGCCGGCGCCTGCATCTGGCCGAAGAGCGCGGCCTTCGTCGCGCGCAAGCCGCGCCGATGATCCCGCTGCCCGGCGACTTCCGCGCCCGCATGGGCGATGTATTCGGCGATGGCGGCCGCGCATGGCTCGACCGGCTACCCCGCATCATCGCCGAGTACGCTGCACGCTGGGATGTCGTGATCGACGAGCCGTTCCCGCTCAGCTACAACTTCGTCGCGCCCGCCACCCGCGCCGATGGCACGCCCGCGGTGTTCAAGGCGGGCGTCCCGCGCGAGCAGATCGCGTGCGAAATCGCCGCCCTGCGCCACTGGGACGGCGACGGCGCCGTGCGCGTGCTCGAGTCCGATGCCGAAGCTGGCGCATTCCTCATCGAGCGGGCATCCCCGGGTTCGCTGCTCATCGACCTGCCAGATGATGCCGCGGCCAGCCGCATCGCCGCCGCCGTCATGCGCCGGCTCGCCAGCCACGGGCCGGCGGCGCATCCGTTTCCGGCGGTCGCCGGCTGGGCGCGTGCGCTGCGCGAGCTGCGCACGCGGTACGGCGGCGACACCGGCCCGCTCGACCCGCGCACGTTCGCCCGCGCCGAGGCGCTGTTCCCGGAACTGATAGCCACGCAGGAGGCGCCGATCCTGCTGCACGGCGACCTGCACCACTGGAACGTCCTGTCGGCAGGCAGCGACCGCTGGGTCGCCATCGACCCGCACGGCGTCGTCGCCGAACCCGCGTTCGAGGTCGCGACGTGGATGCGTAATCCATACAACGCTGGCACGCCGATGCCACAGGACGCGAGCGCGTTGGTCTACCTCTCGCGCCAGCCGGACGCGCGCCGCGTCCTCGCGCGGCGTCTCGACATCTTCAACGAGGCGCTCGGCATCGACCGCGAACGGCTGCGGCTGTGGAGTGTCGCCCATGCCGTGCTCTCCGCCTGCTGGTCCGACGAGGCGGCCCACACGGAAAACTACCTCGACGCGATGGCGGTTGCCGCGATGATCGATGGCTTGCGTTAACACTCGTGTCACCCGCGCCCGCTGCGGGCTCCTGCTATCCTGATCGCCATGAGCACCAACGACACCGGCCTTCTCGCCGAGGCGTTCTTCCGCGACCGCTACGCCATCGACCAGGCCGCCGCCGCTGACCTGTTGGGCATCGCGATGAGCCGCGGCGGCGAGCACGCGGAGCTCTACTTCGAGCATCGCGAGGGCTCGAACATCGTCTTCGAGCAGCAGGCGGTGAAGACCGCAAGCCGCAGCACGACGCAGGGCGTCGGCATTCGCGTCGTCCTCGGCGATGCGATCGGCTACGCCTACACCGAGGACCTCAGCCGCGACGCGACGCGCCGTGCCGCCGATACCGCCGCGCGCATCGCCTCGCGCGGCACGACCGCGCCGCCGATCGATGTCATGCACTTCGAGTCGGCGAACTACTACGCGCCCGAGGCGAGCACGCTCGGCGTGGCGCCCGCCGGCAAGGTCGGCCTGATCCGCCGCGCCGACAGCGCCGCGCGCGCCTTCGACCCGAGCATCGCCCGCGTCGACATCAACTTCATCGACGAGATGAAGCACGTGATGATCGTGACGAGCGACGGCCGCATCGCCGGCGACGTGCAGCCGCTCGTGCGGTTCAACGTCAGCTGCCTTTCCGAGCGCAACGGCAACCGCCAGACCGCGCGCTGGGGCGGCGGCGGCCGCATGGGCATGTCGTACTTCGACACCCACTCACCGGAAGCGCTCGCCGGCGAGGCCGCGCGCCAGTCCGTCGTGTTGCAGTCGGCGATCGATGCGCCCGCCGGCACGTTCCCCGTCGTCCTCGCCGCCGGCGACAGCGGCATCCTGCTGCACGAGGCGATCGGCCACGGACTCGAGGCCGACTTCAACCGCAAGAAGACGAGCAACTACAGCGATGCCATGGGCGAGCTCGTGGCCTCGCCGCTCTGTACCGTCGTCGACGACGGCACCATCCAGGACAGCCGCGGGTCCATCAACATCGATGACGAAGGCAACGCGCCGGGCTACAACGTGCTGATCGAGGACGGCGTGCTGCGCGGCTACATCCAGGACCGCATCAGCACGCGGCACTTCAAGGTCGCGCCGACGGGCAACGGCCGCCGCCAGTCGTTCAAGCACTACCCCATGCCCCGCATGACCAACACCTACATGCTCGCCGGCCAGTCCGCGCCCGACGACATCATCCGCTCGGTCGAACGCGGCATCTACTGCGTCGCGTTCAACGGCGGCCAGGTGAACATCAGCAACGGTGACTTCGTCTTCAGCGTCACCGAGGGATATATGATCGAAGGCGGACGGATCACCGCGCCGATCAAGAACGTCAATCTCATCGGCAACGGGCCCGATGTCCTGCGCAAGGTCACCGCTGTCGGCAGCGACTTCGCGCTCAGCGACGGCCGCTGGACCTGCGGCAAGGACGGCCAGTCCGTCCCCGTCGGCGTCGGCATCCCGACCACGCTCATCAGCGGGATCACCGTCGGCGGCACGGCGATGTGACGCCGCCTCCGGCGGGCAAACAGGAGTGTGCCATGAAGAAGCTCATCATCATCGTCGCCCTCATCGCCATTGCGGCGTTCGCCTACTCGCGGATGACGGCCACCGACGACCCCGAGTTCGCGTAGCGCGTGCTGCTCGACCTCAACGGGCGGCTCTTCGAGCTCATCAACGGCCTCGCCGGCAACGCCGGCTGGGTCGACGACGCGATGGTTCGGCTCGCGCAGGACGGCGTGTACGTCATCTTCGCGATCGTCTGCCTTTCGTGGTTCCTCCGGGCCGGCGACACCGGCGCCAACCGCCTGGCGGTGTATACCGCCGGCGTCGCATCGGTCATCGCGCTCGCCGCGTCCGTCGCTGTGCAGCACGCGGTCCCGCACGATCGCCCGTTTGTGCTGCGCGATGACGTCGTCCTTCTCGCCCATCACTCCGCCGACGCATCGTTCCCGTCGCAGCACACGTCGGTCGCCGCCGGGCTCGCCGCCGGAGCGGGAGCCTGGCGCCTCCGCCTCGGGCTCGCGCTGATGGCGATCGCCATCGCGCAGGGGTTCGCGCGCATCTACGCCGGCCTGCACTGGCCCGCCGACATCGCAGGCGCGACACTGATCGGCGTGCTGTCGGGCGCCGCGGCGTGGCTCCTCCACCCCGCGATCGAACGCATCGACGGCGCGATCGTCCGCCGGTACATCCCCGCATTCTTCCAGTGAGGGAATCACCATGAACGAAGACTTGCGATCCCTCGCCAGCGACGTCGTCGACAAAGCGCGCGCGCTCGGCGCCGATGAGGCCGACGCGTACGTCCGCAGCGGAGTCGAATCCACTGTCAGCGTCCGCATGTCCAAGATCGAGAAGCTGATCGAGGCGGGCGCACGCTCGGGGACGATCCGCGTGATCAAGGACAAGCGCACAGCCGTCTGCAACACCTCCGACCTGACGCCAAAGGCGCTCGACGAGATGGTCCGCACGGCGGTCGAGCTCGCGCGGATCAGCGAGCCGGACGTGTACGCCGGCCTGCCTGACAAGGAAGATCTCGCGACCGGCATGGGCGCCGCGCTGCAGCTCTACGACGAACGCATCGAATCCCTCGGCGTCGACGAGATGAAGGACATCGTGCTGCGCGCAGAGCAGGTGGCGTTCGATTTCGATCCACGCATCACGAACTCCGAGGGCGCGGAGTTCGGCGCCGAGCGCGGCCTGCTCGTGCTGGCGAACAGCCTGGGGTTCTGCGGCAGCTATCCCTACACCGCGGCCAGCTTCAGCGTCGCCGTCATGGCCGACGACGCGGATGGCAAGAAGCGCAACGACTACTGGTTCTCCGCGGAGCGCATGCTCCACCGCCTTGCGGACCCGGTCGAAGTCGGACGGCGCGCCGCCGAGCGCGCGGTGCGCAAGATCGGCGCGCGCAAGATCAGCACGCGCGAGGTGCCCGTCGTGTGGGATCCCGTGATGACGGCGCGGCTCGCCGGGGCCGTCGCCGGAGCGGCGAGCGGCGAGGCGCTGTTCAAGCGTTCGACCTTCCTCGCCGACCGCGAGGGCATGGCGATCGCATCTCCCCTCGTGAGCATCGCCTGTGACTCGACGCTGCCCGCGCAGCTCGGCTCACGCCCCTTCGACGGCGAGGGCGTGCGCACACGCCGCAATCCGCTCGTCGAGGGAGGCGTGTTCCGCCAGTTCCTCTTCGACTCCTACTACGCACGACGGATGTCCCGCCGCACGACCGGCAGCGCCAGCCGCAGCGGCGACGCCATCACCATCGGCGACGGCAACCTGGTGTTCGAGGCCGGCACGACCGATCCCGCCGAGATCGTCGCCGGCGTCCACGAAGGGCTCTACCTCACCGACCTGATGGGCTTCGGCACGAACCTGACGACCGGCGACTTCTCCCGTGGCGCCGCTGGCATGTGGATCGAACGCGGCCGCCTCGCCTACCCGGTGACCGAGATCAACGTCTCGGGCAACCTGAACGACATGCTTGCCAGCATCGACGCCGTCGGCACGGACCTCCAGTGGCTCGGCGGCAGCGCCGCGCCGACGGTCCGGATGACGCGCATGGTGGTCAGCGGCCTCTGAACCCGCCTGTCGGACGGCCGCCGGCGAGCCGACACTCCCTCATGCCGCATCGCTTCGAATGCAGCCCTGCGCTCTGGTTCCGCGTGCCGCTGCGCGCCGTCACGCTGGTCGTCGTCGCGCTCGGCCTGTATGTCATCGCGCCCGCGCTCGGCGAGGCGGCGACGCGCGATCGCGCGATCGCCGGACTGGCCGTCGTCGTGCTGTTCGCCGCCGCCTCGAGCGTCGTCACCGCGGCCGTCGCCGACAGCTACGCCGAGATCGAGGGCGACACGCTCCTCGTGCGATTCGAAGGGATGTTCTTCGCGGCGTACCCGCTGCGCGACATCACCATGGTGCAGCGCATCGACCCCCGGCGGCGCTGGCGGCACTCGCTCGGGCTGTCCACCGACTGGCACGAGCGGCTCGTGCTCAGTCACGGTGGTGAACTCGTCGAGATTCAGTTCAGGCGCCCGCAACCGGCACGCCTCCTCCGGCGCACCGTCCCGGTGCGGCGGCTGTGGATCGCCGTCAGCGAGCCGGACGCGTTCATCGAGGCGCTCAACAGGGCGGCGCGCTGGAGCGAGCCGGCCGCGGCGTGACGCCCTGATATCATGTCGCCGGAGGGTCGCCCATGCTCCCCGGCGCGCCGCCGCAACGCACCATCACCCTCGTCTCAACCATCGTCTTCGGCGTCGCGCTCGCCGCGCTCCTCGTCATCGCGCTGTTCCCGATCTTTCCTCAGCGGTTCACCGTCCGTGAAGGAGACACGGCGTCGCGCACAGTGCGCGCCCCCCGCTCCGTGGCGTTCGAGAGCGACTTCCTCACCGACCAGCGCCGCGCCGAGGCGGCCAACGCCGTGCCGCCGTCGCTCGTGTACGACCCCGCGGTCCGGACACGCCAGCTCGCCGAGTACGACCGCATCGCCGCGCGAGTGTCGCAGATCCGTGCGCTCCCGGACGACGCCCGCAAGCGCGACGCCCTCGCATCGCTCCAGTTGTCGCCGCGCAGCATCGAGACCACGATCAACCTCCCGGCCGACCGCTGGCAGGCCGTCGCCTCCGAGGGCCGGCGCGTGCTCAACGAATCGCTCGGCGTCTCCCTCGACGACGCCGCGGTGACGCAGGCCAAGGACGGCGTGAACTCGCTGGTCTCCGTGGACTTCGTGGCAGACGAGGCGCTGCTCACCAGCGAGGTCGTGCGCCCGCTGATCGTCACCACGCTCACGACCGACGACGCCCGCACCGAGGACGCCCGCGCGGCTGCGCGCGCCGCCGTCCCGCCGGAGCGCGTCAGCGTCAACAACGGCGACATGATCCTGAGCGCCGGCTCCCGAGTCGACCAGGTCGCCATCGAGAAGCTCCGCGCGACAGGGCTGCTGTCACGCAGCATCGAATGGCGCAACGTCGTCGCCGTCGCCATCATCTGCGCCGCCGCCGCCGCCGCCGTAGCCGGGTTCCTCTTCGTCACCCAGCCGGGCGGCGTAAACTCCGAACGCCACCTCATCAGCCTGGCGCTCGTGATCGCGCTGCCGCTGCTCGCCGCGAAGTTCTACGTGCCGCTCGTGATCCCGGACGAAGATCGGTACTTCCTCGCGTTCATCCTGCCGCTCGCCGCCGCGCCGATCCTCGTCGCGGCGCTGCTCGACACGCAGGTCGCGGTCGTCGTCGCGGCGGTCATCGGCGTGCTCGTCGCCCTCGTGAGCGCGATCCTGCCCGACATCTCGCTCGTCGCGTCGGTGACACCGATCGACACGTTCCGCCTCATGCTCGTCTACTCGCTCGGCCCCATGATCGGCGCGTTCATCGTGCACCGCGCCGATCGCCTCAACCTGTTCCTCACCGGCGGCGCCGCCGTCGCGCTCGTCTCGTTCCTCATGCTGCTCGCAACGTGGCTGATCGACTCCGGCCGCGAACCCGAGGACGTCGCCTGGATGGCGCTCACGACATCGATCGGCGGCGTCAGCGCGGGCGTGCTCGCCGCCGGCGCCTTCGTCACGGTCGGCTTCCTGTTCGGCGTGACCACGCGCGTCCAGCTCATGGAACTCTCGCAGCTCAACGCGCCGCTGATGCGCCGCCTGCAGGACGACGCGCCCGGCACGTTCCACCACAGTGTCATCGTCGGCAACCTCGCCGAGCGCGCGGCTGACCTCGTCGGCGCCGACGCGCTGCTCACGCGCGTCGGCTGCTACTACCACGACATCGGCAAGGTGCTGCAGCCGGGCCTCTACATCGAGAACCAGACCGGCGAAAGCCCCCACGAGGAGATGTCGCCCGAGGCCAGCGCGCGCGCCATCCGGCAGCACGTCAGCGGCGGCATGGAGCTCCCCCGCCGCGCCCGCATCCCCACGCGCGTGCGCGCGTTCATCCCCGAGCACCACGGCACACGGCTCGTCGCATACTTCTACCGCAAGGCAGCCGAAGACGACCCCGACATTGACCCGGCGCGCTTCCAGTACCCCGGGCCTCGGCCGCAGTCGAAGGAGACGGCGATCGTCATGCTCGCCGACTCCACCGAGGCGGTCGTGCGCAGCAGCCCCGACCGCTCACCACCGCGAATCGATGCGCTGGTCGAGGAGGTGATCGCCGAGTGCGTCGCCGAGGGCCAGATGGACGAGCGCGACCTGACGCTTCGCGACCTGCGCACGGTCGCCGACTCGTTCAAACAGACGATGCGCGCCGTCTACCACCCGCGCGTGCAATACCCCGAGCCAACCGAGGCCGAGACGCGGCGCCGCGTCCTCCGCCTGCCGCTCATCTCCGGCGCCAATGGCGGCAGTTCGCCGTCCCGCGCCGCCCGCCGCCGCTCGCACCGATAGCTGCTATGTCGCGCCGGCGTCGGCGTCGCGACTCCGTGAGCGGTCGTGTCGCGATGCCTGCAGCGATTCCAGGAACAGCCACGTCTCGCTGTCGGCCGGCGTCCATTCCTGCCAGTTCAGATCATTCCAGATGTCGCACACCGTCAGCTGCCCCAGGAACCGCAGATCGCGCCCGGTCGGATGGTGCCGCCACACGACCTTGTACTGGTGCCGGATCCGGTGCGGGATCGGCGCCGCGCGATCCCATGCTTCCATCAGCCGACGGAGTTCCTGCGGGTCGCCCTCGAACAGCCGTTGCATGGCCGCTTCGTTCCACGGCGCGGGATGTTCGAGGTCCTGGTGCGCTCGCGGATCGCCCTTCAGCAGCCCCATGAAGAACGACATCGTCTCCTCGTAGTTGACGATGCAGCGGGTGAAACGCGCGAGGCTCGCGCCGGACAGCAGGTTGCGCGAGAGCACGTCCGGAAACTCGCGCTCGACGTCGACGTCCCACACGAGCTCGAAGCCGCGGTTCCAGTGCACGACGTACGACCCCTGGTTTGTGATGAAGACCGGCCAGGGCGTCGCATCCGCCTGCGACTTGATCTCGTCGATGTCGGCGAGGTAACGCCGCTCGAGCACGGCACGCCAGTCGATCGCAAAGCCCGCGCCGGCGAGGATCGGATTCCCGTCGTCGTGGCTCAGCCCGATCGCCACAAGGACCGCATCCAGCGCCTTGCGGCTCGGGCGCCGATCGCCGCTCTCGTACGCCTTCAGCGCCGAAAGCGACACGCCGGACCGGCGGGCAATCTCCGCCAGCGAGAGACCGCGCGCAATGCGATGCTGCCGCAGCGCTCCGCGCCAGTCCTGTGCTTCGCGCAATTGGTTCATCTGATCCCCGCTTCTTGTCACCGCGACACTGATTGTCATCGGACACAAATTGTAGCCGATTCTCGCTTGCCGGCTTCGGGCGGGTGCGCCGAAGATCGGGTCGCGCCGCCGCCGCGGGCGGCGCGCATACCCGTGCCTGCGCGGATCGGGCGCGGGGCGATTGCGGCGGCGAGCCGTTGGAGAGGCGAGAGAGGAAACGACGATGGACACGAACGGTTGGATCACGAGGTGCGCGATCGCGCTGGCCATTGTCATGGTCGCCCTCACATCGTCGCTGGCGCCGTCACGCCCCGCCGAGGCGGCGACGCTCACCGTCACCAAGACGGCTGACACGAACGATGGCACCTGTGACGCCGACTGCTCCCTGCGCGAGGCGGTCAACGCGGCAGGCAGCGGCGACACGGTGAGCCTCCCGGCCGGCACATACACATTGACCATCGCCGGTACCGCCGAGAACGCGGGCGCCACCGGCGACCTCGATGTCGACGCAGACCTGACGATCGATGGCGCCGGCTCGGGCATCAGCATCATCGATGCAGACGGGATCGACCGTGTGCTCGACGTCGCGCCCGGGGTCGAGCTGACGCTCGAGGGGTTGACGATCCGCGACGGCCAGACGCCGGCCGGCGAGGATGGCGGCGGGATCCGGGGCGTAACCGGCGTGCTGACGATGGACGATGTCACCGTCACGGAAAACGCGACGGCCAACGGCGGCGGCGGCATCTGGAGCACTGGCGCGGTGACGCTGACCGCCAGCGAGGTGACATTCAACAACAGCACCTTCGAAGGCGGCGGCATCGAAGCCAGCGACATCCAGATGACGGATAGCATCGTCTCCAACAACACGGCCGGGGACCAGGGCGGCGGCATCTGGTCGTGTTGCAGTGGCGCTACGTTCGTCATCGACCTCAGCGCGGTGGAGCACAACGAAGCTGGCGACCAGGGCGGCGGCATCTTCCATTGCTGCGGCCCGCTGCAACTGACAATCACCGACAGCAGCGTGTCGGACAACACCGCGGCCAATGGCGGCGGCGGCATCTACTACTGCTGCACCGACGACACCGTGAGCACGCTGATCAACATCTCCTACAGCTCGATCAGCGACAACGTCGCCGGGGTCGAGGGCGGCGGCATCTCGTCGTGTTGCTCCTCCTACGGCGACGCGCCGTTTGACCTGGTCATTGAGTACTCCGAGATCTCGGGCAACAGGGCGGCGACGGAAGGCGGCGGCATCTACGACTGCTGCGGCGTGGGCACCACGACCATCACGGCGAGCGAGATCACCGACAACCAGGCAGGCAATGCCCCCGGCGATATGGCGGTGGGCGGCGGCATCTCAAGCAGCAAGGACTCGCTGGTTATCGCGAGATCCACCATCAGCGGGAACACGGTCTACGGCAACGGTGGCGGCCTGTTCTGGGAGGGCGCGGACGCGGTCATCCAGGAGACCACGATCAGCGGAAACGTTGCCGAGCCCGTCGTGGATGATCACAACGGCGGCGGCGGCATCTGGAGCGACGGAGTATTGGCGCTGATCAACAGCACGGTGAGCGGCAACCAGACGAACGCTCATGGCGGCGGCATCTTCAACCAGGATGACATGGAGATTACGCACGCGACCATCGCCAACAACACCGCGGACGGGTTGGGCGACCAGATCTTCAACGAGGGAACAATGTCCGCGGCAAACACGATCATCGCGGGCTCGCCCGAAAACTGCAGCAGCGACGTCGAGGCGCCCGATCCGGGTATCACCTCCCTCGAAATCAACATCGACAGCCACGCGAGTTGCGAACTCGACGGCAGCGGGGACATGAGCAACACCGACCCGCTGCTCGGCGCTCTCGCGGACAACACCGGGCCTACGTACACGCACGCCCTCCTCGCTGGCAGCCCCGCGATCGATGCGGCCAATACCGAGTGGTGCCCCGTGGGAGACCAGCGCTTCGTAACCCGCCCCGTCGGCCCGGCATGCGACATCGGCGCCTTCGAAGGCGAATCCGACGGCGCCCCGCCAACCGCAACGGCCACGGCTACGGCCACGGCCACCGCCACGAGCACTCCCGTGGAAGGCGGCGGCGGCGGAGACATCACCGCGCCGCGGCCGGGCGCAACGTCCGTGCCGCAGCCCACGGCCGAACCGCCGTCGCCGACCGAACCGGCAGAGCCGCCTGCACCGGCGCCAACGCCCCCCGGCGGCGGCGTAGCGCCCGAGGGGGTCGGCGCGCCCAACACCGGTTCCGGCCCGGGCGGGCGCGGCCCGCAGCTTGCGATGGTCGTGCTGGCGCTCGCAGCGTTGAGCGGACTCGTCACCGCCGCCGGCATCGCGACCGCATCGCGGCGCCGGCGCAGCTAGGACGCGACATCGGCAGACATCGGAGGCGCCGCCCGGACCGGGCGGCGCCTCCGCTTGGTAGTTCCCTGTGGTCGAGGTTCCTCGCCCTGCCTATGCCGGCTGCTCGCCCCAATCGGCCGGAGCGATCGTGCACCCGCACTCGGCGCACTGCGGCGTCTCGGCGACGTTCCGCGTGTTGCATTCGACGCATCGCACGGGCAATGGATCGAATTCCAGCCCCGACGAGATGATGAACCGGCGCACCATCGGGTGGCACTCGTTCAGCTCGCTGATCGTCACCTCGCGCACATCGGTCACGGTCTTGTACCGGCGCATCAGCCCGTTGCGCAGCATGTACGAGATGGCGTTCGACTTGTCGGGGTCGCTCCCCGGCACCCCGTTCCGGCTGTCACGCGACCACTGGTCGATCAGCCTGATCGTCCAGAACCCCGTCGGCGGCACGCAGCGCTTCACCATGAGCGCGATCGCCTCGACCGACGTGATCAGCGAATCGCTGGTGAACCCCTGGCCCGCCTCCAGGTGATCGGCCTCCCCCGCGGCGGCGACGAGGTCCGCGCTGATCGTCCCCGGCACGCCCGAGATGATCACGCGCTTGTCGAAACGGTTCTTGATCCACGTGATCACCCGGATGTAGTCCGAGTCACCCGTCATCAGCACGTACGTGCCCACCTGCGGGCGGTCGAGCGCCGTCTCCATGATGTCCATGAGCATGTGCAGGTCGGCCGAGCTCTTCAGCCGCTCCTGACCCTCGCGGACGAATCGCCGCACCGGCACATCGCGTGCCGTGATCCCGGCAACGTCGAGGCCGCGACGCACCCACTGCGGGTGCTCGTTGAAGTCCGCATATGCCATCGCTACAGATACCCGGCCGTGTTTCCTTGCCTTCTCGATAAAAGCTGAGACGTTTGGTTCGATCTGGTACACGTTCAAAAAGCTGTAGCGGATGTTCTCAAGATCGATGAACAGGCCAACTTCTCCCGTTCCTGCTCCCTGCATCTTCCCTCCTTTCCCGCAGGAACTACCGGCGCCATGCTAACACCTCGCGCCGCCAGCGCCGATCGGCGAAACCCCGCGGCTGCCGCGCCGCCGGCGCTTGCATCTCGCGGCGGGGCCGCCTGCGTATCCTGTTACACTGGATTGACGGCCGCGCGCTGGACAGGCCGCCTGAGAAAGAGGGTTACTGACAAATGGGAGCAACCGCCAAGACTCTGCTGCTGATGGGAGTGCTCACTGGCCTCCTGGCGGGGCTGGGGTATCTGTTCCTCGGGGGATGGGCAGGGGTCATCCTGTTCCTGGTGATCGCCGGGGCGATCAACATCTTCGCCTACTGGAAGTCCGACGCGCTGGCGCTGCGCATGGCGCATGCGCGCGAAGTCAGCCCGCAGGAAGCGCCGCGCCTGCATCGCATCGTCGACGAGGTGACGTCGCTCACGAGCCTGCCGAAGCCGAAGGTCTACATCGTCGATAACCCGTCGCCGAACGCCTTCGCCACCGGCCGCAACCCGAAGCACGCCGTCGTCGCCGCAACCACGGGCATCATGGACCTGCTGGACGACCGTGAGCTCAAAGGCGTGATGGCGCACGAGCTCGGCCACGTCGGCAATCGCGACATCCTCATCGGCGCGGTCGTCGCCGTGTTCGCCGGCGCGATCGCCATGATCGCCAACGTCCTGCAGTGGCGCATGATCTTCGGCGGATTCGGCGGCGGCGATGACGACCAGCCGAACCCCATCTTCATGCTCGTCGCGATCATCCTCATGCCGATCGCCGCGACGGTCATCCAGCTCGCCATCTCCCGCACCCGCGAGTACGAGGCCGACCGCACCGGCGCGAAGGTCACGCACGACCCGGACGCCCTCGCCGACGCGCTGGAGAAGCTCGAGCGGGGCGCCACCATGCGGCCGATGCAGGTCAACCCGGCAGCCGCGCACATGTACATCGTCAACCCGCTGGCGGCGTTCAGCCGCCAGGGCATGTCGCGCCTGTTCAGTACCCACCCGCCGATCGAGGAGCGCGTCGCCCGCCTGCGCCGCATGGCGCGCGGCGGCTACTGAACCACACCGCACGAACGACAAGAGAGCCCGCCGCACCGGCGGGCTCTCTCCTTTGCCGCGCTACTCCGGGTCGCGCGCCGGGCGTTTCTTTTCCGGACCGGCGTCCTCGCGCTCGCGCTTGCGCCGGCCCTCCCACCCCAGGTCGCCGGCGCGATAGTAGCGGTGGCCCGCCACGCGGTCGGGCAAGTGCTGCTGGTCGATGACGGCGCCCTCGTAGTCGTGCGCGTACTTGTAGCCCTTGCCGTAGCCCATCTGGCGCATCAGCCCCGTGACGGCATTTCTCAGGTGCAGCGGCACCGGGTCGTTCCGCGTGCCCTCCACATCGCGCAGCGCGGCCGCGTACGCGCTGCCGGCGCTGCTGCTCTTGGGCGCCAGCGCCAGGTACAGCGCCGTCTCCGCCATCGGGTAGAACCCCTCCGGCATGCCGATGAAGTGCACCGCCTGCTGGCACGCCGTCGCGACGACCATCGCCATCGGGTCAGCGAGCCCTACGTCCTCCGACGCCAGGATGACCATCCGCCGCACGATGAACAGCGGGTCTTCGCCCGCCTCGATCATCCGGGCGAGCCAGTACAGCGCCGCGTCCGGGTCGGAGCCGCGCAACGACTTGATGAAGGCCGAGATCGTGTCGTAGTGCGCGTCGCCCTGCCGGTCGTACAGGTACGTCCGGTGCTGCAGCGCCTCCTCGATGTCGTGCGTGCCCACGCGGGGTGCCTTGCCGTCCCGCTCGCGCGCCGCGCCCACCGCCGCCTCGATCGCGTTCAGCGCGATGCGGGCGTCGCCGCCGGTCGAGGCCGCCAGCGCCGCAACCGCATCATCGTCCACGGCAACGCCGGCCGCGCCCAGCCCGCGTTCCCCGTCGCTCAACGCGTTCCGCAGGATCCGGTCGATGTCCTCCGGTTCGAGCTGTTTCAGCGCGAACACGCGCGAGCGCGACAGCAGCGGGCCGATCACCTCGAATGACGGGTTCTCCGTCGTGGCGCCGATCAGCGTCACCGTGCCGTCCTCGACCACCGGCAGGATCGCGTCCTGCTGCGCCTTGTTGAACCGGTGGATCTCGTCGATGAACAGCACCGTCCGCCCGCCGCCGCCTGCCGCGTGCTCGCGCGCGTCCGCGACGATGCGGCGCAGGTCGGCGACACCCGCGGAGACCGCCGACACCGGCATGAACGTCGCCCGCGCCATCTCCGCCAGGATCCGCGCCAGCGTCGTCTTCCCCGTCCCCGGCGGCCCCCAGAGGATCATCGAAGGCAGGTTGCCCGAATCAGCGAGCCGCCGCAGGATCTTCCCGTCCCCGACCAGGTGCTGTTGCCCGACGTACTCGTCGAGCGTCCGCGGCCGCATCCGCGCGGCGAGCGGCGCCGATGCCGGCGGGTTGGCGTCATCAATCGGCAAGGAGGCCGGTGCGCGGGGCGCGGTCGTGCGGCGTGGCATCGCTCAGTCTACCGCCGCGCGAGCCCGGGCCGGCCTAAATCTGGCTCAGGCCGAAGAAGTCGAAGTAGCGGTTGAAGATCGTCAGCTCGTCGAGGAAGATGAGCGCGCCCACGGCGATCACCAGCACGCCCGTCACGATCTCGATCACCGGCATCGCCCCGCGGATGCGGCGCAGAAACGCCGTCACCGGCACGACCGCGAGCCCCGTGATGATGAACGGCAGCCCGAGCCCGAGCGAGTACACGAGCAGCAGATACGCGCCCTGCGCGACATCGCTCGTCGTGGCGGACAGCGTCAGGATCGCACCCAGCACCGGCCCGATGCACGGCGTCCAACCCACCGCAAACGCCGCCCCGACACCGAGCGACTTCACGTACGGCAGCCCGGCCAGCACGCCGCGCATGCCGCCACCGCCGCCCATCGCCATCGTCGCCGTGCCGCCGCCGCCCACGGATACGGCCGCCGGCACCGGGGCGCTGAACGCATCGATCGAGTAAGTCCGGTACAGCCACGGGATCCGGATCACGCCCACAAGGTTCAACCCCATGATGACCAGGAACACGCCGGCGATCTTCGCCATCAGTGGCAACTGGTCCCGGATCGCGTAGCTCGAGTCCTCGCTGATCAGCGCGCCGATCAGCCCCACAGACGCGCCGATGAACGTGAACACCACGGTGAAGCCGAGCACGAACACCGCGGCGTGCGTGACCGCCCGGCGGCGGTCGCCCTCGCCCGGCTGGAGCGTCGCCGTCGTCCCCGTCAGGTGCGCGATGTATGCCGGCACGAGCGGCAGCACGCACGGTGAGAGGAACGAGAGCACGCCCGCCGCGAACGCAAATGCGAACCCGTATGGCCCCGTCAGGTAGTCGACCCACCCCTCGGTCATCGATGGCCCCTAGTCAAACGGTGACGCCTCGGCCGGCGCGATGCCGAGCAGCCGCAGCCGCGCCTCGTCGTAGTTCGCCTTCGCGCGCGCTTCGCGGTTCAGCATGCCCTTCATCTGGTCGCCCTCGAGCGTCTTCCCCTCGAGGAGCACCTCGTGCAGCGCGGCGAGCTTCTTCTGCCAGTCCTCGTACGCTTCCACGTACGCTCGCCGGCGCTCGTCATCGACCTTCATCCGCCCTCCGCAGCGCGCATCCCCGCGAATCCAGCGTACCGCGATGCCCGCGTGCCCGGCCAGCAGGCGCGGGGGGCTCCGCGGAGCGTAGCGCGTGCGTCCGCTAGAATCCGGCAGCGCGCATCGCAGGAGGCATCGTGGTCGTACGAAAGGCAGTCGTGCTCGCGGCGGGATACGGCACCCGCCTCCTTCCCGCCACCAAGGCCCAGCCGAAGGAATCGCTGCCGCTCGTCGACAAGCCGATCATCCAGTACACGGTCGAAGAGGCCGCCGCCTCCGGCATCACCGAGGTCGTGATCGTCACCGCCGCGAGCAAGCGCGCCGTCGAAGACCACTTCGACCGCTCGCTCGAGCTCGAGATGGCGCTGCGCGAGAAGGGCGACCAGGAGCGCCTGGACGAGATCAGGCGGATCAGTGACCTGGCCGAGATCGTCTACGTGCGCCAGAAGGAGCAGCGCGGCGTTGGTCACGCGGTGCTGCAGGCCCGCAACGTCATCGGCAACGAGCCGTTCGCGTTGCTCTTCCCCGACGACGTGCTCGTCGCCGGCGTGCCGGTCACGAAGCAGATGTCAACCGTGTTCGACGCGCGCGGCGGCTCCGTCATCGCCGTGCAGGAAGTGCCCGAGAGCGAGGTCGAGAGCTACGGCATCGTCGCCGGCGACGACGCGGGCGGCGGCGTGTACCGTGTCACCGCGCTCGTCGAGAAACCGAAGCCGCGCGATGCGCCGTCGCGGCTCGGCATTGTCGGACGCTACGTGCTTACGCCGGAGATCTTCGACGCCATCGAGCTCACCGCGCCCGGCAAAGGCCGCGAAGTGCAGCTCACCGATGCGCTCGCGCTCCTGATGGCCTCGCAGCCCGTCTTCGCGTACCGCTTCCAGGGCACACGCTACGACACGGGCCGCCCGCTCGGCCTGCTCACCGCATCGATCGAGATCGCGCTCTCTCGCGACGACATCGGCCCCGGCCTGCGCCAGTTCCTGCGCACGCTCAAGCTCAACGACTGAGCGATGGACGGTCTGCCGCGTGGCGTCCGGCGGATCGGGCGCATCCTGTCGATCGGATTCCCTCTACCCGGCACGCGCGTCGACAACTACAACATCGTCGCCGCGCCGTCGTTCTTCGACTACGACGCGCTCGTCATCAACCCGCACGCCGTGTCGACGTACATCGACGCCGTGATCGACGGCACGGCGGAGGCACGGACGTTCGGCGGCCGCGCCGTTTCCGCGGTGCCCGCAGCTCCCGACGCCGAGCCGCTGGCGGACGTCCTCGCGCGCCGGAGCGAGGAGACGCGCATGCTGCTTGAGCACGGGGGCGCCGTCATCTGCTTCGCGCATCCGCCGCGGCGACACGACCTCGCCACCGGCGGCATCGACGACTACTGGTGGCTCGACGATCCACCATCGCTCGTCCCCGCGCACGGCACGGAGACCGTCGTCGTCGATGCGACGCATCCCCTCGCGCCGTTCGTCATCGGCCAGGCGGCCAACATCGCCTACACCGCGCGCATCGTGGCCAACGACGCCCGCGTGTTCGCCGAGAGCCGCGGCGGCGCCGCGGTCGCCGCCGAGCTGCCCCGCCCGCACGGACAGATCGTGCTCTTGCCAGCGCTCAACGCCATACCGTCCGGCGAGCCGCGCTATGCCATGACGGAGATCCTGCAGTCATGCATCCGGCGCCTGATCGGCGCGCTCGCCGAAGGGCGCGCACCCGACTGGGTGGCGGACGCCGCCCTCGCCGGGATCGAGGACCGCGTCCGTGCCGTGGACTCGGCGCGTCACGCACGCGACGCCGCACAGGCCCGGCTCGACGACGCGCAGGCCGCGCACGACGCGCTGGCCAGGTATCGGCTGCTGCTCTGGCAGGAGGGCGCACTGGGCCTCGAGCCGGTCGTCCGGGACGCACTGCGCCTCATCGGCTTCGACGTGTACGACACCGACCCCGCCGCCATCACGCTCCGGCGCGACGGCACGCTCATCCTGCTCGAGGTCGACGCCTCGGCCGAGGCCGTCGGGATGGCGGCGCATTACCGGTTGCGCGAACGCATGGAGCAGGCGATCGCCGGTAGCGTAGCGCGTCCCCGCGGCCTCGTGCTGGTCAACGGTTACCGCCTGCGCGATCCGGCGCAGCGCCCGCCGCAGGCCTCGCCCGAACTGCGCGCCGCCGCCGACATGATGGGCTACGGCATTGCCACCACCGCGTCGCTCTTTGGCGCCGTCGCGGCGCACCTCCGCGGCGACGACGACGCCGTGGCCGCCTATCGCCAGCGCCTCATGAGCGAGACCGGCGCGCTCGGCTGAACGCCGCTAGTACGCCCGCTCGCAGTCGTACGCCGAAATCGCGTTCTGCGCGGCGTAGTCGCTCAGATATTGACCGTTGTAGTTCCCCACAAAGCCGCCCACGTACTTGATCGAACCGTAACCCCACCCCGGAAAGTACAGCGATGCATCGCTTATCGTCACCACGCACGCATCCGCCCAGATGCTCGTACTGGGCGATTGCCTGGTACCCGCCTCGGCGAACATGAGTCCGCCGAACACCGCCCCCGTGACCACCGAACCCATGAGCGCTCCGGCTATCGTACGCTTCATCGCAACCTCCTTCGTCTCCGCATATCTGTTATCGGAACGAGGATGCCGGGGCGCGAGTGTGCGTGCGCCGCTTCTGGCGTAGACTCTCGTCGCGACACGAGCACGAAGGGAAAGGACACCGTTATGTCGTCATCGAAATGGGCGCTGGTGCTGGGCGCATCGAGCGGCTTCGGCGCGGCGACGTCCGTCGCGCTGGCGAAGGAGGGATACGGCGTCTTCGGCGTGCACTTCGACCTGCGCTCGACGCTCCCGAACGCCGTGCGCGTGCAGGACGACGTCCGCGCTGCCGGCCAGGAAGCAGTCTTCTTCAACATCAACGCGGCCGACCCCGACAAGCGCGCCGCCGCGCTCGACGACGTCCGGGCGAAACTCGGCGACGGCGGCTACGTCCACGTGCTGCTGCACTCGCTCGCCTTCGGCACGCTGCTTCCGTTCATCGAGGATGACCCGAAGGGGCGCATCAGCCAGAAGCAGATGGACATGACGCTCGACGTGATGGCGCACAGCCTGGTCTACTGGGCGCAGGATATGGCGACGCGCCGCCTGCTCGGCCGCAACAGCCGCATCTTCGCGATGACCAGCTCCGGCTCGACGCGCGTGATCAAGGCGTACGGCGCCGTCTCCGCGGCGAAAGCCGCGCTCGAATCGCACATCCGGCAGCTGGCGTTCGAGCTCGCGCCACTCGGCGTCACGGCAAACGCCATCCGCGCCGGCGTCACCGATACGCCCGCGCTGCGCCGCATCCCCGGCGGCCCCGAGCTCCACCAGCGGGCGATGGAGCGCAACCCGAGCGGCCGCGCAACGACGCCCGAGGACGTGGCGGAAGCGATTGCCGTACTGTCGTCGGAACGGCTGTACTGGATGACCGGCAACGTCATCGGCATCGACGGCGGCGAGGAGTTGAGCGCCTAGGCGGCGGCCGGGATCGTCATGCCGGCCTCATCGAGCAGCGCGACGGCGCGCGCAAGCTTTCCCGCGCCGTCGAACCGCGACGTGCCGTACAGCCCCTCGATCGCGCGCATCGTTTCGACGGTGTCGCCATCGGCGAGCAGCACCGACACGTCCTCGCGCGTGCCGCGGACGCGGTCGATGAGGTAGGGGCTCGGCTCGCGGCCGCCGGTCAGCACGAGCGCCTCGGTGTCCGTCAGCAACGCGGCCAGTTGCACATCGGTCTTGTCAAAGCGCGTGATCACGCACGTCCGCTCTCGCGCGCCGAAGTACGGCTCCGCCGCGTCCGACGCCACGGTGCCGATCATCACCCGGTCGATCGACGCCGGCGCCGCGCTCTCCACGAGCCACTTCGCGCCGAGCGACGCCGCGATGTCGGCGATCGACGGCGCCGCCAGCACGCGATCCTCGGGCAGCGCCGCCAGGACGTCCGCGCGCGCGCCCATCGCCGCCGCCGCCGGCACGCGCGTCAGAATGGCGCCAGCGAGCGCGCCGCCCGGCACGTCGAGCGGTTGCGACTGCGCGCGGCCGACGACGAGTACTCGCGCGCCCGGCAATGCCGCGAGCAACGCGCCGAGGTCCGCCCCGGGGCTCGCTTCAAGCACGACGTGACGGCTCAGTGACACGATGTCTGCGGGTTGCACCGGCGCAGTCGGCGCGACGATCCCATCGAGCAACGCGAAGGTCGCGGCGTCGGGCACGGCGCTGTCATCGCCCCGCAGGCGCGCGAGCGTCACCGTCGCGCCGTCGCGGCCCATGCGATACGCGATCGCCGCCGCGACGAGGCTTCGCCCCGCCCGCGCCTCCGCCGATGCCACCACCAGTACCGACACGCGCACTCTCCGAAAATCGGCGGAAGTATAGCAGTGGCCCGGCTTAGCGGCAGCGCGCGCTTCGCTTGTCGGGCGATCCGGCGGCCGATACAATCCTGCGCGTGCCGAGGTAGCTCAGGTGGTAGAGCACACGACTGAAAATCGTGGTGTCGACAGTTCGACTCTGTCCCTCGGCACCATTTCTTTTTTTCCTTCGACGACCCGCTGAACGACCGTACCAGGGTCACGTGCTGCCTGCGAACAGCCGTCCCCACGCTTCCAGTTCCGCCGGCGTGCCGTGGTCGAGGATCGCGATCGCGCCGCGCATATAGGCCAGCGCCGTCGCCCGCAGCACGCCGGCGCCCGCGCCGGCCTTCGCCGATGCGGCCGCCCGCAGTTCGTCATCCGTCGCCGTCTCGACGGCGTAGACCGAGCATGCCGCCGCGCCGCGCCACGCCGCCTCGCCGACCTGCGCCGCCACCGTCGCCGCGCCGATGCCGCCGTACGCCTGCAGCACCGGCCAGCACGGCAGCCCGCGGTACGTCGCGCCCGGGAACGCCGCGGCGAACGGATCGGGGACCGACTGCCCGAACGCGCGCGGGTACACCATCGGCATCCAGCCGTCGATGCCGCCGCGGGCCGCCTCGAACGCGAACGGCGCATCCAGACTCCGGCCGCGGCGCAGGTCGGCGCAGATGTACAGCGGCGCGCTCGGGTGCCGCGACCGGAACGCGTCGATGAGCAGCCGTATCGCGGCCGCGGCGGCCGGCGAGTCCCACGCGCCGCCGTCGTTCGGCTCGCAGTTCGCGACGGCGAACGCCGCGCCGGCATCGACCGCGTCCGCCAGCATCCCGCCCTCGGCGGCGGCCTGTCGGGCGTAGCAGAACCGCTCGGTACCCCATGCGACGCCCGCGGCGGCGATCGCGCGCTCGAACGCCGGGTCGCCGTACTTGATGATCAGCGCATCGAGCGACGCCAGCCGCGCCCGCCGCACGACCTCGGCCGCCGGCAGGTCGTGGTACCCGTTGTGACACCACCCGTACACGCGCATCATCGCCCGCCGATCGAGGCGAGCGCCGGCTTCACCGCGCCGCTGTACAGCCCGCACGCCGCCAGCCCGGCGAGCACGCCGGCAAGCAGCGCCGTCGCGTCCAGCGCCCCCGCCGCTGACGCGACCGCGCACTGCCATGCGACGCCGATCCCGACAGCAAGCAGCGGATAGTATCGCCGTGGCAACGCGGGCACGGCCGCGCCGATCATCGCGACGAGCGCCGTGATCACCGGCGCCGCCGCCAGGCCCGAGACAGGTAGCGGCCCATCCATCGACACCCTCCCTTCGCCGAGAAGGCGATGGTACGCGCGCCGCGCGCCAGGTCATCGCCGCGCGCGTCACCCCGGTGCGATGTCGAGCACCGCCGCCCCGCGCACCGCGCCCTGTTTGATGCGCAGCAGCGCCTCGCGCGCGCGGTCGAGCGGGAACCGCTCGACCGCAGCCCGCACCGGGATCTCCGCCGCCAGCGCGAGGAACTCCTCGGCATCGCGCCGCGTGTAGTTCGTGACGCTTCGGACCGTGCGCTCGCGGTAGAGCAAGCCGTAGGCGAATGAGGGGATCGGCGACATGTGGATCGCGTTCACCGCGAGTGTGCCGCCCGGCGCGAGCCGCGACAGCGTCTGCGGCACCAGCTCGCCCGCCGGCGCGAAGATCACGGCCGCATCGAGCGGCACGCCGGGGTCGTCCGCCGTCGCGCCCGCCCAGCGCGCGCCCAGCTCCAGCGCCAGCCGCCGGTGGTGCTCCTCGCGCGTGAACGCGTACACCTCGCACCGCCAGTGCAGCGCCACCTGCAGCGCCAGGTGCGCCGACGCGCCGAAGCCCACGAGCCCGAGCCGGCCGCCCGGCGCGATCTCCGACAGCCGCAGCGAGCGATAGCCGATGATCCCGGCGCACAACAGCGGCGCCGCATCGGCGGGCGCGACGCCACCGGGAAGCCGGTACACGAACCGCGCGTCGGCCACGGCGTACTCCGCGTACCCGCCGTCGACATCGCGCCCGGTGAAGCGCGCGCGTTCGCACAGATTCTCGCGTCCCGACGCGCAGTACGCGCAGGCGCTGCACGTCGAGGCGATCCAGCCGACGCCCACCGCATCACCCGCTCGGAACGCATCGACGCCAGCGCCGGCGGCAGTGATCGACCCGGCGATCTGGTGCCCCGGGATGCGCGGCAGCGGCGCGCTCACCTCGCCTTCGGCGATGTGCAGGTCCGTGCGGCACACGCCGTTGGCCTGCACCGCGATCAGCACCTCGCCCGCGCCAGGGACGGGGGCTGCGACGTCGCGCAGCGCCAGCAGCGCGTCACGCTCGACCGCGCCGGCGCGCTCGAGGACGACCGCTTTCATCCGTGGCGCGGCATCACGACGCCGGGGCGACGTCCCCGAACGTCTTGAACCCGTACGGCGCATAGGCGCCGAGCAGCAGGAACTCGAACACGCCGTGTCCGGGCCCGAGCCCGTCGATGCCGTCGATCGCGTAGTCGCACACCGTCTGCGTGTGCGCGCCGATCTTCGCCAGCGTCCCCGGGTCCTGCAGGTCCCACGTTTCGCCTTCAACCACCAGCGGCCCGTGGAACTGCCCGTGGCGCCACCCGTCGAGGTACGCGTACCCCGCTCCCGACATGTAAATCGTCGAGCGGGGCGTCATCGTGATCATCACCGGCGTGCCGTCGCGCCGCGCGCACCGCAGTGTGCCCGTGTCGAACAGCCGCGTGCCCGGCTTGAGCTTCAACTCATGCCCGACGACCGTCAGCGGCTCCGGCGCGCGGTCATCGCCGAACGGGTAGATGAGTTCCGACGCCGTGTGCCAGCGCGAGCCGTCGCCGTCCTCGCTGCACGTGTACATCAGCGACGCGTGGTCGAACTGGATCGGTGTCCACGTCCAGAAGAACCCGCCGAGCCCGCCACCCCCCGCCGGCGGCGCCGATGGCGGCTCCCCGCCGAGCGGCCGGATTCCCCAGGACCGGTCCTTGCCGCCCCACCAGCGGTCGGGCGTCACCTCGTACGTCCTGCCGCCGGCGGTCAGCGTGCCGGTCCAGCGGCCGTTCTGCGTCATCCGCGTGTAGTCCATCACCGTGCGCGTGCCCGAGGTGCGCAGGAAGTGCGGCTCTTCGAACGGGAACGTCCGCCCCTCGAACGTCAGGTCGAACGACAGCCCGTGCTCGTTCGGCTCCGCGACGATCCGCGACCGCCGCAGCGGCTCCAGGATGCGGATGCTGATCGGCCCCACCGTCGTGTCCGCGCGGTCGTGCCCGAGCGCCCGCGAGGCGCGCAGCACGTGCTGCGTGCGCCCTTCGATGCACACGGTCGCGAACCCGTCCATCACCCCGACGTTCGGATACACCCCGAAGCCGAGGATGAACGCCACTTCACCATCAAGCGTGTTCATGCCGAAGTAATAGCGGTCGTAGAAGTTCCGGTCGCTCGTCGCGACGTGATCGATGGTGTACGGCGTCTGGTGGATCGGGTAGTCATCGAGGGGGGTCAGCATGCGCGCTCCTTGCCGGGCCGGGCGCCGCCATTGTAGGCCCGCCGCCGCCTGCGATCGAGCGCGCTAGGCGATCGCCCGCGCCGCCAGCAGCACGATGCCCAGCGCCGCCAGACCGCCGAGCGCCGGCACCGCGCGCTTCGCCAGCGGCGCAGGCATCAGCAGCTCGAAGAACGTGCGGTCGTCGCCCACGCGCCGGTGGACGCCGCCGAGCGGGCAATCGCCGCCGTTCAGCCCTACCACCACGCCCTCGCCCGCGAGCAGCGCCGCCGCGACCCACCCGGCGAACTGCTGCTCGCCGGTGATCCCGGCGTAGAACAGCACTCCCATGCAACTCAGAAAGAATGCCGTGATCGCGCCGTGGAGCGACCGAACGAGCATGATTGCGCCGCTGCGCGATCCTGCTGTCATGGCGACAACGCCTCGTGACTCACGCCTTCCTCCAGTTGACTGCCACGGCCCCGTGGGCGATGCTCGGAGCGTAACAGGAGGCGGCGATGCAGACGATAGCCGGTTACGAGGCGCGCACGGTCGAAGCGCGCGGGCTGCGCTTCCACGTGCTCGAGTGGGGCGACGCCGCCGCGCCGCCGATGGTGCTCCTCCACGGACTCACCGGCCACGCGCACACCTGGGATCACATGGCGCCCGCGCTCGCCCGCCGCTTTCACGTGTTCGCGCCCGACCAGCGCGGCCACGGCGACACGTCGCACGCCGCCACCTACGCGACCGCCGACTTCGTCGCCGACATCGACGCACTCGCCGACGCGTGGCGCACCGAGCGCTTCGTGCTCGTCGGGCTGTCGATGGGCGGCCACAACGCGATCGCCTACGCCGCCGCCCATCCGGAGCGTGTCGCGCGCCTGGTGATCATCGATATCCCGCCGAAGATGCAGCGACAGCAAGCGCCGAACTGGGACGTGATCTCGAAGCTCGCCGAGTCTGGTCACACGCCGTTCGCCACGTTCGACGAGGCGGTCGCGGCGATGCGCGCCGGGAACCCGACGGCGCCCGAGGAGAACCTGCGATATCGCACGCACCACAACCTGGTGTTCAATGCCGACGGCACGATGACGCTGAAGTACGACCCGGCGGCGCCCGTCCGCTGGGATCCCGCCGACCTCACCGATGCGCTGCCGTGCCTCACGATGCCGGCGCTGCTCGTCCGCGGCGGGCTCACGCAGGTGCTGCCGCGCGCCGTCGCCGACGCAATGGTCGCCGCGATGCCCGACGCCGAGTTGATCGAGGTCGCCGACTCCGGCCACTCGGTACCCACCGACCGCCCGGAGAAGCTGGCAGCGCTGCTGCTCGACTGGCTCAGCCGCCGCGCCTAGCGCCGCGGCCGCCAGGAGACGATCGCCGACCGCGTCGATCCGGTCTCCGGCCCGAGGCGGCCGTCCGGCGATTCCACGAGGCGTTCGCGCAGCAGGTCGCGCAACCGCTCCGTTGCCCGATCGTCGTCCTCGCGCAGGCACAGGCCGTTCCGCACCTGCGCCACCGCATCGTCGAGCGTGCCGAACGTGAGCGTAAAGCGATGCTCGACGACGTCGACATCCGCAAAGACGCCGATCTGCGCCAGCACGTTGACGAGGTCCATGTGCACCGGCTGCGCCTGCAGCGGCGTGCCGTAGAACTCCTGCCACAACCCCAGGTCGGTCGCCAGCGGGTCGGCGCGAAGGTAGATGAACACCCGCTCGCGCGCCGCCGCCTCGAGCTTGCGCAGGAACGGCACGACATCGCCGATCGGGTACAGCACGTGCGAACAGATGACGAGGTCCGCCGGCGCGACATCGGCGTCCATCCACTCCTGTTCGACGGCATCGACGTTCGACAGCCCGTGCGCCGCCGCGTCCTCGCGCAACAGGCTGAGCATGGCGTTGGAAGGGTCCACCGCCGTCACCCGCGCGACGTGCGGCGCAAGAGCGACCGTGTGCCGCCCCGTGCCCGCGCCGACATCGATGATCGTGGTGCTTCGCGCCGACGCGGCGCGCACGCGCACGAAGAACGGGTCCTCGTCGGTGCGGTCGTGCAGCGCCTGGCGGTATGCCTTCGCACGCCGGCCCCAGTAATCGACGTTCGACTGGCGCGATCGGGCGTACGCGCCGTCCATCTGCGCGCGCCGCCGTTCGACAATCGCCGCCCAGCGCGCGACGAAGTCGATCGGCGCGATCTCCGGCGGGACGCTGCCGTCAGGCATCGGCCAGCGCGTCCGTCACGTCGAACACCATCCGTCCCATGCCGACCACGACGAACCCGAGCGCGATCTTGTGCTTGCCGGCCGCGAGCGCGCGCCCGTCCGCCTCGATCGTGACGACGCGATTCATCCCGAGCGTCACTGGGCGCTCAGCCGACACCTCGTCAAACCGCTGCACCGCGCCATCGACGATGAACCGCGTCGATCCGGGCGGGATGTCCTCGTCGTCGACGCGCAGCGGCAGCACCTGCTCGGCGTAGCCCGAGCCAAGCGAGTTCTTGATGTCGAACGCGAAGCCGCCCGCCGTCGCACGCAGGCTGCCCTTCACGTAGAGACGCCGGAGGAGGAACGCCGGTACCTGCATCACTTGAACCCTTTCATCATCCGGTAGATCTTCTGTTCCGCTCGCACCACATCGTCCGGCAAGGGGCGCGCGCCTCCGAGCGAAGCGGCGAGCGTGCACACCTTCGCCGCGCGCTCGGTGAGATCCGCCACCGCGACGGCTTCATCGAGGTCCGCGCCGACAGCGATCGCGCCGTGATGGCGCAACAGCACCGCCGCCCGGTCGCCAAGCGCGGCCACAGCATTCTGCGCCAGTTGCTCACTGGCCGAAGGACCGTACGCCGCCACCTCCACCGGTCCGCCGAGCGTGACGACCTGCTCGTCGAGCACCGCCGGAATGGGCGTGCACGCCGCCGCGAACGCGCTCGCGTGCACCGGATGCGTGTGGATCACCGCCCCCACGTCCGGCCGCGCGCGGTAGATCGCCACATGCGCCAGCGACTCGCTCGAGGGCACGCCGTCGCCCACGACCGGCTCGATGTCGAAGTCGACCACGAGCACGTCGTCGACTCCGAAACGGTGGTACGGCACCCGGCTCGCCGTGATCGCGATCAGGTCGCCGTCCGGGGTGACGATGCGCCGGCTGACGTTGCCGCTCGCGCCCGCTACCAGCCCGGTGGCGACGATGCGCCTTACCGCTTCCAGCACATCCTGTCGCTCACGTTCGAACGTCTCGGTCACAGCTTCCCCGACTGGAACTCGTCCGCCATGGCGCACCACCGCCCGTAGCAGTCATCGTACGCCGCCGACGCCGCGGTGTCCGGCTCCAACGTGCGCGCGGGACGGCACATCGCGCCCAGCGCCGCATCGAGCGAATCATGTACGCCCGTCGCGGCGAGCGCCAGCGCCGCCGCGCCCAGCGCCGACGTCTCCGGCGAACGCGCAATGTCCAATGGCCGCGCCAGCACATCGCACACGATGCGGACGAACGTCGCCGAGCGCGACATCCCCCCGCCGATCGCCACGTGATCGACCGCGCCGCCCGTCACCTCCTCGAGCTGCTCGATGTTCGCGCGCACGGCGAAGGCGACCGCCTCGAGCGTCGCCCGCAGCACGTCGGCCCGGTCTGGCGCGCCCATGACGAGCGGCAGCGGGAACGTCACCGCGCCGACGCCGGCGCTCATCGCGCCCGCGTCCATCGCCCGCGCGCCAAGCACGGCCATGACGTCGCGCGCGCCCGGCGGCGACTGCGCCGCCAGCGCCTCGGCCGCGGCCGGCGAGGCGCCGAGCAGGTCGCAGGCCCACTGCCACGCGCGCCCCATCTCGCCGGCGTTCGACTCGCTTACCCACATCCCGGGCGCGACGTGCAGCCCCGCCCACGTGCGGTACGCGTCATCGAACACCGGTGCCGCCGCCACGCGCTGCGCCGGCGCGCTCCAACCGGCGGCGACGCCGGTGTCACCCGGCCGCACCGCGCCCATGCCTGCGAGCGCGCACTGCGTGTCGGCGCCAGCGAGCACGACCGGCGCGCCGCCGATCGCATCGCAGCGGCCGGCCACCGAGCCATCAGCCACGACCGGCGGGATCATCCCGGCGTCCAGGCCCAGCGTGCCGAGCAGTGGCGCGGCGACTGCGCGCGTGCTGATGTCGAGCAGCCCGATTTCCGCGGCGAGCGTCGCGCAGGCCGCCGCGGCGTCCGCGCCTGCGGCCCCGGCGGCGACCCAGTCAGCGAACGGCACGATGCGGCGCACGCGCGCCGCGTCCTGCGGCCGGTGGACGCGCAGCCACGCAAACTTCGCGGGCGCCAGCAACAGCGATGGCAGGTGCCCTGTCGTCGCATAGATCTCGCCCCCGCGCGCCGCGTCGATCGCTATCCCCTCGGCCGAGGCTCGCGCGTCGATGTTCGGCGAGACAAGCACCGCGCGGCCCCCGGCATCCTCAAACACCACCCCTTCGCGCTGGCCGGCGCAGGCCACGGCCGCGATCCGCCCGGCGTGCGGGCGAGCCGCGTCGAACAGCGCGCTGAGCTGGCCCGCGACGTCAGCGGCGTTCAGCTCGCGCCCGAACTGCGGCGCATCGTCCGGCACGAACATCGGCCACGGGCGCGATGCGAGTGGCGTGACGCCGCCGGCGGCATCGACGAGCAACGCCCGCAGCGCGCTCGTGCCGGCATCGAGCACCAACGCCGCATCGCGCACCGTCACTGCATCCGTGCCGCGGCGTATCCGGGGTTCACGCAGTGTGCGAGCGGTTCGCCCGCGAGCATGCGCCCGATCTCATCGACCATCATCCTCGCGTGCCGTTCGATCGTCTCCTCCGTCGCGCCGCCGACGTGCGGCGTCAATAGCAGGTTCGGCGCCGACATCAGCGCGTCGCTGTGCGGCAGCGGCTGTCCCTCGAACACATCAAGCGCCGCGCCGGCCAGATGCCTGCGCTCCAGCGCGTCGGTCAGCGCCGCCGGGTCGACCGCCGCTCCGTTGCTCGTGTTCACGAGATACGCGCCCGGCCGCATCCGCGCCAGGAATGCGGCATCGACGAGGTGATGCGTGTCTGGCGATTCCGGCACGTGCAGCGACACATAGTCCGACGCCGCCAGCAACGCATCGAGCGTCGCCGGTTCCGCGCCGAGCGAGACGATGTGCGATGGCGGCACAAACGGGTCGTGCGCGACCACGCGTGCGCCGAGCGCCACGGCCTTCCGCGCGACCTCGCGGCCGATCTGCCCGCAGCCGACGATGCCGACCGTCGACGCGGCGATCTCTCGCCCGCGGAAGAGCCGGTACCCTGCCGAGGGATCCCGCCAACCCGCGCCCGACACGAGCAGGTGTGCCGGCACGATGCGACGCGCCAGCGCGAGCATCAGCCCGAGCGTCATCTCCGCGACGGCGTTCGTATTGCGTCCCGGCGCGTGCGTGACCGCGACGCCGTGCGCCGTCGCCGCGTCGATGTCGACGTGGTTGAGCGCGTTCCGGCAGACGCCGACGAGTCGCAGTCCGGCGGCCGCCTCGAACAGCTCCTCGAACGCGAAGTCCGCCTCGATCACCAGGTACCCGACGTCCTCCTCGTTCAGGCGCGCGCCGAGTTCCGCCGGGTCCCACAGCCGCCGCGTCTCCAGCCACGGCTCGTACACCACGGGTAGCATGGCGCGCATCCGCTCGATCTGCGGCGCGGAAAACGGTGCCAGGACGAGGGCGCGCTGAGGTTCGGCCATGAGTGGGGGAACGATACCACCGGCGCGCGGGTGGCGCGCCCGCGGCTAGCGCGCGATCCTGCGGCGCTCCGCCGCCGGCTCGGCCGACTCGAGCGGCGCGATGATCGAAGCGGCAAGCTCGCCGGCGGTCATCGCGCGGCCGCCGGGGGAGCCGATCGCGAACTGCACGGCAAGCCCGTCGTGCGCGGCGAGCACCACCGACGCGGCGTCCTCCGGGGAAGCCACGTGCAGACGCTCCTCCGAGGCCGCGCGCGCGAACGCCTCGGAGAGGTCTTTGCGCCAACCGGCGTACGCCTGGCTCAGGCGCTTGCTCACCTCGGGCACGCGCACGGCTTGCGACCAGAACTCCAGGAGCACAGCGTGCCACTGCGCGTCCTCGTACGAGAAGAATCGCTCGATCGTCTCGCGAATACCGTCGCTCGCCGCTCCGCCGCCGGCCACGATCGCGGTCCGCCCCTCCGTCCACATGCGGAGAAGCTCGAGGAGGATGTCCTCCTTGGTCGAGAAGTGGAAGTAATACGCGCCCTTGGAGTATCCGGCCTCGTGCGAGATGTCGTCCACGGTCGCATGCTCATACCCGCTCGTAGAAAAGAGCTTGAGCGCGGCGTCGATGAGCTTCGCGCGCGTGAGCTTGCGCTGTTCGAACCTGTCTACAAGCCGCTGAGCCATCGCACCCCGAAGTCATACTCGGCGCCCGCCGGGTACATCCTGCGTAGTATGCCCGAAGCGAAGGGCGTTTTCTACCGGTTTGACAAGGCGCCGGTGCGAATTCGCCCGAAAAAAGCCCGCGAGAACCTGTAACGAAACAGCCTGCCGCGCGTTAGGAGGGTTAGCGCAACGTTGGGAAGACGTGGGGAGCGCGCCATGGAAGGCAGGTGATGCCAGTCCTGAGGTCCGAAACAGGCAAACCCGCTGAAATGCGGGGACGCAAAGCCACGGGTCCGCCACGCGGATAGCCGGGCTGCCGAAGACCGATCCTGCCCCGCCGGGGCACGACCGTGATCGAGCGTTGCCGCCTGCCGGACTCCGGCATGGCGGCATTTGTACGTTCGGTGGAGGGGGCCCCGCATGCGCAGCTCTGCTCGCCAGGACATGATCATGCAGCACATGCCGCTGGTGGCGTTCGTCGTCAGCCGCATGTCCACGGACAACCAGAAGACCCTCGGCCTCGACCGCGAAGACGCGCTCGGCTACGGCATCGAAGGCCTCATCCAGGCCGTCGATGCGTTCGATGAGACACGGGGCACCAGCTTCGCCAGCTTCGCCGTGCGGCGCATCCGCGGCAGCATCCTCGATGCGATCCGCAAGATGGACCCGCTGCCGCGCTCCGTGCGCCGCAGCGCCCGCGAGATCGATGCCGCGTCGCAGGAGCTCTCGGCCACGCTCGGCCGCTGGCCGACGCCGAAAGAGGTGGCGTTCCGCCTCGGCGTGCCGGTCGAGCACCTCCAGACGGTGATGCGCCACACGTCATCGAAGTTTATTTCGCTGGAGCACGCGCTCCAGGACCGCACCGGCGAGGGCGCGCCATCGCTCGACCCGCCGGACGAGGACGACCTCAGCGACCCGGCGAAGGCTGCCGACCACGCCGCCTCGCTCACGCTGCTCGACGAGGCGCTCGGCCACCTGAACCCGCGCGACCGCGCTATCCTGAAGCTCCGATACGCGGAATCTCGCCCGTTCCACGAGATTGGCGAGATGATGGGGCTTTCCGAGTCCCGCGTCTGCCAGCTTCACAAGCGCATCCTGGCGAACCTGAAGCGGTATCTGAACGCCCAGTTCGAAGTGGCCGCCTGAGCCTACGGCGCCTCCCCGCCGATGCCGATATTCAGTTGAGCCTCCGCGATCGGGGCTGCGCATTCCTTGGCGGAGATATGCTGAACGCTCCCTTGCAGGGCGGGCCGCCCGTGCCGGATTCCGGCGGTACGCCGGCGCCCGTCGCCCTTCGCATCGCGGATGATTCGGCGGACGCCGCCGAGCGCCTTCCGGCGCGCGCGCTGGTGTACGTGCTCGGCGTCTTTGCCGTCGGCCTGCTCTCCGTCGGCGCCTTCGCGCCCAGGCTGGACACCGACGACATCCCGGGGCTGATCATCCTCGGCCTGCTCGCCATCGCCTTCGGCCGCACGAAGATCACCATCTACGGCGACACCACGGTGTCGATCGCCGCCGTCGGCGACTTCGCCGTCGCCTTCTTGTTCGGCCCGGCGGGCGCCGCCATCGTCAGTCCCTTCGCCGCAATGGCGACCGATATCGGCGGCGGCGCCTGGTACAAGCGGCTCTTCAACGTCGGCTCGGTGGTGCTTGTGAACGTGGCTACCGCCCTCGTCATCGCCGGCGGTCTGCACCTGGCCGGCGGCGGCCTGCCGATTAACGGCTGGCTCATCCCGATCGCCCTCGCGGCCGTCGTCGCGTATTACCTCCTGAACAGCGCGCTCGTCGCTGCCGCCGTCAGCCTGGCAACCCGGGCGTCCATCATCACGGTGTTCCGCGAGAAGTTCGAGTGGCTTCTGCCGCATTATGTCGTGTTTGGCATGCTCGGGCTCGCGCTCGCCGTCGCCTACGACGGCCTGGGCTACGCCGGCGTCCTCGCCTTCGTCGCCCCGCCGCTCATGATGCGCTTCTCGATCAAGCAGTACATCGACAAGACCGCCCAGCACGTCGAGGAACTCAACAAGCGCAACCGCGAGCTCTCCAGGGCCAACCGCGACATCCTGCACATGGCTGACCAGCTGCGCGAGACGTACGACGGCACGCTCGAAGCGCTCGTCTCGGCGCTCGACGCCCGCGACCGCGAGACCAAGGGCCACTCGCTCCGCGTCGCCCGGTACATGATGGAAATCGCGTATCACATGCACGTCGAGCCCGGCACCGAGGACTGGGTGAACATGCAGCGCGGTGGCCTGCTCCACGACATCGGCAAGATCGGCGTGTCGGACACGATCCTCCACAAGCCCGGTCCGCTCACCGACGAGGAGTGGGTCGACATGCGGCGTCACCCCCAGATTGGCCACGACATGATCAAGGAGATCGGCTTCCTGAGCGGCGCGGCGACCATCGTGCTCGCCCACCACGAGCGCTACGACGGCAAGGGGTACCCGAACGGGCTCGCGGCCGAGGAAATCCCTCTGGGCGCCCGGATCTTCGTCCTCGCCGACACGTTCGATGCCATGACCTCCGACCGCCCGTACCGCAAGGCGCTCTCGGTCGAGGCGTCGCGCGACGAGATCATCCGCTGCAGCGGCACCCAATTCGACCCGCACTGCGTGCAGGCATTCCTGCTCGCGTGGGAGCGCATCGTCGAGATCCGCTGGAGCGGCGAGGAGGAAGAGTCCGCGCACCACGCCGCCGCGGCTCCGCGCCAGCAACAGCAACAGGCTGCCTGACCCGCGCCCAAACTCCGCGCACAAGAACAGGGACTCCCGTGTGGGAGTCCCTGTCCGCTGTCAGGCTTGAAGCCGTAGGGATTACCACTGAATGCGGAACATCTCGCTGCTCTCCTCTCCTTCGGTCGGGTCCTCCGTCGAGGGCCCTGGCTGCCTCGCCGCTCACGTGACCGAGCGGTGCAATACCGACTCGTCGGTATCTTTATACGCCCGGCCCGTCCGGCGTGTCAACACCCCGTGTCAAGGAATTTCAGATCGACCTCAGCGGCGGCCGCCGTCGCTGCGAGCGAGCGCATTCGGGGCCGATAGTACCTGTGGACCCATGGAACAGCCACGCACCCAGGCCGCGCGCTCCCGGGCCACCCGCGATACCATCACGCAGGCGGCGCTGACCGTCTTTGCGTTCAAGGGCTTCGCCGCCGCGTCGATGGACGACATCTGCCTCGCAGCGGGGTGCTCCAAGGGCGGCCTGTATCACCACTTCCGGACAAAGTCGTCAGTCCTCGCCGGGGTGGTCGACCGGCTCGCGGCCGCCGGCGCGCTCGCCCCGCCGTTCGAAGCGGCCGACCACGCGCCGCTCGCCCCGGAAGCCCTCGGGCGCGTGCTCATCGAGATCTGGGCCGAGGCCGCCCGCGACGAGTCGATCCGCGTCAAGCTGCGCCTCGCCTACGAGGCCCAGCTCGGCGCGAGCCTCCGCCGCGACGCGGGGCTCGGCGCCATCCTCCGCATCGGCACGCTGATCCAGCTCCTTACCCGCGGCGATGCCGCCGACGCCGACGAGCTGGCGCTCCGCCTCGGCATCCGCCCCGCGGCCTGAATCTCGGTAGACGCGAAAACGAGGCGGCCGGGCCGCCCCGCTCAACGCACCATCGTCGGTCTGCTTATGTCATGCCGATAGCCACAGCCGGCGGCGACGCTCGCGGTCCTGCTTGGCATGGTTCAGGTCCGCCATCGCGGACTCCAGCACGTCGTCGGCG
Source organism: Dehalococcoidia bacterium (assembly GCA_021462855.1). GTDB lineage: Bacteria > Chloroflexota > Dehalococcoidia > DSTF01 > JACRBR01 > DTUCFX13. The sequence continues at coordinate 98,936 of JAJTXQ010000067.1, read as the reverse complement.
CGCGTGATCTGCGGGCTCGATGTCGCCGTCCCCGAGCAGATCCCCGCCCACAGCGACACCGCCCGCCCGGCCACCTCGACCAGTGCCGACTCCTTCGCCAGGCGGTCCTCAAGCCGGTCGATGAACGCGCGCACTCCCTCGTCCGCGCAGTCGAGCAACAGCACGCCGAACTCGTCGTCACCCAGGCGCGCCACCACGTCGTTGTAGCGCCGGGTGCCATCCACCGCGCGCGCGACGTGCCGCAGCACCTCGTCCCCCGCCTTGACGCCGTACTCCTTGTTGACGGCGGTCAGGTTGTTCACGTCGATCAGCACGACCGATACCTGCTTGCCCATGCGGCGCGTGCGGTCAAACTCGTCAGACAGCCGCTGCTGGAAGTAGTTGAACGTCGGCAAGTCGGTGAGCAAGTCGTTCGTCGGCGGCGCCTCCACCGGCTTGACGGCCGGGTCGCCGCGCCAGTCCGGCACGCCCTCGCGCGTGAGGGCGAACATGCCGGCCACGAGCACCGCCGTCATGCCCATCGCCGTCATGAACGGCAACTGCGGCAGCGCCGCGAACGCGTCGAACAGCGCCGCGATGACGGTGATGCTCCAGCCGACGGTGAGCAGCCGCACGACCACCGGGCCGAACGCAATCGGCGCGCGGCGCTCGGGCGGTCGCCCTTCCTGCGTAATCAACGGACCCGTCGAGTCGGGCTCGACAAGCCGAAGCCGCGGCGGACGTGAAGCCACGTAGCACCCCCTTACCTGCCATTACCATCGGCCGCGATCGCCTTGCCTGAGGGGGGTACCCCGGCTTCCCTGGCCGCCCGGCCGTCCGTTGAGCGCGCGGATACGCTTTCGTTATCATGGGGCCGAAATCGCGGGCGCGAGGAGGGAGGCTGATGCAGATCGATTGGCACAAGGCGATCGATGACATCTTTTCCGACAAGCTGAACTGCCCTCGCTGCGGCTCGCTGAACACAAACCTCGTCGCGGGGTACACCCGTTCGCCCGTCGTCGCCGAGTACTCCCCGCGCCAGCACAACTGCAAGAACAAAGAAGAATGCGACGCCCGCCGCCTCGTCATCGTCTGCGAGCCGTGCGGCCGCGACCTGCGCCTTCGCGCCAACCCGGTCGACCAGGAGGGCATGATGAGCCTGCTCATCAACGATTGCCGCAAAGACCTCGAGGACTGCCTGGACTACCTCGCGGACTACTGGCAGGAGGACCTCGACATCGACCCGACGCAATCCGGCATGCGGCTGGACGAGGGCGAGCCCGAGATCTTCGCAGAAGAGGACGGCTGGCGGCGCAAGCTCGAAGAGGAATACCTGACGTACCAGCGCTGGTACCGCGACCACGCCATGCGCATCCCCAATCCGGGCTGGCGGAGCGAATACGCCGAGGAGATCATCGCGCTCGGCTACAAGACGCTGCTCGGCGACTGACCGTTACCGCGATCCCACCGGCTGCCGCTCCAGCACCTCGGCAAGGCGCCTCCGGAGATCGTCCAGCCCCCAGCGCTTCTCGGCCGAGATCATCACCGCGTCCGGCGCGCTGGCGCCGAGCGACGCCTGGAACGGCGCCAGCTCCCCGATCGACCGCACGGGCTCGCCGGCGGCGTCGCGCAGCTGGTCCACTTTGTTGAGCGCCGTCACGCGCGGCTTGTCTTCCAGCCCCAGATCGCGCAGCGTCTCCTCGACGGTCTGGCTCTGGCCCGCTGCGTCCGGATGCGTGACATCGACGACGTGCAGCAACACCGCCGCATCGGCGAGTTCCTCGAGCGTCGCGCGGAACGCCGCGACGAGCCCTGTCGGCAGCTTCTGGATGAACCCCACGGTGTCCGTCAACAGCGCCGGCCGCCCTTCCTCGAGGTGGATGCGCCGCGTCAGCGGGTCGAGCGTCGCGAAGAGCTGATCCTGCACGAACACGTCGCTGTCGCGCGTCAAAGCGCGCATCAGCGTGCTCTTGCCGGCGTTGGTGTAGCCGACCAGCGCGACGACCGGCACGCCCTCGCGCTCGCGCCGGCGGCGATACAGCGCGCGTTGCTTGCGCACGTCCTCGATCTGCGACTTCAAGTGCTGGATGCGCCGCCGCACGAGGCGGCGGTCCGTCTCGATCTGCGTCTCGCCCGGGCCGCGGACGCCGATCGCCCCCGGCTGGCCGCTGCGGCCGCCGAGCCGCTCGAGGTGACTCCACTGCCCCTTGAGGCGCGGCAGCAGGTACTCCGACTGCGCCAGTTCGACCTGCAGCCGGCCCTCCCGCGTCCGCGCGCGCATGGCGAAGATGTCGAGGATCAGCGCGGTGCGGTCGAGCACCTTCACCTTCAGCGCGTCTTCGAGGTTCTTCTGCTGCGACGGCGAGAGCTCGTCGTCGAACACCACCAGGTCGTAGCCGCCGTCAGCGAAGCGCAGCGACTTGATCTCTTCGACCTTGCCCTTGCCGATGTAGGTCGCCGGATGCGGCGCTTCGAGCCGCTGCAGCGCGCGCCCGGCGACGACGGCGCCCGCCGTCTGCGCGAGCAGCGCCAGTTCATCGAGCGAGGCCGATGCGCGCCAGCGCTCGCGCTCGCTGTTGCGCTGCACGCCGACGAGGTACGCGCGCTCCGGTTCCTGCTGGGTGCTGTGGTACTGCCTCGGGATAGGCGCTCCTCGCGGGAATGGCTTCGGTTCAGCGTAGCAAAATGGGCGCGACCCGCCCGTTCAGGCGAGCGCGGGCAGCGCGGCGATGCGCCGCAAGCCCTCGTCGATGCGGTCGTCGGCGAGCGTCAGCGAGAGGCGCACGTAGCCTTCGCCGCTCGGACCGTAGCCGTTGCCCGGCGTGACGATGACCGCCGCCTCATCGAGCAGGCGCTCGGCAAACGCCGCCGACGTCATGCCAGCCGGCGCCTTCGCCCAGACGTACAGGCTCGCCTTCGGCGGCGTGACGCGCAGGCCGAGCCGCCGCAACGCGTCGACGACGCGGTCGCGACGGCGCTGGTAGATGTCGTTGTGCTCGGCGATCGCGTCCTGCGGCCCTTCCAGCGCGGCGATCGCCATGCGCTGGATCGCCTGCGACGCGCCGGAGTCGAGATTCGACTTCACGCGCATCAACGCATCAACGATCTTCGGGTTGCCGGCGCACATGCCGATGCGCCAGCCCGTCATGTTGTAGCTCTTCGACAACGAGTGGAACTCGACGCCGACATCCATCGCGCCCTTCGCCTGCAGGAAGCTCGGCGGCACGTACTCGTCGTACGACACCTCGCTGTACGGCCCGTCGTGGCAGATCGCGATGTCGTATCGCTGCGCAAAACGCACCGCCCGCTCGAAGAACTCGATGCTGGCCACCGCGCCGGTCGGATTGTTCGGGTAGTTGAGCCAGAGCACCTTCGCGCGGTGCGCCACGTCGGCCGGCACGGCGTCGAGGTCCGGCAGGAAGCCGTGCTCCTCGCTCAGCGGCAGCGCGTACGATGTGCCGCCGGCGAACATCGTGCCGATCTCGTACACGGGATACGCCGGGTCCGGCACCAGCGCGACATCGCCCGGGTCGATGAAGCACAGCGCGATGTGCCCGATGCCCTCCTTCGAGCCAATGAGCGAGATCACGTCCTTCGCCGGGTCGAGCATCACCCCGAAGCGGCGCTCGTACCACGCCGACACCGCCTGGCGGAACTCCGGCAGCCCCTCCGTCTCGGGATAGCGGTGGTTCGCCGGGTCCTCCGCCGCCTTGTGCAGCGCGTCGAGGATGTGCGTCGGCGTCGGCAGGTCGGGGTCGCCGATGCCGAACGAGATCACGTCGATTCCCTCGGCCTTCTTTGCGGCGACCTTCTTGCTGATCTGCGCGAAGAGGTACGGCGGGAGCTTCTCGATGCGGTCGGCGAATTTCATCGTGCTGGCTCGTGTCGTTGGGCTGGCCGGCGGATACCGGATTCTACGCGTCCGCGCAGCGTCGGAGAAGCGCGGCGTCTACGGCAGCCTGCGCACCGAGAGGCCGCCGCACGGCGTCGTAACGTATGTCTCGACGGCGTGCCCGGTGCGCGCGCGGTACGTCCCCATCACGTCGCGCTCGAATGCGTCGATGCTCGGCGCCCGGACCAGGTTCACCGTGCAGCCGCCGAACCCGGCGCCGGTGAGCCGCGCTCCCGCGACGTACGGCTGCGCCTGCGCCAGCTCGACGAGCAGGTCGAGGTCCGGCACGCTCACCTCGTAGTCGTCGCGCAGGCTGGCGTGCGACGCATTCAGCAACCCGCCGGCAACGGCGAAGTCGTCGCGGCGCAGCGCCGCGACGGCCGCCCGCACGCGGGCGATCTCCGTCACGATGTGCCGCGCCCGACGTAGCGGCACATCGTCCGGCTGAATCGCGAGGAGCGCCACCTCATCCGCCGCGAAGTCGCGGTACGTGGCGTTCGGGCGGCTGAGCGCGTCTCGCAACGCCTGCAGGCCCGCGGCCGACTCCTCGCGCCGCGCGTTGTACGCCGATGACGCCAGTTCGCGCCGCACGCCGCTGTTCGCGATGACCACGGCCATACCCGCCTCGTCGATGCGCAGCGGGATGTGCTCGTACGCCAGCGTCGCGCAGTCGATGAGCAGCGCGTGGCCGCGCCGCGACAGCGCCGACGCGAACTGATCCATGATCCCCGACTGCACGCCGACGAACTCGTTCTCCGCCCGCTGGCAGAGCCGGGCCAGCGCAACATCATCGATTTCGAGCACGAACGCGTCGCGCATCGCCCCCGCGACCGCCACCTCGATCGCCGCCGACGACGATAACCCGGCGGCCGGCGGCACATCGCCGGCGATCGAAAGGTCGAGGCCGCCGAGCGCGTGGCCCGCCTTCCGCAGCATGGCCGCGACGCCGCGCACGTAGTCCTGCCAGGCGCCCCGACCGAGCGGCGCCAGCGCGTCCAGCGGCGCATCGCCGCGCGCGTCGAAATCAGCAGCGTACGCACGAAGCGTTGCGCCGCCGTTGCGCGCCCACGCCACCGCGACGCCGCGGTCGATCGCGAACGGCAGGACGAGGCCGCCGTGGTAATCGACGTGCTCGCCGATCAGGTTCACCCGGCCGGGTGCATCGGCAATGCCTTCGGGCGCGCGGCCGAACGCGCGCTGGAACGCGCCGGCGGCGGCGGCTCTCCGCTCAGCCGGCATCACGCGCCGGCGCGGTCGCGCGCATCGCGCAGCTCGCGCGCCTTCTCCTCCGGCGCCGTGTCGTTGATGAACGTCCCGGCGCCCGTCTCGACGCTCGCGAGGTACTTGAGCTTGTCCCGTGTGCGATACGGCGGCAGGAATTCGATGTGCAGATGGTCGTCCGGCGCGTCCACGCTCGTCGCGCGCTGATGCATCGACATCGTGTACGGCATCGCGAAGCCCCACAGCGCGTCGTACGTCGCCTGGAGCGCACGCACGATGGCCGCGAGGCCGTCGCGCTCGCTCTGATCGAGGTCGAGCAGCGACGGGCGATGCGCCGTGGCCGTCACGTGCACCTCGTACGGCACGCGCGCGGCGAACGGCACGCAGGCGACGAATCCCGGAGCCTCCAGCACGACGCGCCCACCGTCCGCCGCTTCGCGCGCCACGACGTCGCACTGCAGGCAGCGCCCCGTCGCCTCGCGATGCTTCGCCGCGACGGCATGCTCGCGCTCAACGCGCGGCGGCACGTACGGGAACGCGTAGATCTGCCCGTGCGGATGCGTCAGCGTGACGCCGATCTCCCTCCCGCGGTTCTCGAAGATGAACACGTAGGCCACCTCGCCGCGTGCGCCAAGCTCGGCGTAGCGGTCCGCCCACACGTCGACGAGGTGCCTCACCGCGCGTGGTGGCATGGACGCCAGCGTGCCGTCGTGCGCCGGTTCGTACACCAGCACCTCGCACGCGCCTGCGGCGCGCCCCCGCCGCTCGAGCGGGGAAGCGTCGCTCACATCGGGCGCGTCGGCGCGGAAGCTCGGCCAGCGGTTCTCGAACGCGACGATCTCGAATTGCGCGGCCGGGACCTCCGTCGCGAACGCGCCGCCGGACGTCGGGCAGAGCGGGCAGTACTCGTCCGGCGGCAGGAACGTCCGCTCCTGCCGCTCCGTCGACACGATCACCCACTCGTCGAGCAGCGGGTTGCGGCGCAGTTCGATCTGGCCGGCCGGACGCGGATCGCTCCGTCCGTCGCTCGCCGACGGCAGCGCACGGTCGAACGCGTAGTAGTACAGGTACCGGCCGTCCGGCCGAACGATCCGCCGTTTCTCCACGCCGTGAGTCTAAAGCGCGCGATCATAACGGGCTATCGGCGCTTGGCGATAACGAAACCGTGGGATAGCGGGAACATCAATGTGAAGATGCCGCATACAGTATTGACAGCCTGCAGGGCCGCTGGTAACGTAGCGTTTGCTCCGAGGAACTGAGCGCGGCCCGGTGGACAAATCCGGAGGTACCGACAGCAGGCGCAAGCCAGCTACGGGAAGACCGGAGGAGGACGAGACCGGGAGCGACGCAAGGTTACTCGGGGCGCTTTCTTTCTCGCCGATCGGCACTCCCGCCACGCCGCCCCCGCCGCCATACTTCCCGCCATGACATCGACCCGCATCCCCCTCGTGCCGCTGCCCGCGCAACCCGCGGACCTGCCCTTCCCGACCGATGGCTGGACGTTCGCCGAGCCGCCACCGCAAGCGCTCGAACGCGGTCTCGCCAGCCTGCTCGACACGACGATCACGGAGCCCCAGCCCGAGACCACCGTCCGCACCGACGCGCTGCTCGTCGCCTACCGCGGGCGCATCGTCGCCGAGCGATACCGCGGCGACATCACCGCCCACAACACCCAGCCGTCGTGGTCGATGGCGAAGAGCATCCTGCACGGCGCAGTCGGGGTGCTCGTCCGCGAAGGAAAGCTCGACGTCGCGGCGCCGGCCGCTGTCCCGGAGTGGCAGCACGCCGACGACCCGCGCCGCGCCATCACGCTCGACTCGTTGTTGCACATGACGCCCGGCCTGCGCTTCGCGGAGGACTACGTCGACGCCGGCGGCTCCGACGTGATCAAGATGCTCTTCTCGCCCGGCGCCGACGACACCGGCGGGTTCGCCGCGAACTTCCCGCTCGACCATCCACCGGACACCGTCTCAAACTACTCGAGCGGCACGTCGAACATCGTCTCACGGCTCGTGCGCAACATCGTCGGCGCCGGCGCGGACTACGAGGCGTTTCTGCGGCGGGAGGTCTTCGACCCGATCGGCATGCGTACGGCGACGCCGCGCTTCGACCGCTCGGGCACGTGGATCGGCTCATCGTTCTGCTTCGCCACACCGCGCGATTTCGCGAAGTACGGCCTGCTGTACATGCGCGACGGCGTCTGGGACGGCCAGCGCATCCTGCCCGAGGGCTGGGTGGACTATGCGCGTACGCCCGCGCCCGCCCAGCCGGCCGACAGCCCGCACGGGTACGGCGCGCACTGGTGGCTGCTCAAGGACGACGATCTCGGCACGTTCTTCGCATCCGGTTACGTCGGACAGAACATCTACGTCGTGCCGGCGCTCGACCTGATCATCGTGCGCCACGGCGACACGCCGGCCGAACGGCGGCACCACCTGACCGCGCTCGCGCGCCAGGTCATCGACTGCTTCCGCGGCGCGTAGCCGCCGGCCGTGGCAACGCAGAAGCCCGCGGCGGCCGCCGCGGGCTTCTGTGCGATCTGCTTCCGGCGCTAGTTGCCGAAGTCCCAGCCCTGGCCGTCGTGGTAGCGGCGCAGCACGTTCTTCGCGATGAGGATCTTGTGCACCTCGTCCGGGCCGTCGGCGAGGCGGAGCGTGCGCGCGCCCTCGTACATGCCCGCGAGCGGCAGGTCGCCCGAGACGCCCGCGGCGCCCCACACCTGGATCGCCCGGTCGACCACCCGGATGTACGCCGCCGGCACGAAGATCTTGATCGCGGAGATGTCCGTCCGCGGGTCGCCGCCGCCTTCCATCTTCTCCGCCGTGTGGATCGTCATCAGCCGCGCCGCCTGGATGTCGATGTACGAGTCAGCGATGAAGCCCTGGATGAACTGCTTCGTCTCGAGCTTGCCGCCGTGGACCTCGCGCGTCATCGCCCGCTCGACCATCAGGTCGAACGCGCGCCACATCTGCCCGATCGAGTTCATGCAGTGGAACACGCGCCCCGCGCCGAGCCGATCCTGCGCAGCCTGGTGGCCGGTGCCCGTCTGCCCGAGCTGGTTCGTCACCGGCACGCGCACGTTGTCGTAGATGATCTCGCAGTGGTCGCTGTCCCGGCCCCACACGGGCACGCCGCGGATGACGTTCACGCCCGGCGTGTCCTTCGGGACAATGATCTGCGTCATCTTGCCGTTGCGGTCCGCCGGCCCGTCCGGATCCTCGGTCCGGCACATGACGATGAAGAAGTCGGCGCGCTTGCCGTTGGAGGTGAACCACTTGTGCCCGTTGATCACCCACTCGTCGCCGTCGCGGCGCGCCGTGGTCTTCAGCGAGCGCGGGTCGGAACCCGGTTGGTCGGGCTCCGTCATCGAGAAGCCGGACTCCATCTTTCCATCGATGAGCGGTTGCAGCCACTCCTTCTTCTGGTCCTCGGTGCCGTACTTGAGGAGGATGGTCTGGTTGCCGGAGTTCGGCGCGACCACGCCGAACAGCGACGCCGCGCCGACCGCGTACGCCAGCACCTCGTTCATGTACGCATGCTCGAGGAAGTCGAGCCCCGCGCCGCCGTACTCGACAGGCAGGTGCGGCGCCCACAGGCCAACCTGCTTCACCTTCGCCTTGATCTCCTCGCGCAGGTGCCGTGACTGTTCGAGTTCAGCGTCGGTGACGCGGCGGTCGGCGTGCCACGCCCAGAGCATGTTCTCGTTCGGCAGGATCTCCTTGTTGACGATCTCGGCCGTGAGGCCGCGGATCTCGTTGATCCGGCCGGAGATCGTCGGGATGGGCTTGACGTTCATGCGCATGGTGATGCTCCTCTCGCGCGATTCGCGCAGCATCGGATTCTAGGCGTGCGCGCGACTGCGGGCAATCGCGCCCACCACCAGGCCGTCGGGTACGATGCGGCCCACGGGGGCAGGCGACGATCCCGACGCTCATCCTTTACGGCCTCGTCTGCGGACGCTGGTGGCGGTTCGCGCTCGCGTCGGCGGCGGCCGGCTGGCCGTTGCTGCTCCTCGCAACCGGCACGATTGGCTCCGCGGGGGAATTCGCTGGCGCCGGCGCGCTTGCGGTAGCCAACACCGCGGCCGGCGTACTGCCGCACCAGGCCGCGCTCTGGGCGTACCGGCGACTCCGCGGCGCCGCCCCGGCCGGCGGGCGCTGACCGCCGGCGCGGATGGCGCCCACGGCCCGCGCGCCCTACGATGTGCCTCCACACACCAGCGACGACAGCGCAGGAGCGGGCCGATGTCCTTCCAAATCCCCGAACACGTGCGGCCGGTCCGCGAGCGCGTCCGCGCGTTCATCGAGCAGCGCGTCTATCCGGCGGAGGCGTCGCTCGAAGAGCCCGGCGAGGAGGGCCGCGCCACGCTGCGCCGCCTGATGCAGGAGGCGAAGGACGCCGGGCTCTGGGCGCTCGGGCACCCGAAGGAGATCGGCGGCCAGGGCATGCCGTTCCTCGACTACGTCTACGTCAACGAGGTCATCGGCCGGTCGGAGTACGCGCAGGTCTGCCTCGGCACGCATTCGCTGCAGGATTCGATCATGCTCAACCTGTACGCGTCGCCGGAGTGGCGCGACCGGTACCTGCAGCCGCTCGTCGCCGGCGAGGTCTTCCCGAGCTTCGGCATGACCGAGCCGGAGGTCGCCGGCTCTGACCCGACACAGCTGCAGACGCGCGCGGTGCTCGATGGCGATGACTGGGTGATCAACGGCCGCAAGTGGTTCACCACCGGCGCGAAGAACGCGGCGTACACGACCGTCATGTGCCGCACCGAGGACGACGACACGCCGGACCACTCCGCGTTCAGCATGATCGTCGTGCCGACCGACACGCCGGGCTACAACATCGTCCGCGAGACGCCGGTCATGGGGATGCTCGGCGGCCACTGCGAGGTGGCGTACGAGGACGTCCGCGTGCCACGGGCGAACCTGCTCGGGCCGCGCGGGCACGGCTTCCTCATCGCACAGCAGCGGCTCGGGCCGGGGCGGATCTTCCACTGCATGCGCTGGCTTGGCCAGGCGCAGCGCGCGTTCGACTTGATGTGCGAGCGGGCGAACTCACGCATGGCGTTCGGCACCACGCTCGGCGAGAAACAACAGGTCCAGGTGATGATCTTCGAGACGGCGGCGGAGATCCAGGCGTCGCGCCTGCTCACGCTGCAGGCGGCGCACAAGATGGACAGCGGCGACCCGGCGCGCGTCGAGATCGGCATCATCAAGGTCGTCGGCGCGTCGATGCTGCACAACGCGATCGACCGCGCGATCCAGGTCCACGGCGCGGCCGGCGTCACGAGCGACACGCCGCTCGAGCGCATGTACCGGCACGCCCGCTTCGCACGCATCTACGACGGCCCCGATGAGGTGCACCGCGCGACCGTCGCGCGGCTGTTGCTGCGGGAGTACAAGCGGGGCAACGGCTGGGACTTCGGGCTCCGATGACTGCCACCGGGACGCCGGGCGTGCTGGTCCGCGCCGAGGAGCCACGCCAGTTCGCCGCCATCGCGCGCGTGGTCGAGGCCGCATTCGGGAAGCGGGACGAGGCGCGCCTCGTCGCGGAACTCCGGGAGACCGGCGGTTACATCCCCGCCCTCGCGCTCGTCGCTGAGACAGGCGCCGAAGTCGTCGGGCATGTGATGTTCACGCACGTGACGTTGCGCGGCGACCGCGACCGCGCGGTCCTCGCGCTCGCGCCCGTCGCCGTACGCCCCGGCGAGCAGCGCGCCGGCATCGGCAAGGCGCTGATCCGCGAGGGTCTGCGCATCGCAGATGAACTGGGCGAACCGCTGGTCGTCGTCCTCGGGCATCCCGCGTATTACCCGAAGTTCGGGTTCTCGTCGGCGCGCGCGATGGGCGTCAGGCCGCCCTCTGACGAGATGCCGGACGCGGCGTTCATGGCGCTCCCGCTGCGCGCCTACGATAAGTCGTATCGCGGTACGGTGATCTATCCGCCGGCGTTCGGCGTGTAGCCGCGCTGCGACGGGCGCGGCCCGCGGCAGATGACGAGCCACAGGGAGGAAATCCATGTCGAAGATCCGTGACCTTGCAGAGCGGCTGTGGACGGGCACGCTCGACCCAGGTGAAGCCCACCCCGTCACCGCCACATACCCCGAGGGCGACGAGATCCTCGACGGCGTGCTCTTCTACAAGGGCTTCGCCAGCGCGAACACGATCGACACGGGCGACGCGCTCGTCATGCTCGACACGGGGTCGGTCGCGGACACGCAGCGCCTGTACGAGGCCGTGCGCAAGTGGCGGCCCGACGCGCCGCTCGCCGCAGCCGTGTTCTCGCACCACCACATCGACCACATTTTCGGCGTCGCGCCGTTTGAGCGCGAAGCCGAGGAGCAGCGCCGGCCACCACCGCTCGTCTACGGTCACGCGGGTCTCGCGCCAAACTTCGACCGGTACAAGAAGTCGCGCGGGTGGAACGCCGCGATCAACGTGCGCCAGTTCGCCTTCCCGGTCGACCGGTTCATCTGGCCCGAGCAGTACCGGTACCCGGACGTCTCGTACCACGACCGCATGGAGTTCCGCAGCGGCGCGCTGACGTTCGAACTGCGCCACGCCCGCGGCGAGACCGACGACGCGACGTGGACGTGGATACCGGAGAAGAAGCTGCTCTTCCCGGGCGACCTCTTCATCTGGGCCGCCCCGAACTCCGGCAACCCGCAGAAGGTCCAGCGCTATACCGCCGAATGGGCGGCCGCGCTCCGCGAAATGGAGGCGCTCGGCGCCGAAGCGATGATCCCCGGGCACGGCATGCCGATCTTCGGCGTGGACCGCGTGCGCCAGGCACTCGCCGACACCGCGGAGTTGCTGGAGTCGCTCGAGGCGCAGGTGCTGGCGCTCATGAACGCCGGTGCGTCGCTCGACCGCGTGCTGCACGAGGTCGAGATGCCGCAGCGCCTGCTCGATCGCCCGTACCTGAAGCCGGTATACGACCACCCGCAGTTCATCCTGCGCAACATCTGGCGGCTGTACGGCGGCTGGTACGACGGCGAGCCCGACAACCTGCTTCCCGCGCCACGCGCCGAGCAGGCGCGCGAGTGGGTCGCGCTCGCGGGCGGGCTCGAACACGTGATCGCCCGCGCTCTCGCCCTCGTCGCCGAGGGCAACACGCGGCTGGCGTGCCACCTCATCGAGTACGCCGTGCTGGCCGAGCCGGCGTCCGCCGCGGCGCACGAGGCGCGCGCCGGCGTCTACGCCGCACGCTCGAAGGAGCAGACGTCATCGATGGCGCGAAACATCCTCAACCACGCGTCGCTCGCGAGCAAGCAGGGAAAGCGGGACCTCGCGGGCGAGTACTAGGCCGATCGCTCGTCGAGCCAGGCGATCACGTCGCCGAGGACCTTGTCGCGCTCGGGTTCGTTGAAGATCTCGTGGTACAGGCCGTCGTACAGCCGCAGCGTCTTGTCGCGCGACGACGCTCGCTCGTGGAACTCGCGGCTGTGCTCGTGTGCCGCGAGCCTGTCCTCGGTGCCATGCATGATCAGCAGCGGCACGTGGACATGGTGTACCCGCTCGTCGATGTGCCGCGCGGCGCGGATCATCGCCGCGACGAGCCCGGCGCGGACGCGCCCGGTGTACACGAACGGGTCGTTGCGATAGCGGAGCACGACCCCCGGGTCGCGGGACACGGCCGACGCATCGAGCCGTACCGTGGGCAGCCGCGGCGCGATGCGCCCGGCGATCAACATCGCCCGCGTCACGATGCCGGGGCCGCGCGCTGCGCCGAGCGCCGGGCCGCTCAGGATCACGCCCGCCACGGCCGGCCGGTCGACGATCGCGTACAGGGCCGCGATCGTGCCACCCATGCTGTGCCCGAGGATGAACGTCCGGTCGCCCGCGTGCCGGCCGGCGACGCGGCGCATCAGCTGCCGCATGTCGGCCAGGTACTCGGCGAACGAGCGGACGAGCGCGACCGGGCCATCGGAGCGGCCGTGCCCGCGCAGGTCGAGCGCGTGGACGCCGTACCCGTGCTGCGCCAGCCGCTCGCCGGCATGCGCGTAGCGCCCGCCATGCTCGGCGTACCCATGCACCACGATGACGTGCGCGCGCGCCCTGCCGTGCGGCATCCACCGGCGCTCCAGCAGGCGCAGGCCGTCGGGCGTGGTGAAGGCGTCTTCTTCGTGGCGTACGCGCGTATCGCCTGCCTCGTCCGGCCGGATCACAGCACGTACAGGGCGATCAGCGAGAAGTGCGCCATGCTCCCGGCGAGCACGAACACGTGGAACACCTCGTGGAACCCGAAGACGCTGGGGAACGGGTTGGGGCGCTTCAGCGCGTAGATGAGCCCGCCCACGGAGTAGCACGCGCCACCGATGAACAGCGCCAGGAGCGCCTCCGGGTGCATCGCGTTGACGACTTCGCGCGCGGCGACGATCCCCACCCAGCCGAGGGCCACGTACAGGCCGACGCTCAGCCAGCGCGGCGCGAATGGCCAGATGACCTTCAGCAGCATCCCCAGGCCCGCGAGCGTCCAGACAATCGACAGCATCGATATGCCCCAGGCGCGGCTCAGCGTGATGAGGCAGAACGGCGTGTACGTCCCCGCGATCAGCGCGAAGATCATCGAGTGGTCGACGCGCTTGGCGATGCCGCGCAGTTTCGCCGGCCAGGGGATCGTGTGGTAGCTCGCGCTGCTCGTGTACAGCAGGACCAGGCTCGAGGCGAAGACCGACGCGCCGACGTACCCGCTCGGCGAGTCAGCGATGAGCAACAGCGCGAGCAGCGCGAAGGGCGCCGCGAACGCCGCGCCGAGGTGCATCGCCCCGCGCAGCGCCGGGCGGATCTCCTCGACGATCGCGGCCGGCGCGGCGAGCGCCTCCGTACCGAAATCGTGCTCGATGGCGACGTTCATGGCTTCTCCCTCGGCCGGAAGACGTCCATCTGGTCGAGAAACCCGCGCATGAACGTCTCCGGGCGGACGCCGAACAGCGCCTCGGACCACTGGACGTAGCGGCGGAACGTGTCGTTGCCCATGCGCATCAGGTCGACCTGCATCTTCATTGATGCAGAACGGTAGTTCAGGAACTCTCCCAGGGCCAACGTCGCTTTGGCCTCATTTTCCCAAGCCTGTTGGTACTTATCGGCGAAGGCGATCATCTCCTCGGTGATGTCGAAGATGTCGCTGACGCGCGGCAGACGGGGGCGTGCGCGGGCGCGCGGGGCATCGCTCTCACGGTCCTGGGGCATCGGTGCGGCTCCTTCGCCGGAAGTTTACTTCTTCTGGAGCGCTTCCGGCGCGAGGGTGGCGATGAACGGCAGGTTGCGGAAGCGCTGCCGGTAGTCCAGCCCGTAGCCAACCACGAACTCGTCCGGGATCTCGAACCCGACGTAGCCCAGCGGCACGTCGACCAGCCTGCGGACGCGCTTGTCGAGCAGCGCGCAGACGGCGAGCGTGGCGGGCTCGCGCGCACGCAGCATGGTCAGCAGCGTGGCGAGCGTCATGCCGGTGTCGACGATGTCCTCGACCAGCAGCACGTCGCGGCCGTGGATGTCCTCCGCCAGGTCCTGCACGATGCGGACGGCGCCGCTCCGGTCGCCCTCGTACGACGAGATCGTCATGAAGTCGATGCTGATCGGCAGCGACGTGTGGCGCATCAGGTCGGCCATGAAGCACGTCACGCCCTTCAGCACGCCGACGAAGAGGGGCGCCCGGCCGGCGTAGTCACGCGTCAGCTGCGCCCCAAGGTCGTTGACGCGACGCTCGATCTCCGACGCGCTGTGAAGGATCTCACGCACGTCGGCGCCGTCGCCCTCGCCGAACCCGCCGATGCCGTACTTGGTAAGCAGGCTCAGGTAGTCACGCTTGTAGAGCAGCTTCACATGCACGCCGGGGTACAGCTCCTGCAGCCGGCGCAGCTTGCGGTGCTTGTCGGTGACGAGCCCCTGCTTGAGCGTGGTCAGTTCGATGTAGAGGTCCAGGTCGGGGAGATAGAAGTCTGGGGAAAAGGCCTCGACGATGCGCCCGTCGTCGGCGTACTGCAGCGGGAACGTCCGCGGCTCGTACTGCCAGCGGACACCGTAGAAATCGAGGATGCGCGCGAATTCTTCCTCGCTCTCGTGGGCAAAGCGCGCGTCCTCGACGCTGGTGGGAGGAGGCGTCCTTGCTTCGAGCGGTCTCGCGTTCATCGTGCCGGCGTGGTCACCCCCAGGACGATGTGCTCCATCGCAGCTTCGACATGCCGCCGGAGCTCGGCCGGCATGTCCGCGCCATCCGCCGGCTTGGCCGGGGACATCAGCCAGTCGGCGAACGCGCCGATCACCGTCACCACGAGCTGCGAGGCGAGTTCATCGATGTCTCTCGTGCACAGCTGGCCGCGGGCGTCGAAGTGCCGCAGGATGCGCGCTTCGGCCCGCTTCCAGCGTTCTACGAGCGTGAGGTACTCCTCGGTCGCGACGGCGTCGCCCGCCATCGCCTCGACCATCAGCACCTTCATCAGGTCGCGGTTAACATAGATAAACGCCAGCGCGCTGATGGCGATGTTACCGATCGCCTCCTGCGGCCCGAGCGTGACCTCCGCGCGCTCCAGCCCCTCGAGGGCCGCGCCGAAGCCGCGCTCCTCGATGAGCGCCTCGAACAGGTCGCGCTTGGAGGCGAAATGGTAGTAGATCGCCGCGTCGGTGATGCCGGCGGATTGGGCGATGTCGCGGACGCTCGTCCGCGCGAACCCCTTCTCGGAGAACAAGCGCAGAGACGAATCCAGGATCTGCTCGCGCGTGACGGGGCCGTGCCTCAGCTTCTTGACCCGTGGCTTCGGCTGGACGCTTTCGCGTGCGGCAGTCAAGCGCTCACCTCGCCTCCTGCCCGCAGGGTATGGCAGCCCGCGAGAGGCTGTCAAACGCTCTATCGCCATAACTGTTTCGTCATTGGATGCATCCCGAGCCGCGTTTACGATGACCGTGCGAGCACGAGAAGGAGCGCCCGATGGCCGACCTGCCGCCTGTTGGACACAAGGTCACCTACACGCGGACCGTCATGGAAGACGACGTCATTGCCTTCGCGAAGGTCAGCGGCGACGACCAGCCGCTGCACCTCGACGCGACCTTCGGCGAGCGCACGCGCTTCAAGCGCCGCATCGCGCACGGCATGCTGTCCGCCGGCTTCATCTCCACCGCGCTCGGCACCCGGCTCGCGCCCGATGCGGTCGTGGTCTACCTGTCGCAGCAACTGCGGTTTCGCCTGCCCGTCGGCATCGGCGATACGATCACGGCGACCGCCGAGGTGACGGCCGTCGACGCGGAGAAGCGCATCCTGACGCTCAAGACCGACTGCACGAACCAGGACGGCGCGACCGTCATCTCCGGCGAAGCGAGCGTGCTCATCGATCCACTCGCGCCGGCATAAACGCACGACCGGGCCCGATTCCACCGCATACACGCGGCGTGAGCGCGCCGCCACAGGAAAGGACACGCCATGACAAACCCGCTACGCATCATCATCGCACTCGCGGTACTCGTCGTCGTCGTCGCCGTTGCCGGCGGGTCGGCGTGGTACTTCTTCGTCCGCAACGACGCTGAGCTTGCCTCAAACGCGCCGGAGATCCCGACCGACCTGCGCACGCCGCCTGCATCGACACCCGCCGCCGGCACGGCGACCGCGCCCGCGCTCCCCGGAGGCGCGACGCGCTTCGTGATCATCCCCGAGCGCTCGGAAGCCGCGTACTTCGCCGACGAACAGCTGGCGCGCCTGCCGCTGCCGTCGACCGCGAAGGGCGCCACGACGGACATCAGCGGCGAGTTCGTCGTCACCGAGGACGGATTCGACCCCGATAACCCGGCCACGTTCACCGTCGACCTTCGCACGCTGAAGAGCGACGAGGAGCTGCGCGACAACCGCGTGCAGGACGCGCTCGAGACATCGCGCTTCCCCACGGCCACGTTCACCGCGACCGGCGTCGAAGGCTACGACCCCGGCGCCGCCGAGGGCGTGGAGCAGGCGTTGACGCTCACCGGCACGCTGGACATCCACGGCGTGCAGAAGGAAGTGACGTGGGACCTGAAGGCACGGCGCGAGGGCAACGTCATTACCGGCCTGGCGACGGTCAACTTCCTGTACGCCGACTTCGGCATCACGGCGCCGAACATCGCCGGCATCGTCTCGGTCGAGGATGACGTGACACTGCAGGTGCAGGTCGTGGCGCAGGCCGCCTCGTGACGGGCGCTTGACGCTGGCCGCCCGGTGATGCGGGCGCGGCCCCGCTGCGCTACGATCAGCCATCGACCGGGGGCGAGGTGACGGCATGTCGGACGAGAACGGGCACGCGAACGGCGACCGCCTCCGTCAGGAGTGGGAACGCTGGGAGTCGACGACGCTGAAAAAGGCGCTCGGCCGCGGCGGCGAGCGCCAGGCCGAGTTCCGCACAACGTCGACGCCCGCCGAGCGCCTTGCGACGCCGCTGAGCGCGGGCGCCGTCGACTTCGACCGCGACATCGGCCACCCGGGCGAGTATCCCTACACCCGCGGCGTACAGCCGACGATGTACCGCGGGCGCCTGTGGACGATGCGCCAGTACGCCGGCTTCGGCACCGCGAAGGAATCGAACGAGCGGTTCAAATTCCTCCTCGGCGAGGGCCAGACGGGGCTCTCCGTCGCGTTCGACCTGCCGACGCAGATCGGCATGGACTCCGACGACCCGGACGCACAGGCGGAGATCGGCCAGGTCGGCGTCGCCATCGACTCGCTCGCCGACATGGAGGAGATGTTTGACGGGATCCCGCTCGACCGCGTGAGCACGTCGATGACGATCAACGCGCCCGCCCCGGTGCTGGTGGCGATGTACGTCGCGGTCGCCGAGAAGCAGGGTGTGCCCTCCGGCGATGTGATGGGCACGGCGCAAAACGACGTGCTCAAGGAGTACGTCGCCCGCGGGACGTACATCTACCCGCCGCGCGAGTCGTTGCGGCTCGCGGCGGACCTCATCACGTGGTGCGCGCGCAACGCGCCGAAGGTCAACAGCATCAGCGTCAGCGGCTATCACATCCGCGACGCGGGCGCGACGGCGGCGCAGGAGATCGGCTTCGCCTTCGCAAACGCCATCGCCTACCTGGAAGCATGCCAGCGCGCAGGCGTCGACATCGACGACGTCGCGCCGCGCATCTCGTGGATCTACAACACGCACAACAACTTCTTCGAGGAGGTCGCCAAGTACCGCGCGCTGCGGCGCATGTGGGCGCGCCTGCTGCGCGTGCGGTTCGGCGCGCAGAACCCCAACTCCTGGAAGCTCCGCACGCACGTCCAAACAGGAGGCGTGACGCTCACCGCCCAGCAGCCGGAGAACAACATCGTCCGCACGACGCTGCAGGCGCTCGCTTCGGTGCTGGGCGGCGTGCAGTCGCTGGCGCTCTCGTGCTACGACGAGGCGCTCGCCATTCCCACGACCGATGCCCAGCGCATCGCCCTCCGCACGCAGCAGATCATCGCGCACGAATCCGGCGTGACGGACACCGCCGACCCCTTCGGCGGCTCGTACTACGTCGAGCACCTGACCGACCAGATCGAGCAGCGCGCGCAGGAGTACATCGACCGCGTCGAAGACATGGGCGGCGCGGTGGCGGCGATCGAGTCAGGCTACGTCCAGGCGGAGATCCAGGAAGCCGCCGTCGAGCAGCAACAGCAGGTCGAACGCGGCGAGCGCATCGTTGTCGGCGTTAACCGTTTCCGCAGCGAGGAGGAACCTGAGCCGGTGATCTTCCGCGTCAACACCGAGCTCGCGCGCACGCAGGTCGAGCGCGTGCGCCGGCTGCGCGCCGCGCGCGACGGCGCCGCTTCGGCGGCCTCCCTGCGGCGCCTCGGCGAAGCGGCGCGCGGCGAGGACAATCTCATGCCGGCGATCCTCGACGCCGTCAAGGCCTACGCGACACTGGGCGAGATCTGTGGGGAACTGCGCGGGGCGTGGGGCGAGTACCGCCCGCCGACGGTCGTCTAACTACGACGCCAGCAGGTCGATGTAGGGGTTGGGCTCGTCGTCGTCCGGCGGGCGGATCGGCGACGGTCCCGCGACGTCATCTGCGAGTTCCGCCTCGTGCACGAACACCTGCTGGAAGCCGCGCGCTCGCGCCTCGCAGAGCGCGTTCTCGGCGCACTTCATGAGGTCCGGCGGCCCGTCCATCGTCCGGTCGAGCACGGCGGCGCCCTGCGATACGGTGACCCGCATCGCATCCTGCTGGACGTGCCCGAGGAACTGGTGCCCTGCGATGGCGCTCGAGACCTTCTCCGCCACGAGCGCCGCCTGGTCGCCGCCCGTTTCCGGCAGCAGCATCGCCAGCGAGTCGTTCGTGTAGCGCGCGCCGCTGTCGTTCGCCCGGAGCAGGCGCTTCAGCACGGCGCTGATCTCGGACAGCAGGTAGCCCTTGCTCAGGCTGCCGACGTGCTCACCCAGCTCGGCGATATCGTCCACCTCGATCAGCAGGAGTGCGAGGGGCCGGTGATGCCGCCGCGCACGCGCGATCTCGAGACGCACCACCTCCTCGAACTCACGGCGCGTGTACAACCCCGTCAGTTCGTCGACGGTCGCCAGCCGCCCGATCTCGATCTCTTTGCGTACCAACTGGGCATTCAGCGATTCGGTCAGGTCCCGCGCCTGGTGCGCATTGCGTGTCTCCCACGTCACGTACGCGGCGAGCGCGAGCCCGGCGCTCAGCCCCGTAAACGCCACGGCCGCGTTGGTCACAGGGCCGATCGCCAGGTCCGAAGCGAACCCGAATATCAACACCGTGTACGACCCGACCAGCGACCCGGCGACCACGCCGAGAAATATCGCGCGCTTCACGCGTAGATGTTCGGCGTGCGGTGCGCGCACCGATAGCCGCGAGATCGATGCTTTTGTGCGAATTAGCGGTGTGGTTAGGCTGCCATCACATCCGCGCGGTCGCCGGGAGTACCGTCTCGGCGACCAGCGCGAGCGTCTCCGGCCGCTCGACCTGCGCCATGTTCATGATCACGTGGTCGACGCCGGCAGCGCGGAACTTGGCGAGGAACTCGACGGCCTGGCCGGGCACGAGCCACGCGCCCCTGCTCTGCGGCTCGCGCGCGAGCCACAGCGTGACCAGCGCCGTCTTCTCGATCTCGGAGTAGTCGCGATTCTCGCGCTCGCAGTGCTCGCGCAGTACGGCGTACTTCTGCCGCAGGATGTCCCCGCCCTCGTCGTTGAGCGGCACGCCGATATTGCTTGCGTCTGCGTACTTCGCGACGAGGCGCAGCGTCTTCTTCTCCCCGCGCCCGCCGATGAGGATCGGCGGACGTGGCCGTGACGCCGGCTGCGGCACGCACAGCGCCTCGGCGAGGCGGTAGTGCGACCCCTCAAACGGGCCGTCGTCGTCGCTCCACATCTGTCTCGCGATGCGCAGCGTCTCCTCCAGCCGCTCGAAGCGCTCTTTCAGCGGCGGAAACGGCACGCCGAGCCCGGCGTGTTCGCGGTCGAACCACGCCGCGCCGATGCCGAAGTACGCCCGCCCGCCCGACAGCACGTCGAGCGTCGTCGCCGTCTTCACCAGGACTCCCGGGTGGCGGTAGGTCACGCCCGTGACCATCGTCCCGAGACGGATGCGGGAGGTGTGGCCGGCGGCGAACGCGAGCGCCGTGTAACCCTCGAGCATGTCCGCTTCAGCGGGGCCGACGCCCGGGATCTGGAAGAAGTGGTCCATCACCCAGAGCGAGTCAAAGCCGTGCGACTCAGCGCGCGTCGCGATATCGGCCAGCGTCGCGCCGAGCGACGCTGGGCCGCCGCCCCACGTGAAAGACGGGACCTGCAGTCCGATGCGCATGGGCTTCACTCCAGGGCTATTGAGCGTCGCGATCGGCGGCGGTATCGTACCGCAGGCCCTGACTCCGAGCGACCGATCGCGTGCCGTCGCTTGTCCGCCACCGGGCAACGGAATACGCTGAAAGGGCCGCGTGGGAGAAGGATGACACGTTCAACGCGCGCCACGACGACTGCCGGCGGAGCTGCAACGGCCCGCCGCTCGTCGCAGTTCTCCCCGCACCAGCGCACGTCCCACGTTCCAGGCCCCATCGCACAGGCACGCCGCCGCGGCGTATCGCGGCACGCAACGAGAAAGGTGTAGACGCCATGGCTGTCTACGAGCACGACGTACTGGTGATCGGAGCGGGTCTCGCCGGCATGCGGGCGGCCATCGCCGCGCAGGAGATGGGCGCCGATGTCGCGATGATCTCGAAGGTGCACCCGGTCCGGTCGCACTCAAACGCCGCACAGGGAGGCATCAACGGCCCCGGCGTCGGCGAGGACGGCGGCCCGTGGGAAGAGCACGCGTTCGAGACGACGAAAGCGTCCGACTATCTCGGCGACCAGGATGCGATCGAGATCCTGGCCAAGGAAGGCGGGCGCGAGGTGCTCCAGACTGAGCACTGGGGCGTCGTCTACAGCCGCAAGGAGGATGGGCGCATGGCCGTGCGCCGTTTCGGCGGCATGGGGAAGGCGCGCACGTTCTTCGTCGGCGCGATCACCGGGCAGGCGATCCTGCACGTCCTCTACGAGCAGCTGATGAAGCCGGCCATCCACAACGCCATGCGCAACTACGAGGAATGGTTCGTCACCAGCCTGATCGTCGATGACGGCCAGTGCCGCGGCTGCGTGGCGATGAACATCCGCACAGGCGAGTTGCACGCGATCACGGCGAAGGCGACGGTGATCGCCACCGGCGGCCTCGGACGCGTGTACGAGCCGTCGACCAATGCGCTGATCTGCACCGGCGACGGCATCAGCCTCGCCTACCGCGCCGGCGCGCCCATCATGGACATGGAGATGGTGCAGATCCACCCGACGACGCTCAAGGGGTCGGGCGTGCTCATCACCGAAGGCGCGCGGGGCGAGGGCGCGTACCTCCTCAACAAGGACGGCGAGCGCTTCATGGAGAAGTACGCGCCAAACCTCATGGAGCTCGCCTCGCGCGATGTCGTCTCGCGCGCCGAGCAGATGGAGATCGACGAGGGACGCGGCGTCGACGACTGCGTGTTCCTCGACATGCGCCACCTCGGCGAAAAGCTGATCCGCGAGCGGCTCGAGGAGATCTACGAGATCGCGCGCGACCTCGTCAACATCGACATCGCGACGGAGCTGCTGCCGATCCGCCCCGGCGTGCACTACATCATGGGCGGCGTCAAGACCGACATCGACGGCGTGACGCCGATGCCCGGCCTGTACTCCGCCGGCGAGGCGGCATGCGTCAGCGTGCACGGCGCAAACCGCGTCGGCGCGAACTCGCTGCTCGATACGCTCGTCTTCGGACGGCGCGCGGCCGAGCACGCGGTGCCGTGGATCCAGGGCCAGAAGTTCCGCCCCATCCCCGAGAGCGTCGTCGAGAGAGACCGTGCGATGATCCAGGGGGTCCTCAACCGCGGCATGAACGGCGACCGCATCGCCCGCATCCGGCGCGACATGGGCGAGAGCATGAACACGAACGTCGGCATGTTCCGGCACCCCGATAAGCTCAACGCTCAGCTCGAGAACCTCAGGCAGCTCCGCGCGCGCTACGACAAGGTCGGCGTCGAGGACAAGGGCAAGGTGTTCAACACTGACATCCTCTTCCACATCGAGCTCGGCTACATGCTCGACTGCGCCGAGATGATCACGAAGAGCGCGATCGAGCGGAAGGAATCGCGCGGCGCCCACACGCGGCTCGACTACCCGAACCGCGATGACGAGAACTGGCTCAAGCACATCGTCCTGACCAAGCAGCCGGACGGCAGCGAGAAGATGAGCTACCTGCCCGTCACGATCACGCAGTGGCAGCCGCAGGAAAGGAAGTACTAGATGAAGGTCAGACTCAAGGTCAAGCGCACCGACCCCGGGTCGAACGAGCCGCGCTACAGCAGCTACGAGTTCGAGGCCGAACAGAGCGTGACGCTGCTCGACGCGCTGATCCACGTCCGCGAGTACGAGGACGGCACGCTCGGCCTGCGCTGCTCATGCCGCAGCGCGATTTGCGGTTCCTGCGCCATGCGCGTCGACGGCCGCGCGCGCCTCGCCTGCCGCGCGAAGGTCATCGCCATCACCGGCGGCGACGAGGACCACGAGATGGTCGTCGAGCCGATGGGCAACATGCCGGTGATCAAGGACCTCGTCACCGACATGGAGTCGTTCTGGTCGAAGATGCGCCAGGTCGACCCGTACCTGCAGCCCGCGCAGGCTCCGCCGGCGAACGAGGAGTACCGCGTGACGAACGAGGCGATGCTCGACCTGACGCACACGATGAACTGCATCATGTGCGGCGCATGCGTCAGCGATTGCACCGTGCTCGAGGTCGACAAGAACTTCATCGCACCGGCCGCGCTCGCGAAGGCTTACCGCGTCGCCGCCGACCCGCGCGACGGAAAGGAACATGACCGCCTCGTCAAGTACAGCGAGTACAGCGGCATCTGGGATTGCACGCGCTGCAACATGTGCGTCGAAGTGTGTCCCAAGGGCGTCGCGCCGATGAACCGCATCCTGCAGCTGCGCGAGATGGCGATCGAGCAAGGCATCACCAACAACGCCGGCGCCCGGCATACCAACATCTTCACCAAGTCCATCACCGACGGCGGCCGCCTCAACGAGGTCTGGATGGTCCCCGGCTCCGTCGGCCTGTTCAACATCGGGCGCATCACCAAGGAGATGCCCGGCGCGATCCGGTTGGCGCTCGCCGGGAAGATGCCGTTCAACCAGGTGATCCCGCCGGGGATGCCCGGCTCACACAAGATGAAGGGCATGGACCGCGTCCGAAACATCGTCCGCAAGTCCGCATCGTTGAAACCGAAGAAGGCTGAGGTGAAGAGCTCATGAGTGCGTTGAAGTATGCGTTTTGGCCTGGCTGCGTCTCCAAGGGCGTCGCACCAGAGCTCTACGTCTCGACCAACCGCGTGGCGCAGGTGCTCGGCATCGAACTGGTGGAACTTGACCAGGCGGCGTGCACCGGCGCCGGCGTGGTGCAGGAACAGAACCCCGAGCTCGCCGACGCGCTGAACGCGCGCACGTTCGCGATGGCGCAGCAGCTCGGATTGCCGCTGATGAACATCTGCTCGACGTGCCAGGGTATCGAGAGCATGGTGCAGGACAAGCTCGCAAAGAACCCCGAATACCTCGAGAAGGTCAACGGCGTCCTCGCCGATGAGGGACTGCGCTACACCCCCGGACTCGTCGTGAAGAACTTCCTCTGGGTGCTCGTCGAGGACTTCGGGCTCGACAAGCTCAAGGCCGCGGTGAAGCGTCCGCTCACGGGGATGCGCTTCGGACCGTTCTACGGCTGCTACATCCTTCGCCCGAGCGAGATCCTCGGCAAGTCCGAGCACCCCGCCCGCGACAAGTACATCGAGATGATCATCGAGGCGATCGGAGCGACGCCGGTGACCTACAGCGGCCAGAAGAAGTGCTGCGGCTTTCCGATCCTGACGGTCAACCGCGAGAACTCGCTGCAACAGACCGGCAACCACATCCACGAGGCGCAAGACCTGGGCGCCGACGCGCTCGTCTCGCCTTGCCCGCTCTGCCACCTGAACCTCGATGCGCAGCAGCCGGCGGCGAAGGCCGTCACGAAGTACGACATCGAGATGCCGATCCTGCACCTGCCGCAGCTCATCGGCCTCGCGCTCGGACTCGAGCCGAAGGAGATGCGGCTCGACCACCACGTCGTGTCGACGAAGAAGCTGCTCGACAAACTGCCGCAGGGCGCGGCAGTCTGACCCGCTCACGCGCTGGAACGACAGAACGGCGGCGCCATCGGCGCCGCCGTTCCCGTTGCGCCAGCGCGCGCGCTACAGCGCCTGCCACGTGCGGCGGCCATCCACGCGCACCAGCCGGCCAAAGCCCGGGTGCGCGAAGTGGCCGCCGACCGCGATCATCCGATCGTCCTCGATGCGCTGCATCAGCTTCTCGCGCGACTCGGCGGCGAGCGCCGGGTTCATGTCGAACACGGGCGACCAGCCGCATTCGATCATCTGCGCCGGGTGGTGGCACACATCGCCAATGATCACCGCCGCCTCGCCTTGCGACATGATGGCGACCGACACGTGCGCCGGCGTGTGCCCGGGCGTCGGCAGCAGCATGATCTCGTCGGTCAGGCGGTGCTCACCGTCGACCAGCGCGATGTCGGCCGCGCCGTCGAGCGGCAACACGCAGTCGCGCACGTGCTCCCACACGGGCACCTGCGCCGGAGACGTGAAGAAGTCGTACTCGTCGCGGTTGAACACGTGCGTGGCGTTCGGGAACGTCGGCGCATACGTCTCGCCGCGGAGCGTCGTGTGCCAGCCGACGTGATCGATGTGGATGTGCGTCGCCAGCACGATGTCCACGTCTTCCAGGCGGATGCCCGCATCCGCGAGCGCGTCGGGCAGCCGCCCGTTCGGGAAGATCGGCCGGTTCTTCGCCCCAACCCCAGTATCGACGACGATCGTCTTCCCTCCCGACCGCAGCACGAACGAGGGGATCGTCAGCGGAATGTTGCGATGCGCGTCGAGCTGCGCTTCGTATGGCGCCCACTGCTCGTCGCTGAGCGTGGGGAACATCAACGAGCACGGCGCGCTCGCCGTCGCGTCCACCAGCGCCATGATCTCAACGTTGCCGACGGTGAGTGTCGAACCCATGCGCCCCTCCATCGCTCGCATGAACGGCGCGACGATAGCCCGTCCGACCGCATGGGTCAATCGCAATGCGGCGCGGCCGTTTCTTGTCGCTCTCCGCGCCCGACGCCTATAATCGCCACAACCCCGAACAGAAAGGACGCGAAGCCATGCCGACATCCTACGCCTGGTTCCAGAAGCGCATCGTGCCGCTGGAGGAGGCCCGGATCCCGGTAATGACGCACGCGTTCCTGTACGGGACGGCCGTGTTCGAGGGCATCCGCGGCAACTGGAGCGACGAGCGCGGCGAAGTGCTCATCTTCCGCGCCGAGGAGCACTACGAGCGCCTGCGCCAGTCCGCGCACATCATGCACATCGGGCTGCCGCAATCCGCGCGCGAGCTCACCGACATCACGACGCGCGTCGTCGAGAAGTGCGGCTTCCGCGAAGACGTCTACCTGCGTCCCATCGCCTACAAGAGCGGCGAGGTCATCGGCCCGAAGATGCACGACGTGGACGATGATTTCCTGCTGTTCGTGCTGCCGTTCGGGAACTACCTTGACCTCGATGCCGGCATCCGCTGCCAGACGTCGACGTGGCGGCGCGTGCAGGATACTTCGATCCCGGCACGCGCGAAGGTCAACGGGCTGTACGTCAACTCCGCGCTCGCCAAGACCGAGGCGCTGCAGAACGGCTTCGACGAGGCGATCATGCTCAACGATGACGGCCACGTCTCGGAAGGCTCGGGCGAGAACCTGGTGATGATCCGGCACGGAAGGATCATCACGCCCGCGCGCAGCGACAACGTGCTCGAAGGCATCACGCTCGCGTCGGTCCTGCAGCTCGCGCGCGACGAGCTCGGCCTCGAGATCATCGAGCGGACCATCGACCGCACGGAGCTGTACATCGCCGACGAGGTGTTTCTCACCGGTACGGCGGCGCACGTCTCGCCGGTCGTTGAGCTCGACCGCCGGGCGATCGGCGGCGGCGGCGTCGGCCCGATCACCGCGCAGCTGCAGAAGCTGTTCTTCGACTGCATCCGCGGGCGCAACGCGAAGTACGCGCAGTGGGTGACGCCAGTACAGCCCGCGGTCGAGTCGCCGGCGGCGGCCAAGGCCTGATGGAATTCCGTCCCCCCCGCGCGATCGGTACGCTCGTCGGCGGCGCGCTTGCCGCCTGGTGCCTGGGCATCGCCGTCGCGCTCACGTTGCGCGGCCTGAGCCAGGACATCGACCTCAAGGTGATCCCGTTCTACCTCGTCGCGTCGATGTTCCTGCTGCTCGGCCTGCTGTTTTGCTACTGGACGTACAGCCTCGGCACGTTGCGCTATGTGCTCGACCGCAACGCACTGACGATCGTCTGGGGCGACATCCGCCAGACGGTACCGATCACGCAGATCGAGCGGCTCGTGCCCGGGCGCGAACTGCCGAACCCGCACGTCGCCGGCGTCAGCTGGCTGGGCCACCACGTCGGCCGCGCGACGATCCAGGGCAGCATTGGCGACACGCTGTTTTACTCGACGCACCGCGCGCCCGCCGACCTGTTGTATGTCGTCACGCCGGCGCAGTCCTACGCGCTCAGCGTCGAGGACGAGGTGGCGTTCGCCGAGGCCCTCCAGGGCCAGCAGCGCATGGGCTCGCTGATCGCCGCCGCGCAGACGCCCGACCGCCTGTACCTTGCGGCGCAGCCGTTCTGGGCGGACTACACGGCCCAGGCGCTGGCGTTCGCCGCCTTCGCCACGTTCTTCGCTATGTTCGCGTACGTGTTCCAGCAGTACCCCGGACTGCCGCAGAGCATCGCCCTCTCGTTCCCGCAGCTCGACGGCGTCACGCGCGTCGGCTCAAAGGACGAGCTGCTGAAGCTGCCGCAGACCGGCATCGGGCTCCTGCTACTCAACCTCGGGCTCGGGTTCATCGCTCACTCGTGGGAGCGGATGGTCGGCTACGTGCTGCTCGTCGCGGCCATCGGCGCGCAGGGCATCCTGCTCGCGGCGGCAATCATCGCGCTGAATTAGCCAGCGGGCGCGCCGCCCGCGCGCGCCGTACACTGACCGTGCAGATGTCCACGAACCGATACGACGTCATCGTCGCAGGCGCCGGGCCGGCGGGCAGCACCGCCGCGCGAATCCTCGCGCGGGCTGGCGCGCGCGTGCTCCTGCTCGACCGCGCGACATTCCCGCGCGACAAGCCCTGTGGCGGCGGCGTCACCTTCCGCGCCGACGAGGCCAACGACCTCGACCTGGCGCCCGTGACCGAGCGCGAGATCTACGGCGTGCGCGTCAGCGTGCGCCTCGGCCGCCGCTTCGACCGCACGAGTCCGCGGCTGCTCGCCCGCATGACACAGCGCAGCAAGCTCGATGCGTACCTTGTCGAGCACGCGGCATGCGCGGGCGCCGAATTCCGCGACGGCGTCGCCGTGCGCGCGGTCGACATCGGACCGGACGGCGCGGTCGTGCGTACCGACCGCGGCGCCGCCGAAGCGCCGGTGCTCATCGGCGCCGACGGCATCAACGGCGTCACGGCCAGGGCACTCGGCATCGAGGCCGCGGGCGAGACGGCGGTGGCGTTCGAGGCGAACTACCCTGCGCTGAACGGTGACATGGAACCGTGGTCACGCATGATCGGCCTTGACCTCGCCGGCATCCCCGGCGGGTACGCGTGGATCTTCCCGAAGGGCGACCACCTGAACGTCGGCGTCGGCGGCTGGAAGTACACCGGCCCGACGCTGCGCCATGAGCTGTCGCGCCTCTGCGCGTATTACGGCCTCGACGAATCGCGGCTCCGCGGGCATCGCGGCTACCAGCTCCCGCTGCGGCGCGACGACGCGCCCGTGGTGCGCGGCCCGGCGATGCTCGCCGGCGATGCCGCGGCGCTCGTCGACCCGTTGTCCGGTGAGGGGATCTGGGCGGCGTTCGTGAGCGGACGCCTCGCCGCGACCGAAGCGCAGCGCTACCTCGCGGGCGAGGCGCGCGACCTGTCGGGCTACCAGCGCGCGCTCGACGCCGAGATGCGTGACGAGATCATCGCGTCGAAGCGGCTGCAGGCCATCTTCCAGCGCCTGCCGTCAGTCTCCGTGCTGATGCTGAAGTACAACTCGACGTTCTGGCGCTACATGACCGAGATCATCCGCGGCGAGCTCACGTACCCGCAGTTGCCGAAGAAGCTCGGGCCGATCGCACGCCTGATCGAGGCGTGGGGCGACCACGAGGTCCGCCGCCACCAACGCGACCTGGCGCGACGTACCGCGCGCGGCGGTTAAGCGTCGCTGTTCGACGCCCGTTCGCACCTGGCGCCGCCTTCGGGCGTCGCGGTGCGCGTCGGCGTATGCGTGCCCGCCGCGGTCGCGGTCGGTGTCGCCGTCGGCAGCGCAACCGTCGCCGTCGCGGCGCCGGCCGCCGGCGCTCCGGGCGATGCCGCAACCGTTGGTGCTGGTGGCGCGGGCGGCACGGGCGCGCCGGTTGGGCGCGGCTCCTCCGGTTCAAACGCGTCGCCGCAGTACAGCGTATGCGTGTCCACCACGTAGCCATCGACGGCGGGCAGCACCGTGAACCAGTCCAGCCCCCGGTCGGCGGGCCCCGCCACGAGCCGCCCCTCCCGGTCGAAGCGCGCCCCGCCGCACGGGTCGACAAACATCCCCGGCCCGCGCATGCCCGCCGGCGTGACGACGGTCTCGCCCTCGACCCACACCACCTTGCACCCGCGCGCGTGCCCGTAGTATCCCGGCGGATAGACGTACAGCGCCCGCGCCGTCCCGGCGTCGATACTCAGGTAGAACTCGTCGAGCGGGAAGGCGGCCGGCTCGCCCTCGTACGTCCGGCTGAAGCGCGTCTGCACGCGCCGCCCGGGGGCCGGCGTGTCATCCCGGAGCGTCGCCGTAAACGCGACCGTCGCCAGCGCCACCGCCGCCACGGCCAGCACAAGCGAAAGCGCGGCCGCAACGCGGCTCGAGATCATCGGCGGCGGCGCGGCGGAAGCGCGCAGCAGGCTGGCGGGGCGTCAAGCACGGGCCGAGTATACGGGGCATCGGCCGCCGGCGCAGGGGAACTTTCGGCGCGGGCGCGTCGTCTGAGAGGCGACACAGCTTGCGAGGAGGCGAGAGATGAAGAAGTGGACGAAGCTGGGCATTGGGATTGGCGCGCTCGTGCTGGCCATCGCCGCGGGGACAGGCGCCTACGCCATGCGCGGCGGAAGCGACGCGCCTGCGCGAGATGACGTGGTATCACGCGACGGCCAGCGGCACGCGGGGCCCGAATCCGATGGAAGCGGCGGCAGCGCGGTCAGCGCCATGTGCGCCGAGGGCGTGCCGGACTGCGTCGACGTGGTCGTCGAGCCGGCGGGCGACGCCGCCAGGTGCGCGGCCGACGGCCCGTGCGACATGGTCGCCGGCGACGACGCCAAGTGCGCGGCCGACGGCCCGTGCGACATGGTCGCCGGCGGCGGAGCGTGCCCGCCCGGCATGGCCTGCATCGAGCCGTGGCTGATGAATCCGCCCGTCTGCCCCGACGGTGTGCCCGAAGCCGAGTGCGGTTGGACGCCGTACCCATGCCTGGAAACGGGCCACGGTTCGGGCAGGGCGATCGCGCAGGAGGGCTACGCCGAAGAAGGCGGCACGACGATCGCGATCACGCCAATGCCGCCCGTCGACGTCACGCCCGTCGACCCGGCGCCGGGCATGCCCGTCCCGTGTCTGCCGGTCGACCCGTGCGTGATGCCGAGGTACCCGCTGCCGGAGCCCGGCGTCGAAGACCGGATCCTGCCGATGCCCGCGCCGTGCGAGCCGATCCCCGTCGAGCCGTGCGACGACACCGGCGGCGCGCGTTGCCTGCCGCCGGACTGCTCGGTCTCGAGCGATGGCTCGATCGTGTGCCCGGACGCGCCGGCGCCAGAGTGCCCGTCCGATGACCCTGCCGTGAGCTGCATGGCGCCCGGCTCGGAACCGCCGCTTGGCGGTGGCGTCGACGGCAGTGAGCCGCAGACGGATCCGGCCCGCGAGTAACCTCGCACGTGCACTGGACGACAAAGGCCCGCGCGGACGCGCGGGCCTCGTCGTCGAACGTGATACGGTTACTCGCCCGCCAGCGGGTCGCCCAGATCGTACGGCAGCGTGAAGGCGTCCGCATCCACGCCGCTGCTGATGCTCGTCGCCGTCATCAGCGTGCCGTCGCTGCCGCCGCCCACCTGGAGCAGTTCTCCGTTGTCGGACAGGCAGATGTCGCTCTCCTCGCCATCCGCGTCTTTCGCGCGGAAGCATGTGGCGCCGATGCCGGCGATCTCGCGTTCGCTGTCCTCGAGCAGGTCGAAGTCCTGCGTCTCCAGCGCCTCGAGTTCCGAGCTCAGGTCGCCGAGCGCGAAGCCGCCCGTCGGATCGTCGTCAAAGCACGTGCCGTCGCCGACGGGGATGCCCAGCGCCGCGCCGCCGCTCATGCAGAACGCCGTCACGCCGGGCGCCGTGATGAAGATCATCTCGACGTCTTCGCCGTCCTGCTGCGTGCGGATGTCAAAACGCAGGCTCGTCTTGCCGTCCTTGTAGATCGTGATCGTGCCGCCGCTCAGCCCATCGTCGTCGTCTGGACCGGTCGCCTGATACTCGCCCGTGAACGTCGAATCGATGAACTTCTCGATCGTGCGCCGCACGCGGTCGCGGTCCGCTCCACCGCCGTTTGCTGTGTCGCCGCCACCCGCCGGCGTGCGCGCGGGCGGCGTGCCGCCCGGCGGCGTGGCGCCCGATGGCGTGCGCGTGCCAGCCGCAATCGTTGCGCGCGGGGGGCCGTCCCCGTCGTCGCCCGCCTTCTTGCCGCCGTCCCCGCACGCAAACGATGCGGCGGCGGCCACAACCGCTACGGCCGAAATCACCAGCTTCCGCATTCCCGATCCCTCCTGGCGCAAACCGCATCACTATAGCCAACAGTTCGCCACGTTCCGCGGATGCGGCGCGTGCCCGCCGTCGCTATCATCTCGGTTCGGGAGGAGTACGCGATGCGCAACGAAGTCGTGGCGGGATCGTGGTGGACGCGCGAGCGCGCAACCGACGCCGTCGGCCGCATGACGCGGCAATACGACGAGAGCGACGGCATCCGCGCCCTCCTGGCGATGTTCGACGCAGACCTGGCGGCCGGCGCCGAGCGCCCGAACCCGCTGATCGGGGCGCTGCCGCCGCGCAACACGGCGCCGCTCGACGCATCCGCGCTCGTGCTGCGGCGCGCGACGCTCGCCGACGTGCCGCAGCTCGGCGCGCTCATCCTGTCGGGCGAGCTGCCGCCGCTGTTCATCGGCGAATTCCTCGAGGGGTTCGTC
Organism: Dehalococcoidia bacterium; assembly: GCA_021462855.1. Classification (GTDB taxonomy): domain Bacteria; phylum Chloroflexota; class Dehalococcoidia; order DSTF01; family JACRBR01; genus DTUCFX13. The sequence goes on along the minus strand of JAJTXQ010000067.1, from coordinate 66,998 downwards.
GTCGCCGACCACCATGGCGAGATCGTCGCCTGCGGCGCCCTCGAACTCTACGACGATTGCGGCGTGATCCGCAGCGTCATCGTCGATGAGCGGCTGCGCGGCGCCGGCATTGGCCGCACCATCGCCCACCTGCTCGAGGACGACGCCCGCGCATACGGCGCCCGCGTCGTGTACCTGTTCACCGAAGACGCGCTGCCGTTCTGGCAGCGACTCGGCTACGGCGAGATCGCCGACGACGAGTGGGAGGAGGCTCCCCGCCACTGCTGGCAGTACCGCTTCATCGTGCCGCGCCGGGCGCTGTTCGGCGAGTCGGTACACGGCATGCGCCGCCCGCTCTGATGGCACGCCTGGCCGTCCGCCTGACGCCACGCGGCGGCGCCGACGCCATCGACCGCGTCGACCCCGACGGCACTGTGCACGCGCGCGTCTCGGCGCCGCCGGCCGGCAGCCGCGCGAACGCCGCGCTCGTGCGGCTCCTCGCGGGCGCCCTCCGCGTGCCGCCGTCGTCGATCGATATCGTGTCGGGCGCGCGTGGCCGGAACAAGGTCGTCGAGATCAGCGGGTTGGGTGAGCCGGAGGTCCGCGCGCGGCTCGCCGCGAAGGTCAGCCGCGCGGCAGAACCATCGTGAACGTCGACCCGTGGCCGGGGCGGCTCTCCACGGATACGGAGCCTTCGTGGGCGAGCACGATGTGCTTCACGATCGCCAGGCCGAGGCCTGTGCCGCCGCCCCGCCCCTGGTCGGCCTTGTAGAACCGCTCGAACACGCGCCCCTGCTGCTCGCGTTCAATGCCGATCCCGGTGTCACGCACACTCAGCATGATCTGTCCGCCGGTGCCGGCCGCCGTCACCTCGACCTCGCCGCCGGCGAGCGTGAACTTGATCGCGTTGGCGACGAGATTGCCCAGCGCCTGGTCCAGCCGCTCGGCGTCGCCGGCGACGTGCAGCGGCGCATCGGGCACGGTCGCGCGCAGCGCGATGCCGGCGCGCTCGGCCTGCCGCGTGAAGCGCTCGACCGTGTCGCGCACGAGCGCGCCCGCGTCGACGCTCGCAAAGCGCATCGGCGCGGCGCCGGACTCGATGCGGGACAATTCGAGCAGCTCTTCGACCAGTTGCGTCATGCGGTCGGCCTCGCGCTGAATGTGACCGAGGAACTCGGCCGCGGCAACGGGCTCGCGCAGCGCGCCCTCCTGCAGCGTCTCGGCCGCCGCGCGGATGCCCGCGAGCGGCGTGCGCAGCTCATGCGACACGTTGCTGATGAAGTCCCGGCGCACGCTGTCGAGCCGCCGCACTTCGGTCAGGTCGTGGAACACGGCGAGCGCGGCCCAGCCGCCTCCGCCGGTAATGGGCACCGCGGTCGCCTGCAGCCACCGCTGCGCCGGTCCGTATGTCACCACGCGCACGCTGCGCTCTCCGCGCTGGGCCGCCGCCGCCAGCAGCGCGTTCAGATCGTGGTCGCGCACGACCTCGATGAACGCGCGCCCGGCCTCCTGGCGCGCCGCCCCGAACATCTGCGCCGCCGCCTCGTTCATGTAGACGATGGCGCCGCCGCGGTCGACGGCGACCGTCGCATCGCTGCTGGCGTTGAGCAGCGCCTCCAGCTGCGCCCGTTCGAGCCGCAGCGCATCGACCATCCGCCCGAGTCGCTCGCCGGCGGCGTTCAGCGCGGCGGCGAGCGAGCCGAACTGCGGGTCGTCGCCCTCCGCCCGCTCATCGAAGCGACCCTCGGCGAGCGCGCGCGCGACATTCGTCGCCGCTTCGAGCTGACGCAGGCGCGGCCAGACGAGCACCACGGTCAGCAGCGTCACAGCGACCGTGCTCGCACCGACCGCGAGCGCCACCTGCCACGCCGCGTGCCCGATCGTCAGGCCGACGATCAGGTCGACGACGCCCACCACGGCGACGTACACGATCGCCACGGCGATGACGACGCCCCGCGGGAGCGACTGCCGGCTAGAGGACGAACTTGTAGCCAACGCCTCGCACGGTCAGGAGATGCTGCGGGTGTGCCGGATCATCCTCCAGTTTCTCACGCAGCCAGCGCATGTGCACATCGACGGTGCGGCTGCCGCCGAAGAACTGGTAGCCCCAAACCCGTTCGAGCAGTTGCTCGCGCGTAAACGCCTTCCCGGCGTTCCGCGCCAGAAACAGCAGCAGGTCGAACTCCTTGGGCTTGACCGCGACTTCGGCGCCGGCGTTGCGGACGGTGCGTCCGCGCGGGTCGATCGCCATGGCGCCAGCCTCGATCAGCGCGTCTTCTCGGGCGGTCGCGCGCGGCGCTGCCCGGCGCAGCAGCGCGCGCACCCGCGCGATCAGCTCGCGCATGCTGAACGGCTTGGTCAGGTAGTCGTCCGCGCCCATTTCCAGGCCCATGACACGGTCGAACTCTTCGCCCTTCGCCGTGAGCATGAGGATCGGCACGTCGGAGTCCGCGCGCAGGCGGCGGCACACTTCCATTCCGTCCATCCGCGGCAGCATCAGGTCGAGCACGACGACGTCGGGCCGCACGCGGCGGGCCGCCTGCAGCCCCTCGACGCCGTCCGTCGCGGTCACGACGGTGTAGCCGTGCTTGCGGAAGTTGTACGCGAGCGACGCGACGAGCGTCGCCTCGTCCTCGATGACGAGCACCGTCGTCGCGCCGGCCGCTGCTTCCGTAGAGGCGCCGCTCGTCACACGCCCTCGCTAGTAGCGGGAAACGTTGATCTCTTCGAGCTGCCCCGTGACCATGAAGATCACGCGCTCGCAGATGTTCGTCACGCGGTCGGCGATTCGCTCGAGGTTGTGCGACGTCCAGATCATGTACGTGAGGCGTTGCACGTCGGCCGGGTTCCTGATCATCTCCTGGATGATCGCATGGTACGCCGTGTCGTACAGGGTGTCGATGACGTCGTCTTCGTCGCAGATCGCGCGCGCGGCCTGGTCGTCGCGCTCGACGAACGCCGTCATCGCCCGCCGCAGCATGTCGACGGTGCGCGTCCCCATCTCCGAGATCTCCGCGAGCGGGCGCGGCAGCGGCTCGTCGCCGAGCATCAGGGTGATGCGCGCGATCCCCTCCGCATGATCGGCCATGCGTTCAAGCTCCGATGCTATGAACAGCACGGCGACGAGGTTGCGCAGGTCCGCCGCCATCGGCGCCTGCAGCGCGATCGTGTGTATGCAGAGCTCCTCGATCTCGTAGCGCTTCGCGTTAATCGCCAGGTCGTCGCTGATGATCGCGTTCGACGTCCGCTCGTCGCGGTTGCGCAGCGCGTCGACGGCACGCTGGATCGCCTTCTCGACCATGCTGGACATGATCAGCACGTCATCGTGGATCTCGCGGAGCTTGCGGTCGAATTGCTCTCTCGGCATGCGTTACGTCCCCTATCCGAACCGGCCGGTGATGTAGTCCTCGGTCCGCCTGTCCCGCGGGGTCGTGAAGAGCGTGTCGGTGTCCCCGAATTCAACGAGCTCACCCGCGCGATCCGGCCGCATCATCATAAACGCGGTGTAATCGGCGACGCGCGCGGCCTGCTGCATGTTGTGCGTCACGATGACGATCGTGTACTGCTCGGCCAGCTCGCGCATCAGGTCCTCGATCTTGAGCGTCGCGATCGGGTCGAGCGCGCTGCACGGCTCGTCCATGAGGATCACGTCCGGCTGCACCGCGAGCGCGCGGGCGATGCACAGGCGCTGCTGCTGCCCGCCCGAGAGCGCGAGCCCGGATTGATGCAGCTTATCCTTCACGTCGTCCCAGAGCGCCGCCGCGCGCAGCGACCGTTCGACGATCTCCATCGTGTTGCCCTTGATGCCGTTGACTCGCGGACCGAACGCGATGTTATCGATGATCGACTTCGGAAACGGGTTCGGCTTCTGGAACACCATGCCGATGCGCCGCCGCACCTCGACGACGTCGACGCCCTTCGCGTACAGATCCTGTCCGCGGTACCTCATCGACCCGTCGATGCGGAAGCCGTGCACCAGGTCGTTCATGCGGTTCATGCAACGGAGCAGCGTGCTCTTTCCGCAGCCCGAGGGTCCGATGAGCGCCGTGATCTTGCGCTCGGGGATGCGAAACGAAACGTCGTGGAGCGCGCGGAATCCGCCGTAGTACGCGGACAGGCCGTCCATCTCGATCACGACGGGGCCGGCGATGTCGGCGATGCGTTCGTGCAGCGGCGGCGTCTCGGCGTGCGCGGCGATACGGTCTGCCAGGCCGTGGTCGGGGCGATTTGTCACATCGATCACCATTTTACCTTCCTCTGGTACCGGTTTCGCAGGTAGATCGCCACCGAGTTCAGCGTCAGCAAGAGCGCGAGCAGCACGATGATGCCCGCGGCGGCCGTCTCGCGGAACGCAGCCTGCGGCCGCGCCGACCAGGTGAAGATCTGCACCGGCATGACCGTGAACCGTGAAAAGACGCCGTCGGGCGCGAACGGGATGTACTGGAACGCGCCAACCATGATCAGCGGCGCCGTCTCGCCGATCGCCCGCGAGAGCGCGAGAATGACGCCCGTGAGCATCCCGGGGAAGGCGACCGGCAGGACCTGCCCCCGGATCGTCTGCCAGCGCGTCGCGCCCAGGGCGAGCGCCCCGTCCCGCAGCGACGGCGGCACCGCCCGCAGCGCCTCCTGCGACGCGATGATGACGACGGGCAGCACGAGCAACGCCATCGTCAGCGCGCCCGCCAGGACCGAACGCTCGAACTCCATCGCCCGCACGAAGACCGCCAGGCCGAGGATGCCGTAGATGATCGACGGCACGCCCGCGAGGTTCGCGATGTTGATCTGAATGATGCGCGTCAGCCAGTTTCGCCCGGCGTACAGCTCCAGGTAGATCGCCGCGCCCATGCCGATCGGGATGGCGAGCAGCGCCGTCAGCCCCATCACCCACAGGCTGCCCATGATCGCCGGATAGAAGCCTGCCTGTTCCGGGAAGCGCGACGGCAGGTCGCGGAGAAACGCGATGTCGAGGCGCGTGGCGCCCTCCGACAGCACTTCGTACATCAGCACGGCGAGTGACAGCACGCCGACGAGCGTGCAGGCGAACGCCAGCGCAGCGAACGCGCGCCCCTGCCACCGTTTGAACGACGTCCGCGCGCCGCCGCTGAGCTGAAGCTGTTCCGCGCTCACTCGTACACGTTCCTGAACTTCGCCAGCACCAGCTGGCTCACGATGTTCATCGCCAGCGTCATGAGGAACAGCGTCATCGCCACGGCGAACAACGCCCTGTATTCAGTGCTCCCCGCGGACACGTCGCCAAGCGCCACGGCGACGATGAACGCGGTCATCGTCTGGAAGCTCTCCAACGGGTTCAGGCTCAGGTTCGGCGTCGCACCGGCGGCCAGCACCACGGCCATCGTCTCGCCGATCGCACGCGAGATGGCGAGGATGAACGATGCGACGATGCCCGAGAGCGCCGCCGGCACCACCACGCGCACCGACACGTCGAGCTTCGTGCCGCCGAGACCGTACGCGCCCTCGCGCAGGTTGTCCGGCACGGCGTGCATCGCGTCTTCGCTCAGCGACGAGATCATCGGGACCACCATGATCCCGACGACGATGCCCGCGCTGAGTGCGTTGAAGAACTGTACGCGGTCGCCGAGCACGCTCTGCAGCTGCGGCGTCACCCAGTTCACGGCGAAGTAGCCGTACACGATCGTCGGGATGCCGGCGAGCACCTCGAGCGTCGGTTTGAGGATCGACCGCAGGCGCGGGCTCGCGTACTCGCTGAGGTACACCGCCGCGCCGAGCCCGATCGGCAGCGCGATCGCGCCGGCGATCCCGGCGACCAGCACCGTTCCCCACATCAGCGGCAGCACGCCGAAGCTGCGCGGCTCGATCAGCGCCGACCAGTGCGTGCCGAACGCGTAGTCCACGATCGACACATCGCGGAAGAAGCCGAACGTCTCCTGCGCCAGCACCCAGATGATCGCGAACGTCGTCACGACCGAGAGCGCCGCACAGCCAAACAGCAGCGCCTGGATGGCGTACTCGCCGGTGTACCGCGTGCGGCCGCCGGCGATCGAGAACGGATGCTCAGCGTGCGGTTGCCGCCCCCTCATGCGCGCCGCCATCAGCGCTCACCGCCCGGGGATACGTCATGGAGCAGGTCCAGTTGCGCGCGGTACTCCTCTTCCGGCAGCGGCACGAAGCCGACGTCGGTCACGTACTGCGGGTGCGTGAGGTAGAACTCGACGAACGCCCGCACGTCCGCATCGGCGAGCGCGTCCCTCGTGACGTAGAGGAACAGCGGCCGGGCGAGCGGATACGTTCCGTCGTTGATCGAATCCACCGTCGGCGACACGCACGCGGCGCCCTCGACCGGCTCGCCGTTCTTGTCGATGTCGCGCTTGACCGCCACGCCGTTCAGGCCGGAGCCTTCGCCCTGGTAATAGGCAAAGCCGAAGTAGCCGAGCGCGCCGGCGTCGTGCTCGACGCCTTGCACGAGCACGTAGTCGTCCTCGCTCGCGGTGTAGTCAGAGCGGCTCTGGTCCGTCGTCCCGTTGACGGCCTTCGTGAAGTAGTCGAACGTGCCCGAGTCCGGCCCCGGCCCGTAGAGCTTCATGCCGAGGTCCGGGAACGACGCGTCGACCTGGGCCCAGTTGTCGACCTCGCTTCCCGCGTCCCAGATCGCGCGCAATTGCGAGATGGTGAGGCACGCGGCGAAGTCGTTGCCCGGGTGCGTCACGACGGTCAGGCCGTCGAGCGCAACCTTGAACTCGACGTACTCGATGCCACGCCTCGCGCAGGCCGCGCCCTCCTTCTCGTCGTCCTCGTCAATCGGGCGCGAGGCGTTGTTGATGTCGATCTCCCCGCGACACAACTTCTCGAACCCGCCGCCGGTGCCCGAGATGCCGACGGAGACCCGCAGGTCGGCCTGCTTCAGGAACTCCTCGGCCATCGCCTCCGTGATCGGGCCGACGGTGCTCGATCCATCGACGGCGATGTCATCCGACCCCCCGCGGCACGCGACGAGCAGCGTTGCGGCGGCGAGCGGCAGCGCCGCCAGCGCGAGCGCCGGGCGGCGTTTCGCCCGGTTTGCGGGCGCTGCGGTCCATCGTCTTCGGCCGTTCATCCACCCGGACGATACGGGCTCGCGCGTTAACGCGCGGTTAACGGAGGTTAACGCTGGCGAACAATGAGGGGCGCGCTGATCGCTGCGCATGCCAGCGCGTCAGCGCCGCCGCCACGCGCGGTGCATATCGCTCGGCCGCCGTGACGAGCGCGAGCGCGCCCAGCACAACGATCCCGCCCGCCAGCGCATCGATGAAGTAATGGTTGGCCGTGAAGACGATCGCCGCCAGCATCGCCGCCGGCAGCGTCACCGCAAGCGCCCGCGTCAGCGCGTGCTGCGACGTCTGCACCAGCGCAATGCCGATCAGCAGGGTCCAGCCGAAGTGGAAGCTCGGCACCGCCGCGTACTCGTTGACCATGCCGCTGCCCTGGAACTGGCGGTACACGACGGAGTTCGCGTGGACCGTGTCGACGAATCCGAACTCCGGGAACATGCGCGGCGGCGCGACCGGCATCAGCGCGAACACGATGAGCCCGGCCGCGCCCGACACAAGGAACGCGTTGCGGTAGCGCGTGTACGCCGCGTGGTCGCGCAAGTACAGGTACATCGCCGCTGCGGAGATCACAGGCAGGTAGCCCCAGACGTACGTCCAGTTGAGCAACGCCACCAGCCAGCCGTGCTCGACGACGAGTGACTGCAGCCGCGGCTCAACGAAGATCCCGAGGCGCTGCTCCGTCTCGATCACGCCAAACCCGTTGCCAAACGCCTCGCCCGGGTCCGAGGAGACGAGCACCCGCACCGCCTGGTAGGCGACGTACGCCGCGACCATGATCCCCGCCTCGAGGAGCAGGCGGAGCGCTGCGTGTGCCCGGCCGACGTTGAACATCTTCATGTGGCGATCCTACGCGCGCGGCGTACGCCGATGCCTCGGCCCTTTGGCGGATTGCAGGCGCCGCAGTTCGGCCGAGTCGCCGCCGCCTCGAACATCGGTGTCGCGAGCGGGCGCGGCGTTACCGCACCGCCGGGATCGCTAGCCCCTCGAAGGGCCATCGGGTACAGTCCCGCCGTATCGATCACCGCCGGAATTCGTGGCTCGGAGGGGACATGTCGGAGAAGCGGCTCGAAGGCCAGGTGGCCGTCGTCACGGGAGCGTCGCGCGGCCTCGGGCGCGCCTGCGCCCAGGAGCTGGCCCGCGAGGGCGCGGCGGTCGTCGTCAACTACTTCACCAACCAGGAGATGGCCGACGAGCTCGTCGGCGAGATCGTGTCGCAGGGCGGGCGCGCCATCGCCGTCCGCGCCGGCGTCGGCCACCCGGACGACTGCAAGGCGCTCATCGACAAGACGATCGAGACCTACGGCCAGATCGACATCCTCGTCGCCAACGCCGGCGTGAACCGCGACCGCAGCCTCAAGCGCATGTCCGTCGACGAGTGGCAGGAGGTGATCAACACCGACCTGAGCAGCGCGTTCTACTGCACCAGCGCCGCCATTCCTCACATGGTCGAGCGCAACTACGGCCGTATCATCGTCATGTCCAGCATCATCGGGCAGATGGGGAACGTCGGGCAGGCGAACTACGCGGCGGCCAAGGCGGGCCTCATCGCGTTCGCGAAGTCGGCGGCGAAAGAGCTCGCGCGCAATAACATCACCGTCAACGCCATGTGCCCGGGGTTCGTCGAGACCGACATGGTCACCTCGCTGAGCGACGACGTGAAGAAGAACCTGATCGCGCAGATCCCGCTCGGCCGCTTCGGCAAGCCCGACGAAGTCGCCGCGTTCGTGCGCTTCCTCGTCACCGAGGGCGACTGGATCACCGGCCAGCAGTTCAACCCCAACGGCGGCCAGTACATGTAGCGCACCCGCCCGGGCACGCGGGAGGACATCGCATGGGACGGCTCGACGGCAAGGCTGCCGTGATCACCGGCGGCGCCAGCGGCATGGGCGAGGCCACCGTGCGCCGCTTCGTCGAGGAGGGCGCGCGCGTCGTCATCGCCGACGTGCAGGACGCGAAGGGTCACACGATCGCCGACACGCTCGCCGGCGCCGCTGTCTACCAGCACACCGACGTCGCCGACGACGCTGACGTCCGCGCCGCGGTCCGCCGCGCCATCGACGAGTTCGGCGCCATCGACATCATGTTCAACAACGCCGGCATCGGCGGCGCCGTCGGCCCGATCGACGAGATCACCGTCGAAGAGTACGACCGCACGATGAACGTGCTCCTCCGCGGCGTCTTCCTCGGCATGAAGCACGCCGCCGGCCCGATGCGCGCGCGGCGCTCCGGGAGCATCATCAGCACCGCCAGCGTGGCCGGCCTGGGCGGCGGCCGCGGGCCGCACATCTACAGCGCGGCGAAAGCGGCGATCATCAACCTCACGCGCTCCGTCTCGATCGAGCTTGCCGAGCGCCTGGTGCGCGTCAATTGCATCTGCCCGGGCGGCATCGCGACGCCGCTGCTCGCCGGCGGCCTCGGCGCGCCCGAGGCGCTCGACTTCGTGCGGACCGCGCTCGCCGGCCTGCAGCCGATCCCCCGTTCCGGCATGCCCGACGACATCGCCAGCGCCGCGCTCTGGCTCGCGAGCGACGAGGCGTCGTTCATCACCGGCCATGCGCTCGTCGTCGACGGCGGGCTCACCGCGGGCACGAAGTGGGACCAGCAGCCCGAGACGCTGCGCGTCCACCGCGAGATGACGTGGTAGTCAGGCGCGCGCGAAGAAGCTGAGCGCCGCCCGAATCCGCTCCTCGAGGTCCAATCCATCGCCCTCGGGCACGCGCGATGCCGCGTCGGCCGCCTCCGCCTGGCTATACCCGAGGCCCGTCAGCGCCGCGACGAGCTCCGTGTCGACCTCCGGCGCCTTCGCGGCGGGCGGCGGCGCCCCGCCGTCGAGCGGCGGCTCCACCTTGTCGCGGAGGTCGAGCACGATCCGTTCGGCCGTCTTCTGCCCGATGCCGGGGACGCGGCGCAGCACGTCGGCGTGACCGGCCGCGATCGCCGTCGTCAACTGCGCGCAGTCGAGCGCCGAAAGCAGCCCCAGCGCCGCGCGCGGCCCCACGCCGCTCACACCGATTAGCTGCTCGAAGATGCGCAGATCATCGCGCGTGAGGAACCCGTACAGCGTGAGCGCGTCCTCGCGCACGTGAAGGTACGTGTACAGCGACGCGGCGGCGCCCTCGGCCAGCGCGTCCACCGCCGGCGCCGGCACCAACGCAAGGACGCCGACGCCGCCCACGCCGACGATCAGCCAGCCGTCGCCCTTCTCTTCGACCACGCCGCGGAGGCGTGCGACAGGCATGGCGCTACTTGTTGGCCCAGGCGATCCGGTCGTCGATGCGGCGGCGCATGCCGTGCTCTACCGGCACGAACCCGCTGCTCAGCCAGAACCGCGCGCCCGGGATGTTCGCCGTGGCAAAGTGCAGCGCGCAATGCTCGAAGCCCTGCTCGCGCGCCCACGCCATGCTCCGCGAAAGGATCGCCGTTCCGACGCCGCCCTCGCGCGCATCGGGCATGACGATGCCCTGGAAGAGGTAGACCGTCTTGTCCGGCACCGTCAGCGGCGACAGGAACCCCGGGGGCATGAACGTGTTCATGCCGATCGCGCGCGCGCCGTCGTACGCCACCCAGTGGGCGTTCGCCGTGTCGCCGAGAAGCCCGCGCTGCAAGTTGTGCGATTCGGCATCGGACTCGCGGATGTACGGGTTGAAGATCGGCGAGCGCGCGTGGTGCAGCGTCAGTTCCTCCGACAGCGCGAAGATCGCCTCGGCGTCCTCGGCCGCCGCCTGGTGCACGTCGACGCTCGCGCCGCCGCGCCCCGTGGGAGCGACATCGCGGATCGCCGCCGCCATCGACAGCCCGAACCCGAGCGAGACGAACGCCTCGCGCGCGGCGGCGTCCGACGCCGGGATGTTCACCGAATGGTCGAAGAATCCGAGCGAAACGAACCGGTCCGCGAGCGCGGCGTACAGCTCGCGGTACACGTCGTACTCCGCGCCAGCCTCGACCGCGTGCGCGGACAACCCCATCGATGCCTGGCGCGGCGGGAAGAAGCTCGCCAGGAAGTGCGTCTGTGGGATCACCTGCGCGGACATCACCGCAAACCCGATCACGCGCCCGCCGTCACTGCAGATGACGGCGTGCGCGCCGTGCCCGTCGAGCGCCTGCTCGACGAGGGGACGGCACGCTGCCGGGACCTCGAAGGCGCCGGGAAGCCGCGCATCGCGTTCGCGGTCGCGCCGCTGCCGGTCGGCGAGCAGCATCGCGGCGGTGTCAAGGTGGCGCGCGCGGTCAAAAGGCGCGATCTGCAGTGCCATCGCGCGCGATGATAGCAGAGCCACGGCCATTGACACACAGGCGCCCGCTCGGCAATGTTCGTGGCGGCCCCAGGGCGAGCAGCGAGGAGTGACGATGCACGACGAAATCGCGTGGATGCCCGCCACCGACATGGCGAAGGAGATCCGCGAGAGGCGGCTTTCACCCGTCGAGGTGACGCAGGCGCTGCTTGACCGCATCGACGCGCTCAACCCGGCGCTCAACGCCTACGTGCTCGTCACGCGCGAGATGGCGCTCGAGCAGGCGCGGCGCGCCGAAGGCGCCCTCGCGCGCGGCGAAGCGCTCGGGCCCCTGCACGGCGTCCCCGTCTCCATCAAGGACCTGTTCGATGTCGCGGGATTGCCGACCACGAAGGGCTCCCTGCTGTACAAAGACAACATCGCGACGGGCAGCGAGTACTCGGTGCAGCGCCTCCTCGATGCCGGCGGCATCCACCTCGGCAAGACCAACACGCCCGAATTCGGCTTCGTGCCGCTGACGGAGAACCGGCTGTTCGGCGCGACGAACAACCCGTGGGACCTCGCGCGCACGCCCGGCGGATCGAGCGGCGGCGGCGCCGCGGCGGTCGCGGCCGGCCTCGGGCCGATCGCGTTGACGAGCGATGGCGGCGGCTCGATCCGCATCCCGGCGTCGTTCTGCGGCGTCTTCGGCATCAAGCCCACGTTCGGACGCGTGCCGAAGAAGCCCGGCGGCTGGTCCACCGTCTCGCATCGCGGACCGACGACGCGCACCGTCGCCGACTCCGCGCTCGCGATGGACGTGATCTGCGGCTACGAGCCCGAGGACCCGTTCTCGGTGGTCGACTACCCGGGCTCCTATCTCGCGGAGGTCGACCGCGGCATCGCCGGCATGCGCGTCGCGTGGTCGCCGGACCTCGGCTACGCGCACGTCGACCCGGTCGTCAGGCGCACCTGCGAGGCGGCGGCGCGCCGCTTCGCCGACCTCGGATGCGAGGTCGAGGAGGCGACGCCGGGATTCCCGAGCCCGGCCGCGGACCTGACATTCTTCAAGCTCGCCGCTTCGAGCGACGCGGCATGGATCAGCGAGCTCCCCGATGAGCAGCGCGACTTGCTCGACAAGCCGGCGCACGACTTCCTGCGCTTCGGGCTGCGCACCACCGGAGTCGACATCGTGCGCGCGGAACGGCGCCGCATGGCGATCTGGGAGAAGATGCGCGACTTCCACCGCCGCTACGACCTGCTGCTGACGCCGGTGCTCGCCGTGCCGCCGTTCCCCACCGGCCACGAGCCGCGCGGCCTCGAAGGCAAGGACCTGCCGGCGTACTGGTGGATGCCGTTTACCCAGCCGTTCAACCTCACCGGCCAGCCGGCGGCGTCGGTGCCATGCGGCTGGACCGACGACGGGCTCCCGATCGGACTGCATGTCATCGGCCGCGCGTACGAGGACGCGACCGTGCTGCGGGCGGCGCGGGCCTTCGAACAGCTGCAGCCATGGGCCGACCGCAAACCGCGGTTGCCCGCAGCCTGAGCACGCCGCCGCGCACGCCATGGTACGAATGCCTCGTTCCGCGAGGCTGAACCCTCTGCTACGATCCGCCCATGTCCAACGAAGAACGACTGCGAAAACTGCTCCAGATGAAGGATCAGGCGCGCCTCGGCGGCGGCCTGAAGCGTATTGAGGCGCAGCACGAGCGCGGCAAGCTCACCGCCCGCGAGCGCATCGACATCCTGCTCGATCCCGGCACGTTCGAAGAACTTGACCAGCTGATGGTCCACCGCGCGACCGAGTTCGGCCTCGACGAGCAGCACTATCTCGGCGATGCCGTCGTCACCGGCTTCGGCAAGATCGACGGCCGCGACGTCTTCGTGTTCTCGCAAGACTTCACCGTCTTCGGTGGCTCGCTGTCCGAGGCGATGGGCGAGAAGATGTCCAAGGTCATGGACCTGGCGATGAAGACGGGCGCGCCGGTGATCGGCATCAACGACTCGGGTGGCGCGCGGATCCAGGAGGGCGTCGCCAGCCTCGGCGGCTACGGCGATGTGTTTCTGCGCAACACGCTGGCGTCGGGCGTGATCCCGCAGATCTCGGTGATCATGGGCCCGTGCGCGGGCGGCGCGGTCTACTCGCCGGCGCTCACGGACTTCATCTTCATGACGCAGAACACGTCGCAGATGTTCATCACCGGCCCGGACGTCATCAAGGCGGTGACCGGCGAGGACGTGACGCACGAGGAGCTTGGCGGCGCGCTCGCGCACGCGACGCGCAGCGGCGTCGCCCACTTCGCCATCGACAACGAGGAGGACACGCTGCTCGAAGTCCGCAGGCTGATGTCCTTCCTGCCGCTCAACAACATGGAAGAAGTGCCGTACGTCGACACCGGCGACGACCCGCACCGCCGCTCGGACGACCTCGTCGACATCGTCCCGGACGACGCGACCAAGAGCTACGACGTGCGGGAGGTGATCAACGCCATCGCCGACAGCGGCGACTTCATGGAAGTGCACGCGCAGTTCGCGCAGAACATCGTCATCGGCTTTGCGCGGCTGGCAGGGCGCACCGTCGGCGTCGTTGCAAACCAGCCGCTGTACCTCGCGGGCGTGCTCGACATCGACTCGTCTCGCAAGGCGGCGCGCTTCGTGCGCTTCTGCGACGCGTTCAACATCCCGATCCTCACGCTGGTCGATGTCCCCGGATTCCTGCCGGGCACGTCGCAGGAGTACGGCGGCATCATCGTCCACGGCGCGAAGCTCGTGTTCGCCTACTCCGAGGCCACGGTGCCCAAAGTGACGGTCATCCTGCGCAAGGCCTACGGCGGCGCATACGACGCGATGGGCTCCAAGCACCTGCGCGCCGACATGAACTTCTCGTGGCCGCAGGGCGAGATCGCCGTCGTCGGGCCCGAGCCAGCCGTCAACATCCTGTACCGCACCCGGCTGCAGCAGTCAGAGGATGCCGCCAGCGAGCGGGCTCAGCTCACCGCCGAGTACGCGGAGCGGTTCGCCAACCCGTACGTCGCCGCCGCGCGCGGCTACGTCGACGACGTCATCGACCCGCGCGATACCCGGTGGAAAGTGATCCGCGCGTTTGAGATGCTGCGCTCCAAGACCGACAGCACGCCGCCCAAGAAGCACAGCAACCTGCCGCTCTAGCGAGGCCGTTCGCGCCCGCGCGTCGTGCACTGCGGGTGGCGCCACGGCGCCCACACGCCGGCGAACGCCGCCGCCGCGGCAATGAACGTCACGAGCAGCGACGCGCCCGCGCCTACCGCTAACACCAGCAGCACCAGCGCGGCGCCGGCGACCAGCGCGATCTCCGGATTGCGGTGCGACCACCGCTCGCGCGTCCGCAGCCCCTCCTCGGCCAGCCAGTCGGCCATCGCGTCGATCAACTCCAGGCCAGCGGACTCCTGGACCTGCCGCGAGGGTGCGGGCTGCGCACGCGGGAACTCCGGACGGAGCGCGGTGTACGCCTCGTTCAGCTGATCGATCTCGTGCACCGCCTCGATGTCGTGGTGGCCGCGCTCCTGCGCGCCTCGCACGAGGCTCCAGTACGCCGACTCAACCATCCGGCCGTCGGCGCCAGGGTCGAGACGCAGCGTCTTCAAGGCTTCGGTTCGCTCCATGGCATCCACCCCCTTATTGGATCATCGACCGCGCCATTTCGGTCCTGTTGTTTCATCGCGAAGCTACGGTGCGCTATGATGCGCCGGACATGGCGAACGACGAGGCCGCGATGCCGGCCAGCCAGCATCCTCCGCTCGCCGAGCACGCCCCGGCACGCGCCGGCGGCCTCGTCCCCCACCTCCGCGCCGTCCTCCGCGCCATGCGTCCCCGCCAGTGGACGAAGAACGCCATCGTCTTCGTTGCCCTCATCTTCTCGGTCAACAGCCACTACCAGGTCGACGACCCGTCCAGCTGGATCCCCAAGCTGCTCGAGTCACTCGTCGCGTTCGCCTGCTTCGCGCTCGTGTCAAGCGCCGACTACCTCGTCAACGACATCCGCGACATCGAGAGCGACCGCGCGCATCCTCGTAAGCGCAACCGCCCTATCGCCGCGGGCCTGCTTTCAGTAAACGCGTCATGGGTATGGGCCGTTTCACTCGCCATCATCGGCAACGCCGGCGCGTTCGCGCTGGACTGGCGCATGGGCCTCGTCATCCTGGGCTACACGCTGCTGATGGTGGCGTACTCGTACCGGCTCAAGCACATCGTGCTCATCGACCTGATGGTCATCGCCGCCGGCTTTGTGATGCGCGCCATGGCCGGCGCGCTCGCGATCGACGTGCCGATCTCGCCCTGGCTCTACGTCGTGACCGCGCTCGGGGCGCTGTTCCTCGGCATCAACAAGCGCCGCGCCGAGCTCGAGCTCTTGCAGGGTGGCGCCGGCAGCCACCGCAAGATCCTCGATGAGTACTCGCACGAACTGCTCGACCAGATGGCGTCGACCGTCACGGCGGCAACGCTCATGGCCTACGGCCTGTACACCTTCACGGCCGATGGCCTGCCATCGAACCACTCGATGATGCTGACGATCCCGTTCGTGCTGTACGGCATCTTCCGCTACCTCTACCTCGTGCACACGAAGAAGGAGGGCGGAAGTCCCGAGGAAGTGCTCCTCAAGGACGTGCCGATCATGCTCACGCTCGTCGGCTGGGTCGCGACGGCCGGCGTCATCCTGCTCGTCGCG
This sequence comes from Dehalococcoidia bacterium, assembly GCA_021462855.1. GTDB lineage: Bacteria > Chloroflexota > Dehalococcoidia > DSTF01 > JACRBR01 > DTUCFX13. The sequence goes on along the minus strand of JAJTXQ010000067.1, from coordinate 51,033 downwards.
CGCGACTGACGCCGGTCAGACGACGGCGCTCGCGGTGCCGATCGTCACCTTTGTGCCATCTTCCTTCTCGGCCCAGATGTCGAGGTGCGCCCGCTTGCGCGCGCCCTCGGGCGTGACCTCGCGCACAAAGCCGCGGCAGGTGAGCACGTCGCTCCCCCACACGATGTTGACGAGGTTGACGTTCATCTTGCCGCCGGCGAACCAGCCGGCGCCGAAGCGCTTCGTCATCATCTCCGACAGGAAGCACGTCGACATCATCCCCTGCACGACGATGTCCGGGAAGCCCGTGCGGATCGCCATCTCCTTGTCGTTGTGGTAGTTCTTCTCCGGCCCGCTGAACTTGAAGCACATGTCGAGGGTGATCGCCTTCCGCACGGGAGCGATCGTTTCCAGCGCGTTCGACGTATCGACCTCGAACCGCCGCCCCGACGACTTCTCGCGGGTCTTGTCGATCACCATGCCTTCTTCGCGGTTCTCGCTGAGAAAGCTCTGGTGCGTCCGCCCGCGTGAGACAACGCCCCCCGCAGCGCCGAACACCAGCACCTCGTTCACCACGTAGTCGCGGCCGCGCTTCACGTAGCGGTCGGTGATGAACGAACGGCTCGTCACGCCGTCGCCGACCATCATCGGGCCGAAGAGCTCCCACTCCTGCCGCGCGTGCAGGTTGCCGTAGAGGTTCGGCAGGTACCACGACGGCGGACCCTTCGGGTGGTCGCGGTAGGCGTAGACCTCCGAGTGCAGGAGCAGGGCCGGCGCGACCGGCCCGCCGTACGGCGATGCGCCGGTATACATCGCGTCGTGGTCGTCGACCGCCTCGGAATACGCCGTCACCAGCTCCGGCGTGATCGCGATGTTGTGGCGCCCGAAGTCGCGCCCCACGTAGATGTCGGTTCCGGTCGTCGTCATGGTGCATCCTCCGTCGTTTCGTGCCTGCGCCGCATTGTCGCGCCGCGCGGAGGCCGAGCGGAAGGGCGCATCGGCCCGAGGCAGATTCGTTAGACTGGATCAATGGCCTCCCTCTACGACCTGAGCCTCCCTGAGCTCGAAGCGCACGTCGCCGGGCTCGGACAGCCGAAGTACCGCGCCCGCCAGGTATGGGAGTGGGCGTACCGGCCCCTCGCCGCAAGCTACGACGACATGACGAACGTGCCCGCGGCTCTCCGCGCCGCGCTGGCCGATGCGCTGCCGTTCCCCCGCACCGACGTTGTGCGCGAGATCGCGTCGGACGACGGGCAGACGCGCAAGCGTCTGCTGCGCCTCGCCGACGGCCGGCTCATCGAAACAGTGCTGATGCTGTACGACCCGCGCAGCGACAGCCGAGGCCGCGCGACCGTATGCGTCTCCAGCCAGGCCGGCTGCGCGATGGGATGCTCGTTCTGCGCGACGGGCCAGGGCGGCTTCGAACGCAACCTCACCGCTGGCGAGATCGTGGCGCAGGTCATCGGCTTCGCGCGGGAACAGCGCGATGCCGGCGGGCAGCGCATCACCAACGTCGTGTTCATGGGCATGGGCGAGCCGCTGGCGAACCTGCCCGCCGTCTGGCGCGCCATCGAGACGCTGACCAGCGCCGCCGGGTTCGGGCTCGGCGCGCGGCACATCACGATCTCGACCGTCGGCTTGATCCCCGGGATCCGCAAGCTGGCCGAGGAACCGCTGCAGGTCGGTCTCGCCGTCTCGCTGCACGCGCCGGGTGACGCCCTGCGCCGCAGCATGATCGCGACGGCGCATCGTTATCCCCTCGCGGACATCGTCGAGGCCTGCCGCGCGTACATCGAGAAGACGGGCCGCCGTGTGACGTTCGAGTATTGCCTGATCGAGCGCGTGAACGACGCGCCGGAGCAGGCGCGCGCGCTCGCGGAACTGCTGCGGGGCCTGCTCTGCCACGTCAACCTCATCCCCGTCAACCCCACGCGCGATGACCGCATCCGCCGGCCGCGGCGCGACCGCACGCTGGCGTTCCAGCGCGAACTCGCGGCACGCGGGGTGCCGTGCACCGTGCGCGTCGAGAAGGGCACCGAGATCGCGGCGGCCTGCGGCCAATTGCGCGCGGACGCGCCCATCGAAGTCGTCGACGCCGCGCCGGTGCAATAGCGGCGCAAGGGAAATGACGCATTCGTAACGCCCGCGCGACCTGGCGTATGCGTACGCTGGGGGACATGAACCCGCACGCCGTCATGGCCACCATGCTCGCTGCCGCGCTCCTGCTCGCCGCGTGCAACGTCACGGGCCTCTCGAATAACCCCCGCGCGACGTTCAGCCAGATCGCCTGCCTCGACAAGAACGAAGACGGGCGAATCAACGACGCCGACGCCGCCGACCCGTCGAAGCTGCCCGACTTCAACGCCGACGGAGACCGCGACGAGGATGACGCGGCGTTCGTGCGTGGGGTCGACATCGCGCTGAACCCGGACGTCGACGCGTGCAGCGGCAAGCAGGAGCCCGAATACGCCGTCGCCCACGACTACTTCGCGTCATCTGATGTGAACTGCGCGGACGGCACGAAGGCCGTGCTCCTGCTCGGCGTCGGCGGCGGCCGCGTCAACCTGCGCGAGAAGACGGACGCCGCCGGCATTCGCAAGATCATCGACGCGCTGCAGAAGGCGTACGACGATCGCAACGTGAAGACGATCAACGTCCTCGCGGGGCCGGCGGTCGAGGGCGCGCAGAACGCGCACAGCGCGATGGAACAGTGGCTCACGCACGCCACGCGCGTGTACCTCGATCGGTTCCCCTGCGCGCGGCTCGTGGCGGTTGGCCACAGCTTCGGCGGCGTCACCGCCGACGTCGTCGGCGCGCGGCTCGAAGGCGAGTACGCCGGCCGGATCATCGCCATCGTCGACGTCGACCGCGTCGAGGCGCTGTACCAGGGCGACACCGGCTCGCGACCACAGCAGGCGCCGGTCTTCAACATCTACGAGACGAACGACCCGGTGCTGCGGGGCAAGCCCTACGACTCGCCTAATGCCGAGAACTGGGACGCCAGCGGCGAACGCGGTCCGTCGAACGGCGAGCAGGGCGGCGAGCAGGAGCCCGTCCGCCACACCACGATCGATAACTCCGAGCCGGTGCGCGAGCGCATCGTCGACGAGGTGATGGAGCGCAGCTAGCGTTTGCGCCCGCCCGCGTCCGATGCCACGATCCGGTGATGGACCTCGACCCCGAACTCCGCGGGAACGCCGAGCGCTACGGTGTCGGCCGGATCGCTCGCCACATCTTCCTCTGCGCCGACCAGACCGAGGCGAAGTGCGCGCCGCGGGACGAGACGCTCGTCGCGTGGGAGTATCTCAAGCGCCGCATCGCCGAGCTGGGGCTCGCGACCGGCGCGCGCGTCGTCTACCGCACGAAGGCGAACTGCCTGCGCATGTGCGCGCAGGGCCCGATCGCCGTCGTGTACCCGGACGGCACGTGGTACCACTCTGCCCGTCCCGATGTCATCGAGCGCGTCCTCCAGGAGCACATTATCGGCGGCGTGCCGGTGCGGGAGTACGTGTTCGCCGTCAACCCGCTCGAACCCCCGCAGCGCGAAGCGGGCGCCTGAACGGCGCCCGCGCGTGCGTGTTCGTGGGTGCCGGTCAGGATTCGGGCTCGGCCGCCGGCGCCGCTGCCGGCGCTGCGCCCTCGGCCGGCGCTTCCGCCGCCGCCGGCGCCTCTTCGGCCGCGGCGAGTCGCGGCGCCGCGACGCGCGCGACGACGACGCCAGGGTCGGTCATCAACGTCACCTTCGCGGTGTCGATGTCCAGGTCGCGGACGTGCAGCGACTGCTCGAGTTCGGTAATGCGGCTCACGTCGACCTGGTACTCCGCCGGTATGTCGCCCGGCAGAGCCTCGATGTCGACGCTGTCGGCCATCTGCAGCAACACGCCGCCATACGTCGATACCGCCTCGGACGAGCCGATCATCACTACCGGCACCGACGCGCGCATCTTCTCGGTCATGGACACCTGGAAGAAGTCGATGTGCACGAGGCTGCCGTTCAGCGGGTTGCGCTCGACGGCACGCACGACGACGGTGCGCGGCGCGGCCTCGCCCTCGACGGTGAGGTCGATGATCGCGTTCTGCGTGATGCCCCGCAGCACATGCGTCAGCGCCACCGTGTCGGCCTGCACCGCCTTCGATTCCAGGCGGTGGCCGAAGATGTTGCCCGGGGTCTGCCCGCCGCGGCGGAGCGCCTTCGTCTTCTTGCCGAGCGCGGTGCGCGGCGTTACGTCGAGTTTGACATTTGGCATGATCGCGATCTCCGTGAAAAACGGGCCACGAAGGCCCACGAGAGGTTAGCAAGCCCCCGGTACGCGGTCAAACCGGCCCGCATTCCTGGCGCGGTCAGCGGTCGAGCAGCGCGACGACCCCGGGCAGCTCCTTGCCTTCGAGGAACTCCAGCGAGGCGCCGCCGCCCGTCGACACGTGCGCGTACGCGCCGGCGAGGCCGAGCGCCGTCACCAGCGCCACCGTCTCGCCGCCGCCGATCACGACGGTCGCATCCATTGCCGCCAGCGCGCGTGCGATCTCGTTCGACCCTTCGGCGAACGCCGGCCATTCGGCGACGCCGAGCGGCCCGTTCCATACGACGGTCTTCATCCCTTCGAGCTTCGCGCGGTAGTCCGCCACCGTCCGCGGCCCGACATCGAGGATCATCCACGCTTCGGGCACGGACTTGATGCTCACCGTCTCGTAATCGGCGTCCTCGGCGAACTTGTCGGCGACGACGGCGTCCGACGGCAGGCCGATCATCACGCCGGCCTCCGCAGCGCCGGCGATCACCGCTCGCGCGGTCTCCAGCTGGTCGTCCTCCACGAGCGATGCGCCGATGTTGACGCCTTGCGCCTTCAGGAACGTGCTCGCCATGCCGCCGCCGATGAGCAGCACGTTCACCTTCGACAACAGGTGCTGCAGCACGGCGATTTTCGAACTGATCTTCGCCCCGCCGATGATCGCTGCGACCGGCGGCTCCGGGTTCGTCACGATCCGGCCGAGATAGTCGATCTCCTTCTCCATCAGCAGGCCGGCGACCGCCGGCAGGAACGCCGCGACACCGGCCGTCGACGCGTGCGCGCGATGTGCCGTGCCGAACGCATCGTTCACGTACACGTCGGCGAATGCCGCCAGGGCGCGCGCCAGCGCCTCGTCGTCCTTCTCCTCGCCCGGCTCGAACCGGACGTTTTCCAGCATCGCCACGCCGCCCGGCTCGAGCGCGGCGACCGTCGCTCGCGCCGACTCGCCGATGACATCCGTCGCGCATGGCACCGGCGCGCCGATGAGGTCGGCGAGCCGCGCGGCAACCGGCGCCATCCGCGCCGACTCGACGACCTTGCCGTCTGGCCGGCCCAGGTGCGACACGAGGATCGTCTTCGCGCCGCGCGCGCGCAGCGCCTCGATCGTCGGCAGCGCAGCGCGGATCCGCGTGTCGTCGAGTATGCGGCGCGTCTCATTGTCGAGCGGCACGTTGAAGTCGACGCGCACGAGCACGCGCTTGCCCGTCACGTCGATGTCCCGCAGCGTCTTCTTGTTCATCATTCCTCCTGCATCGCCCTGCTCACGACGAGCGGTCGACGAAAAACTCCGCGAGCGCCGCGATTTCGGCGCGGCGCTCAGGTTCGAGGTCTGTCTCACGGATCGCCGCCAGCGCCGCGCCGGCGTACGCGCGCGCCGCGGCGCCCGCGCCGTCGCGCGCTCCGGCGCGCTCGAACAGGTCCAGCACGGCGGCGACATCGGCGTCCGGCAGCGACGGTTGCGCGTACAGCGCCAGCAGGCGCTCCCGTCCGTCCGCGTCGAGATGTTCGAGCGCGTACACGGCGGGGAACGCCTTCTTCTTCATGCGGATGTCGTCGGCGGCGGACTTGCCCGTGGCCCGCGGGTCACCCCATGCGCCGAGCACGTCGTCCTGCACCTGGAACGCGAGCCCGAGCAGCCGGCCGCACTCGCCGAGCGCCTCGACGGTTGCCGCCGGCGCGCCCGCCGCGACCGCGCCGATCGCCGCCGCCGCCGACAGCAGCGCCGCAGTCTTGCCGCCGATCATCGCCTCGTACTCGGCCAGGCTCACCGTGGCGCGTCCCTCGAACGCGATATCGCGGTGCTGCCCCTCGCACAGTGCGATGCAGGCGTCGTTCAGCCGCCGCGCCGCATCGAGCACGCGCTCGGGCGGCACGCCGGCATCCGCGAGGTCGAGGAGCGTGCGCTGTGCGAGCACGAACATCCCGTCGCCGGCGTTGATCGCCTGCGGGATGCCGGCGGCTCGCCACAGCGCCGGCCGGCCGTGCCGCGTGTCGCTGTTGTCCTCGATATCGTCGTGGATCAGCGAGAAGTTGTGCAGCAGCTCGATCGCCACCGCCGCCGCCAGCGCGCGGCGCGCGTTGCCGCCCGCCGCTTCGCAACACAGCATGCAGAGCGCCGGGCGCAGCATCTTGCCTGCGGGCGCATCGAGCGGCGCGCCGTCGATGTCTTCCCGGCCGAAGTGGTACCGCATGTACCGCGCGTGCTCCACGCCGGGACGCGAGAGCGCGGCGCGCAGCCCGTCGTTCACCGCACCGCGATATCGCTCCAGCAACGCGCCGACGCGCTGCTCCGTGCTCGTGGCGCTCACAGCGTCGGCGCGCGCGGGGGCGCCGTTGCCTGCCGCAGAGACGTGTTCGATGCCATCGTTGCTCCCGTTGCGATCCTAGCCGACGCTCGCCACCCCGGCCAGCGCGCGCACGATCGCGTCGCGCGGCACCGCGCGCTCGCGCAGGATGCGCACGCACGCCGATTCGGTGCAGTCGACGACCGTCGAAGGCACACCGCCCGCATCCACCGGCGCATCGACGATGCAGTCGGCGTCGTTGCCGATCTGCGCGCGGACCTCGGCGGCTGTCATGCACTCCGGCTGACCCGAGCGGTTCGCGCTCGTGCCGGTCAGCGGGCCGAGTTGCGACGCGAATTCGCGGATCGCCGGGTCGTCGGGCACGCGGACGGCGACCGTGTCGCCTCCGGCAGCCGCGCGGGTGCGGTAGCGCGCTTGTCGCGGCAACACGAGCGTCAGCGGTCCGGGCCAGAACGCCGCGGCCAGCGCCTCAGCTGCCTCGTTCCACGCAGCGATGAGCCGCGCCTGTTCCAGCGAGCCCGCGAACAGCGGCATCGCCTGCGCCGGATCGCGCCCCTTGACGTCGTAGATGCGCTGCCCCGCCGCGTCGTCCGCGGCGACGGCGACGAGCCCGTATACGGTGTCCGTCGGCAGCGCCACGACGCCGCCTCTCCGGAGCACATCGAGAGCCGCACGGTACTGCTCGTTCGCGTTCAAATGCTTATGTCGATTATCAGAACTTGTTGACCGGGCGAAGGGCGCGCGATAGACTCAGGCACACCCTCTCGTTCGCGCAGGATACGACATGGCCGACCAGCAACCGTCCCGCCGGGTTCGCGCTTCGGGCGACGTTGAGGTTTCCACGTATCTTGAAATCGCCCGCGAGAAGAGCGGTGAGTCGCCGTCCGGGGCCGTCCCCGCCACCCCCGTCCAGCCCGAGACGGTCGTCGTCATCGACTTCGGTTCGCAGTTCTCGATGCTCATCGCCCGCCGCATCCGCGAGTGCCGCGTCTACTGCGAACTCGTGCCGCCCGACGCCACGTGGGAGAGCGTCGAGAAATTGCGCCCGCGCGGCGTCGTGCTCTCCGGCGGGCCCGCCAGCGTGTACGACTTCGGCGCGCCGATGATCCCGACGTGGGTGTTCGAGCAGGATCTGCCCGTGCTCGGCATCTGTTACGGCATGCAGGCGCTCGCGAACCAGCTTGGCGGCAAGGTCGCGCCTTCAGACCACCGCGAGTATGGCCACGCCGTGGTCAACCAGGGCGCCGAAGAGTCGCCGCTCTTCGCCGACCTGCCCGGCTCCATCCCCGTCTGGATGTCGCACGGCGACCGCATCACGCAGTTGCCGCCCGGCTTCCGCTCGCTTGCCTACTCCGACAACTCACCGATCGCGGCGATGACCAACGATCGGGGAATCGTCGGCATCCAGTTCCACCCGGAGGTCGTGCACACGCCGCACGGCAAGCAGGTGATCGAGAACTTCCTCTATCGCGTCTGCGGGTGCGAGGGCGACTGGACCGCCGGCAACTTCATCGCCGACGGCATCAACCGCATCCGCAAGCAGGTCGGCGATGGCCACGTGATCTGCGCGCTGTCGGGCGGCGTCGACTCCGCGGTAGCGGCGACGCTCGTGCACCGCGCCGTCGGCGACCAGCTGACCTGCATCTTCGTCGACAACGGACTGATGCGCCGCGAGGAGCCGGAGCGCGTCGTCGACACGTTCCAGCGCCACATGGAGATGCGGCTCGTCCATGTCGACGCCGCCGACCGCTTCCTGACACAGCTGCGCGGCATCACCGACCCCGAGCAGAAGCGCCGCATCGTCGGCGAGACGTTCATCCGCGTGTTCGAAGCCGAAGCGGACAAGATCGGCAAGGTCGACTTCATCACCCAGGGCACGACGTACCCCGACGTGATCGAGAGCGCGACGGGCCACGGCACGGCGGCGAAGATCAAGACGCATCACAACGTCGGCGGCCTGCCGAAGGAGCTCACGTTCGAGCTCATCGAGCCGCTGCGCTACCTGTTCAAGGACGAGGTGCGCCAGGTCGGCCTCGCGCTGGGCCTGCCGGACGAGATGGTGTACCGGCAGCCGTTCCCCGGCCCCGGACTCGCCATCCGCATCATCGGCGAGGTGACGAAGGAACGCGTCTCGGTGCTGCAGGCGGCCGACTGGATCGTCATGCAGGAGGTGAAGCGGGCAAAGCTGTACCACGACCTGTGGCAGTCGTTCGCCGTGCTCACCGACACCCGCTCGGTCGGCGTGATGGGCGACTACCGCACGTACGGGCACGTTGTTGCGCTGCGCGCCGTCACCGCAGAAGACGCGATGACGGCCGACTGGGCGCGCCTGCCCTACGAGGTGCTGGCGAAGATCAGCAGCCGCATCGTCAACGAGGTGCCGGGCGTCAACCGCGTGGTGTACGACATCACGTCGAAACCGCCGGGCACGATCGAGTGGGAGTGATGCAGTGAACGCCGACTACCCGACAGGGACCACCATCGCACCGCACACCAACGGCTCCAAGCCCCACGCCGCCGTCGAGTCCGCGCCCACACCGCGCACCGGCGGTGGCGCGCGCCGGATCATCGTGCCGGCGCTGCTGGCGCTGACGGCCTTCGTGCTGATCCGCCGCCTGCAGGGAGGCCTGTCCGCCTCGTGAACGTGCTGCTCATCGGCTCCGGGGCGCGCGAGCACGCCATCGCGTGGAAGATGCGCCAGTCGCCGCGCCTCGCATCGCTGTGCGTCGCGCCGGGCAACGCCGGCATCGCGCAACTTGCCGATGTCGCGCCACTCGCCATCCCGAAGCCGGGCGCCGGCGCCGTGCAGGTCGCCGCGTTCCTCGACGCCGTCGTCGCGCTCGCGCGGGAGCGTCGCGCTGACCTCGTCGTGATAGGGCCGGAGGACCCGCTGTCGTTCGGCGTCGCCGACCGCCTCGAGGCTGAGGGCATCGCCGTGTTCGGCCCGACGGCCGCCGCCGCCGAAATCGAATCGTCGAAGGCGTTCGCCAAGGACCTGATGGCCCGCCACGGCATCCCGATGGGCGCCTGCGCGAGGTTCGACGGCTACGACGCGGCGGCCGCGTACGTCGAATCACGCCCCTGCGACGTGGTGGTGAAGGCCGACGGCCTCACCGCCGGCAAGGGCGCGATCGTCACGTCATCGCACGACGAAGCGTGCGCCGCGCTGCGCGACCTGATGCTGCACAGCGCCCTCGGCGCCGCCGGCCGCACCGTCGTCATCGAGGACCGGCTCGACGGGCGCGAGACCAGCGCACACGCGTTCTCCGACGGGCGGACGGTCGTGCACATGCCGTTCGCCTGCGACCACAAGGCCGTGTACGACGGCGGCCGCGGCCCGAACACCGGCGGCATGGGCGTCTACAGCCCGCCGTCGTGGCTTCAGGCGTCGGTCGCGGAAGCGGTCCGCCGCGACGTCACCGAGGCGACGCTGCGCGCGCTTCGCCAGGAAGGCCGCCCGTACCGCGGCGTCCTCTTCCCCGGCATCATGGTGACCGCCGGGGGTCCCCGCGTGCTCGAGTTCAACGCGCGCTTCGGCGACCCCGAAACGGAAGCGCTGTTGCCGCGCCTCGAGTCCGATCTGCTCGAGATCATGGACGCGGTCGCGAGCGGCACGCTCGCATCGGTCGACGTGCGCTGGCGCAACGACGCATCGGTGTGCGTGATGCTCGCATCGGGCGGCTACCCGGGCGCGTACGAGACCGGCAAGCCGATCGATGGCCTCGACGACATCGACTCCGGCGTGCTTGTGTTCCACGCCGGCACGAAGCGCGACAGCTCCGGGCGCATCGCCACGAACGGCGGGCGCGTCCTCGCCGTCACCGCCACCGGTGCGACGGTCGGCGAGGCGCGCGAGCGCGTGTACGCGAATGTCGCGCGTATCCGTTTCGACGGCATGCACTACCGCACGGACATCGGCGCGAGCGAGGCGGTGGCCGTATGAGCGCGCTCGTGGCGGTGCTGATGGGCTCGCAGTCCGACATGGAGACGATGCGGCCGTGCATGGACACGCTGACCAAGTTCGGCGTCGAGCACGAGGTGCACGTGATGTCGGCGCACCGCACGCCCGACCGGGTGCGCGAGTTCGTGTCATCGGCGCGCGACCGCGGGTTCGAGGTCATCATCGCCGCTGCGGGCGGCGCCGCGGCGTTGCCGGGCGTCTGCAAGGCGTACACGCCGCTGCCGGTCATCGGCGTGCCGCTGGCGTCGAGCGAACTCAAGGGCGTCGACGCCTTGTACTCGATCGTGCAGATGCCGCCCGGCATGCCGGTCGCGACGGTCGCCGTCGGCGGCTGGGGCGCGCGCAACGCCGCCACCCTCGCCGCCGAGATCCTGGCGCTCAGCCATAGCGACATCCGCGCCGCCTACGATGCGTACCGCGCATCGCTCGCGGGTTAGCACGCGCCGTTGTGCTCCCGCCGCGCATGCAGTAATCCGAGGACGGGACTTCGATGATCGAGCGATACACGCGGCCTGAGATGGCCGCCATCTGGAGTGACACTGGCAAACTCGACCGCTGGCTCGCCGTCGAGGTCGCCGTCGTGCAGGCATGGGCCGACGCAGGCCGCGTGCCGGCAGGCGACGCCGAGAAGGTGCGCGGCGCCCGCTACAACATCGGCGATATCGCCCGCTACCAGGCCGAGACGCACCACGACGTCACTGCGTTCCTCCGCTCCGTCGCCGACAGCCTCGGCGACGAGAGCCGCTGGGTGCACCTCGGCCTGACGTCGCAGGATGTCTGGGATACCGCCACGGCCCTGCAACTGCGCGACGCGGCGACGATCATCGAGCACGACCTGGCGGCGTTGCGCGAGGTGCTCGAACGGCGCGCCGTCGAGTTCAAGTATCAGCTCACGATCGGGCGGACGCACGGCGTGCACGCGGAGCCGACGACGTTCGGCCTCAAGCTGGCCGGGTGGGTCGCCGAGGTGCGCCGCGCGCAGGGGCGCCTTGCCGAGGCAAAGGCCGCGATCTCCTGCGGCAAGATCAGCGGCGCCGTCGGCTCGCACGCCACGGTCCCGCCCGACGTGGAAGAAAAGGTCTGCGCGCACCTTGGCCTGATGGTCGAGCCCGTGAGCACGCAGGTCGTGCCGCGCGACCGCCACGCGTACTTCATGACGACGCTCGCCGTCATCGCCGCGTCGCTCGAGAAGTTCGCGACTGAGATCCGCCACCTGCAGCGCACCGAGGTGCTCGAGGCCGAGGAGCCCTTCAGCGAAGGGCAGACCGGCTCCAGCGCCATGCCGCACAAGCGCAACCCCGAGCTCTGCGAGCGCGTCTGCGGCCTGGCGCGCGTCGTGCGCGCCAACGCGATGACCTCGCTGGAAAACGTGGCGCTGTGGCACGAGCGCGACATCTCGCACTCGTCGACAGAGCGCGTGATCTTCCCCGACTCCTGCGCCCTGCTGGACTACATGCTCGACGTGTTCACCGGCGTCATGCGCGGCCTCGTCGTGTACCCGGAGCAGATGCAAAAGAACGTCGAGCTCACGCAGGGGCTCGTGTTCTCGCAGAAGGCGCTGCTCGCGCTGATCGATGCCGGGCTCACGCGCGAGGCGGCATACAAGATCGTCCAGCGCGCCGCCATGCGGGCGTGGAAGGAGCGCACGCCGCTCCGCCGCCTGCTCGAGGACGACGCCGACGTGACATCGCGGCTCGATGCCGCCGCGCTCGATTCGGTGTTCGACTACACCGACTACACGCGCCACGTCGATGACAGCTTCCGTCGGCTGGGGCTCGCATGAACGAGCAGCGCGTAGACCTGCGCGGCACGCACGACCTCGGCGCCATCATCGGCTACGCGTACCGGATCTACATCGCTCACTTCCGCACGCTGTTCCTCATCGCGCTCGTTACAGCGCCGCTGGCGATGCTCAGCGCCGTGGTCCAGCGCCAGATCGCGTCCGACGACGCGGCGATGTGGGCCGGCGTCGCATTCCAGTTGCCCGAGGCGCTCGTCGGCCTCGTCGCAAGCGGCGCCCTTATCTTCGCCGTCCACGCGATCAGCGGCGCGGCGCTCCCGCAGGCCGGCGCCTCGCTCGACGTCGGTCTCGCGAAGTTCGCCGCGCTGCTGACATCCGGGCTCCTCGCCGGCGTGATGGCGTTCCTGTCGCTGTTCGCCTTCCCCGGGCTCGCGATCTGGTGGCTGCTGCGCCGCAACGCCACGATCGACGGCCGCCGCGACTGGTGGCTCCTGCTCCCGTTCGTGCTCCCCTTCTACCTCGCCGTCCGCTGGGCGCTCGCGCCGCAGGCCGTCGTCATCGGCGATGAGCGGAACTGGAGCGCGCTCGACCACTCCGCGTTCGCGGTGCGCGGGCAATGGTGGCGCACGCTCGGCATCCTGCTCGTCATCGCGCTGGTGCAGGCGGGCCCGCTGATGCTCGTCGCGGCTGCCGCCGCCCTCCCGCCGCTCGCCGAGGCCACGGTCGTCGCCGTCGTCTCGGCGCTCGTGTTGCCGTTCTCCGTCGCCGGACAGACGTTGTTGTACTACGACCTCGTAGCAAGGAAGCAGACCCATGTCAGTGATCCTCCAGTCACCGCTGCCTAACCCCACCTATCGCGGCAAGGTCCGCGAGACATACGACCTCGGCGAACGGCTGCTGATCGTCGCCACCGACCGCATCTCGGCGTTCGATGTCGTGCTGCCGACCGGCATCCCCGACAAGGGCAAGGTGCTGAGCCAGATGGCCGCATGGTGGTTCGAGCGCACGCGCGACGTCGTGCCCAACCATTTCATCCGCCTCGCCGACGGCACGGCCGCCGACGGCCTGCCGTTCGCGCTGCCGCCGGAGCTCATCGGCCGCGCAACGATCGCGCACAAAGCGCGCCGCGTCGACGTCGAGTGCATCGTCCGCGGCTACCTCGCTGGCTCCGCGTGGGCGGAGTACAAGGAGTACGGCACCGTGAATGGCGTGCGCATGCCGAAAGGCATGACCGAGAGCGAACAGCTCGCCGAGCCCATGTTCACGCCGACCACGAAGGCCGAAGAAGGCCACGACGAGCCGATGAGCATGTCCGACCTCATCCAGGAGGTGGGGCCGGAGCCGGCGCAGGTGCTGCGCCTGCGCAGCGTCGCCCTGTACAACTTCGCGGCCGAGTACGCGCGGAGCCGCGGCATCATCATCGCCGACACAAAGTTCGAGTTCGGCTACCTCGGCGATGAGCTCATCGTCATCGACGAGATGCTGACGCCCGACTCGAGCAGGTTCTGGGATGTCCGCGACTACAAGACCGGCCAGTCCCAGCCGAGCTTCGACAAGCAGTACGTGCGCGACTGGCTCGCGAAGGAGTCGGGCTGGGACCGCGCGTCGGCGCCGCCGGAGCTGCCCGCGGAGGTCGTCGCCGGCACCGCCGCGCGCTACGCCGAGGCGTACCGGCGGCTCACCGGCCAGGAGGGGCGCTAGCCGGCCGCTACTTCTTCTCGAGCTCCTCCAGCCGGCGGTAGATGTCCCACTCCACCGACATGTGCTGGATCAAGAGCGTCGCGAGCAGCCCGACGGCCAGCACGATCCCGCCGGTGATGGCGAGCGCGCCCGTGTCGTTCGCCGCGCCGATCGCGAGGATGATCGCGCCCGCCGCGCCGATCACGATGCCCAGCAACGGCTGGCCGTGCCCCTGTTCCGATGAGAGCGCGTGCTTCACTGACCGGATCATGTTCCTCCCCCCGCTGCGTGTCGTTTGCCGCGCATCGTAGCAGCCATCGCCGGCGCCGCGGCCGGTGGTTATGTCGAGATCGTGCGCGTCTGCGAAGCCGCCGGTATCCTGCGGCGATGTTTCTCGCGCGCGTCTACGTCACGCTCAAGCCGACGGTCAATGACCCGCAGGGACTGACGATCCGCGGCGGACTGCATTCGCTCGGGTTTACGGGCGTCGACTCCGTCCGCGCCGGCAAGTACATGGAGATCCGCATCGACGCGCCGGACCGCGCCGCCGCCGAGGCCCAGGTCACGGAGATGTGCCGCAAACTCCTCGCGAACCCCGTGATCGAGGATTTCCGGTTCGAAGTCGAGTAGTCGCGGACGCTATCCTGACGTGGTGTCCCGAGAACTTCGCGCGACGTTCGATGCCATAGCCGATCTCTACGACCGCGCGCGCCCGGCCCGCCTGTCTGCATCGCCGCGCGGTGAACCGAGAGTACGGCGGCCGCATCACGAAGGCGTACCTCACCGACGTCGTCGTCGCGACGCGTCGATGACCGGGACGCACAACGAGGGCCGCTCGTGGCGGCCCTCGTTCCCCCAGGGCATGTGCGCGTCTGTGCTAGTTCTTCGGCGGTTCGAGGATCGCCTGGATCATCGCCGGCAGGCGATAGCGCCGCTCGCCCATGCCGGCGACCTCGAGCCGGTGCATGTACTCGTTGAGCTGGCGGCGGAACGCGGCGAGCGCCATGTTGCCGCCCTCCTCGGGGCTGCCGAGCGTGTGGCTGAACAGGATCCCCAGCGACTCGCCGAAGATAGGCGAACCGCCCGCCACCGGCCCCTGCCCCACGCCGGCGCCGATGATCGGCTCGGCCTTTTCGAGGTAGCCGTGGATCTCCTCGCGCCGCTCCGGCTCGGTTTCGAGGATGTACTTCAGGTGCATCACGCCGAACGCGACGTGCCGCGACTCGTCCTGCGCTGACAGCCGGAAGATCCGCTTCTCGGCGTCGTTCGTCGCGATGTACTCGCCCATGCGGAAGATCGATTGCACCAGGCCTTCGCCCTGCACGTGCATGATCGTCGACATCTCGGTGAAGTCCTTCGCCTCGATGATCACGCGCAGGCCGGCGTTCCCGCTCGACGACATCAGCCCGCCGCCGTTCGCGAGCGCGCGCTTGCGGAACACGTCGAGGTGACGCGCCTCGTCCATGATCTGCGAGGCGAGGAACATCTTCACCTCGTAGTGCTCGTTGCTGATCTGCGGCAGCCACTGCGACGGCGTGTCGCCGGCGATGAATTCGACCTCGGTGAGGAACGTGCAGAACTGGCTGTACGCGCGCTCAACGTCGTCCGGCAGCGGCGCCAGCTCGTCCCACGGGATGTCCGTCGCCGAGCTCCACTGGCGCTGCACTGCCTCCTCGTACAACATCGCCGCGTTCTCCGACCAGATGTCGGACTTCGCGGGCACCATGTACCCCGCGCGCGGCACACCGGCGCGCCGCGCCGCACCGCGCGGCGCCAGCGTGTTTTCCCACGCGCGCGCCGGCGCATCGCCGTACGTGCCCTTGTTGATCTCCTCGAGCGTCAGGCCGCGGCGCCCCGGCTTCGCGCTCAACCCGCGCTCGCCGGTCTGATCCATCCAGCTCAGGTCGAGGTCCTCGGCGAGGTCGGGCTCACGGTGGAGCATGGTTAGCGTGTCTCTGTCAACGGCCATTGCGCACGTTCCTTTCCCTCCACGCGTAATTTAGCATCCGCTAAATCATAGGACGGGTGCGGCCGCCTGTCAACGAGATCCGGGTCGCGATCTTCGGGTTGGTGGCGCCTGGGGCCGGGGGTTATCCGCCGAGCGTGCCCTTCGTGCTCGGCACGTCGCCAGCGCGGCGCGGGTCCACGCGCGTTGCAGCGCACAGCGCCCGCCCCAGCGCCTTGCACATCGCCTCTGCGCGATGGTGGTCGTTCTCGCCCTTCAGCACGCGTGCGTGCAGCGTCAGCTTCGCCTCGGCGGCGATCGCGCCGAGCAGGTGCTCGACGAGCGACGCCGGCAACTCGCCGATGCGGTCGAGCGTCCACGCCGCCTCGACCGAACAGTACGGCCGCCCGCTGATGTCCACCGCCACCTGCGCCAGCGCCTCGTCGAGCGGCACCAGCGCATCGGCCATGCGCACGATTCCGCGCCGGTCGCCGAGCGCACGGTCGAGCGCCTGGCCGATGGCGATGCCGACGTCCTCGACCGTGTGATGCTCGTCGACGTGCAGGTCGCCGCTGGCGCTGACCTCGAGGTCGAACAGCCCGTGCTTGCCGATCTGCTCGACCAGGTGGTCGAGCATGCCGATGCCCGTCTTCGCACTCGCGCGCCCCGCTCCGTCGATGTCGAGCGTGACCTCGACGCGCGTCTCCTTCGTCTCCCGCGCGACGCGAGCCGTGCGGCGCTCAGCGGCCAAGTTCGGCTCCGATCTGTCGCAGGGCATCGATGATCACGGCGTTGTGCTCCTCCAGCCCGACGCTGATCCGCAGGTGGTTCCGCAGCGCCGGCGCATCGAAATATCGCACGAAGATGCCGCCCCCGGCGAGCCGATCCTTGACTTCGAGCGCATCCACCCCGTCAAGCCGGCACAGGATGAAGTTCGCCTCCGACGGATACGGCGCGATCCAGTCGAGCTCCGCGAGGCGCGACGCCAGCCGGTTGCGCGTCCCGGCGATCGTGCACACGCGTTCCATCAGCAACTCCGCGTCCCCGAGCGACGCGACCATCGCCACGCCGGCGGCGACGTTCAGGTTGTACGGCTGCTTGATCAGCATCAGCACATCGGCGAGCAGCTTCGGCATGACGCCGTAGCCGGCGCGCAGGCCGGCGAGCCCTGCCCACTTGCTGAACGTGCGCAGCACGACCAGGTTCTCGTGCTCCGGCACCAGCGTCACGAACGAGTGCTCCGTCCCGGCAAACTCGATGTACGCCTCGTCCACGACGACGAGGACGTCGAGCGCGAGCAGCCGGTCGAGGTCATCGCGCGACATGCGGTTGCCCGTCGGGTTGTTCGGCGATGCGAGGAAGATCACCTTCGCGGCGACGGCCGCGCGGGCAATCGCGTCGATATCGAGCGTGAAGTCCTCACGCCGCGGCACGTCGATGACGCGCCCGCCGGCGACCTCGGTGCTGAACGGGTACATGCCGAACGTCGGCGGGCAGTTCACGACGCCATCGCCCTGCACGACGAGCGCGCGCAAGATCAGGTCGATCAGGTCGTCGCTGCCGAGCCCGCAGACGATGTGCGCGGCGGCGACGCCGAGGTGCGAGGACAGCGCGTCCCGCACGCGCCGCTGGTCGGGGTCGGGATAGATGTGGTATCCGCGTTCCGTCGCGATCGCCCGCAGCGCGGCAGGCGACGGCCCGAACGGGTTCTCGTTGCCGTCGAGCTTCAGGATCGCTTCCGGCGCAATGCCGAGGCGCTCGGCAAGCACGTCGGTCGGGACGATCGGCACGTAGCCCGGCATGTCGAGGATGTCCGGGCGGATCCGCGAGCGCAGGTCGAAGCGCGGGTTCATTTCGCGGCGCCGCCGTCCCGCTCGCCGCCATCGAGGCGCAGTTCAATCGACCGGGCGTGCGCGGTGAATCCCTCGGCGCGCGCGATCGCCGCGGCCGCCGGCCCTGCCCGGCGCAGCGTCGCCGCATCGACGGCGACGACGCTCGTCACCTTGAGAAAATCGTGCACGCCCAGGGGCGACGCATAACGCGCGGCGCCCGCCGTCGGCATGACGTGGCTCGGGCCGGCCGTGTAGTCGCCGAGCGACTCCGGCGCGTCATCGCCGACGAAGATGCCGCCCGCGTTTCGCACCGTCTTCGCGACGGCCGCCGCGTCGCGCACGAGCAGGCACAGGTGCTCCGGCGCGTACTCGCTCGCAAGCGCCACCGCCTCCTCGACCGACGCGACGACCACGGCGCCGCCGCGCGCGGCGAACGACGTGCGCGCGACCTCGCCGCGCTCGAGCAGGCGCAGCTGCCGCTCCACCTCCACGCCGACCGCCTCGGCCACAGCCGCCGACGGCGTGAGGAGGATCGGCGTCGCCAGCTCGTCGTGCTCCGCCTGCGCCAGCAGGTCGGCGGCCGCAAGCATCGCGTTCGCCGAGTCGTCGGCGATGACGATCGTCTCGCTCGGGCCGTACAGCGCGTCGATGCCGACGCTGCCGAACACCTCGCGCTTGGCGACGGTGACGAAGATGTTCCCCGGCCCGACGATCTTGTCGACGCGCGGCACCGTCTGCGTGCCGTACGCGAGCGCGCCGATGCCCTCGGCGCCACCCGCGGCGAATACGCGGTCGACACGGGCGATGTCGGCCGCCACGAGCTTGAGCGGCGCGACGGCGCCGTCGCCGCCGGCCGGTGTCATCATCACCAGTTCCGACACGCCGGCGACGCGCGCCGGGATCGCCGTCATCAGCACCGACGACGGGTACACCGCGCCCGGGCTCGTCGGCACGTACATCCCGACGCGCTCGATCGCGCGCACCTGCATGCCGATGCCGCCCTCGCTGAACGAACGCGACGAGTGCTCCCGCTGGCGCTCGTGGTACGCGCGGATGCGCTCCGCCGCTTCACGCAGCGCCGCGACGAGCGGCGCCGCCACGTGCTGGTACGACGCTTCGACTTCCGCCCGTGGCACCTCGAACCGCGCGAGCTCGCGGCCGGTGAATGCCGCCGTGTACCGCGCGACCGCCGCGTCACCCTCCCGCCGCACATCGTCGAGGATCCGTCGCACCTGCTGCTCGACGGGCAGGTCCGCGCCGAACAGCGCCGCGTTCTTGCGCCGGATCGCGTCGGGCAGCGTCGTCTCGCCCAGCGGCTGGCGCCGCAACAGCGTGCGCCGGCCCTCGTCAGCGCCCTGCACGATCCTCACGACAGGTACTCCTCGATCGCCGCCCGCGCGCGGGACCGTGTCCCTTGCAGGTATGCCTCGATGCGTTCAGCGCCGACGTGGTCAAGCGTGCGCTGCAGCATGGACGGCACCTCGCCCATGAACCGCTCGAGTCCCTCGTCGCCGATCCCCGCTGACGCCAGGTGGTGCGACGCGATCCGCCTGAAGCGGTCCCACGTCGGCGGGTTGTGGATGATGTCGCAGGAGATCTTTCGCCACTCGAGCAGCGTCTCCCGCGCAATGAAGCCGATGCTCACCTGCACCGCCGTCTCGTCGAGCGCGCGCCGGATCTCCTCGACACACTCCGGCATGTCGCGGTCGCGCCGGTCAAGCTCGAACTGCAGCAGCCGGTCCATCAGGTTCGCCGTCACATCGCCGCGCAGCGATGACTGCTCGCCGAACAGCGGCCGGTACACCTGGCAGATGTAGTCTTCATCCAGCACCAGGTGCGAGATGTAGCCCGCCATGAACGCCGCGGTCGGCGCATCCAGCACCGCGGCCTCGCGGACCTGCGGCTGCGAGTCGAAGAGGCCACGCACGCCGTCCTGCTCCCCGAACTCGCTCAGGCTGAAGAAGTGCGTCTGCTCGCGGTCCCAGCGCGTGAGCACGCGGATGTCCGGCGTCGTCGCGCCCAGGTAGAAGGCGCCGCGGTCGGCGTCGATGGCCGGCGAGGCGAGCTCGTGCGCCAGCTCTCGTGCGACGGTCAGGTGCAGCCCGAGCAGCGGCATCGCTACGCCCCCTGCCCTGCCGCGACTGGCGCCGGCACGCCCGCGCGCAGCCGCTCGACCAGCGCGTCGAACGCCGCTCGCCGCGCGCCCGACGGCCGCTCACGGTTCGCGATGACGCAGTTCGTCGACTCGAAGAACCGCTCGAGCACCGTCAGCTTGTTCGCCCGCACGCTCGAACCCGTCTCAATGCCCTCGATCAGGATCTCCGCGTCGTCCGGCACGAAACCCTCCGAGGCGCCGGCGATCGGGATCACGCTGTAGCGCCCGAAGTGCCGCTCGCGCGCGAAGTGGTCGGCGATGTTCGGGTACTCGCTCGCCACGCGGATCGCGCCCACCGACCGCGCGCGCCACTCCTCGATCGCGCCGCTCACGCTGTCCGCCTGCACGTCCTTGACGATGATCGCGAGGCTGTAGCGCGAGCGCTGCAGGTCGACGACCTCTTCAACGGGGCTCGCCGGGAACTGCACCCGGTGGTCAAACAACCAGTCGCGCCCGGTCACCGCCAGGTCGAACTGGCCGATCGCGACCTGCTGCGGCATGTCCTGCGGCCGGATCACCTTCACCTCGACTCCGGCCACGTCGATGCGGGGCCGTCGCGCGAATCCGCGGTCGTCGTACCCATCGACGGCGATGCCGGCGGCGGCCAACGCCTGCACGGTGTGCGCCTGCGCGTGTCCATCGGGCAGCGCCAGGCGCAGCGCTTCGCGCGGCGCCGGCGCGTCGGCGATCCGCAGCGGCAGCGACGATGGCGTCGTGAGCGCGAGGCCGCCGTTCGCATCGCCCGAGCGGCCAAGCCGCTCCAGGAGCGGCGACATGTCCTTCGTCGCGAGGCTGCGCCTGTTCGCGATCAGCCACGCTGACGAGGTCATCAGCCGCGCGAGCGGCCCCAGGCCCAATGCTTCCACGCCGGCGGCGTCGCGCGCCGCGACGATCGCCAGGTCTGCGTCCTCCGGCGGGTACGCCTCCGCGGCGCCCCAGACGCCGAACACGCGGTACCGCGTCAACCGCATCCGCCGGGCGGCGGCTTCGGCGATGTTCGGATACTCGCTCACGATGCGCACCGGCGCCCGCGACGTCCCCCCGGCGGCCGCGAGCCACAGCGCGCACTCGCCGTACCCCAGCCCGCGCAGCCGCACGACATCGAGCGCCGGGAACCGCCGCGCGAGTTCCTCTGTCCACGCCAGGCTACAGATGCCGGCATCGTAGTTGCCGAGCGCCACCTGCGCCGGGATGTCCTTCTCGCGGAACACACGCGCGACCGCCGCGCCGCCGAGCATGTCGAAGCGCAACGCGCGCGACCCCGTCGCGTAGTCGGGAATCCCGGCGCCCGACGCATCGAGCAGCGCCGCCGTCTCGCGGCGAAGGTCGCCTGTCGGGAGCGCAACGCGGATCACCGAAGTTGCTCCAGCGCGGCACTCACGGCGTCGAGCGTTGGACAGTCGGCGCTCCCGCGCGCCGATTCGACGCGGAACCCGCCGCCCTGCCGCATCAGCACGCGCGCGTCCGTTCCGCCGCCATCCGTCATGGCGACGCACCGTCCACCGGCGCGCAGCGCCTCCGCGACATCGTGCGCGGCCGCGATCGACCGCGGGTCGGCGGCCGCCGCCACCACCACCACGCTGGCGACATCGGACGCGGGCGGCGGCGGCGCAAGGGCGGCGAGCGCATTCGTGTACAGCGCAAACCCGGACGCCGGCACGCGCTTCCCCCCGACGAGGCCAATCAACTCGTCGTACCGCCCGCCGACGCCTGCGCGCGTCCCTCCGACGTCGAACTTCACAACGGTCCCCGAGTAGTACTCGAAGCTGCGCGCCAGCGCCGCCTGCACCACCGGCGTGACACCGCGCGCCTCCAGCGCCGCCACGACGAACGCCAGGTCGTCGAGCGCCTCATCGAGCGCGGGCACCGCGCCGCCGAATGCGCTGCGCACGTTCGCGACGTAGCCGCTGCCGGCGCCGTCCACCTCGAACAACAGCCGCGCGGCGGCGCTCAGTTGCGGCACGCGAGACTCGATATCCGCCGCGACGGTGGTGTCGCCGTCGAGCAGCCTGCCGTAGGCCGCAGCCTGCTCTTCCGGCGTCAGCGACGCGCACGCCAGCACGGCGCGCACGACGCCCGCGTGCGAGACGCGCACGGCCACGGGCCCGACGCCGGCGGCCGCCAGCGCGCCGAGCGCGAGCAGCGTCACTTCGACGTCACCCGCGACGCCCGTATCGCCGATGAGTTCGACGCCGCACTGCCATTCTTCGCGGGCGGAATCGTCGTCGGTGAAGCGGAACACGTTCTGCCGGTAGAACAGCTTTGCGACGCGTCCGCCGTCCAGCCGCTCGGCGTACATGCGCGCCGCCGGGATCGTGGAGTCGGGCCGCAGCACGACGCGCTCACCGCTCCAGCCGTCCCAGTCGAGGAACGAATACACGCGCTCCAGCGTCTGCGGTGAGAGCGTGCCGGCCGACGTAAACAGGTGCAGCGGCTCGATGACCGGCGTGCGCACCTCGCTGTAGCCCCAGGCGGCGCACGTTGCCGCGAACGCATCCTCGACGCGGCGCACGCGCGCCATCTCGTCGGGCAGCAGGTCGCGCATGCCGCGCGAGCGCGATGAAGGGGCGGCGTTGGACATCGGGCCTCGCATGACTGACACATCCCTGCCCGAAGCTGGGCAGGGACGCCCCGGCATTCTATCGGCCGCGCTTCCGGCCGGACAAACGGCGGCGGAGCCTAAGGCCGCGCGCGCGTACACTGCCGCCATGCCGCAGCCGAACGACACGCAGCCCGGCGGGCGCACCGGCGTCCTGCGTCGCGTCGGCGCGCGCGCGCCCTTCGCCGATGTCCCCGGCCCCTTTGGCACGCCGCAACGCCCCGACACGTCGCTGGGAGACTGGCCGACGGGCGCGCAGGAGCGCGGCATGCGCGCGTTCTGGTGGGACGGCTTCTTCGCCAACGTCGCCGAGACCGTGCTGCTCAGTTACCTCGGGCTCTACATCGTCGCGTTCGGCGGGAGCAACGCCCAGGTCGGCGTGGTCACCGCGCTCGCCAGCCTCTTTGCCGCGCTCGCGTTCTTCCCCGGCGCCCGTTTCGTCGAGACGCACGGTCATCGCAAGCGCATCGTCCTGTGGTCGGGCGGCGGCATCGCGCGGGTCGCGCTCTTCGGGCTGGCGTTCGTCCCCTTCTTCGCCGACGGCGACGCCGCGATCTGGCTCGTGCTCGCCTTCGTCGCGTTGCGCGGGTTCTTCGGCTACTTCGCGCTGCCCGCGTGGACCTCGCTCACGGCCGACATCGTGCCGATGGGCATGCGCGGGCGCTTCCTCGCATCGCGCAACTTCGGCATGAGCCTGTCCGCGCTCGCGACGGCGCCGCTCGCCGGCCTCGCACTCGACCGCTTCTCGGCCATGCATGGCTGGCAGATCGTCTGGACGCTCGTGTTCGTCACCGGCGCGATCTCGACCTGGTGCTACGCGATGATCCCCGACCCGGCGCCGCACGCCGACGTCATCGACCGCTCGTCCGCGCGCGAGGGGAACGCGCTCACCGACGTGCTATCCGACGGCAACTTCGTCGCGTATCTCGCCGGGACCGCCGTATGGAACGTCGCGCTGCAGGCGTCGGGCCCGTTCTTCAACGTCTACCTGGCGAAGAACCTCGACGCCTCCGGCCTGTGGATCGGCGTGCTGTCGGCGCTGCCCGCCGTCACCGGCCTCGCCGGCCTCGTGTACTTCGGGCGGATGATGGACCTTCGCGGCACGAAACACGTGATGATCCTGAGCGGATTGCTCATCCCGATCCTGCCGGCGGCGTGGATCTTCGTCACGGCGCCGTGGCAGGTGATCTTTATCAACGCGTTTGGCGGCCTGATCTGGGCCGGCTATCAGCTCGGCATGATGAACATGGTGATGGTGATGGCGCCCCCGGAGCGCCGGCCGCGGTACAGCGCCGCGTTCCAGACCGTGGTCTTCGCGTCGGCGTTCGTGGGACCGCTGCTCGGCGGGCAGGTGATCGCCGGCCTGGGCTTCCGCGCCGTGTTCATCCTCTCGGCGGTCGGCCGCCTCGCCGGCACGCTGGTGATGCTCCGGTTCGTGCGCGAGACGCCGCGCGAGCCCGCGCCGCTCCCCGCGCCGGCGTAGAATGATGGCGGGAGCACCGCCATGCGCGCACCCTCGGTCGACCTCCACGTTCCGGCGCGCCGCGTCCGGCTCGCTGCTGCCGCCGCGATGCTGCTGGCCGGCGTGCTCGTCGCCTGCGCGCCGCGCATCGGCCAGCGCGACGCCGTGCATGTCCTGACCGCCGACTCGCAGGTCAACCCGGTGATGGAGCGCTACATCGACCGCGGCATCGACGAGGCCGAACGGACGAGCGCCCGCGCCGTCGTCATCCGCCTCGACACGCCCGGCGGGCTCTCTTCCTCGATGGAAGACATCATCAAGCGCATCCAGTCGTCGCGCGTGCCCATCATCGTCTACGTGTCGCCAAGCGGCGGCAAGGCGGCGTCCGCCGGCACGTTTATCACCATGTCCGCGCACGTCGCGGCAATGGCGCCCGGCACACGCATCGGCGCCGCGACGCCGATCGGCGCGGGCGGGGGCGACATCGAAGGCGACCTCGGCGAAAAAGTGCGCAACGACGCCGCCGCCTACGCCCGCAGCATCGCCGAGGAGCACGGGCGCAACGCCGACTGGGCCGAGGACGCCGTCCGCGACGCCGTCTCCGCTTCCACCAGCGAGGCCGTCGAGAAGGATGTCGTGGACTTCGCCGCGGAAGACATCGACGATCTGCTCGCGCAGGCCGAGGGCCGCAGCGTGAAGGTCGACGGTCGCGTCACCACGATCGGCGAACTCACCGACGCCGTGCGAGTCTCCAACGACATGACGTTCATCGAGCGCGTCCTGCTGGTGCTGAGCGATCCTAACATCGCGTTCCTGCTGCTCAGCCTCGGCGGGCTCGGGCTGCTGATTGAGTTGCTGAATCCCGGCCTGTTCGCGCCCGGCGTGTTCGGGATCATCGCGCTCGTGTTCGCGTTCTTCTCACTCGGCACGCTGCCGGTGAACTCGGCGGGCGTCGCGCTGATCGGCCTGGCGTTCGCGCTGTTCGCGGCCGAGATCTTCGTCAGCGGGTTCGGCGCGCTCGGCATCGGCGGCGCGATCGCGCTCATCGCCGGCGGCATGCTGCTGACCACGAGCGACAACCCGGAGTTCCGCGTCTCACGCTGGGTCGTCGTGGTCACGGGCGTGGTCTTTGCCGCGTTCTTCCTCTCGCTCGTATCAGCGATCATCCGCATGCGCCGCCTTCCGCACGACATCGGCACGAAGGCCATGATCGGCCAGACCGCGACCGCGCGCTCCTACCTCAACCCCGAGGGATTCATCTTCGTGCGCGGCGAACGCTGGAAAGCCGTGGCCGAGGACGCGCCCATCCCCGAGGGCCAGCGCGTCCGCATCACCGGCTCGCGCGGGCTGACACTCCCCGTCCGCCGCGATCAGCCGGACGCCGGCGCGTAGCCGCGCCACGCCGCGCCGAGCGCGCGCACGCGCTCGTACACATCGCGCAGGTCGTCCCGCACCGCTGCCCGGTGGTGTCGCAGCGCGCGCCGCACGCCCGATGCGTCGAGCGAGCGCCCCACGAACCGCGCCACCGGCTCGATGGCGAGCTCCGGGTCGTTGTGCAACTCCGCGAACTCGACCGGCACCGCGTCGAGCGCGTACTCGTCGATGATCTCGAGCAGCCGCTCGTACTCGCAGCGCCACTCATGCGCGACCGCGCCCTCCGGCTCCTCGCCGGCGAGCCCGTAGTACCGCAACGTCGATGCGATCACCTCGTCCGGGCTGCGCAGGCAGACGATCACGCGCGGGCGCTCCGGCATCAGCCGCATCCACGCCTCGAGCGTCCATGAGAAGCGCGGGTCCTTCCATGCGGGCGTCGCGCCGTGGAGCAGCTCGCGCATCAACGGCGCGTACTCCTCCGACGCCGCGATGACCTGCGCGCGCGTCATCTCGTTGAACCACGCGCGGTTTCCGGCGGCGTTGAGGATGGCGTCGTTGACGCGCACGACGCCGCGCTCTTCGAAGTAGCCTTCCGGGTTGCCTTCATCCGCCTCGATCAGGTCGTGCCCGACGGGGACGCCCGAGATATGCAGCGCCTGCGCGACCGCGCTCGTGCCCGACCTTCCGCTGCCGGTGATGATGATCACGCGCTCACCAGCGGTTGCGCCGCACGTATTCATCGAACGGCTTGCGCGCGGCCTCGGGCACGGACTTCGGCGGACGCGCGCGGTACCCGAACGCGACGACCACCGACACCCGCCACCCGGCCGGCGCGCCGACCGCGTCCCGCGCACAGTCGACGTGGTGCATCGACACCGGGCACGACGCGATGTCCTCCGCCGCCGCCGCGATCATCATGTTCTGCGCCGCGCGGCCGGCGTCGAACTCCGCCCGCGGCGCGTCGTCGGGCACGACGACGGCGACCACGAGTGGCGCCGTCGGCAGCCACACGGCGAAGTCGCCGCACGTTGCCACCTCGCCCCGGACCGCCGGATCGTCGATGACGACGAACCGGCAGGGCTGCGAGTTCTTCGAGCTGCCCGCCATCCGCCCCGCCTGCACGATGCGGCGGATGCTCTCCTCCGGCACGGGCTGTCCGGTGAAGGAGCGCGTGTCGCGCTTGCCGATGATCGTCCGGTACGTGCTCACGTCCCCTCCGTCTCGACAAGCAGTATCCGGCGGCGCGCTCGATCGCGCCAATGCGCTCGGGCACGTATCATGGCCGGCATGCAACGCTGGGGGTTCACGTTCCCGTTCGATGGCATGCCGCTGCACGCGCACCGCGACGCGCTGCAGGAAGCCGAGCGCCTCGGCTACACCGACGCCTGGTCGTTCGAGGTCGACGGCATCGACTGCTTCACGCCGCTGGCGACGGCCGCCGCATGGACGGAGCGTCTCCGCCTGGGCACGGCGATCGCCAACGTGTACACCCGCTCGCCCGTGACGCTCGCGATGTCGGCGATGGGATGCGCCGAGGCGGCGCCCGGGCGCTTCGTCCTCGGGATCGGCGCCGGGTCGTCGGTGATCGTCGAGCAGTGGAACGGCGTGCCGTTCGCGCTGCCATACCGCCGCGTCCGCGACGTCGCCGCCCTGCTCGACCGCGCGTTCAGCGGCGAGAAGGTGACCGAGGAGCTGGAGACGGCCGCGGTGCGCGGCTACCGCATGTCACGCCAGCTCGTCGAGCGGCCGCCGGTGTACATCGCCGCGCTTCGCGAGCGCATGCTCGAGCTCGCAGGCGCCGCGTCCGATGGCGTGATCATCAACTGGCTCAGCGCATCCGACGTGCCGAAGGCGGTCGCCGCCGCGCGCCGCGGCGCCGAGCGCGCCGGCCGCGACGCGTCGAAGCTCGAGGTCGTCGCGCGCATCTTCGTCTGCATGTCCACCGACGACGCGATCGTCGACTTCATCGGCCGCCGCTCCGTCGCGGCGTACCTGAACGTGCCCGTATACGCGAAGTTCCACGAGTGGCTGGGCCGCTCCGCCGCGCTGCAACCGATGTGGCAGGCGTGGCAGGCCGGGGACCGCAAAGCCGCGACGGCCGCCATCCCGCGCCAGGTCATCGACGACCTGCTCGTGCACGGCGACGCGGACACGTGCCGCCGCAAGGTCCAGGACTACGTAGACCACGGCGTGACGGTGCCGGTCATCAATTTCGTGCCGGCGACCGCCGACCCGGCGGCGCGCGCCGAGCAATCGCTCGCCATGCTGCGCGCGCTCGCCCCGCGCTAGGCCGGCGCGGCCTCGCGGTCGAGCTCGAACCGCACGCGCAGCGACTCCGGACCGCCGGGGCGGATGAAGTTCCCCGGCTCGCTCTCCGTCACCTCCACGCGCTTGATGCGCCTGAGCAGCGTCGTAATCGCGATATCGCCCTCGAGCCGCGCGAGCGGCGCGCCGAGGCAGTAGTGGATGCCCAGCCCGAACGCGACGTGGCGGTTTGGTTCGCGCCCGACGATGAACCGGTCAGGATCGTCGAACTGCGTCTCATCGCGGTTGGCCGATGCCAGCAACGGCACGACGCGCTCACCCGCCGGGATCGTGACGCCGGCGATGTCGACGTCGCGCGTCGCGCGGCGGAACGTGCCGGGGAACGGCGAGTAGAACCGCACCGCCTCCTCCACGGCGTCCGGCACGAGCGAAGGGTCGCCCTTCACGCGCGCCATCTCGTCCGGGAACTCGGCGAACGCGCGCACGGCGTTGATGATCAGCCCCGTCGTCGTCTCGTTTCCGGCGACGAGCAGCACGCGGCACACGAGCCGCAGGTCGTCCATGCTCAGCCGGCCCGCGTCGGTCTCCGCGTGGATCAGCTCGCTGAGCAGGTTCGGCTCCGGGCGTTCGCGCAGGCGGTTGATCTGCTCCGTGAAGTAGGCGTTGAACTCCTCGTTCACCTGGAGCAGGCCACTGTCGTCGCCCGCGAGCACGTTGCCGATGTTCTGGATAATCGCGTCGGACCAGCGCTTGAACGTCGCCAGGTCGCCGTCCTGCACACCCAGCATGTGCGCGATGACCGTCACCGGCAGCGGATACGCCAGCTCCTTGACGATGTCCGCCTCTTCCTTCGCGCACATCTTGTCGACGAGGTCATCGCACCATTTCTGGATCGCGGGGCGCTGCTCGCCGATCACCTTCGGCGTGAACGCCTTCGAGATCAGGCCACGCATCCGTGTGTGCACCGGCGGGTCGTCGAACAGGATGCTCGGCGGCCGCTCCTCGCCCCGCATCGACGTCGCGTCGACGCGCGACGAGAACGTCTCGTGGTCGCGCAGGATGCGGCACACATCGTCGTACCGCGAGACGACCCACAACCCGAGCACGCCGCCGAACTTCACGACGGGCGCGTTCTCCCGCAGCATCTTGAAGAACGGGTAAGGGTTCGCGGCCATCGCCGGGTCGCTGAAGAAGGCGCCGCGTTCCTCCGATGGCGCGAGTTCTGCCTGGGTCATCGCGAGCCTCCTTATGCCGCCGCGCGGCGGTTCGTCCAACCTATGCCGGGCAGGGCGGCGAGTCAAGCGCCGGGCAGCCGTCAGCCGCCGGACTCGGCGAACGCGAACTCCTCCTCGGCGACGAGCGGGCCGCGGGCGACTTCGAGCTCGCCCCAGTTCGTCCCGACCTTGACGTCGATCTTCAGCGGCACGACGAGGTCGAGCGACTTCGGCATCAGCCGCAGGCACATCTCGCGCACGATCTCCACCTCGCCGCGCGGGCCCTCGAAGATCAGTTCGTCGTGCACCTGCAGGATCATGCGTGACTCGAGCGCGCGCGCCGCGATCTCGTCGTCGATGCGATTCATCGCGACCTTGATGATGTCGCTCGCGGTGCCCTGCACCGGCATGTTGATCGCCATCCGCTCGCCCGATGATCGCACCTGGAAGTTCGGCGACTTGATCTCCGGGATGTACCGCCGGCGGCCCATCAGCGTCTCGGCGTAGCCAAGCGTGCGGCACGACTCGATCGCCCGGTCGCGCCATGCCCGCACCCTCTCGTACTTCTCGAAGTAGCGGCGGATGAACTCGCCCGCTTCTTCGCGCGGGATACGCTCCTTGGTCGACAGGCCGTACTCGCTGAGCCCGTACAGTACGCCGAAGTTGAACACCTTTGCCCGCCGCCGTTGCTCCGGCGTCACTTCGTCGATGTCGACGCCGAACACATGCGCCGCGGTCGCCGCGTGGATGTCCTCGTCCGACTGGAACGCCTCGATCAGCGCGGGGTCCTGGCTCAGGTGCGCCATGATGCGCAGTTCGATCTGCGAGTAGTCCGCCGCCAGCAGCATCGGCTGCTTGCCGATGTCTCGTGCGATGAACGCGCGCCGGATCTTGTTGCCGTACCCCGTGCGCACCGGGATGTTCTGCAGGTTTGGGTCGTTCGACGACAGCCGGCCCGTCGCCGCCGTCACCTGGTTGAACGTCGAGTGGATCCGCCGCGTCCCGGGGCGGATCAGCGCCGGCAGCGCATCGACATACGTGCCCTTGAGCTTGGAGATCGCACGATGCCGCATGATCAGGTCGATGATCGGGTGCGCTCCTCGAAGGTTGTCCATCGACGCCGCGTCCGTGGTGTACCCGAGCTTGGTGCGGCGCGTCTTCGGCAGGCCCAGCTCCTCGAACAACACCTGCGACAGCTGCTGCGGCGACCCGATGTTGAACTCGTGGCCCACGGCGGCGTAGGCCTCGCCCTCGATGCCGCGCAGCTCCTCCTGCATCTCGCGGGACATCGCGATCAGCGGCTCCGGATCGACCGCAACGCCAACGAACTCCATGCGCGCGAGCACCGCCATCAACGGCATCTCCACGTCGTCGAACAGCGGCCAGAGGTTGCGAGAGCGCAACTCGTCCGCGAGCAGGTCGGCCGCACGCAGTTGCGCATCGACCTGTGCGCAGCAGTACTCGCACGCCGTATCGAGCGCGACCGCGGCCATCGCAACCTTTGCCTTGCCCGTGCCGAGCAGCTCCGCCGGCGACTTGATCCGCATCGACAGCCGGTCGAACGCCACGTCGTGCACCGGCATGTTCGCCTCGCCGAGCAGGTAGGCCGCGATCATCGTATCGAAGCGCATGCCGCGCATGGTGATGCCGTGGTTCGCGAGCGCCAGGTAGTCGGCGTGGCCGTTGTGCGTGACCTTCTGCAGCTTCTCGTCTTCCAGCAACGGCCGCAGCGCGGCGACCACGGTGTCGAGCGGCAATTGCTGCGCACCATCGAGCGACGGCTGGTGTCCGACCGGGATGTACGCCGCCGACCCCGGCGCCGTCGCGATGGCGATGCCGAGCAGCGTGCCGCGCATGCCATTCGGGTCGCTGTTCTCCACGTGGACCGCGATCCGTCCGACGGCGCGCGCGTCCTTCACCAGCGCGTCGAGCGCCTTCTTCGCCGTAATCGTGCGGTACGCCGTATCGCGCGGCGGCTCGATCGCCGGCGCGGAGGCCGCCGTCGCGGCGACGCCGAGCTCCTCTGGAATGCGCGCGATCAGCGTGCGGAACTCCAGTTCGTGGAACAGCTCCTCCACGTGCGCGCGGTCGAACCCCTGGATCCGGCATGCTTCGATGTCGAGCGGCGTCGGCGCGCCGCGGTGGATCGTCGCCATCTCCTTGCTGAAGCGCGCCTCTGTTTCATGCGCGCGCAGGTTCTCGCGCAGCTTCTCCGGCGTCACCTCATCGATGCGCTTGAAGATGCCGTCGATGCTGCCGAACTGCTGGAGCAGCTTCGTCGCCGTCTTCTCGCCGATCCCCGCCACGCCGGGGATGTTGTCCGAGGTGTCGCCCTTGAGCCCCTTGTAATCCGGGATCTGCCCCGGCTCGAGGCCATAGCGCTCGGTGACCGCCGCCTCGTCGTACGTCACCGCGGGCGCCGCCTTGATGTACGGGCGATACATGAACACGCGCACGCCCGGCTCAACGAGCTGCAGCAGGTCGCTGTCCAGCGTGACGACGACGACATCGATGCCCTGCGCCTTCGCCTGCTTCGCCAGCGTGCCGAGCACGTCGTCCGCCTCGAACCCTGGCTCCTCGAACACCGGCATGTTGAACGCTTCCAGCACCTGCCGGATGCGCCCCGTCTGCCGCTTCAGCTCGTCGGGCATGGGCGCCCGCGTCGCCTTGTACGTCTCGTCCTTCTCGTGCCGGAACGTGCCGCCCGGCGCATCGAGCGCGACAGCAAGGTGCGTCGGCTTGAGGATCGAAAGCACGCTCAGCAGCGTGCTCGTGAACCCGTAAACCGCCGTCGTGATCTCGCCCGTCTTCCGGATGCTGAACTCGATCGCCTTCGACGAGCTGCTCCCCTGGAACACCATGAACGATCGGAAGATCAGGCTGTGTCCATCGACGAGGACGAGCGTGGGTTTCTCAGCGGGCATGCGACGATTATACGGCGCGGCGGACGGCCTCCCGCCGCGCGTGGGATATCCTGCGGCCATGCCCGACATGCTCGTCCGCCTGTACGCAATCCCCGACGCCACGCCATGGTGCGAACGTGCGGCCGCCGCGGGCATCACCATCCGGCGCATCGATGCGTGGGATCGCCACGCCCTGCGCGCCTTTGTCGGCTCGACCTTCGGCGACAACTGGGCGTCGGAGGCCGAGCTCGCGTTCTCCGGGCACCCGATCACCGGCTTCGTCGCCGTGCTGGGTGGCGAGATCTGCGGCTTCGCTTCGTACGAGGCGTCGCGGCGCGGGTTCTTCGGCCCCACCGGCGTGCGCGAAGACCTCCGCGGCAAGGGCGCCGGCGCCGCGCTGCTCCTCCGCTGCCTGGAATCGATGCGCGAGATGGGGTATGCGTACGCGATCATTGGCGCCGTCGGACCGGCGGAGTTCTACGCGCGCATCTGCGGCGCCACCGTCATCGAGGGCAGCGACCCCGGGATTTACGAGCACCTCTACCACGAGGGCGCGCAGCGAAGCGCCCGCACGACGTGACGCCCGCCGGGCGGATGCTAGAATGCTGCGAAAGGTGAAACCCCCTCGTGACGGGGGTTTCCGCACGTCAGGACGATGTTCGACCGACTGGAAGCCACCGAACGACGCTTCGAAGAGCTCACCGCCGAAATGGCGCGGCCCGAGGTCGCGGGGAACTACGAGCAGCTGCAGGCGCTCGCCCGTGAACGCGCCGCCATCGAGCTGGTGACCGCGCTCTACCGCGAGTGGCGCGATAACGCCACCGCGATCGAAGACGCCCGCGCGCTCTCGATCGATGCCGATGCCGAGATGGCCGCGCTCGGCCGCGAGGAGCTCGACAAGCTCACCGCCGAGCACGAACGCATCGAGGCGGCATTGAAGCGCGCCCTCGTGCCGAAGGACCCGCGCGACGAGCGCGACGTCATCGTCGAGATCCGCGCCGGCACCGGCGGCGACGAGGCCGCGCTCTTCGCGGCGGACCTGTTCCGCATGTACAGCCGCTACGCCGACCGCCGCTCGTGGAAGACCGAGGTGCTGTCGGTCAATGAGATCGGCATCGGCGGGCTCAAGGAAGTCGTGTTCGAGGTGCGCGGCCAGGGCGCGTACTCTCGCCTGAAGTTCGAGAGCGGCGTGCATCGCGTGCAGCGCGTACCCGCCACCGAAGCGCAGGGCCGCATCCACACGTCCACCGCCACCGTCGCCGTGCTCCCCGAAGCCGAGGAGGTGGAAATCGAGGTCAACGAGGCCGACCTCCGCATCGACATCTTCCACTCGGGCGGCGCCGGCGGCCAGAACGTGAACAAGGTGGCAACGGCCGTGCGCATCACGCACAAGCCCACCGGGATCGTCGTGGTCTGCCAGGACGAGCGATCGCAACTCAAGAACCGCACGAAGGCCATGGCCGTGCTCCGCGCGCGCCTGCTCGACCAGAAGCAGAGCGCGCAGGCCGAGGAGATCGCCGGCGCGCGCCGCAAGCAGGTCGGCACCGGCGAACGCTCCGAGAAGATCCGGACGTATAACTTCCCGCAGGACCGGCTCACTGACCACCGCATCGGTCTCACGGTGCACGGGCTGCCGCGCATCCTCGACGGAGAAATCGACGAGATCATCGATGCCGTCTCCGCCGACGAAGAGGCGCGCCTGCTCGAGGAAGCGGGCGCGCAGGAAACGCGCGCCGCGGCGGCAACGTGATGGAGCCGAAACGCCACCGGCTGGAGATCGAGTTTTGCATGGTGTGCAAGTTCCACGGCCGCGCCTTCTGGCTTGCGCGCGAACTCATGGACCAGCGCCCCGACCTCGCCGACGAATTCGTGCTGATCCCGTCCGATGGCGGCGCGTTCACCGTCCGCTACGACGGCGCCGTCGTCTGGGACTACCGCGCCGAGGGGCGGTTCCCCGAACCAAAGGAAGTGCGCGAGGCGGTGCTCGCCGCGAGCGGCCGCCCGCCAACGCCGAAACGCCATTGATTACGACGCATGCATCCAGCGATCCAGGAGCGACCGTGGCAAACGAATCACTGCGCGACGCCGTCGGCACACAGTCCCAGGCATGGGTCGACGGCGACCTCCCGACGTTCGCGTCGTACACGACGCCGCGCGTGGTCCTCAACCTCCGCGACCGCGACATGCGCGGCGCCACCGGCTACCAGCTGCTCGAGTTGACCGAGACCGAGAACACTGGCGCCAGCACAGTGCAGTTCGCGGGGCGGTGGGACTTCGTGCTCGAACAGCGCTGGCAGCGAATCGACGCGCTGTGGAAGGTCGTGCACGTCGAGCTGCGCGGCACGCCTTCGACGCCGTGGTGGCGCAGGCTGCTGCGCCGCGGCGGCACCGCCCCATGACGCTCGCCGAGACGCCGTGCACGATCGACAGCGGCGGCCTCGCGCTCGAAGGACGCGTGCCCCGCGGCGAGCGGCCGCTCGCCGCCGTCGTCATGCACCCGCATCCGCTCTACGGCGGCGACATGCATAACCACGTCGTGGCGGCCCTGTGCGCCGCGTTCGCCGCCGCCGGCGCCTCGACGCTGCGCTTCAACTTCCGTGGCGCCGGCCGAAGCGAGGGCGAGCACGAGGGCGGCGCGGCGGAAACCGGCGATGCGCTCGCCGCCGCGGCCTGGCTGCGCGCCGAGGCGCCCGGCACGCTCCTGCTCGCGGGCTATTCGTTCGGAGCGCTCGTGGCCGCCGCCGCGGCCGCGGAAGCCGGCGCCGCGGCCCTGCTGCTGGCCTCGCCGCCCGCCGGCGCCCTGGCGCTCCGGGACACGATCCCCACCGTTATGATCACCGGCGACGCGGACCCCATCGCGCCCGCCGACGCGCTGGCCGCACTCGCCGGCCCGGGACGCCGCCTCGTGGCCGTCCCGGGCGTCGACCACGGCTGGTGGCCCGGGATCGAAGAACTCGAACGCGAAGCGCGCGGATTCGCCGATTTTCTGCTCGCGCGCTGACTTCTAACGGCCTTTCGGGCTACCGATGCTAATAGCATGAACGTGGCGGTCTCTTCCAATGAGACGGCGCAACGCGAGGCGTTCCGTGTGATCTGGGTCGCCCGCGCGGCGGGGGCGATCGTTGCCCTCGTGCTGGCGAGCATCTCGGTGTACCTGCACTGGGGCCACCTCAATAGCCTCAAGTCGATCGTGCAGCTGCTGACGGTCGCGTTCGGCTTCGTCATCTTCGTCGTGCTGTCGACGATCGCGCGCAAGGGGCACGCCCGCATCCTCGAACGCATGCTCGATGAGGTGCGCCACCTCACCGAGCAGCTGCGCATCCACGCCGAATCCGATCCGCTGACGGGGTTGCACAACCTGCGCTCGTTCCAGACGCACATGAACGAGGCGCTCGGCCAGGCGCGGCGCGACGACATGCCGCTGACGCTCGTGGTCGCGGACCTCGACAACTTCAAGGTGCTCAACGATTCCTTCGGACACCAGTTCGGCGACGAGGTGCTGAAGGCCACGGCACGCGTCTTCTCGTCGTGCGGCGGCGATGCGGCGTTCGCCGCGCGCCCTGGCGGCGACGAATTCGCGATGGCGCTGCCCGGCACCACCCGCGAGGGGGCGACGGCGATCGCGCGGCGCATCGAGTCTCAGCTGACGTCCGTCATCGTCGACGGGCGCCCGACGGCGGCGCTTGGCAGCTTCGGCATCGGCACGTATCCGGACGACGGCGAGACGACGCAGGCGCTGTTCGCCGCCGCCGACAGCCGAATGTACAGCGAGAAGCACCGGCGCAAGGCGGAGTCGCTCTCGAACCTCACCAGCGCCTCTCGCAAGCTGTTCGTGCGCGTCGGCAGCGCGATCCGCCCCGACCACACGACGGCGCACATCCTCGACGACATCGCCGCCGCGACGAAGGAGGAATTCACGCTCTCGCTCTGCGCCATCGTCGCGCCCGCCAGTGCCCGCCACGAGGCGCTGACAGCGGTCGCCGCCGCGCACCCCGAGATCTCCGACTCCTTCTCCGCGCTCGTCGCTTCCGGGAGCGCCCTCCAGACGGACGCCGTCGCCTCTGTCCTGCCGGCCGAGGCGTGGATCATCGACACACCCGTCCCGGGAGATACCGCCGGCGCCCGCATGGTCCTCGCCGGCGTGCCGATGGCGTCGTTCCGGCCCGATGCGCCCGTGGTGCTCGCGCTCGCCGACCTGGTGCAGGTCGTCATCGTCAACGGTCGCGCCCACGCCGACGCGCAGCGGGCCGGACGTGAGCGCGACATCCACGTCGACCTGGCGCAGGTGATGGCCGGCGGCGGCACGCTGCGCGACCGGCTCCGCAAGGTCGCCGAGATGATCGCCAAGTCCATCGGCGTGGTCTCGGTCTCCATCGAAGGCATCGCTCAGGGCAACGTGTACCACCAGCCGTACAGCACGACGTCCGGCGTAACCGAGGAGTTCCTTGACACGTGGGAAATCACCCGCCGTTCCGATGAAGGCCGCCAGTTCATCCTCGAAATCGCGCAGCAGGCGCCGACGGTGTTCAAGCCCGGCTCAGACGAGCGCGTGCCGCCGCGGGAGGCCGAACTGCTCACCCGTGGCGGCATCAGTTCGATCGCCGTCTGCGCGATCCGCTTCGACGCGCAGCTCCTGGGGATCATCGGCGCGGCGACACGCAAGGACGGCTTCTTCGACGAGGAGACGATGAGCGCGCTCCAGAGCATCGCTGACCATCTCGCGCCGTCGATCAAGATCTCGCTGCTGCGCGAGGAACTCGAAGCGACGAACGCCGAGCTGCAGCGCACGAGCCGCGAGTCGCTCGCGCGCCTCGCAGACGCCGCCGAGGCCCGCGACCCGCACACCGGCGGCCACCTTCGCCGCATCCGCGCGTACTGCATCGACCTGTCGCTCGAGCTCGGCCTCTCGCGCGAGGAAGCGGAGGCGATCGGCAACGCGTCGACCGTGCACGACCTGGGCAAGCTCAGCCTGCCCGACGAGGTGCTGCTCCGCCCCGGCAAGCTTAGCCGCGACGATTGGGAGAAGATGCGCGAACACCCGCAGCACGGCGAGCGCCTGATCGGCGATTCTCCGATGTTCGAGGTCGAGCGCGCTGTCGCCCGCTGGCACCACGAGCGGTGGGACGGCTCGGGCTACCCGGACGGGCTCAAGGGCCACGAGATCCCGCTGCCCGCGCGCATCGTCGCCGTGGCCGACGCGTTCGACGCGCTGACGACGGAACGGCCATACAAGCGCGCGTGGAGCCGCGACGAAGCCGTCGCCGAGATCGTGCGGGAGCGGGGGCGCCTGTTCTGCCCCGTCGTCGTGGACGCGCTCGAGCAGTTGCACGCGATGGGCCGCATCGAGGTCAACCCGCGCCTCGACGGGCACCGGCACGCCGAGACGAAAGCCGCGTAGCTACTCCGGCCCCGTTTCGTCGAGCGCGCGCTTCGCCGCCGCGCCAAGCGCCACATCGTCGAGCGGTGGATGGACCAGCCCGCTGCGCACGTCGCGGAAGCAGCGTTCGAGCGGGTGCCGCTCGTCGAGCCCGGCGCCGCCGGCGACACGCAGCGCGAGGTCCGTGACGCGCACCGCGTTGTTCGTCGCGATCGACTTCACGAGCCCGATGTCGCCGGCGAGCGCTGTGCGGTCCGCGCGCGCTTCCACCCAGTCTCGCGCCGTATCGAAAATGAGCCGCCGCGCGACGAGCAACAGCGCCTCGATCTCGCCGAGCTTCGCGCGCACGGCCGGCAGCTCACCGATCGTCGTTTCGAGATTGCTCGGCTTGCGCCCCGCCGCGTACCGCACGACCCAGTCGCGCGCCGCGACGGCGATGCCAACGTACGTCGCCGCGAACGTCAGACCGTGCCACGGCGCGGCATCGAGCGCCGCGACGTGGCGCTCACCGCGCTCGCTCACGCGGATCACGTCGGCATCGGGCACGAACGTGTCCTCCAGCACCAGGTCGTGGCTCGCCGACTCGCGCATCGCCAGCGCGCGCCACGCCGGATCGATGCGCACGCCGGGGGCGCCCGCCCGCACCAGGAACTGCCCGAGGTGCGGCGGCACGCCTTCCGCGCGCACCGTCGCCCCGACCGCGAAGTGCGTGAGGAACGTGCTTGCCGTCGTCCACGACTTCCGGCCGCCGATCCGCCAGCCGCCGCCGGCGCGCGTCGCCGTCGTCGCGTGCAGCCCGCCGCGCGCCGGGCTGCCCATCTCCGGCTCGGCCTGGCAGTTGTTGATCAGGTAGCCCTCGCGCGCAGCATCCCGCAGGAACGATGCGAGGTGCTCCGGCCGCCACAGACCCGACCCCAGCGACCCGCCGATGTACTGCAGGTGCATGTTCGCCGCGAGCCCGGCGGAGCCGAACGCGCGCGACACATGCTCGAGCGCAACGCACGCGTCAAGCACGCTGCCCCCGAGTCCGCCGTGCTCGCGCGGGATCGTGATGCGCAGGAATCCGCTCGCACGCAGGTCGTCGATGCACCCGCCGAGCAGCGCTTCGCCCGCGATCGACCCGCTCGCGACGCGCGATTCGATGCGCGCCCGCGCATCGAGCGCCGTTGCGACGATCCGCTCATCGGCGAGGAAATCGTAGCTTTCCACGCGCTCAGGGTAGCGAGATCACGCGCCGCGCTCGCGCCGGAAGATCGCTTCTTGCGCCATCGATGCCACGTGCGTGCCGTCACGCAGGTAGAACTGCCGGTAGGTGAGCGCGCGGGCGGCGTGCGCGACCGGCGTATTCGTGATCATCAGCATCCAGCCGTCCCAGCGCACGGGCCGGTGGATCCACATCGCGTGGTCGAGGCTCGCCGAGCCGCGGTCGCTGAACCCCGCCCACCCGTATCGCCGCTCAATGCCGTTGAACGAGCCCATGTCGCTGGCCAGCACGAGAGCCGCTTCGTGCAGCAGCGGGTCGTCCGGCAGCGGCACGCGGAATCGCGCCCACTCCTCGACGATCGTCGACTCGCCCGGGCCGGCGATCTTGTCGAACGGCTGCGACACGCGCCATTCGATAGGGCCAAGCGGCCATAGCGACCCGTCTTCCATCGGGTACTCGATGCGCGCGTCCGGCAACGTTTCCGGATCGGGCACGTCGGGCGCCGGCTCCTGGTGCGAAATGCCATCCTCCGCGTGCACGTAGCTCGCGGTGATATCGCAGATCGCCTCGCCGCGCTGCCGCGCGAGGATCCGGCGCGACGAGAACGTGCGCCCGTCGCGCACCCGCTCGACGTGGTAGTCGATGGGTGCATCGGGGCGGCCACCGCGAAGGAAGTACGCGTGGATCGAGTGCAGCGTCGGGTCGGGCGCCGTGCGGCCGGCGGCGATCACCGCCTGTCCGAGCACCAGTCCGCCGAACACGCGGCCCTCGTCGCGCCCGGGGTCGCCCGTGAACACGTCGCCCCCCGCCGGCTCGACCGACAGCAGCGAGACGAACGTCGTGAGCGCATCTTCGGGCGTATCCCCTTCGAACATCGGCTACTGGTTGAACCGCGGCTCGCGCTTCTGGATGAACGCCGTGACCGCCTCGCGGTGGTCGGGCTCCCCCTGCCGCTCGCGGATCGAGTACGACTCGAGCGTCGTCACGCGTCGCAGGTCCGACTCCGTAGCATTCATGTGGAGCAGGCGCTTCGCCATCCACACCGCCTCGTGCGGGTTGGCGGCGATCTCTTCGGCGAGCTTCATCGCCTCGGGCATCAGCTGCTCCGGCTCGACCACGCGCTCGACAAGCCGCCGCTCCAGCGCCTCCTGCGCATCGATGATGCGCCCGGTGAGCGCCAGCAACAACGCGTTCGGCAGTCCCGCGACGAGCGGCAGGTAGCGCGAACTGCCGCATTCCGGCGTCAGCCCGACCCGCACGAACCGCGCCGAAAACCGCGCTGACGACGACGCGATGCGGATATCGCACGCGAGCGTCATCGTCAGCCCGACGCCGACGGCCGCGCCGTTGACCGCCGCGATCACCGGCTTCCCGCGCGAGAGCGCCGCCGGCACCTCCGGGCTACCGCCCTCGTGCAGCATCTTCGACGGGCGCGTTGCCTGCCCGCCTGGCTGGATCGCGCGGTCAAACCCGCCGATGTCGGCGCCCGCGCAGAACCCGCGCCCGGCGCCCGTGACGACGATGCAGCCGATCGCGCCATCGGCGCTCGCCGCGTTGACGGCGTCGATGAACTCGTCCTCCATCGTGGTCGTCCAGGCGTTGAGGCGCTCCGGCCGGTTGAGCATGATCAGCCCCACCGCGCCCCGCTTCTCGTACAGGATGTGCTCATACACCGGCATGTGACGCTCCTTCCCGAACGGGCAGTATGGCCGCTCCGCACGGCTTCCGTTAGGCAAACCGAAACCGCTCGATAAAGGTCTTGCCGAACAAGCGTTCTTATGGGATAGTCGCGTACATGGCGCTCGCGAAAGTCCTTTCCTGCGCCGTCGTGGGCCTCGAGGGCGAAATCGTCGAGTGCGAGGTCGACTCGACGCGCCGCGGCCTCGCCAGCCTGGCGATGGTCGGCCTGCCCGACGCCGCCGTGAAGGAGGCGAAGGACCGGGTCGAGTCGGCGATCAAGAACTCCGGGTACGCGTTCCCGGCCGGCCGAATCGTCGTCAACCTCGCCCCGGCTGATCTGCGCAAGGAAGGACCAACCTACGACCTGCCGATCGCCATCGGCATCATGGTCGCCGGCGGTCAGATCCTCGCTGACGTGTCGGACGCGGTGTTTCTCGGAGAATTGTCGCTCGACGGCGCCGTGCGCCACGCGCAGGGCATCCTGCCGATGGTCGCGCTGGCGCGCGAGCGCGGCATCCGCAAAGCGTACGTGCCATCGGCCGACGCGGCGGAAGCGGCGCTGCTGCCGGACATCGCGATCTACCCGGTCGATACGCTCGGCGCGCTGCTGCGCCACCTGTCCGGCGTCGCGCCCATCGAGCCGACCCCGCAACAGGCGATGCGCCATGTCGATCCGCCCGAGTGGCACGGCACGGATTTCGGCGCCATCAAGGGACAGGAGCACGTGAAGCGCGCGCTCGAGGTGGCGGCGGCCGGCGGCCACAACGTGCTGCTCAGCGGACCGCCAGGGAGCGGCAAGACGCTGCTCGCCCGCGCGATGCCATCGATCCTGCCGCACATGACGCCCGACGAGACGCTCGACGTCACGAAGATCTACTCCGTCGCCGGCATGTTGCCGCCCGACACGCCGCTGATCGCCCGCCGTCCGTTCCGCGCGCCGCACCACACGATCTCGCACGCGGGCCTGGTCGGCGGCGGACGCACGCCGCGCCCCGGCGAGATCACGTTGTCGCATCGCGGCGTGCTGTTCCTCGATGAACTGCCGGAGTTCGGCCAGCAGGTGCTCGAAGTCATGCGCCAGCCGCTCGAGGACCGCACCGTCACCATCTCGCGCGCCCAGGGCACGATCACCTACCCCGCGAACTTCATGCTCATCGCGGCGATGAATCCCTGCCCGTGCGGCTTCTACGGCGACCCGACGAAAGAGTGCTCGTGCAGCGAGTCGAGCGTCAGCCGCTACCAGAAGCGCATCTCCGGCCCGCTGCTCGACCGCATCGACATCTTCGTCGAAGTGCCGCGCGTCGAGTACGAAAAACTGGCGTCCGACGCGAGCGGCGAGACGTCGGACGCCGTGTGCGACCGCGTCGAGCGGACGCGCGCCGTGCAGACACGCCGCTTCGCCGGGACGAGATTCACGTGCAACGCCGAGATGACACCGACGGAGGTGCGCCAGCACTGCCAGGCCGTCCTCGACGAACAGGCGCAGTCGCTGCTGCGCCTCGCGATGGCGCAACTTTCGCTCTCCGCGCGCGCATTCCACCGCGTGCTGAAGCTCGCACGCACCATCGCCGACATGGACGCCGCCGATGGCATCGCCACGGCGCACCTCGCCGAGGCGATCCAGTACCGCCACCGCGTGCACGGATGAGCGCGGGCGAAGCGATCATCATCGCGCTGCGTCTCGCGATCCCGCTGCTCATCTTCCGCAACGCGCTCGCGGGCGGCATCGCCGCGATGGTCATCGACGGACTCGATGTCGTGCTCATCGAGCTGATCGGGCTGGGCGGCTTCGGCGGGCACTACCACACGCTCGACAAGCTGCTGGACACGTACTACCTGTCGATCGAGTTCATCGTCGCGCTCTCCTGGGACAACGCGTGGGCGAAGTGGCCCGCGGTCGCGCTGTTCATCTATCGCATCGCCGGCGTGGCGCTGTTCGAGCTCACGGAGCGCCGCGTGACGCTGTTCATCTTCCCCAACATGTTCGAGAACTGGTGGTTGTACTGCGTCGTCGTCGCCCGGTACTTCCCGCGCGCCCTCCCGCGCGACGCGCGCACGGTCGCCATCCCGATGGCGCTGCTGCTCATCCCGAAGATGGGGCAGGAGTACCTGCTGCACTACAGCGAGGCGCAGCCCTGGGACTGGATCAAGCGCAACGTCCTGCGCGGCGCGATCTAGCCGCGCGAGCGCGTGGCAAAGAAGTCAAGGATGACGGCCGTCGCATCGATAGAACGCGTTGTCGCGCCGACCATGTGCGGTGGCAGTTCTACGGCGCTGCCCGGCCAGCTATGCCCGCCGCCCAGCACGGTGTACAGCAGCGCCTCGCCGTCGCCGGCGAGACAACGGGGATACGTCGCAAGCTCGACGTCCTCCGCCACCCGCGAGATGAGCGGAAGGCCATCGCAGCCGAGCGCCTTCGCCCATTCCGAGACCGCCCGCCGCACCGGCGGGAAGACGCCCGTGCCGAGGTTCGGCGGGATCGCTGCGCCCTCGTAGGGGACGATCGGATCAGCGTTCCCGTGAAACGCGATGAGCGGCACCGGCGCCGTGCACGCGACGTACGTGCCCGCGACGATGCCGATCGCAGCGAAGACATCCGGCATGGTGCAGGCCATGCGTTGCGCCATGCCGCCGCCGTTCGAGAATCCCGCCGCGTACACGCGCCCGTCGTCGATGCACAGCGTCGAGCGCAGCTCGGTCAGCAGGTCACGCACGAACCGCACGTCGTCCGCGCCATCGGCGGCGCCGCGCGCGTTCCAGCGCACCGGGTCGCCGGTCCCGTACGGTATCGCGATCACATATCCGGCGGCGTCGCCGCGCTGCGCCAGCGACGTGTACGGCGACAGCATGTCTGCCGGCATGCTCAGCCCGTGGAACGCGACGATGAGGGGCGCCGGCGTCGCGCCGTCGTACCCCGGCGGCACGTGCAGCAGATAGCGGCGCTCGACGCCGCCGCTCCGCAGCGTGCGCGGAGCGTCGCCAGACGCCGCCGGGCGCGCCGGCGCGCACCCGGCCTCGCTCGTCGCCGTCAGCGCCGCGACCGAGGCCGTCGCGGTTTTGTCGTGGGAGGCGCCGCCGCTGCTACAGGCCATCGCGCCCCAAATCAGGACGCAAGCGAGCATTATGCCGGCGGATTTCATCGCGGCATGGTAGCACGGAACGCCGCCCGGCCTGCCGATACTTACACGGGTAAGGTCGCCCGGGGCCGGGCTCGCCGCGGCATCGCCGCGCACCGAAGGCCCCGCGCATGAAGTGCGTGGCGCAACACGCGTTCCGGGGGGAGTAGCAGGGCCATGTTCAAGCACATCCTGGTCACCGTCGACGGCACACCACAGGCCGAGGCCGTCATCCCGCACGCCGTCGACATCGCACGGTCGATGGCGGCGGAAATCACGATCATCCGCATCGTGGAGCCCGTGAACTCCGACTGGAGCGAACGCGGCGCCCTCGGCAAGGGGCAGGGCGACTCATCTGCCGGTTCGGCATTCACCGAGCAGGCCGAGATGTACCTGCTGCGGCTCGCGGCGACGATCGATGCTGCGGGCGTGAACGTGAACACGATCGTGAAGCAGGGACAGCCCGCTCGCCAGATCGTCGCCACCGCCGACGAAATCGACGCCGACGCGATCGCCATGTCGACCCACTCGCGCCGCGGCATCAACCGGCTGATGTTCGGCAGCGTCGCGGAGGTCGTGCTCCACGAGTCCAACCTGCCCGTGATCCTCGTGCGGTCTGCGTAGAGCGGCCGAGCGGGCCTAGAAGGAACCACCCGCCCGGCGCGTGCCGTCGAGCTGGCGGTTCACCGTGATCACGCCGCGCACCGACTCGAGCTTCGCCATCAGTCGCGTCAGCTGCGCGATGCCCGTCGTCTCGAGCGTCAGATAGACCGACGTCGTGCGGTCGCCGTGCTCGGTGCGCACACCAAGCATGTTCACCTTGTCCTCGGACACGATCGTCGACACGTCGCGCAACAGCCCGACGCGATCCCACGCCTCGATGTGCACCGCCACCGGATACGTCGCGCCGGTGCGTCCCCACTCCACATCGACGAGCCGGTCTTTCTCTTCTTCGTGCAGCACGTTGTAGCAGTCATCGCGGTGCACCGTGACACCGCGGCTCCGCGTCACGTACCCGATGATGGAATCGCCCGGCACCGGATTGCAGCAGCGCGCGATCTGCGTCAGCAGGTCGCCCGTGCCGAGCACCTGCACGCTCTGCGTCGTAACGCGCGGCGCGGGCCCCTCGTATGCCGGCAGTTCCGGTTCCTCGTCGCGATGGATCAGTGGCGCGAGGCGCATCGGGATCGCCGCCGAGCTGATCCCCCCGTAGCCGAGCGCGGCGAGGAAGTCATCGAGCGACTCGTACTTGAACACGCGCAGCAGGTCGTCCTCGCACTCATTGAGCGTGAGGTTGATCCGGCGCAACTCCTTGTCCACGATCTCCCGCCCCCGCTCGATGTTCTCCTGCCGTTCCTGGCGCTTGAACCACTGGCGGATCTTCTCGCGGCTGTGGCCGGTCTTGATGTAACCGAGGTTCTGGTTGAGCCAGTCGCGCGATGGCCCGCGCCCGCTCTTCCCCACGAGGATCTCGACGATATCGCCGTTCTGGAGCTGGTAGTTCAGCGGCACCAGCTTGCCGCTCACCTTCGCGCCGACGCAACGGTGTCCGA
This sequence comes from Dehalococcoidia bacterium, assembly GCA_021462855.1. Lineage (GTDB taxonomy): Bacteria > Chloroflexota > Dehalococcoidia > DSTF01 > JACRBR01 > DTUCFX13. The sequence continues at coordinate 6,398 of JAJTXQ010000067.1, read as the reverse complement.
GCTCGGTGTGCACGCGATACGCGAAGTCGATCGGCGTGGCGCCGATCGGCATCTCCTTGATCTCGCCCTTCGGCGTGTACACGAACACCTGGTCGTGAAAGATGTCCGTCTTGACGCTCTCGACGAACTCTTCCGCGGCCGACATCTCGCGCTGCCACTCCAGGAGCTGCCGCAACCACGACAACCGTTCCTCGTAGCGGATGTCGCGCCGGCCGTCACCGGTCTCCTTGTACCGCCAGTGCGCCGCGACGCCGTACTCGGCGAGTTGATGCATCTCCAGCGTGCGGATCTGGATCTCGAGCGGGCGCGCGCCGATCGCCATCACCGTCGTGTGCAGCGACTGGTACAGGCTCTCCTTCGGGCTGGCGATGTAGTCATCGAACTGCCCGGGGATCGGGTGCCACAGCCCGTGGATCACGCCGAGCGCGTTGTAGCAGTCGCCGACCGTATCGACGACGACACGCACGGCGAGCAGGTCGTAGATCTGCTCGAAGCTCTTCTGTTCCGACGCGTACTTCTCGATCTTCTGGGCGATCGAGTAGATGTGCTTCGCGCGGCCCTTCACCTCGGCCTTGATGCCGTGCTTCGTCAGATCCTCCTGCAGGATCCGCTCCACCTGCGCGATGTAGCGCTCGCGCGCGGTGCGTTTCGATGCGACCATCTTCGCGATCTGCTTGTAGCGCTCGGGGTGCAGGTGCCGGAACGCCAGGTCCTCGAGCTCCCACTTGATCTGCCAGATGCCCAGGCGGTTGGCGAGCGGCGCGTAGATCTCGAGCGTCTCCTGCGCGGTGCGCCGCCGCTTGTCCGGCGGCTTGGCATCGAGCGTCCGCATGTTGTGCAGCCGGTCGGCCAGCTTGATGATCACGACGCGGATGTCCTCCGCCATCGCCAGGAACATCTTGCGCAGGTTCTCGGCCTGGATGTTCTGGTCGCCCGGACGCTGGTCCGGGGCGAGCCACGCGATCTTGTCGAGCTTGGTCGCGCCATCGACCAGCTTCGCCACCTCGGCGCCGAAACGACGCTTGATCTCGTCGTTCGATACGCCGCAGTCCTCCTGCACATCGTGCAACAGCGCCGCGGCGACAGCCGCCGAGTCGAGCTGCAGGTCGGCCACCGTCATCGCCGCATCGAGCGGGTGGACGATGTACGGGTCGCCGGTGAGCCGCAGCTGGCCCGTGTGCTTCTCCGCCGCGAACGCGAATGCCTGCTCGATCAGCGGCAGCTTGTCCGGCGGCAGGTACTGGCGGACGCGGTCGAGCAGCGGGCGGGCGCTCGGGTCGCCTGCGACCGTCGTCATTTCCTCAATCCGAGCTCTTCCAGCAGCCGCTCTACATCCGGACGGCCGTTGCGCGCGACGCCCTTGATGCGGGCCCGCGCTAGGATCGAATTGTGCTCCTCGGGCGTCGCCTCGAAGAACACCTCCAGCGCGTCCGCGACGATGTCCTTTGCCGGGCGGTGCGAGCGCGCCGCGGCCACCTTGAGGGCGGTGTACAGTTCCTCGTCGTCGAACACGATCGTCATGCGCCGTGCCATGGGCACCTCCCCTCGGCGGCGGGCGCCTGTACGCATATGCGCCTGCACGCCCGTACGCCTGAAGTCTAGCGCAGATTCGCCGCCCCCCGCCCCTGCTGCTATCCTGCCGCTCGATGGCCGACCCTGAGCCCAGGCCGCGCAAATTCGCCGCCCCCCGCGGCACCACCGACGTCCTCCCCGACGACGCGCCGTGGTGGTCCTTCGTCCGCTCGACCGCCGCGCAGGTCGCCGGGCGGTTCGGCTACCGGCGCATCGAGACACCCACCTTCGAACACGCCGGTGTTTACCTTCGCTCCGTGGGCGCCGGGACCGATATCGTCGAGAAGGAGGTGTACCTGTTCGAGGACCGCGGCGGCGACACGCTCGCCCTGCGGCCAGAGGGCACCGCCGGCGTGATGCGCGCCTACATCGAACACGGCATGGCGAGCCTGCCGCAGCCGGTGCGGCTGTATTATGTCGCGCCGAACTTCCGATACGACCGCCCGCAAGCTGGCCGCTACCGCCAGCACACGCAGTTCGGCGCCGAGTGCGTCGGCGACCCCAGCCCGCTGGCCGATGCGGAGATGATCGACCTGCTCTGCACCTTCTACCGCGAGCTCGGCCTCCGCCACCTGAATCTCAAGCTCAACTCGATCGGCGATGCGAACTGCCGCCCCGCGTACGTCGAGGCCCTCCGGGACTACTACCGCCAGCACCTCGACGGCGTCTGCGCAGACGACCGCATGCGCTTCGAGCAGAACCCGATGCGCCTCCTCGACTGCAAGGAGGAGCGCTGCCAGCCCATCGTCGCCGGCGCGCCCCGCCTGCGCGCGTACCTGTGCGACGCCTGCCGCGAGCACTTCGCCGACGTCCAGGCGTACCTCACCGCGCTCGGCATCGGGTTCGATCTCGACGACACGCTCGTGCGCGGGCTCGATTACTACACCCGCACGGCGTTCGAAGTGCAGCCGCTGCAGGAGGGCTCGCAGAGCGCGCTCGGCGGCGGCGGGCGCTACGACGGCCTCATCGAGCTGCTGGGCGGCCCGCCCACGCCGGGCACCGGCTTCGGCACCGGCATGGAGCGCATCATCCTCAACCTCAAACGCGCCGGGCTGGAGCCGCCGCCGCCACGGCCGCTCGCGCTCTACGTGGCGCATCTCACGCCCGAGGCGGCGCCGCTGGCGCTGCGCCTCGCCGGCGATGCGCGCGCCGCGGGGCTGCAGGCGGTCGTCGCCAGCGCGGGGCGCAGCCTGAAGGCGCAACTCCGCCACGCCGGCGCGCTCGACGCGCGGTTCGCCGCCATCATCGGAGCGTCCGAGGTCGCGACCGGCGAGGTGACGCTCCGCGACCTCCGTGACCACAGCGAGCGCCGGCTGGCGGCTGCCGCGGCGGGCGATGCAGTCGCGAGCGAAGTCCCGAGCTAGCAAGCAAACGGCGGGGACGCCTTTACATACGCCGATACATGCTAATTAACCTGTTGACAGCTCCGCGCAATGGTGCGACGATTCGTCGGACCCCGAGCTTGGTGCGTATACGATAGTTCGGCGGTGAAACCCAACAGCACGCCCCGCGGATCACACCCGCGGGGCGCGCCCAGCGGAGTCCGGTCGGCCCGTGCCCGCTGCCCTTCCATTGTACCCCTCCGGTACGGGGCTGCGTGACGCTGGACTCTCTGCGAAAGGGGGTGGCGCAGAAAGGCCGCATCTGGCCGTGCAGTCCGTCAAGTAGTCAATGCAGTACCAGGAGAGAACGCAATGCGTAAGGTCGTACTGATCACGGCCGGCGTGTTCGTGCTGCTCATCGGGGCCGCCGCTGCGGTCTGGGCGGCATACGACGTCACCGGCTCATCAAGCAACCAGGGGTTCACGTCCGGCGCCGCCGCCGACCTCGCCGTCGACCCGGAAGAGGCGGACATCAACGGCATCCTCCCGACCGAGACCAGGACGATGGATGTCTGGATCCAGAACAACAACACGGTCGCCGTCAGCGTCACGGGGCTGTCGCTGACCTTCAATGACGGCGGCCTGTGCGGCTTCTCGGTCACACCGCTGGGCGCCTACCCGTTCGCGCTCGGTGGGTCGACGGGCGCCTGGGTCCAGGTCAACGTGACGATGGGCAACGCCGATCCCTCGTGTGAGGCGAACGCGGGCCTGACGGTTTCCGCGACGGCCACCGGCACGCTGCCGTAGCAGGAAGCGATGCTGCCGGCGCCGGCGCGACGAACCATCGGCGCCGGCAGCGCCGCCATGCGAATGCTAAGACGGGAACTGCTGAAGTTCTGGGCGGCGGCGACGCTCGCCATCGCCACGCCGATCCTGATCGTGCTCGCCGCGTACGACGTGACGGGGACGTCGCCGCCCGGCCCGTTCGCGACGGGAGCGTGGTCCACGCACACGCCGACCGCGACGCACACCGCGGCAACGTCCACGTCGACCGCCACGTCCACGGCTTCGCCGACGGCGACGCACACCGCCACCGCGACGCCAACGTCGCACCCGTGCGGCCGCGCTCCCGATGCGAAACTCGAGTTCAGGCCTTCGCACATCGAACTTCGCGGCCCCGGCCCGTTCAACGTCGACGTCCGCGTCAAGAACAAAGGATCACGGAGCACCGCGCGCGATGTCGTGCTCGCACTGAGCGCCCCGAAGAGCTCCCGATACATCGACGAGGTGGAACTGCCCGATGGCATGATCTGGGAGGTCAACGGCGGCGAGGCGGGCAGGCTCTACGCCGCCGGAGATATCGCGCCCGGCGGCAGCATCACGATCCCGCTCGTCGTGCGCATGACCGACGAATGGGGCGGCACCGATCCTTCGGGCGAGGCGAAGATCCGGATCGAGGTGCTGTCGGCGGGCTGCCTGCGCCACCCGCCCCGCGCGCGCCTGACGGTCGAGATCACGTGCGGTGGCGCCGGCGTCACATCGCCGCCCGCCGAACGCGAGGGTACGCCGGCCGGGGCGGCCGCAGATCCGGAACTGGCAATCCCAACCGCTACGGCGACCGAAACGCCAGGCGCCGCAACATCGACGGCAACCGCAACCGCAACGGCATCGCCGACCGAGACGGCGTCAGCGACACCAACGCAAACGGCGACGCCCGAGCCGTCGCCGGAAGCGGCCGCACCGGAGTAGCGCCGGGCGCCGGAGATCGAATCCTTTCGGGGCCCTGAGGTGGTCCTGTGGGCACGCGTGTTGAAACTCACCGCCACTCCACGGGTGGCGCGCGACGCGCTGCACCGTCATCGGCATGGAAAACGGTACGAAATCGTCGCTTCGCGTCAGCGACGGCGCGGCGCGATACCCTGCACGCCGAACCGCGCGCGGTACACCGCCGTACGGGCGGTGATGTACAGCATCCCGCCGTCGCCGCCCCACGCGCAATTCGCCGGCGGTTGCGGGCAGTCGACAACGCCGAGCGGCCTGCCGTCTGCCGCGAAGACCTGCACCGTCGTCGCGCACACGAACAGGCGGCCGTCGCGGTCGACCTTCATGCCGTCGGGCCTGCCTCCCTCGCGCATCTCCGCGAACACCCGGCCATTCGACAGCGCGCCATCCGCCGCGACGTCGAACGCGCGCACGTGTAGCCGGTTCGTGTCTGCGATGTACAGCGTGCGCTCATCGGGCGACAGCGCCAGCCCGTTCGGCCGGTCGAAGTCGTCGATGAGCAGCGCGAGCGTACCGCCAGGCGCAATGGTGAAGACGCCGTTGAACGGCAGCTCGCGCTCCTCCTCCTTGATGCCGTACGGCGGGTCGGTGAAGAAGATCCGCCCGTCGGAGCGCACGACGACGTCGTTCGGGCTGTTCAACGACTTGCCGTCGAATTCCTTCGCGAGCGTGTCCACGTGACCGTCGCGCTCGCGCGAGACGCGCCGGCCGCGGTGCTCGCACGCGATGAGCGCGCCGTCCAGGTCAAGCGTCAGCCCGTTCGACTCGCCGCTCGGCTCACGGTGCACCGTGCGCGCGCCATCCGCGTCGATGCGATAGATGCGGCTCGCCGGGATGTCGCTGAACAGCAGCGCGCCATCTCGCCACACGGGCCCTTCCGTGAACACGAGCCCTTCGGCGACCGTCTCCCACGGGTCCGCGCCCGCGAGCGCGCCGATGCCATCGTCAAAACGGACGGACGGCATGCTACCCGCTCGTAAACGTGATCGTCGGTTTCGGCGTCTTGGCGATGTCGGGCAGCGGCGTGACATTCGCCGCATCGGTCTGCAGTTGACCGACGCGCTCGAGCACGGTCGCCGCCCACCGCTGGAAGTTCTCCTCGTCACGCGCGAGCGGGTCCGGTGAAGCGAGATCGAGCGCGGTCGTCTGCACCAGGATCACGTATTCCCCGGAGATCGACCACGACAGCAGCCCCCTGGGACGGTTGATGCGGTAGATCACGGCTTCGTCCGCGCCGGGGATGTCGTAGTTCTCTTCCTTGTTGCCGTACATGCTCACGAGGCGCCGCTTCGAGACGTAGAGCGCCTGCGCCGTCGGCACATCGGCATACCTGGCGACGGACGACTGCACGTGCAGCTTGCCGTTCGAGAACTCGGTGCTGAACGACCGTCCCTGCACCTGCTGGTCACTCGGGTTGAAGTACCCACCGCCGACGAACCCCGCCGAGGGGAGGTCTTCCAGGCGCAGCACAGCCGCGGTAAGCAGTTGCTCGTCGAATGCCGCCACGGTTGCTTCGGGCGTCGTGCCCGGTTCGTCGTCGCCGTCACCGCCACCGCCACCGCACGCCGCGACGAGCAGCGACGCGCACAGCGCGATCAGGACCGGTGCATATCGGAATCGGTTCAGCATCCCCAGGGCACATCTCCTGTCGCCATGCGCGTGATCGTTGCGGTCTGATTCGTTCTGCCGTAGCTTCTGTTCCGTCGGGAACGCATCCTGGCC
>JAJTXQ010000066.1 GCA_021462855.1 Dehalococcoidia bacterium | reverse complement strand
CTCGTACTGCGGCCCGCCGTAGTCCTCCGCCGTCAGCCCGCTCGACGTAAGGGCGACGCCATACGACCCGTCGAAGACCAGCACCCGGTCCCCGAGGGCCTCCCGCAGCCGCCCCCCGCGATCACGCTCATTCGCCATAAGACTCACAGGGTATCGGATCGCGGGTGGGGCGTTCGTGGGTGGGCGGCGGCAAGCGGCCACCTGCTGCACCCTGTCGCGCCACATATCGAGTGAATCGATATTGACACGAGCAATCCATCGCACGCATACTCGCAGCGCTTCCCGCCGCTGAACAGGTCTGCCGAGGCCAGAGGCAACAGCTCACACGGAGGCTCAGTGATGCTCTCGTCTCGCGCGGCGCGCCTCGCGACCGCCGGCTTTGCGTGTCTGGCGGTACTAGCGCTGTCGAACTTCGGCGCGGCGCAGATCATCCGCGCGGATACCCCCGGCCCGCACGACGATCCGCCGATCGCCGGCCCGGCGATCAGCGCTGGCTGGGATCATGCATGCAGTCTGGCGCCAGACGGTGCGGCCGTCTGCTGGGGAGACGACTCGTACGAACAGGCGACTCCGCCACCGGGTTCATTCACGCAGGTCAGCTCGGGGAAGTATCACAGCTGCGCGCTACGCACGGCTGGGACAATCGTTTGCTGGGGCCAGAGCTTTTCAACTCCACCGCCTTCCGGCACGTTCAGAGAGATCGACGTTGATGCGAATCATGCCTGTGGGATCAGGAACGACGCCACGTTGGCCTGTTGGGGTAACTCGCCGATAACACCGCCGGCGGGCCTGTTTGTCGACCTTGCTGTCGGCGAACATCACGCTTGCGGCATCCGCATCGATTTCACACTGCAGTGCTGGGGCGCAAACATCAACGGCGCTGCGACTCCCCCATCCGGCACGTTCACAGAGGTAACCGCTGGCATCAACTTCAACTGCGCAATAGACACCGCTGGAATCGTCCATTGCTGGGGCGACAACGGCTACTCGCAGTCCACGCCGACCGTAGGGACTGCGAGGCATATCAGCGCGGGGCACCACCACGCCTGCGCAATCAACACAGGTGGCACCGTGACCTGCTGGGGGAACGACCAACTTGGACAAGCAAGCCCCACAATTGGAACGTACACACAGCTGGCGCTGGGCGGTTCGTATGGCTGCGGCGTGTTGACGGGCGGTGCCGTCGCCTGCTGGGGGTTCAACGGCACAGGACAAACGTCACCACCGGGCCCGTATCTCGCGAATATCGTCAAGGTCAGCGCGGGGGATACACACGCGTGTGTTCTCCGGCTGGATGGCACCGTGAGCTGCTGGGGAGACGACAGTTTCGGGCAGGCGACCGCGTCGCCCGGCACGTACATCGACGTTAGCGCGGGTTACTTCCATACCTGCGCGGTGCGGACCGACTCATCGATCGCCTGTTGGGGGGACGATAGTCAAGATCAGTCCACGCCACCCGCTGGCGCTTACAGGCAGGTCGCTGTGGGCACTCACCACTCATGCGCGCTCAGCATGGATTACACGCTCGCTTGCTGGGGCGCGAACAACGAGGGTCAGATCAGCCCGCTTCCGCCCGGCAAGTTCGCCCACTTGGCTGTCAGCGACAACCACAGCTGCGCCGTTCGCGTTGACAGCACCCTCGCCTGCTGGGGGTGGAACCTCTGGAATCAGTCGGACGAGCCTTCAGGGGAATTCCTAACGACTGGACCGGGCGCTCATAACAGCTGTGGCCTGAAGCTGGACGGCACGATCCAGTGCTGGGGCGAGTCCGGACCAATGACTTCTCCACCCGCTGGTGTGTTCAGACAACTAGGGATGGGTGGTTACCACGGCTGCGGAATCAAGACTGATGGCACACTGGACTGCTGGGGGTACGACACTTACGGCCAGGCGACCGAACCCCCTGGCACCTTCACGCAGGTAAGCGGCGGCACGTACTTCACCTGTGCAGTCCGGACCGATGGCTCCATCTCCTGTTGGGGTGCCGGCGGCGCGGGCCAGACGTCCCCGGCAGCTTGCGCTGGCGACACGGACTGCGACGGGTTTGCTGACCCACAGACCACAACACACGACAGCCCGGCAAACGCAAACGCGGCTTCCGATAACTGCCCTTCCAACTCCAACGGATCGCAGCTGAACCGGGACGGCAACTACATCGACCTGCCGCCGGTGAAGGCGTACGACGACGTGACGCGCGCGAACTCCGACGCGCAGGGCGACGCGTGCGATGCCGACGACGACAACGACGGGCGCACCGACAGCGACGAACTCGCCGGCACGGGGTGCGGCGCGTTTGCGTCGCCGACGGATCCGCTCGCCGAGGACAGCGACGGCGACCGCGTGCTCGACGGCGCGGAGTGCGCGAACAGCACCGACCCGAGCGACGCCCTCAGCAAGCCGTCGAATGCCGTCTGCCACGGCGCCGGCGATGCCGACGCTGACGGCGTGCTCGACTCGCGCGAGGCGTGCTTCTACAACACGTCGAGCGCCAGCACGAACACCGACGGCGATACACGGGACGACGGCTGCGAGATCGCGTCGATCAACGCCGACACGCTCGTCAACGTGATCGACCTGCAGCAGGTCGCGCAGAGCGTGCCGCCGAGCATGGGTGGGTACATCCTCGACTTCGACGTGAACAAGGACGGGAACATCAACGTGATCGACCTGCAGTTCGTCGCCGCGAGGAGCGGGCCGTGTCCGTGAGGTAGCGGCGCGCGGAGCCGGTCTCCGGAGGGCACGGAAGGGGCACGCGAATCGCGTGCCCCTTCTCAT
>JAJTXQ010000065.1 GCA_021462855.1 Dehalococcoidia bacterium | reverse complement strand
TGTTCGTCGCCGTGTTGGTCGGCGTGTTCGTCGCCGTGTTGGTCGGCGTGTTCGTCGCCGTGTTGGTCGGCGTGTTCGTCGCCGTGTCGGTCGGCGTGTTCGTCGCCGTGTTGGTCGGCGTCTTCGTCGCCGTGTTGGTCGGCGTGTTCGTCGCCGTGTTGGTCGGCGTGTTCGTCGCCGTGTTGGTCGGCGTCTTCGTCGGCGTCGCCGTCTTTGTGGGCGTCGCCGTCTTCGTCGGCGTCGCCGTGGCGCACTGCTCGAACGAGAAGTTCAGGTTCGGGTGGTCGGTATCGGCGACGTTGGTGTACCCGCCGCTTTGGCCCTTGGAGTACATCGTGATCGTCCCCGACGTGACAACGCCCCCGGTGCCGTTCCGCTCGTAGAGCAGCCAGTAGTTCTGCGTGCCCAGGTGGCCCGGGGCGTCGTCGTCGAAGTAGAAGGTCTGCTGGATGACCTCCCCGTCGATGACGACATCGACCACGACCTTGCGCTCGGCGCTGCCGCCGATGTACTCGGCCTTCGAGCTCCAGCCGTTGCAGTTGGCGCTCTCGGTCACCTGCGTGTGGTGGGCGAGCGCGGTGCCCACGTTGAACAGGACGACGCCCGTGACCACCACGGCAGTCACGACGGGCAGCAACACGCTCATCTGCGCGAAGCTGCGCCCCTTCTCTCCCTTATTCGGCCTCCACCATTTCACGGCGTCACTCCTCACACGAACTGCCACGGCCCGCGGCCACGCCGACCGTCCTGTACTTCTCACCCAGCCGAACGCGGCATCGCCCTGTTTGTTTCACCGGCAGGCCCACCGCCCGCGGCAGAGGCGGCGCGGTGGCGATGTGACCACCCGGACGAGTCAGCGTCGACGAGACCGCGGCTGGCACCGCGTCATCATTATGTCCTCTGGCAGCGGCGTTCGGCGCCGCTGGCTTGACAACGACGGCGGGCGATGTCAAGCCGCGCCAGCGGGCTCGCGTCGTACACGGAACCGTGTATCATACCCGCATGCGTGCACGGCGAACGAGTGACGGCCGGGGCGCCGGGTGGGACGCCGGCTCGGTCCGCGGGCTGCGCCACCACATGCAGCTGACGCAGGCGCAACTCGCCGATGCGCTCGGCGTGCGCCAGCAGACCGTCAGCGAGTGGGAGACCGGCATGTACCGCCCGCGCGGCGCATCGGGACGGCTGCTGACGATCGTCGCCGAGCGCGCCGGCTTTGCGTACGAGGCCGGCGAGCCGTGAGCGGCGCAGCGCCGCCCGCGCTCACCGAGGCGCAGCTCGCGCTCCTCTGGCGGGGGCGCCGCTTTCCCGCGGGGGCGCTCGTGACGCGCGCCGGCGTGCCCGTGCGCGTCATCTTCCAGGGGCGCGCCGGGCGCGGGCCCGGGCCGGACTTCCGCGGCGCCGTGATCGCCGGCCCGTCCGGGATCCCGGTGCGCGGCGACATCGAGCTGCACGTGCGCGCATCGTCGTTTCGCGCCCACGGACACGACCGCGACCCGGCGTACGCGCGCATCGTCCTGCACGTCGTGTTCGAGGACGACGGCGAGCGCGGCGAGACGCCGCTGCACGGCGGCGGCAGCGCGCCGGTCGTCGCGCTCGCGCCATGGGTCGCCGCGCGCGCCGGTGAGCTCGCGCACTGGATCGAGCGGCCGTTGCTCTGGCGCGAGCCGTGCCACGACGCCCCCAAGCGCACGGGCGCGGCCGGCGTCGCCGCCACGCTCGAATCGGAGGGTGACCGGCGCATCCTGGCGCGGGCGGAGCGCATCGCGGCCGCCTCTTCGGCGGGAGGCATCGACCAGGCGCTCTATGAGTCGCTCCTCGAAGCGCTCGGCTTCGGCGGGAACGCGCCGGCGATGCTCGCGCTCGCGCGGCACCTGCGCTGGGACGCGCTGCTCGCCCGCTGCGGGCCGCCCGGCGCCACCGCGGCATCCGGGCGCCGTCACCTCATGGAAGCGCTGCTGCTCGGCGCGGGCGGGCTGCTGCCTTCACAGCGCGGGCACCGCGGGCCGCTGGAACCGCACGTCGTCGCGCTCGAGCGCGCCTATGCCGCCTCGGGCGTGCGGCCGCTCGCCGGCGCGCTCTGGAAAACTTGGGGCGTGCGGCCAGAGAACGCGCCCGCGCGGCGCCTGGCCGGTGCGGCGGCGCTGCTCGCGCCACTCCGCGCGCCATCGGACCTGCTCGCGGCGCTGGGCGCGCGCACGGTCAACGAGGCGATCGCCCCGCTTGTGCGCGCCACGCCGGAAGGCTACTGGCGCGCGCACCACGATGTCTGCGCCGGGGCCTGCCGCCTGCCGCCGGCGTTCATCGGCCGCTCGCGCGCCCTGGAGATCGCCGTCAACGTGATCGTGCCGGCGGGGATCGCCGCCGGCGGCGCCGCCGCCATGGATGCGCGCGCGCTGTTCGCGAAGCTGCCGAGGCCGGCGCAGTACGGTGCGACGCGCTTTCTCGAACTGGCGCTGGTGTCGTCGGGCGAGCGTGTGCGCATCAATGCGCGGCGCGCGCAGGGGCTGCTCGCGCTGCACCGGGACTGGTGCACGCAGAACGGCTGCGGCCGCTGCCCGCTGTCGCCGCCGGCGGAGCCCTGGGAGTTCGCGGGACTTGCGCGCGAGGGCGTGGCGGTGCGCTGAGGGCCGCATCGCGAGCGGCGCTGCGCCCGCCTGGCGGCGGGACTCCGATTGATTCTTGATAAGAAGTGAGAAGAAGCTGGGGGGACACCCCACAGGCCCCCCGTCAGGAGGCTGCCCCCCCTGCACCCCCGCTCTCCGCGTGGGCTCTCCGTTGTGACAGCGCGGCGGCGGGTCAGATGGCGAAGCGCATGGCGGGGTTGGGGTCGAGGTCGGTGCCGGCCCGGAGCCCGTCGAAGCGATAGTGCGCGCACGCCGCGATCATCGCGCCGTTGTCGGTGCAGAGCACGGGCGGCGGGGCGAAGACCGGCACGGGAGAGCGCGCGACGAGCGCCTCGCGCAGCGGGCCGTTCGCGGCGACGCCGCCCGACAGCAGCAGCGAACGGACGCCCTCGCGCGCGGCGGCGGCGGCGGCCTTGCGCGACAGCACGTCGACGACCGACGCCTGGAACGCGGCCGCGACCTCGGGAGCAGGCGGCGGCGGGCCGCCCTCGCCGCGCACGACGTGCAGCACGGCCGTCTTCAGGCCGCTGAAGCTGAAGTCGTCGCTGCCTTTGAGCCAGGCGCGCGGCAACCGCAGCCGCGGCGCGCCCGCGGCACCGCGCGCCGCGCGCTCGATCGCCGGCCCGCCGGGGAAGCCGAGCCCGAGCAGCCGGCCCACCTTGTCGAACGCCTCGCCCGCGGCGTCGTCGCGCGTGCGGCCGAGCCGCTGGTACGAGCCGTGCCCGCGCATGAGTACGAGGTCCGTGTGCCCGCCCGAGACGATCAGCCCGAGCGCCGGCAGCTCGGGCTCGCGATACGCGCGGCCGGCCACCTCGATCCAGTTGGCGTAGAGATGCGCCTCGAGGTGGTTGACCGCGAGCAGCGGCAGACCGTGCGCCCAGGCGAGCGCCTTCGCCGTGTTCACGCCGACGAGCAGCGCGCCGGCGAGCCCGGGCCCCGCCGTCACGGCGACGCCCGCGAGGTCGCCCCACGCCGCGCCGCCCTCGGCGAGCGCCGTGTCGATGACCTGCAGGATGACCTCGAGATGGTGCCGCGACGCGACCTCGGGCACGACGCCGCCGTAGGGTTGGTGCAGGTGGAACTGCGACGCGACGACGTTCGAGCGCAGCACGCGCCCGTCCTCGACGACCGCGGCGGCCGTCTCGTCGCACGATGTTTCGGTGCCGAGGATCAGGCGCACCGGCATGTCGCTCGCGGCGTCACACCGGCAGCGGCAGGTCGATGCTGTGCCGCCGCACCTCGGCGACGATGCGCTCGCACGTCGCCTGGTCGGGCTCGCACAGCGGCAGGCGCAGCCCGCCGACCGGGAAGCCGGCCGCGTTCAGCGCGACCTTCACGGGGATCGGGTTGACGACGCAGAACAGCGCGTCGAACAGCGGCATGAGGGAACGGTGGATCTCCGCCGCGACGGCGGCGCGCCCCTCGCCGTGCGCGTGCACCATGGCGGCGATGCGCCGGCCAACGAGATGCGAGGCGACGCTGATCACGCCGTACCCGCCGAGCGCGACGATGCCGAAGGTGTCCTCATCGTTGCCCGACCAGACGCGGTACGACGGCGCCGCCTCGTTGATGATGCGGGCGACCTGCGCCATGTCGCCGCTCGCCTCCTTGACGCCGGCGATGTTCGGGACGCGCGACAGGCGGACCTGCGTGCCGGCGTCCATGTTCACGACGGTGCGGCCCGGAATGTTGTACGGGATGCACGGCACGTCGACCGCCTCGGCGATGGCGGCGAAGTGCCGGTACATGCCCTCCTGCGTGGGCTTGTTGTAGTACGGCACCGTCAGCAGCAGGGCGTCGACGCCGGTGCGCGCCGCCTCGCGGCTGAGCTCGATGCTGTCAGCGGTGCAGTTGTCGCCGGAGTTGGCGATGACGGGCGCGCGGCCTCCGAGCGCGTCCTTCACCTCGCCGAAGAGCCGCAGCTTCTCGGCGGCGGTGAGCGTCGGCGCCTCGCCCGTCGTGCCGCAGACGACGACGCCGTCGGAGCCGGAGTCGACGAGCGCCACGGCAAGGCGGCGCGCCTGCGCGTAGTCGACCGCGCCGTCCTGCCGGAACGGCGTGACCATGGCGGTGATGATGCGTCCCAGCTCCATGACGAACCCCTGTGGCGTGCCGCGCGGGCTACACGAGGCCGCGCGCCACCATCTCTTCGGCGATCTGGATCGCGTTGAGCGCCGCGCCCTTGCGGATGTTGTCCGACGAGATCCACATCGCGATGCCGTTCGGCGACGACACGTCTTCCCGGATGCGGCCGGCGAACACCGGGTCCTTGCCGGCGGCGTCGCGGGGCATCGGGTACAGGCTCAGCGACGGCTCGTCCTGCACGACGACGCCCGGCGCCTGCCGCAGCACGTCGCGCACGTCGCCGGCGCGGAACGGCCGTTCGAACTCGACGTGCACCGCCAGGCTGTGGCCGATGAACACCGGCACGCGCACGCACGTCGCCGAGAGCGGGAGCTCCGGCTCGTGCATGATCTTGCGCGTCTCGGCCGTCATCTTCCATTCCTCCTTCGTGTAGCCGCTGTCCATGAAGGTGTCGATCTGCGGCAACAGGTTGAAGGCGATGTGGTGCGGGTACGTGTGCGGCACGCTCTCGCGCTTGCGTTCCCAGTCGTGGGTCTGCTCCTCGAGCTCGAGCACGGCGGCGGTGCCGGTGCCCGACACCGACTGGTACGTGTCGGCGATGACGCGCGTCACGCGGTTCAGCCTGTGGAGCGGCGCCAGGCACATGACCAGCGGCGTCGTCGAGCAGTTCGGGATCGCGAGGATGCCCTTGTGCCCGGCGACGTCGTCCGCGTTGACTTCGGGCACGACGAGCGGGACATCCGGATCCTGCCGCCAGACGCTCGAGTCGTCGATGGCGATCGCGCCGGCGTCGCGGGCGATCGGCGCGTACTCCTTCGATGCCGCGCTGCTCGCTGAGATGAAGACGAAGTCCGCGCCCTTGAACGAGCCGGGCGTCGTCGCCTCGACGGTGATCTCGCCTTCCCCGAAGGGAATGCGCTTGCCGGCGGAGCGCTCCGTCGCGAGGAGCTTGAGCCCCTTGAGCGGGAACCGGCGCTCGGCGGCGATCTTCAGGAACTCCGTCCCTACGATCCCCGTCGCGCCCACGACGGCGACGTTGTACTGCTTGGACATGTCACTCCACCTGGACTATCGCGGATGACACAGGGTATCCGCTGCCTGCGCGTCGTCGCCAGAGCGGTCCGGCCCGGTTACGCGGTGCTGACGCCGATCGCGCGGCCGATGGCGTAGGTGATCGCCGCGGCGACCAGGCCGATGCCCAGCTGCCGGGCGCCCGCGTACAGCGCATTGCGCCCGGTGAAGAGCGACACCGCCGCGCCCACGCCGAACATCGCCGCGCCACCGAGGATCACCGACGCGGCGAAGTGGATGGCCGACGAACCGAAGAACCAGGGAAGCACGGGCACGATGGCGCCGGCGGCGAACGCCAGGAACGACGCGATCGCGGCGCCCCACGGCGAGCCGAGCCCCTCCGGGTTCAGTCCGAGCTCCTCGCGCGCCAGCGTCTCCAGCGCGACGGTCTTGTCGGCGATGATCCGCGCGGAAAGCGCCTCGGCCTCCTGCTGGCCGATGCCCTTGGCGCGGTAGATCAGCGCGAGCTCACGGCGCTCCTGCTCGGGGTCCGCCTCGAGCTCCTGGCGTTCGAGCTCGATCTGCCGCTCGAAGAGCTCGCGCTGCGATGTGACCGAGATGTACTCGCCGGCGCCCATCGAGAACGCGCCCGCGAGCAGTCCAGCGACGCCGGCGAGGATGATGAAGCGCCCGTCCGGGTCAGCGCCCGCGACGCCGATCACGAGGCTGAGGTTGGAGAGCAGGCCGTCGCTGATGCCGAAGATCGCCGCGCGCAGCTGGCCGCCGGTGTCGACGCGGTGCCAGCGCTCCCCGCGGACGATGCTTTCGACGTCGGCGTCGCCGGTCATCGGCGACGCGGCGCCGGCGCCGGATAGCGCGGCGAGCGTGCGCGCATGCTGGCGCTCGTCGCGCGCCATCGGCGGGCCGGCTTCGTCCTGCGCCATGTAGCTGTCGAAGCCGCTCGACTCCATCGCGCTGACCATCGGCAGCACGGCGCGCGGGCCGAGCCGGTCGGCGAGGAACCCCAGGATGCGCACGCGCATCGACGGCCGCGGCGGCCCGAGGTCGATGCCCGCGTCGCGCAGGCGCTTCGCCCACACTTCCACGTGGACCTTTTCGGTGTCCATCAGGTCGCGGAAGATCTGCGCCCGCTCGGGGTCTTTCTCGGCGGCGGCAAGCCGCCGGTACAGCTCGATGCCGTCGATTTCGCCCTGGTAGTTGGCGCGGAAGCGTTTCAGGTCATCGGCGGAGGGACGCGCATCCGGTGTGGTGCTCATGTCTTGATCATAGGCAGGCGCGCGCGGCGCGTCCACTTGAACAGCGCCGCCGATTGACCCGCCCGGCGCGCGTTCATACACTCGTCACGCACCCCACGCCAACCGCGACCGTGCCACCCGGAGGGCCCGATGCTGCAGACCGTGCTGAACATCAACCCCGAACGCATCGCCGTCACCGAGCTGTTCGGCTCGATCGGCTCGGCGCCGCGCACGACCGAAATCATCCGGATGCTGCGGGCGATCGAGGAGAACAAGCGCATCCGCGCGCTGGTGATCGACATCGACTCGCCCGGCGGCGGCGCGGGCGCATCCGAGTACATCTACCGATCGGTGCAGAAGGTGGCGCGCGCCAAGCCCGTCATCGCGTTCGTGCGCGGGATGGCGGCGTCGGGCGGCTACATGGTGGCGTGCGGCGCGACGAAGACAGTCGCGCTGCCGATGGCGCTCGTCGGGTCGATCGGCGTCATCAGCATGCGGCCGATGCTGTACGAGGCGCTGGAGAAGATCGGCGTGCGCATGGACGTGACGAAGTCCGGGCGCCTGAAGGACATGTTCAGCAGCTTCCGCGAGCCGACGCCCGAGGAGCGGCAGAAAGAGCAGGCGCTGCTCGACGCGTTCTACGACCGGTTCGTCGAGATCGTCGCGACGGCGCGCAACCTGCCCGCGGATCGCGCGCGCGAGCTGGCGACGGGCGAGGTGTTCACCGCCGCGCAGGCGAAGGAGTCCGGCCTGATCGACGAGGTCGGCGACCTGGACGCGGCGATCGACATGGCGCAGTCGATGGCGGACCTGCGCGAGCGCAAGGTCACGTACATCCGCCCGCACCGGGGGCTGGCGCAGCGGCTGCTGGCGGGCACCGGCGCCTCGCTCGTCGAGGGCGCGGCGTGGGCGATCGACGCACGGCTACGCGAGCGGCGCATCGAATACCGCGGGCGGGATTAGCGCGGCGGCGGCGCTGTAATCGCGTCGATGAGCACGGCGCAGGCCGCGCCGGAGAGCGCGCCGGCGAAGTCGGCCGCGAGGTCGGCGAGCGACGGGTCGCGGCCCGGCACGGACGACTGGTAGATCTCGTCGCCGGCGCCCCATGCCACGCACAGCAGCGCCGCCATCGCGATGACGCTCGCCCCGTGCGCGCCAGTCCGGCGGCGCAGCATCCACCCGACGATGAACCCGAGCACGCCGTAGATCGCCAGGTGGGCGAGCTTGTCGTACGGCACTTCGGACGGCGGCTTCGGCGTGGACGGGATCGACGACAGCGCGAGGATCAGCGCGAGCCACGCCAGCAGCAGCGGCCAGCCGGCTATGCGGTCGATGACGTCCCGCAGGAACGCGGTGGGCCTCATGGCGGCGGCAGGTTTAGCCCGCCTTTAACACTTTCCGCGATGGAGGTTAACAGCGGCGGCGTAGGATGCTCCTGTACCAAGCAGTGAACGGCGTCGCCACCATGCTCCCCCGGTTGCGGCGCTGTTCGCTTTTTCGCCTCAGCGGACCGTCACGCGCACGACGCGCAGCGTCTCGTCCTGCCCCGGCACCTCGACGCGCAGTTCGTAGTCGCCCGATTCCTTGAAACGCACGAGCGCCGCGGCCGTCGTGCCCGCCGACGCCTGGATGCGGATGTACGGGAAGCCGGTGGCCGCGCCGTGCGGATTGTACGCGGCGCTTTCGAGCGGCATCTGCAGCAGGTGGTCGCCCTCGGCGGATATCGAGTGCATCCGCGTGCCGTTGTTCACGAGCCGCAACTCGGCAAGCTGGTCTTCTCGCAACTCGAATCGGTCGGGCGCGATGCCGGCGTCATCGGCGTTGATGACGATTACCGGCAGCGGGCCGGACGAAGCCGGTTCGCCGTTCCGCCAGGCGACCACCGCGAACAACGCGGCGACGATCACCGCGGCGAGGACGAGGCTGCCGAGAGCATACCGGAGCAACGCGAAGGCCTCCCGCGGCGCGTGGCCGCACAGCTCCCCCTTCGGCGCGCTCCACGATAGACGGCGAGCGCCACCTTGCACAACGCTGGCGCGCCGCCTGCGCATCCCCTGCTTGACGCAGCGCGCACGGCGGGCGGGCGGTAGAATCACGGCAGCCGAGGAGCGACGATGCAGGAAGAACAGGGCCCGATCCACGCGCCGGAATTCCCGGCGGAGGTGCAGTGGCTCCAGGGCGGACCGCTGCGCATGGCCGACTTGCGCGGGCGGCCGGTGCTCATCGACTTCTGGGACTACACCTGCGTCAACTGCCTGCACACGCTGCCGTACGTGCGCGAGTGGCATCGGCGATACGCGCCGCACGGGCTCGTGGTCGTCGGCGTGCACACGCCGGAGTTCTCATTCGCGCGCGAGACGTCGAACGTGCTGCGCGCGGTGCGGCAGCACCTCATCGAATACCCGGTGCTGCTCGACAACGACTACGCCATGTGGCAGGCGTGGGCCAACCGCTACTGGCCGGCGAAGTACCTCGTCGACGGCAACGGCTACCTGCGCTACTACCACTTCGGCGAGGGCGCGTACGACGAGACCGAGGAAGCGATCCGCTTCCTGCTGAAGGAACAGACGCCCGACCTGCTGCTGCCCGGCAAGATGGAACCGCTGCGCGCCGAGGACGCGCCCGGCGCCGCGTGCTATCGCGTCACGCCGGAACTGTACCTGGGATACGCGCGCGGCCTCGTCGGCAACGTGTCGGACCTGTCGCCGGACAAGCCGGCCGCGTACCGCGACCCGGGCAAGCACATGGACGGCTGCGCGTACCTCGATGGCGAATGGCTGCTGTCGGCGGAGTACCTGGCGCGGCCGGCGAACGCCGGCGGAACGAGCACGCTCGTCGTCCCGTACATGGCGAAGGACGTGAACCTCGTGGTGCCCCCGCCGTCGTACGGCGGCGCGGCCACGTTCAGCATCATGCAGGACGGTGCGCCGCTCGCCGCCGGCGACGCCGGCGAGGACGTGCAGGCGGGCGACGCCACGTCGACGCTGACCGTCGACGCGCCGCGGATGTACCGCATCGTCAGCAACCAGGACATCGGCCGCCACGAGCTCGCGCTCTCCACCACCTCGGACGGCGTGGCGCTCTACGCGCTCACCTTCACATCCTGCGTGATCCCGTAGCCGATGGCGGGCGACGGCATCGACGAACGCGCGCGGCGCCTGTACGACGAGGGCGCGCGCCTCCTCGAGGAGGCGTGGGACGACGAGGCGGGGCTCGTCCGCCACGTCGCGCAGCATGGCGCATTCCACGACGGCCGCGCGTCGCTCGCCTATGCGCGCGTGCTGCTCCGGCGCGGCAGCGCGGACGACATCGCCCGGGCGGCGCGCATCATCGCCGCCGTAGCGGAAATGCAGGAGACGCGCGAGCAGGACGCGCACTACGGCAACTTCCGCTGGTTTTCCGAGGACCCGGGCGTGCACGACCTCAACGCCGTGGAGTTCATCCTCGATCACCTCAACGCCCTGTGGCGCGAAGGCATCGCCGCCCTCGGCGACCGCGCGCGTGCGCTCATCGAACGGATGATGGCGCTCGGGCTCGACGAGATCGACCGGCTCGACGTGCACCCGTCGTACACGAACATCGCCCTCAGCGATGTCGCCAACAGCGTGCTCGGCGGCGAGGCGCTCGGCGCCCCGCAGTTCGCCGAACGCGGCGCGCGGCGTCTCGCCGAGTGGTTCGAGTTCACGAACCGCAGCGGCGCGCCGCACGAGTACAACAGCCCGACGTACCTCGCCGTCGACATCGCCCGCATGGCGGCGCTCGCCGGGCACACGCTCGACGACGACGTCGCCCTGCGCGCGCGGGTCGCGGAGGAGCTGCTGTGGCTGCACGCGGCGGCGCACGTCCACCCGGGGATGGCGCAGCTCGCCGGGCCGCACTCGCGCTCGTATCGCGACGGGTGGACGGGCGCCGGCGGGTACCTGAAGCTCATGCTGTGGAAGCTCACCGGCGACGACGGCTGGCGCCGCCCGACGCCCTACTACCCGCGCGGGCGCGAGGAGGGGCACACCGGCGTCGCGATGGAGACGCTGCACTGCCCGCCGTACATCGCCGCGTGGCTGCGCGAAAAGCGCTACCCGTTCGAGTGCGTCGAGACCGCGGACGCGGCGCGCGGCATCGACATCACGACGTACCTGCGCGAGGGCTTTGCGCTGGGCACGGCGTCGGCGTCGTACGGGGTCGGCGAACCGCCGGAGTTCTGGCCGGGGCCGAACAGCGTGCTGCTGCACTTCCGGCGCGATGCCGCCCCCGGCTATGGCACGCTCCTCGCGCGCTACATCGTCGATGACCGCGGCGACCCGGGGCCGGACGGCGACCTGTGGGACGAAGGTGTGCACGCCTGCGCCCAGCACCGCAACCGCGCGATCGTGGCGTACGGGCTGCGGCCGCGGCTGCGCGGCGCGCACAGCTGCAAGCTCTCCGTGCGCGCGCTCGGCATCGACGAGCATGCCGAGGTGTGGGCTGGCGGCCGGCGCGTGGCGGCGTACCCGCTGCGCCTCGAGCCCGGCGAGCCGGTGACGATCGCCGCCGGGGCGGCATACGTCGCGCTGATCCCGCTTGAGCCGACGGACATGGGCGCCGGCGCGCCGATCGAGCTGCACGCCGGCGGCGGTCTGCTGGCGCTCGACATCTACAACTACGCGGGGCCATCGAAGTCGTTCTGGGAGCATCGCTCGCAGGCCGGCCCGTTCTACAAGGGGAACGTGCGCAACGCGTTCGTGCTCGAGGTCGCCGACGCGGCGGACTTCGCGGACTTCGCGGCGTTTCGCGCGCACATCGCCGCCGCGCGCATCGCCGACAGCGTCGACGAGGAGTACGTGCGCGAGATCGCCTATGAGTCGGGCGGCGGGGCGATCGCGTTGCGCTACAGCCTGTGGGACATGCGCGTCATCGAACGGCGGTGCGGCGGCGTGCCCTTCGCCGCGCCGATGGGCCGCGCCGGCGCGACCGGCGGCGGCGGCGCGCAGTGGGCGCGCTCGCGCGATTCGATGATCGAGCTCGCCGGCGCGACGCTGCTCGCCGGACGTGCGCCCAAGTGGCTGTTCGCCGACGCCGACGCGCGGCGCTATGTGTTCGTGAACCCTTCGGACGAAGTCAACCCGCTCTGGCTCGAGACGCCGGCGACGATCGTCGAGTGCGACGCCTTCGGCTTCGGGCGCGTCGAGGTCGACGAGCCGGCCGGGACGATCGCCGTCGAGGCGAGCGGCGAGATCGGCGCGCTGCGCATCCGCGCCGCCGACGGCACGCGCCTGGCGATCAACGGCAGCGATGTCACGGACGCGCTCCTCGCGCCGGACGCCGCCGGTGTGCGCGAGTTCCGCGGGCTGTGAGCTTGCCGCAGTGCGCGCCGCGCGGCATCTTGCGCGCGTGAGCGAGGTCGACCTGAAGGCGTACATCCGCGACGTGCCGGACTTTCCGGCGCCGGGCGTGCTGTTCCGCGATATCACGCCGCTGCTGCGGCACCCGCCGGCGTTCGCCCGCGCGCTGTCGCTCGTCAGGGCGGGCGTCGAGGAGTTCCGGCCGGACGTCATCGTCGCCATCGAGTCGCGCGGCTTCCTCTTCGGCGCGCCGGTCGCGCAGGCGCTCGCGCTGCCGTTCGTGCCGGTGCGCAAGCCCGGCAAGCTGCCGTCGGCGCGGATGAGCATCGAATACACGCTGGAGTACGGCAACAGCCAGCTCGACATCCATGCCGACGCGGTCGGGGAGGGACAGCGCGCCGTGATCATCGACGACGTGCTGGCGACGGGCGGCACCGCGCTCGCCGCGGCCAGGCTCGTCGAGCTCGTTGGCGGCGTCGTCGCGGGAATGGTCTTCCTGGTCGAGCTGACGGCCTTCGGCGGCCGGAGCGAGCTCGCCGGCTACGACGTGCGGTCGTTCATCCGGTACGGGTAGGCGCGGCGGCGCTACGCGCCGGGCGCGCTCACGGACAGGCGCCGAGCTGTATCGTCAACTGCTGCAGGTCGACGACGTTGATCGCGCCATCTTTGGTGATGTCGAAATCGTACTTGTACGCCTCGGCCCCGAACGGATAGACGCCGTACGACTGTGCCACCTGCTGCTGGTCAACGACGTTCACCGAGGAGTCGTTGTTGATGGACGCCATCTCGCGGCCATCACCGTCGCTGTTGCTGTCGTTTGGATCGCTGCCGTAGTAGCAGGACTCCCGGAACGCCACCATGAGGTCGCCGTCGGCGTCGCTCGTATCGCCGCACGCCGCTTGCGCCGGCGCGCTCGCGGTCGAGAGCGGGTTGGTGCCAGTACATCGAGCCGTGCTGGAAGAGCTGGCGCACCGTGCCGAAGCCGTCCGCGTACTGCTCCGTCGTGGGGTAGCCGAGCAGGTGGATGTACTGCACCGCGGGGCCACCACCCCACGGCACACACTGCCCGATGTACTCCTGCCAGAATTTCCCATACACCCACATGGCGTCGATGTCGGCGCGCCCGTCGGCAGGGTTGTGCTGCGCCGTGTCCCCCGCCATGATCGCGCCCGCGCCGAACGATGAACTCGGGCTGTCGAAGTCCTGCACCCAGCCTGACCCGGCGAAGCTCTCCCAGCGGTGCACGTAGAAGCCGGCGCCGTATGGGTTCGTCGGCTTGCCGACGATCCTCTCGCTCCAGTCGTTGTGGACGTCGCCTTCGTCGTAGTAGCGATCGACGACTTCGTCATCTGTAACCGGCAGCGATCCTGCGTACGGCCGATAGCCAACGCCCGCGTTGTTCGAAAGATGTGGGTTCGACTTCAGAGCAGGATCGAGGGTGCTCGGATCGGCGGAAAACGGAGTCGGGAAGCGGCAGCTCACGGGATAGCCAGCACAGAACCCTGACATCGGCTCCGGGATGCAATACCCGAGCCCACATGGACTGTTGTTCGGGTCGGTGATCCGGAAATGCAGGTGCGTGCCGTAATTCGGGGGATCACAGGGATCGACATTTCCGGTGTGGCCCGCGCGCCCAATGATCTGGCCTGGGAGCACGTGCTGGTTCCTGACCACATCGACTGAACTCAAATGCGCGTACCGGTGCCTGTAGCCGCCTGTGTCCCCCAGATCCACCCAGTTCCCGTACGAGAGATCTGGTCCGCATCCGGTCACCGTACGGATCAGGTCGTACACGTTGCCTTCCTGCGTCGCGACAACGTACTCGCCCTCGGCTGCCTGGAAATCGAGGGCCCAATAGTCGTTTCCGGACGAGTGCGTGTCACCTTCGCCATACCCGTAGCCGCTCACGCTGTGCGACACGCCGGCCTTCCATGGGAGCCTCCAGAACTCGTCGGGGGGAAGCGTTGACTCGACCGTCACAATCGATCCGCACACGGCAGCAAGCAACGCCATGGCGCTAACCGCACTTGCGCATACTGGCCACCGAGGCATAGGTTCCCTCCGTGACTCCCCCGAATGGGCTCGATTAGTACGGAGTTATCGATTCGAAGACCTTGTGAACCACCGCGAGGTCGGCTGCGATCTCGTCTTCGGTCCGGCCCAACATGCCAGTCAGGGCGATGACCTCGAAGACCACACCGTCCCTTGTGAACGCAGCGCGCAACGCGTTCGCGCCCGCGCCCGGCCCTTCGTCCCACCAGACACCAGGGAATGAGCCGAAGGAAGTGTTGGGTGTGAGGAGGTGCTCCTCAACAGCGGGAAGACCACCTCCCACGGAAGGCGTAGTGACCAGCTCGCTCGCGGTGAAGTACATCGTGATCCCTCCGGGTGTCTTGTCCCCCAACTCAACGCTTTGCTTGGTGGCGACCGGATTACGAAGCACGAACGCGCCGCCTTCCGGCCGCATGTTCGAGTACCAGCCTTCCGGCACTGCGTACGTGTAGCGGAACAGCACGTTGTCGCGGATGTCCTCGCCCTTTGGGCCGGGTGTGATCACGGGCCGTTCTTCCGGCGCTGCCGTCTCGATCGAGCCGGGCGGCGGCTCCAGGTCGGATTTCCGGCAGGAAAGCGGGGGCAGGTTCGGGTCGGGGCGCTCGTCTTCGGGCGCCTGGCATGTGGGTTCGGCGAACGGCGTTTTGATCCCCGCGGCGACGTCGGTCGGGTACCCCGTGAACGGCACCGTCGTGATGAGGCTGGGGTCGGCGAAGTTCGACCCGCCGTCCTGCGACGACGCGACCGCCCACGCGGCAAGGCCGCTGACGACCGCGCCCAGCGCGATGGCCACGAACAAGAATGCGCGGCGGTTTGGCAAGTTCGCCTCCCTGCCCGTTCAACTACGCTTCGTTGAACCATTCTCCACTATGATGGAACCGAACAACCGCAGAGTACTCCGAGTGGCCCCCCCACAGTGCCGATCGGCCCTTCTTCGTATCTTGAGCGCGTACTCGTGAACCACATCGCCGGCCACGTCGCCGCTACATCGTCGAGGGTGCACCTGTGCCGCATCGCGACCTGGGGCGCGGCCGCCCGCGGCAGGTGATCGCGTCGGCTTATCTCGCCCCAACCCATACGCGCGCTACACCGTAACGCGCGCATCGCCTACGATCGGCGCAATCACGCGCTCGCATGAAGGATCGCCGCATGCCCACCGACGCCCCGCGCGACAAGCGCATGCTCATGACCGTCTCGCACACGCACTGGGACCGCGAGTGGTACCTGCCGTACCAGTCGTTCCGCGTCCGCCTGGTCGGCCTCATGGACATGCTGCTCGAGATCTTCGACACGGACCCGGAGTACCGGCACTTCATGCTCGACGGGCACACCATCCCGCTCGAGGACTATCTCGAAGTGCGGCCCGACCGCGCGGATGACATCGAGCGCGTGGTGAAAGAAGGCAAGCTGCTCATCGGCCCGTGGTACATCATCCCGGACGAGGCGCTGCCCGGGGGCGAGGCGATCGTGCGCAACTTCCTGCGCGGCCACCGCGTGGCGCGGCGCTTCGGCCCGGTGATGAAGGTGGGCTACATCCCCGACCCGTTCGGGCAGATCGCCCACATGCCGGCGATCCTCAACGGCTTCGGCATCCGCGACGCGACGATGTGGCGCGGCGCCGACGACTCGCTGAAGACGACCGAGTTCTTCTGGCGCTCGCCGGACGGCAGCGAAGTGCTGACGGTGCACAAGCCGCACGGCTACGGCGTCTGCGCCACGCTGCCAACCGCGCAGAAGCCGCTGATGGCGCGCATCCGCGCCGCGCGCGAGGCGCTCGAGCCGCTGGCGACGACGCCGTACCTGCTGATCATGAACGGGAGCGACCACCTGCCGCCGCAGCCGGAGCTGCCCGGCATCATGCGCACGGTGAACGCCGAGACCGACGATGCGGAGATGGTGCACTCGTCGCTGCCGGAGTTGTTCGCCCGTATCCGCGAGCACATCGGCGGCCGCGAGGACGAGTGGCCGTCGCACACGGGCGAGTTCCGCAGCGGCCAGCGCGCGCACCTGCTGCCCGGCGTCCTCTCGGCGCGGATGTGGATCAAGCAACAGAACCAGGAGTGCGAGGACCTGCTCGCGCACTGGGCGGAGCCGTTCTCCATCTGGGCGGACACGCTCGCCCGCGACGCGGGCCCCGAATGGCGCCCGCCCGTGCCGCCGACCACGGCGCACATGCCGTTCCCGACGGAGGACGCGTCGATCGCCGGACTCATCGACCGGGCCTGGCGGCACCTGCTCGAAAACCAGCCCCACGACTCGATCTGCGGCTGCTCGGTCGATGCGGTGCACGAGGAGATGCGCCAGCGCTACGAGTGGGTGCACGAGATCGGCGAGGAGATCGTGCGCGCGGCGCTCCGCACGATCGGCGCGCTCGGCCGCGACGAGGCGATGGGCACCATCGCCGTGTTCAACCCGACGCCGCAGCCCGCGACCGGGTACGTCGTCGCCGCGGTGCCGTGGAGCGATGCGCAGCCGATCGTCGGCGTCGTCGCGCCGGACGGCGAACGCGCGCCCGCCGAACTGGCCTCCGGGCCGGTCGCATTCATCATCCCGGAGGGGGCGCCGCCCGGGTTCGACCGGCAGCGCGCCGAGATCGGCTTCGTCGCGCGCGACGTTCCGGGCTACGGCTACCGCATCTACCGCATCGAGACGGCGGATGGCGCCCCGCCACGGCCCGCCGCCGGCGCGCGGACGATCGAGAACGAGATGTTCCGCGTCGAGGCGGCCGACGACGGCACGCTCACCGTCACGGACAGGCGCGACGGACGCGTGCTGCGCGGGCTCAACCGGTTCGTCGACGGCGGCGACCGCGGCGACGAGTACAACTACTGCGCGCCCGAGCAGGACGCCATCATCGGCGCGCCGTCGTCGCCGCCCCTTGTCCGCGCCGAACGCGGGGCCGATGTACAGCGGCTGGTCATCGAGCACACGTACGCGCTGCCCGCCGGACTGGCGGAGGACCGCGCGTCGCGCAGCGGACGCGTGGTCGCCGAGCGCGTCGTGTCGGAGGTGACGCTGACCGAAGGCGTCGCGCGCATCGACGTGCGCACGACCGTACACAACGAGGCCGAGGACCACCGGCTGCGCGTGCACTTCCCATCCGGCGTGCGCGCGAGCGTATCGAAGGCCGACCAGCACTTCGGCGTCGTGCAGCGGCCGGTCGCGCTGCCCGCGTGGGACCCGGCGACGTGGATGGAGCAGCCGATGGGAACGTATCCGCAGAAGGCATTCGCCAGCGTCGACGACGGCGCGCGCGGGCTGACGATCGCCAACCGCGGCCTGCCCGAGTACGAGGCGCTCGACACGCCGGACGGCACGGAGATCGCGGTGACACTGCTGCGCAGCGTCGGCTGGCTGTCGCGCGCCGACATCTCGTCGCGGCGCGGCGGCGCGGGACCGCAGCTCGCAACCCCCGGCGCGCAGATGCACGGCAAACACATTTTCGAATACAGCATCATCCCGCACGCGGGCGACTGGGCGGCCGCCGGCGCGCACGTCCTCGCCGTGCAGCGCGTACGGCCAATGCGCGCGCGCTGGAACCGCCGCGGCCTCGGGCGCCTGGGCGATGAAGGCGCGCTCGTCCGGGTCGCCTCGCCGGCGTTCCAGGTGAGCGGCGTCAAGCGCGCCGAAGACGGCGACGGCGTCATCGTGCGGGTGTACAACACGCTCGACGCTCCGGCCGGGACCACGGTCGACGTGCCGTCGTCCGGCGGCGCCGTCACGCGCGTGAACCTGGACGAGGAGCACATCGCCGGCGAGACGCGCGGCGCGGACGGCGTGCGCATCGCGGCGCGCCCGAATGAGATCGTGACGCTGCGGTTTCACGCGGGGTGACATCGCGGCCGCGCGGCTCTTGACAGCCCCAAGCGCGCGTGGCTAGAGTGTGCGCACTTCATAACGATCGGCGACGATCGGGGCTAGTACGCCAGCAAGCGAGCCCGCAGAGAGCCGGGACAGGTGGGAACCGGCGGCGGCGCGGCAGGCCGAATGGACCCGGGAGCCTCGGACCGAACCCCGCGTCGAGCGGGCAGTAGTCTCCGACGGGGTGGGCACCGTTACCAGCGCCCCCGGCATCGGCGCGCCAGCGCCCGTGCCGGGCCGAGATGCTTCCCGCGAGGGAAGCGAACGCAGGGTGGCACCGCGAGCCAAGCTCTCGCCCCTCGATGGGCGCGAGCTTTTTTGTTTGCCCGCCAAGCGGCGGGCGCAGCCACAGGAGGCAGCACGATGGCAGACCAGACCAAGTTCCTGTTGCAGGATTCCGATGTGCCGACGCACTGGTACAACATCGCGGCCGACCTGCCGAAGCCGCCGCCTCCGCCGCTGAACCCGGGCACGCACGAGCCGCTCGGGCCGGAGGCGCTGGCGCCGCTGTTCCCGATGGAGCTCATCAAGCAGGAGGTGTCGGCCGAACGCTACATCGAGATCCCCGATGAAGTGCAGGACGTCTACCGGCTGTGGAGGGCGACGCCGCTGATCCGCGCGCGCCGCCTCGAACGGGCGCTCGGCACGCCGGCGCACATCTACTTCAAGTACGAGGGCGCGTCACCCGTCGGCTCGCACAAGCCGAACACGGCGGTGGCGCAGGCGTACTACAACAGGGAAGCCGGGGTGAAGCGCATCGCCACGGAGACCGGCGCGGGCCAGTGGGGCACGGCGCTGGCGATGGCGTGCAACTTCTTCGGCATCGAGCTCAAGGTGTACATGGTCAAGGTGAGCTACCAGCAGAAGCCGTACCGCCGGTCGATGATGCAACTCTATGGCGCCGACGTCGTCGCCAGCCCGAGCAGTGACACGCAGTCGGGCCGGGCCATCCTCGCCGAGACGCCCGACAATCCGGGCAGCCTCGGCATCGCCATCAGCGAGGCGGTCGAGGACGCGGCCGGGCGCGACGACACGAAGTACTCGCTCGGCAGCGTGCTGAACCACGTGCTGCTGCACCAGACCGTCATCGGCCAGGAAGCGCTGAAGCAGATGGAGATGGCGGGAGAGTACCCGGACGTCGTCATCGGCTGCGCGGGCGGCGGGTCGAACTACGCGGGCATCGCGTTCCCGTTCATGCGCGACAAGCTCGTCGGCGGCAAGAAGACGCGCTTCATCGCCGCCGAGCCCGAGGCGTGCCCGTCGCTGACGAAGGGCGAATTCCGGTACGACTTCGGTGACACGGCGGGTCTGACGCCGCTGGTCAAGATGTTCACGCTCGGCCACACGTTCATCCCGGAGGGCATCCACGCCGGCGGGCTGCGCTATCACGGCATGGCGAACCTGGTGTGCGAGCTCTACGACCAGGGGTACATGGAGGCGCGCGCGTACCACCAGAACGCCGTCTTCGATGCCGCCGTGCAGTTCGCCCGCACGGAAGCGATCGTCCCGGCGCCGGAAAGCGCGCACGCCATCCGCGCGGCGATCGATGAGGCGCTGGCGGCGAAGGAGGCGGGCGAGGCGCGCGTCATCCTGTTCAACCTCAGCGGCCACGGCTACTTCGACATGACGGCGTACGACAACTACCTCGCCGGCGGGCTGCAGGACTTCGCCTACCCGGCGCAGCGCGTCCGCGAGGCGATGGCCTCCGTGCCCGTGATCTAGCGACATGCGCAAGGGGAGGAACTGCATGGACGCGAAGGTGACATCGTGAAGAAGACCATCCTCACCGGCATCCGGCCGACGGGGTCGTTGCACCTCGGCCACTTCGCCGGCGCGCTCGAGAACTGGGTGCGGCTGCAGAACGACTACGAGTGCTTCTTCCTCATCGCCGACTACCAGGTGTCGGATTACGCCGACGACATCGACCGCGTGCGCGATTCGGTGTGGCAGGTGGCGCTCGACTGGCTGGCGGTCGGGCTCGATCCCCAGGACAACCACTTCGTCATCGAGAGCCTGGTGCCGCAGCACGCCGAGCTCTCGGTGCTGCTCAGCTGGTTCATGCCGCTCGGCCGCCTGCAGCGCAACCCGACGCTGAAGGCCGAAATGGCCGACCTGGAGACGGGGAAGAAAGGCGTGCCCGTCGGCTTCTTCGTCTACCCGCTGATGCAGGTGGCGAACATCCTGCTGCCGCGCGCGAACCTCGTGCCCGTCGGCGAGGACCAGCTGCCGCATATCGAGATGACGCGCGAGATGGCGCGCAGGTTCAACCGCGATTTCGCCGACGTATTCGTCGAACCGGACGCGCTGGTCGGTCGCGTGCCGCGCCTCGTCGGCACCGACGGGCAGGCGAAGATGGGCAAGTCGCTCAACAACGCGATCTTCCTGAAGGACGACGCTGCGACCGTCACGCGCAAGGTGATGGGCATGTACACCGACCCGACGCGGCTCCGCGCGACGGACCCCGGGCACGTCGAGGGCAACCCGGTGTTCATGTACCACGACGCGTTCAACCCCGACGTGGCAGAGGTCAACGACCTGAAGGAACGCTACGTGAAGGGCGCCGTCGGCGATGTCGAGGTGAAGAAGAAGCTCGCCGTCGCCCTCAATCACCTGCTCGACCCGATCCGCGAGCGGCGCGCGCGGTTCGAGGCGAACCCGTCGCTCGTGAAAGAAGCGCTGGAGAAGGGCAGCAACGAGGAACGCGCCGTCGCCGAGGAGACGATGGCGCGCGTGCGCGAGGCGCTGCGGCTCGACTACATCGCGCGCGGCATGCCCGCGGCGGCGGCGCCATGACCGCCTGCGTCCCGACGCTCGAGCAGGTGCGGGCGATGGCCGGCGCCGGGAACATCGTGCCGGTCTACCGGGAGGTCGCCGCCGACCTCGAGACGCCGGTGTCGGCGTACCTGAAGGTCGCCCGTGGCGCGTATTCGTTCCTGCTGGAATCGGTGGAGGGTGGCGAGCGGCTGGCGCGTTACAGCTTCATCGGCACGGAGCCGTACCGCGTGCTGCGCACCGGCGGCGCCACGACCGCCAGCGAACCGCCGGGCGACCCCCTCGCGCAGATCGAGGAGGAGTTGCGGAGGCTGCGGCCCGTGCCGGTGCCGGGATTGCCGCGCTTCCACGGCGGCGCCGTCGGCTACATGGCGTACGAGGTCGCGCGCTATTACGAGCGCCTGCCGGTGGCGGAGAGCGACCCGCAGGGCTTCCCCGAGTCGGTATTCATGTTCTGCGACACGCTGCTGGTGTTCGACCACCTGCAACACAGCATCAAGGTCGTGTCACACGCGCGGCTCGATGGCGATATCGACGCGTCGTACCGGCAGGCGACGTGGAAGATCGAGGAACTGGTGGCGCGGCTGCAGAAGCCGCTGGCGCAACTGCCGTATTCGCTCGGCACGCCTTCGGGCGTCGAAGGCGCGTTCCGCTCGAACACGTCCGAGCAGGAGTTCAAACGCCGCGTCGAGCGGGCGAAGGAGTACATCGTCCGCGGCGACACGTACCAGATACAGGTGTCGCAGCGTTTCGAGCGAGAGACGACGGCGCACCCCTTCGAGGTGTACCGCGCGCTGCGGATGGTGAACCCGTCGCCGTACATGTACTACCTGGAGCTCGCCGACATGCACGTCGCCGGCGCGTCGCCCGAGATGCTGATCCGCGTCGAGGATGGCGTGATCGAGACGCACCCGATCGCCGGCACGCGCCGCCGCGGTCGCGACGCCGACGACGAGGCGCGGATGGCCGATGAGCTCCAGGGGTCGGAGAAGGAGCGCGCCGAGCACCTGATGCTCGTCGACCTCGCGCGTAACGACGTGGGGCGCGTGTGCGTGCCGGGCAGCGTGCGCGTCACGTCGCTGATGGCGATCGAGCGCTACTCGCACGTCATGCACATGGTGTCGCACGTCATCGGCAAGCTGCGGCCCGATGTCTCGACGTACGACGCGGTGCGCGCGTACTTCCCCCACGGCACCGTCACCGGCGCGCCCAAGATCCGCACGATGGAGATCATCGCCGAGCTCGAAGGCGAGCGGCGCGGCGGCTACGGCGGCTGCGTCGGCTACTTCGACATGTCCGGCAACTGCGACACCGCGCTCGCCATCCGCACGATCTGGATGAAGCCCGGCGTGGCGTACGTCCAGGCGGCGGGCGGCGTCGTCTACGACAGCACGCCGGAAGAGGAGTACATGGAGTCCGGCAACAAGGCGCGGGCGATGATGCGGGCGATCGAGCTCGCCGAGCAGCGGCAGCACGAGGCGCCGCGCGGCTCGCTGGGATACTGAAGTGGCCGCGCAGGGCACGCCCGAGCTCGTCAGCGCCGCCCTCTTCGAGGAAGACGCCGCGGTGCTCGCAGCGCACCGGCGCGCCGGGCGACGGCCGTTCGCCGAACAGTGGGTGTTGCCGCTCGCCATCGTGCGCGGCGAAGAGACGGCCGAGGAGGCGCTGCGCCGCCACGCGAGCGACCAGTTTGGCCTGAGCCTTGCGCGGGAGACGTTCGTCGAGACGGTGTACCTCGAGGACGCGGCGGAGGGGAGGCGCTATGTCGCCAATATCTTCCGCGCCGAACTCGGCGGCGCGCCGATGCGCTTTCGAGCGGACGGCGACTACGACGACGCGCGCTGGCTCTCGGCGGCCGAGTTGCCAAACGTGTGGATGCCGCCGGCGCTGCGCACCGCGTTGATCAGCATCCTGGGCGGTGGGCCGGCAGCGCCCGCCGAGACGCCGCCAGGCGCCGGCGCAGCGCTGCCGCTCGCCGAGCGCGCAGCCGATGAACCGGCGCCGCCCCCACCGGACAACCGCGAGGCGTGGCAGCGCCTCGCGCGGTCGTACCAGAAGGAGCACGCGCGGTTTGACACCGGGCGTCTCCGCTGGGCGCGGGGCGTGTACGAGGATGAACTGCGCGTGCTCGGCGACGTCCGCGGGCTTCACGCGATCGTGCTCGGCGCCGGCGACGGCGCTGATGTCATCGCGCTCGCGGCAGCCGGCGCGGTGGCGGTCGGCGTGGACTTCTCGCCAGCGCAGGTCGCGGCGGCGAAGCGGCGGGCGGCGGACGCCGGCGCCGACAACGCGTCGTTCGTCGAAGGCGACATCGCCGACCTGTCGCGGTTCGACGATGCGAGCTTCGACCTGGCGATCAGCATCCAGGCGCTCGACTTCGTCGAAGACGGCGGGCGCGCGCTCGCCGGTGCGTCGCGCGTGTTGCGGGGCGGCGGCGTGCTCGCCATCGCCGTGCTGCACCCGATGAACCAGGTGCTGACGGAGGACCCGCCGTATACGGCGGTGCGCCCGTACTGGGCGCGCTACGTGGACTTCGACCGGGACACCGGCGACGGCGCCGTGCGCCTCCGCGCATGGCGGCGCACGATCGAGGAGTGGGTGCGCGCCCTCGCGGGCGCCGGCTTCACCATCGAGGATATCCGCGAGCCGCGGCAGGACGCGATCGCCGAAGACGAACGCGAGGGGTTCGATCTGGCGCGCGCGCGGCTCGTGCCGCAGGCGCTGATCATCAAGGCGAGGAAACGCTGATGCTGCTGCTGATCGACAACTACGACAGCTTCACGTACAACCTGTACCAGTTTCTCGGCGAGCTGGGCGCGCAGACCGAGGTCGTGCGCAACGACCGGGCAACGCTCGAAGACATCGAGGAGATGGCGCCCGAACGGATCATCATCTCGCCCGGCCCGGGCAACCCGGACGACGCCGGCATCAGCAAGGACGTGATCCGCCGTTTCGCCGGGCGCGCGCCGGTGCTCGGCGTCTGCCTCGGCCACCAGTGCATCGGCGAGGTGTACGGCGGCATCGTCGAGGGTGCGGGCGAGATCCTGCACGGGAAGCTTTCGCAGGTGACGCACGACGGCCGCGGCGTCTTCGCCGGGCTGCCCTCGCCGTTCACGGCGACGCGCTACCACTCGCTGGCGATCCGCCCGGACAGCGTGCCGGATGTGCTCGAGGTGAGCGCGTGGAGCGAGCACGGCGTGATCATGGGCGTCCGGCACCGCACGCTGCCGGTTGAGGGCGTGCAGTTTCACCCGGAGTCGATCCTCACCGAGCACGGCCACGACATCCTGCGGAACTTCCTCCGGCTGGAACCTGTTATCGTTGCGGGCACACGGCCATGACCGAAGCCACAAACATCCGCACCGCGATCGCGGCGCTCGTCGAGCGCAAGGACATCGACGAGGCGCTGGCAGCGGCGTGCATGGAGGAGTTGATGACGGGCGCCGCCACGCCGGCGCAGTTCGGCGCATTCGTCGCCGCGCTGCGCATGAAGGGCGAATCCGCCGGCGAGATCGCCGGCATGGCGCGCGTCATGCGCGAGAAGTCGAGCCGCATCGAGATGGATGGCCCGCTGCTCGACACGTGCGGCACGGGCGGCGACGCAAGTGGCTCGTTCAACGTCAGCACGTGCGCCGCGTTCATCGCCGCCGGCGCCGGCGCACGCGTCGCCAAACACGGCAACCGCGCGATGACGTCGAAGAGCGGCAGCGCCGACGTGCTCGAGGCGCTCGGCGCGAAGATCGACCTCGCACCGGGCCAGGTCAAGGCGTGCATCGAGCGTGCCGGTGTCGGGTTCATGTTCGCGCAAGCGTTTCATCCGGCGATGAAGCACGTCGCGCAGCCGCGGCGCGAGATCGGCATCCGCACGGTGTTCAACCTGCTCGGCCCGCTGACGAACCCCGCGGGAGCGCGGCGACAGGTCATCGGCGTGCCGCGGCGCGATCTCGTCGAGACGATCGCCGCGGTGCTGCAGCGGCTCGGCAGCGAGCGCGCGCTCGTCGTCCACGGCGACGACGGGTTCGACGAGGTGAGCATCAGCGGCCCGACGACGGTCGCCGAGCTCACGCCCGACGGCGTGCGCGCGTACCGCATCACGCCGGCCGATGCCGGGCTCGCCGCGCACGAGATCGGCTACCTGCGCGGCGGCACGCCGGAGCAGAACGCCACCGAGCTGCGCCTCGTGCTCGAGGGCGCGCCCGGCCCGCTGCGTGACTTCGCGCTGATCAACGCGGGCGCCGCGCTCGTCGCGTGGGGCGCCGCGCCGGACATCGCCGCGGGAGCCGCGCTGGCCGCGGACAGCGTCGACAGCGGCGCGTCGGCGGCGAAGCTGGACGCCTTCATCGCCGCGACGAACGAGGTATAGCGATGGCCGGCGACATCCTGGCGCAGATCGTCGCTGACAAGCGCGCCGAGGTCGAGCGTCGCAAGACCGCCGAGCCGCTCGCCGCGCTCAAGAAGCGCCAGGACCGCATCGCCACCCCGCAGTGGAGCCTCGTGCGCTCCATCCTCGAGGGGCCGCGGGGGCCGAGCAGCGGCGGCCACCGCCTGCAACTGATCGCCGAGATCAAGAAGGCCACGCCGTCGAAGGGGCGGCTCGTGCCGGTCCTGGAACACCGCGCCATCGCGCGGACATACACGATCGGCGGCGCGGCGGGCATCTCTATCCTCACCGAGTCGAAGTACTTCCAGGGGTCGATTGACTTCCTGTCCGACTGCCGCGTCAGTATCGATGGCTACTACCCCGGCGGCAGGCCGGCGATGCTGCGCAAGGACTTCATCTTCGACCCCTACCAGGTGTACGAATCGCGCGCGTACGGCGCCGACGCGATCCTGCTCATCGCGGCGATCCTCGACGACGCGACGCTTCGCGAGCTGGTCGAACTGGCGCACGGCCTGGAGCTGGAGTGCCTGGTCGAGATAGCGTCGGAGGCGGAGGCCGAGCGCGCGCTCGGCGTCGATGCGGACCTCATCGGCATCAACAACCGCGACCTGGTGACGTTTGGCGTAGACCTCGCCGTCACGGAGCGGCTGCGCCCGCTGATCCCGCAGGACCGCGTCGTGGTCGCGCTCAGCGGCATCCACACGCGCGCCGACGCGGAGCGCATGGCGCGCTGCGGCGTGCACGCCGTGCTCGTGGGAGAGGCGCTGATGGTCGCGCCGGACGTGCGCGAGAAGATGCGGGAGTTCCTGATCTGATGTTCGTGCTGCAGATGCACGGCGCGCCGGGGAGCGGCAAGAGCACGCTCGCGCGAGCGATCGGCGCGCGGACTGGCGCGCTGGCGCTCGACAAAGACGTGATCAAGGCGGCGCTGCTGGACAGCGGCATCGACGAGCGTGCAGCTGCGGCGGGCGCATACGAGGCGTACTTCGCGCTCGCCGAGAGCATCGTCGCGCAGGGTGTGAGCCTGGTGCTCGACAACCCGGTGTACTGGCCGCGGGTCGAGGCGGGCTGGCACGCCATCTCGCGCGCGGCCGGCGTGCCGCCGCTGTTGATCGAATGCGTGTGCCCGGATCGAGACGAACTGCGCCGCCGCCTCGCCACGCGCGAAGCTCGCTCGTCGCAGCCCCGCGAGCCGATCGACGCATCGGCGCTCTCCGGCACGATCGCCGTCGGCGGCGCGCGGCTGACGCTCGACACCACCCGTCCGCTCGCCGACCTCGTCGCCGACGCGCTGGCGTACATCCGCGCGGCGGTGGCGGCGCCGTGACGCGCGTGAAGATCTGTGGCTGCATGCGCGTCGCCGACGCCGTCGCCGCGGCCGAGGCCGGCGCCGACTTCATCGGCATCATCTTCGCCGGCAGCCGCAGGCGCGTGTCGCCCGAGGAGGCGGCGCTGATCGCGGCGGCGGTCGGCGGGGTCCAACGAGAGATCGAGCAACAGGAGCCACCACCGTTGCACCCCGGACGGTTCGAGGGCGTCGATGCGTGGTTCCAGCATGGCGCCGAGGCGCTCGACCGGCTGCTCGCGCGCAAACGCCCGCTCGTCGTCGGCGTGTTCGAGGATCAGCCGATCGACGAGGTCAACGCCGTCGCCGAGGAGGCGGGCCTCGACCTCGTGCAACTGAGCGGCGGCGAGCCGTGGAGCGATTGTCTGCTGGCGACGCGGCAGGCCGTGAAGGCGCTGCGCCCGCGTCCCGGCGTGAGCGCCGATGCGCTGCTCGCGACGGCGGAGCCGGGTGCCGCGCTCGCGCTGATGCTCGACCCGAGCCGCGGCGCCGGCGTCGCCGCCGACCGCGCGCTCGCCCGCGATGTCGCCGCGCGCGTGCCGCTGTGGCTCGCCGGCGGCCTGTCGCCCGACAATGTCGCGGCGACGATCCGCGAGGTGCGGCCGTGGCTCGTCGACGTATCATCGGGCGTGGAGACGGACGGCGCCAAGGATCCGGCGAAGATCGCCGCATTCGTCCGCGCCGCGAAAGGCGTGACGGTGTGAGGGAAAGGCGGCGCCCATGACGACACCCGCGTTCCCGGACGAGCTGGGCCACTTCGGGCCGTACGGCGGCCGGTTTGTGCCGGAAACGCTGATGGTCGCCCTCAACGAGCTCACGGCGGCGTTCCGCGAAGCGCTCGCCGACGAGACATTCCAGGCGGAGCTGAACCATCTGCTCCGCACATACGTCGGGCGGCCGACGGCGCTGTACTACGCCGAGAACCTGGCGCGGCGGCTCGGCGGCGCGAAGATCTACATCAAGCGCGAGGACCTGGCGCACACCGGCGCACACAAGATCAACAACGCGCTCGCGCAGGGCCTGCTCGCCCGGCGGATGGGCAAGCGGCGTGTCTTCGCCGAGACCGGCGCCGGCCAGCACGGTGTCGCCACGGCGACCGTCTGCGCCATGCTCGGCATGGAGTGCACCGTGTTCATGGGCGCCGAGGATGTGCGCCGCCAGTCACTCAACGTCTTCCGCATGAAGCTGCTCGGCGCCCGGGTCGAGGTCGTCGAGAGCGGGTCGCGCACGCTGAAGGACGCGATGAACGAGGCGATCCGCGGATGGGTGACGCACGTGCGCGACACCTACTACCTCATCGGCAGCGCCGCGGGGCCGCACCCCTACCCCTGGCTCGTGCGCGAGTTCCAGTCAGTGATCGGGCGCGAGGCGCGCGCGCAGATCCTCGAGGCGGAGGGCAGGCTGCCGGACTACGCGATCGCCTGCGTCGGCGGCGGAAGCAACGCCATCGGCCTGTTTCATCCGTTCGCCGAAGACCCGTCCGTGCGCTTCATCGGCGTCGAGGCGGCGGGCGAGGGACTGACGACGATGAAGCACGCCGCGACGCTGTCGAAGGGCCGCCCGGGCATCCTGCACGGCTCCAAGTCGTATCTGCTGCAGGACGAGTTCGGACAGGTGCAGGAGGCGCACAGCATCTCCGCCGGGCTTGACTACCCGGGCGTCGGGCCGGAGCACAGCTTCTACAAGGACACGCGGCGCGCCGAGTACGTCTCGGTCACCGACGCGGAAGCGCTCGACGGCTTCCGTCTCCTGAGCGAGACCGAGGGCATCATTCCGGCGCTCGAGCCTTCGCATGCGATCGCGCATCTCGCGAAGATCGCGCCGGCGATGGCAAAAGACACGCTCGTGCTGCTCGGGCTCTCGGGTCGCGGCGACAAGGACATCAACACGGTGATCTCGGCGCTCGGCATCGAGCCGTAGCGGCGCGGGGGCGCGTTCGCCCGGAGGACGCCCATCACACCGCCTGGGGCCGCCGCCTGGAAGGGATGCACCCGCCGGGAACGCGCCTCAGTACCGGCCGGGCCGGAGATACATCGGGCCAGGGTCGAGATGCCGGACGAGGCGCAATTCGTCGTCCGACGGTGGTGCGCACTCCGCGACTTCGCGCGCCGCGCGCAGCGGCCACGGGACGAGCGCGGCGACGGCGTCCGCGGCGATGCCGGGGAAGGTCTTCGCCAGCACCATCTCGCACGTCCCGCCGTCACCGCCGTCCGGCGTGTCGAAATGAAACACGCCCATCGTGCTGACGACGATGTTCGGTCCCTGCGGGTCGAGTCCGGCGCGGCGGCGCGCTCCCGGGCCATCGATGTAGCCGGGGCTCGCGAGAAACGACACACGCTCGACAAACCGCCGCGGTTCGAGTGAGATGATCGTAACCACGCGCCGCGCGAGGCACGCGGCATCGGTGTTGCCGCCGGTGCCCGGCAGCCGCACGTCCGGGCGCGCCGGGTCGCCGATGAGCAGCGTGTTGAGGTTGCCGTAGCGGTCGACTTCTGCCGCCGTCAGCACGGCGCAGTCGAAGCGCCCGCCCATCAGCCACGCGCCGAGCGCGTCGACCATGTCGCCGGCGTACGCCGCGCCGCGATCGAGGATGGGGTCGCCGACGGTGCCGGGCGCGCGGTCGACCTCGTCGAGTGGCGGGTGCCAGTCGCCGACGCCGACCTCGGTGCTGAAGATGAGCGCAGGGTTATGCGCGAACTTCGCGAGCGCCGCTGCAAGCATCGGCAACCCCATGCCGACGAACGCCGCGCGGGCGCCGGCGATCTCGCGCGCCGCCTGCACCACCATCATCTCGGGCAGCGTGTAGTCGCCGGTCATCGCGCCGACCGCCAGCCGTAGGTGATCGGCCGCGCCGGCTGCCACGCGCGGTTCACGCGGTGCGCGTCGAGCGCGCCCGCGCCGTAGCGCTCCTCGAACAGCGCGAGGAATGCCTCGTGGTCGGCGCAGCCGTCGATCCAGCGCGCGATCTGCTCGTCGAACGTCTCCTCGCCGCGCAGCCCGGCGATGAACTCCGCCTGGAAGCGCGGCGAGCTCCCGTAGTATCCCGGCACCGCCCACGGCAGCGCGCCGAACGGCATGTGGACAACGGCATCGACCATGAACCCCGGCACGGTCACGCGGTGCGGGTCCGAGCGCAGCACGCCCCGCGGCACGATCTCCTCGGCCGAGATGACGATTCGCTTCGATGCCCAGAGCGCCCAGCGCACTTCGCCGTGGCCGCCCCAGAACGCGGCGTTGCCGTCCTCGTCGGCCCACTGCACGTGCACGCACGAAACGTCGGGCCGCAATGCCGGCAGCGCGACCAGCGGCTCGCCGCCGAACGGAGATGCGATGACGCGCAGCTTGTCCGCGCCCAGGACGCCGTTCGGCTGCGGGTGGTACGCCGGCGAGACGAAGTCGGTGCCGAGCATCGACCGCGTCGGGATGAACGGGATGCCGAGCGCGCCGGCCATGAACATCAACGCGAGCGACTGGTTCGTGTAGTCGTCGAGTTGCCACTCGCCCGCGGCGAGGCGGCGCTTGAACCATGGCGACAGCGCGCCCAGCGCGTACGCGGTGATGATCCTGTCAGCGCAGCCAATGAGCGGCAGCAGCAGCGAGCCCACCGTGCCGACGGCGGTCAGGCGCTTCTTGCGCTGGCGGGCGATCTCCCATTCGAGCGCGTTCGCCCACGTCGTGTAGCCGAGGAACACACTGTCACCGTCGTGCCCGAACGTGCCGACGGCCTCGCGCGCGGACATCAGCTTGCCCGGCCCCGGCGGGCCGGTCGCGCCCGGGTCGAGGAACGGCATCGCCGGCGGCGCATCGTGCTGCATCGCCGGAAACGATAGCAGCGCGCCCGCGCACGGGACAGCGCGGCGCGATGCGCTCGCCGCAGGGCGTCCCGCCCGTCGGGCGCTACAGGTCCATCTCCCGCAGGTCCCGCGAGATGCGGAGGCGCGGCTCCGTGCGCGCCTGCACGTACGCCGGGTCGAATCCGGGCGCGACTTCGGTGAGGAGCAGGCCGTCCGGGTGCACCTCGATCACCGCGAGATCGGTAACGATGAGGTCGACGACCCCGGCAGCCGTGAGCGGATACTCGCAGCGTGTACGGATGCGCGGCCGGTCACCCCGCGCCGTATGGGTCATCGCGATGATCAGGCGCCGCGCGCCGCACGCGAGGTCCATCGCGCCGCCGATCGAGCCGCCGCCCCGCTCGGGCAGGTACCAGTTCGCGAGGTCGCCGCGCTCCGACACCTCGAGCCCGCCGAGTACCGCGACATCGACATGGCCGCCGCGGATCATCGCGAACGAATCGACGCTGTCGAAGAAGCTCGCGCCGGGCAGCAGCGTCACCGGCTGCCCGCCCGCATTGATCAGGTCCGAGTCGAAGTCCGCGTCGCTCATGCGACCGTACCCGAGGATGCCGTTCTCCGACTGCAGCAGCACCTGCTCGCCCTCCGGCAGGAAGTTGCCGACGAGCGTCGGCAGTCCGATGCCGAGGTTCACCACCATGCCGCCGCGCAGTTCGCGGGCGACGCGAAGGGCGATGAGCTCACGGGTCAGCGGCTCCGCCACGTCATCCCTCCCATCGCACCGGCACCGGGTCGCAACGCACGATCCGGTCGACGTACACGGCCGGTGTGCCGACATCGGACGGGTCGATCGCGCCCGGCTCAACGATCTCCTCCACCTCGGCGATCACGATGCGGGCGGCGGTCGCCATCACGGGGTTGAAGTTGCGGCCTGCGAGCCGGTACTGCAGGTTGCCCATGCGGTCGGCGCGGTGCGCCTTGATGAACGCGAAGTCAGCGCGAAGCGGCATCTCGAGCAGATAGTCCTCGCCGCCGACGTTCAGCACCTGCTTGCCCTCCTGCACCATCGTGCCGAGCCCGGTGCGCGTAAGCACGCCGCCGAGCCCGGCGCCGCCCGCGCGGATGCGCTCGGCGAACGTGCCCTGCGGCACCAACTCCAGCTCCACCTCGCCGCGGCGGTACAGCTCCTCGAACCGGCTCGCCCGCCCGCCCGATGCGCGGATGGCGAACGTGGCGATGAACTTCGCCAGTTGCCGCCGCTCGTTCAGCACGTCGAGCAAGTCGCCGAGGCCGATGTTGTTGGCGATGCCGGTGATGCCCGATGTCCCGCGCCGCTGGAGCGCGAGGATCAGGTTGCTCGGCGAGCCGGCGGAGACGAAGCCGCCAAACATGATCGTCGCGCCCTCGAACACATCGTGCAGCGCGTCATCGGGCGTGTCGAAGATGTTGCCGTTCATCCGGCGGCCTGCAGCGCGCCGTCGCCGGCGCCCTTCACGCGGCCGGGCAGCGCGCGCCCGACCACGCCCTCGATCCAGCGCGCCACCTCGATGAGCGCGGCCAGATCCACACCGGTCTCGATGCCCATGCGGTGCAGCATGTACACCAGGTCTTCCGTGGCGACGTTGCCGGCGGCGCCGGGGGCGTACGGGCAACCACCCAGCCCGCCAACCGACGCATCGAACTCGTCGGCCCCGGCTTGGAGCGCGGCGAGCACGTTGGCGAGCGCCGTCCCGCGCGTATCGTGGAAGTGCAGCCGCAGCGGCACACCCGCCAGCCGGGCGCGAAGCGCCCCGACGAGCGCGCCGGCCTGCCGTGGCTCCGCCGCGCCGATCGTGTCCCCCAGCGCGATGCCGCCGGCGCCCAGCGCGACCAGCCGTTCCGCGATCTCGAGCACGCGCGCCGGGTCGACCGCACCCTCGTACGGGCACCCGAAGGCGGTGGAGATGTAGCCCGTCCACGGCAGCCGCGCGCCGGCCGCGAGCTGCGCCACTCCGGCGATCGCATCGAGCGACTGCGCCACGCTGCGGTTGATGTTGCGCTGGTTGTGCGTCTCCGAGGCCGACACCACGGTCGCGATTTCGTCCGCGCCGGCGGCGATGGCGTCGGTCGCGCCGCGCTCATTGGGCACGAGCGCCACGTACGTCACGCCGGACGCGCGGCGGAGTCCGCGCATCAGCTCACCGGCGTCGCGCATCTGCGGGATCGCCTTCGGGCTGACGAACGACGCCGCCTCGATGCGCCGCAGGCCGGTCGACGACAGCCGATCGACGAACTCGACCTTTCGGCCGAGCGCGAACAGCGTATCCTCGTTCTGCAGGCCATCGCGCGGCCCGACCTCGGTGATCGAGACGCGCCCGGGGAGGGTCATTCGTCCGTCTCCGCTTCGCTGGCGACTTCCACCAGTATGTCACCTTCCGCCACGCGGGCGCCCTCGGCGACGGCGATCCGCACGACCACGCCGTCGATGCTCGACTCGATGATGTGCTCCATCTTCATCGCCTCGATCACGGCCAGCGGCTGGCGCGCGGCGACGCGGGCGCCGACGGCGGCCATGATCCGCACGACGATCCCCGGCATCGGCGCGCGCAACTCGCCCGCCCGCGCCGCCGCACCGCCGGGGTGCGCGCCGCCGGTGAGCGAAGGCCGCAACAACGCGTAACATTCGCGCCCGCGCGCCACGGTGACAAGGCCACGGTCGCGTTCGACGCGCCAGGCCGGATCGGGCGCGGGAACGGCGACCGGCCGTCCATCGATCACCACCTCGCGAAGCAGGCCGCCCTCGCGCGTCGCGGTGATGGCGAAG
Source organism: Dehalococcoidia bacterium (assembly GCA_021462855.1). GTDB lineage: Bacteria > Chloroflexota > Dehalococcoidia > DSTF01 > JACRBR01 > DTUCFX13. The sequence goes on along the minus strand of JAJTXQ010000065.1, from coordinate 36,565 downwards.
GTGCGCCCGTGGTAGTCGTACTCGAGTGCGACGGCGCCGTGCATGCGCCACCCGCCGAGAGCCGACCACGGGTCGGCGCGCGTCACCGGCGCGAGATCAGCGGCCGCGGCCGCGATCAGCGCGTCGTCGGGCAACGCCGGGGCGAACGACGCGGGCGGCATCGACTCGAGCAGCGCCAGGCCGTGCGTCCCGGCGCGGAACGACGGCTCGCGGAGCACCGCCGCGAGCAGCCCGGCGTTCGTGCGGACACCTTCGACCGCGGTCGCCGACAACGCGCGCCCGGCAAGCTCGACCGCCGCATCGCGCGACGGCGCGTGCGCGATGATCTTCGCGAGCAGCGAGTCATACTCCGCCGGCGCCGCTGACCCGTCCGCCACGCCGCTGTCAACACGGACGCCCGGCATCGCTGGCGCGACGAACCGCGCGATGCGTCCGCTCGCGGGCAGGTAGTTGCGCGCCGGATCTTCGGCAAGCAGGCGCACCTCGATCGCATGGCCGCCGAACCGCACGTCTGCTTGCGCCAGCGGCAGCGGCTCGCCGCTGGCGACGCGCAGCTGCAGTTCCACCAGGTCGACCCCCGTCACCATCTCGGTCACGGGATGCTCCACCTGCAGCCGCGCGTTCACTTCGAGGAAGTAGAACGCCCCGTCGCGGTCGACGAGGAACTCCACCGTGCCGGCGTTCTCGTACCCGGCGGCGCGCGCCATCGTCAGCGCCGCCTCGTGCATGCGCGCTCGAGCCTCCGGCGCCAGCGATGGCGCCGGCGTCTCCTCGATCACTTTTTGATGACGCCGCTGCGTTGAGCAGTCGCGCTCGCCGAGGTGGATCACGTTCCCGTGGCGGTCCGCGATCACCTGCACCTCGATATGACGGCCGCCGACCACGGCGCGCTCGGCGAACAGCCGGCCATCGCCGAACGCGGCGGCCGCCTCGCGGCGGGCGGCGGCGAGCGCCTCGGGCAGCGCCGCGCGGTCCTCGACGACGCGCATGCCCCGGCCGCCACCGCCGGCGGCTGCCTTCAGCATCAACGGGAACGCCGCCGCGCCCACATCGGGCAGCTCGTCGCGATCGCCGATGTCGAAGCCGGGCAGCACCGGCACGCCGTGCGCCTCCGCGAGCCGGCGCGCGGCGATCTTGTCGCCGAGCGCACGCATCGCCGCCGCCGGTGGCCCGACGAACGCGATGGCCGCGGCGGCGCACGCCTCGGGCAACGCGGGGTTCTCCGACACGAATCCGTAGCCGGGATGCACCGCCTGCGCGCCGGTCGCGACCGCCGCGGCGACGATCTTGCCGATGTCGAGGTAGCTCGCCGACGGGCGAGGCGGCCCGAGACGCACCGCCTCGCCGGCCATGCGGACGTGCGGCGCGTTCCAGTCGGCATCCGAGTACACCGCCACCGTGGCGATGCCCATGCGGTCGCAGGTGCGCATGATCCGCGCCGCGATCTCGCCGCGATTAGCGATCAGCGCCTTATTGAACATCAGCCGCCGGCCCAGCGCGGCGCGCGCTTTTCGACGAACGCCGCGACGCCCTCGCGCCCTTCGTCGGACGCGCGCACGCGGGCGATGAGGGTCGCGGCATACGCGTCGATTGCGGCGTCCTCGGCGGCGACGCGGCGCACCAGCTCCTTCACCGCGCGGTGCGCTTCCGGCCCGCCGGCGAGCAGCGCGTCGAGTGTTTCGCGTACCGCGGCGTCGAGCGCGTCATCCGCCGCCACGCGGTGCGCCAGGCCGACGGCATGCGCGCGCGCGGCATCGAACCGCTCGCCGGTGAGGAACAGCGCCAGCGCGTTACCCGCGCCGATCTTGCGCACGACGTGGCGCGCGATCGTCGCCGGGACGATGCCGAGACGCACCTCGCTGAACGCGACCCGCGCCGATTCCGCGGCGATCGCGATGTCCGCCGCCGCCGCGAGCCCCGCGCCACCGCCGAATGCCGCGCCCTGCACGCGCGCGATCACCGGGCACGGGCAGGTGGCGACGGCGTCAAGCATCGCCGCGAGCGCGGCGGCGTCACGCTGGTTCTCTGCTTCGCTGAACCCCGCGGCACGGCGCATCCAGTCCAGGTCGGCGCCGGCGCTGAACGAACGCCCCTCGCCCGCGAGCACGACGGCGCGCACGGACGCCTCGGCGGCGACCGACACAAACGCCGCGTGCAGCTGCGCGATCACATCCTCGTTGAACGCGTTGTGCACGTCCCGCCGCCGGATCGTGACCGTCGCGACCGCGCCTGCGCGCTCGAGCGTGACGTGCTGCTCGGCCATCGTCACATGCGGAACACGCCGAAGCTCGTCGCCGGGATCGGCGCGTTCAGCGACGCGCTGATGCCAAGCGCGAGCACGGCGCGCGTGTCCACGGGATCGATAATCCCGTCGTCCCAGAGGCGCGCGGTGCTGTAGTACGCGCTGCCCTCTGTCTCGTATTTCTCGATCGTCGGGCGCATGAACTCCGCCTGCTGATCCGGCGTCATGTCCTCGCCGCGGGCGCGCAGGTTGTCGAGTCGCACCGTCAGCAGCACGCTGGCCGCCTGCTGCCCGCCCATCACCGACGTGCGCGCGTTTGGCCACGCCCACAGGAAGCGCGGATCGTAGGCGCGGCCGCACATCGCGTAGTTGCCGGCGCCGAACGACCCGCCGATGACCACCGTGAACTTCGGCACGGCGGCATTCGCCACCGCCATCACCATCTTCGCGCCGTGCTTGGCGATGCCCTCGGCCTCGTAGCGCTGGCCGACCATGAAGCCGGTGATGTTCTGCAGGAAGACCAGTGGATACCGCCGCTGCGCGCAGAGCTCGATGAAGTGCGCGCCCTTGAGCGCGCTCTCGGAGAACAGGATCCCGTTGTTGGCGATGATGCCCGCCGGGTACCCCATGATCCGCGCAAAGCCGCAGACGAGCGTCGAGCCGTAATCGGCCTTGAACTCGTGGAAGCGGCTGCCGTCGACGACGCGGGCGATCACCTCGCGCGCTTCGAGACCCTTGCGCGGGTCCGCCGGCACGAGGCCGTACAACTCCGCCGGGTCGTACAACGGGTCTTCGGGTTCCGCGATGGGCCACGGCGCGCGCTTCGCGTTCGGCAGCGACGCGACGATGCTGCGGGCGATCGCGAGCGCGTGGTCATCGTCCGCCGCGCGGTGGTCCGCCACGCCCGAGCGCTCGGTATGCACGCGCGCGCCGCCGAGATCTTCGGCCGACACCTCCTCGCCCGTCGCCGCCTTCACCAGCGGCGGCCCGCCGAGGAAGATCGTGCCCGCGCCGTCGACGATCACCGTCTCGTCGCTCATCGCGGGCACGTACGCGCCGCCGGCCGTGCACGAGCCCATCACCACGGCGATCTGCGTGGTGCCCTCGGCCGACATCTGCGCCTGGTTGAAGAAGATGCGGCCGAAGTGCTCGCGGTCGGGAAAGACATCGGCCTGGAGCGGCAGGAACGCCCCGCCGGAGCCGACGAGATAGATGCACGGCAGGCGATTCTGCCGCGCGATCTCCTGCGCGCGCAGGTGCTTCTTCACGGTCATCGGGTAGTACGTGCCACCCTTGACCGTCGCGTCATTCGCGACGATCACGCACTCGATGCCGCATACACGCCCGACGCCGGTGACGATGCCAGCCGACGGGGCATCGCCGTCATACATCTCCCACGCGGCGAGCGCGCTCAGTTCGAGGAACGGGGTCGCCGGGTCGAGCAACCGCTCGACGCGCTCGCGCGCCGTGCGTTTGCCGCGCGACCGGTGCCGCTCGAGCGCCTCGGCGCCGCCGCCCGCGCTGGCCAGCGCGAGCCGCTCACGCAGTTCGCCTGCGGCAGCGGCCATCGCCGCGCGGTTCGTCTCGTAATCGGGCGAGGCCGTGTCGAGCGAGGAGCGGAGGGCGGGGACGGCCGCGGCGTCGGGCGCGGAACCGGGCGTTGCGAAGTCCAACGGCGCCTCCTTCGATGCGACCGCCGCAATTGTAGCCCGCGGGGCGGCGAGTGTCCCGGTGTCACGCCGCGGCCGCGCGCGGTACACATAGGGCATGCCGAACGACCTGCTGACCGACGAACACCGCCTGCTCCGCGACGCAACGCTCGCCTGGGCGCGCAAGGAGCTCGGCCCCATCGCCGACGACATCGACCGCGGCGATGAATTCCCCCCGGACGTCTTCCGCAAGCTCGGCGACCTGGGGGTGCTCGGGGTCACCGTGCCGCGCGAGTACGGGGGCGCCGGCGCCGACCTGCTGTCGGGCGTGCTGGTGATCGAGCAGCTGGCGCGCGTCTCCGCATCGGTCGCGCTGTCGTACGGGGCGCACGCGAACCTCTGCGTCAACAATATCTACGCCAACGGCAGCGAGGCGCAGCGGCGCGCCTACCTGCCGAAGCTCTGCTCCGGCGAGCAGGTCGGCGCGCTCGCCCTCACCGAGCCCGACGCCGGCTCCGACGCCATGGGCATCCGCACGACAGCCGTCGCCGACGGCGACGACTTCGTGCTCAACGGCAGCAAGATGTTCATCACCAACGGCACGATCGCCGGCGTGTTCGTGCTGTACGCCAAGACATCGCCGGGGAAAGGCGCGAAGGGCATCACCGCGTTCATCGTCGAGCGCGGTTTCGCGGGGTTCAGCGTGGAACGCAAGCTCGACAAGTGGGGGCACCGCGGCTCGCCCACCGCGGAGCTGCGGCTCGATGACGTGCGCGTGCCGCGCGCCAACGTGCTCGGCCCCGTCGACGCCGGCGCCGGCATCATGATGCGCGGGCTCGATTCCGAGCGCGTCTTCCTCGCCGGTGAGTCGGTCGGCATCGGCGCCGAGGCGCTGGCGCTGGCCGTCGCCTATGCGCGAGAGCGCAAGCAGTTCGGCCAGCGCATCGGCGACTTCCAGCTCGTGCAGGGCAAGCTCGCCGACATGTTCACGCAGGTCGAGGCCGCGCGCGCGCTCGTCTATCGCACCGCCGTGCTCGCCGAGAGCGCACCTGTGCACAAGGAAGCGGCCGCGGCCATCCTCTTCGCCGCCGAGATGTCGACGCGCGTGGCGCTCGACGCGATGCAGATCCACGGCGGCTACGGCTACCTCAACGAGCTGCCGCTCGGCCGCCTCGTCCGCGACGCCAAGCTGCTCGAAATCGGCGCCGGCACGTCGGAGATCCGCCGCCTGATCATCGGCCGCGAGCTGATGAAGTAGGCAGCACGGACGGCGCCGCGCCGGCCGCGCCCGCGCTTGACGACCGCTTTACAAGTTCAGTAACGAGTGTATGATCGACCCGCAGAGGCGGAGGTGCCGATATGGGGTCGATTCGCGCACGTCTGGGGTGGGCGCTTGCCGGCGCGCTGGCGCTGGCGCTCGTCGCGGTGCTGGCGCGAGGGCTGGAAGCAGGTTCGCTCGATCCGCCGCCCGGCCCCGTTGGTTCGACGATGAAGACGCTCGGCGACCTGGTGCCGGCGTGGCACCGCCAGCTGCCGTCGTCCGGATGCGGGTCCGAGCGGTGGGACTGCATCATGAACGACGAGGCCGTGCTCGACCACGAGACAGGGCTCGTCTGGCAGAAGGATCCGTCGTGGGCAGGAGTCGATACCTGGCCGAATGCGGCGCTGGTCTGCAGCAGCACAGGCACCGGCGGACGCTACGGCTGGCGGCTGCCGACCGTGCAGGAACTGCTGACCCTCAAGGACTCCACCACGCTCGACATCGTCAGCGGGCATCCGTTCGCCAGCGCGCCGGGCCACACGTACTGGAGTTCGACGCCCGACGACAACGACGAGACGCGCGCCCGGCACATCACGTTCTCGTTCGGCGCGAGTAACGAGCAGAGCGCCCCGAAGGGTGCGGCGGCAGCGGGGTACTGGTGCGTCCGCGGCGGCAGCGCGCAGAACGCACAGTCGCAGGGAGCGCTCCCGGCGTGGGCGCGCGTGCTCGACGCCACCGGCGGCTGCAACTCGGAGCGCTTCCTCTGCATCTGGAACAGCAGCGCTGTGCTGGACCGTACGACCGGCCTCGTCTGGACACGCGACGCCAATGCTCTCGGCCTCGGCGGCACGTTCGCGCCCGCCGAAACGTACTGCGCTTCGCTCGCGCTCGCGCCACTGGGCGTCACCGGTTGGCGCGTCCCGCATGCCGACGAGCTGTCGAGCCTGCTCGACCGATCGGTCGTGGCCCCGGCGTTGTCACTCCCGTCAGGTCACCCGTTCTTGAACGTCTCCGGGGCCAGTTCGTACTGGAGCAGCACCCCGAGCTACCCTGGTGGAAGCGCCGGTGTCGTGTTTCTGGGTATCTCGAGCGGACAGCCCGGCTGGGCAATGCCGCTCGTCCTCGGCACAGACCTCGCGCTGAACTGGTGTGTCCGCGGGCCGTGATCTGACGGCTTGGTCCCGCAACGCTCCTGGCGGCGGCGCAGACGCTGCCACGGCGGCCGCGTTGCGCGCTCAGTGGGCGTGCGCCTTCGCGTCCCCGGCGGCGTGGCCCATCGCCTCGAACATCTTCGCCGCGTCGCTCGCCGGCAGGCGCTCGTCGAGGATCGGCAGGTACACCTCCTCCTCCTTCACGAAGTGCACCTTGACCAGCGCGTACAGGCCGTAAAGCACGCGCCGCAGGTCGCGCTCCTGCGCGGCTGTCGGCGCGGCGGTGGCGATCTGCCGGCGCAGCGCGCCGAGCTCCTGCGTGAGCGCGCCCACCTCGAGATGATCGCGGCTCATCGTGCGCGTCGCTTCGGGCGCGCCGAGCACGCTGGCGACGACCGGATACAGCACCTTCTCCTCCGCCTCCGCGTGCGGGACGAGATGCTGCACAAGGAAGTCGTGCGCCGCCGCGACGCTCGCCCGCAGCACATCCAGCCCGGCGTCGCCCACCTGGTCGGCGGCCGTGCGCAGCTCCTCGATGTGCGGGAGCAGTTCCTTGTGCTCGTCGCGCAGCGGTTGTGTGACCGTGCTCATAGCGGGTGCCTCCTGTGCATGCACACAGGTTAGTCACACGACGCGGCCCGCTTCGAGCGCCAGCAGCATCGAATGTGCGAGAATCGCGCTCCGGCAACGGCTTTGCAACCGTGGCGGCCGCAGATCAGCCAGGCAGACGCCAGACGCGCACGACCTGGAACCGCATCGGGAGGGTGCCGGCGACCTCGAAACTGAGCGTCGGCGTGCCGGACGTCGTGTAGGTGACGCTCACCGCCTTGCCCAGGTACGGGCGCACCACCTCGTCCACCAGCCAGTACGAGGAGCAGTCGAGCTCAGCGAAAAACGCCTCGCGCGTCGTCGAGACAGCGAGCGTGCGGCCGTCGCACCGGAGCGAGTAAAACAACCGCCGCTGCGCACCCGAGGGCGTCGTCTCGGTCCCCGGCCAGAACGTCGCCACCGTGACCTCCTGGGCCGCCGTCGGGACGGCGAGCGTAGGCGTCGGCTGCACACCGGCCGTAGGGAATGCCGTCGCCGTCGCGGCAGCCGTCGGCGTGCGCGCGACGGTCGCCGTGGCGCTCGGCAGCGGATGCGGCGCGCTGGTGGCATCGTCGTCGGTATAGGCGGCGAGCAGCATGGCGGCGAAAAACAGCGCCGCCGCCAGCGCGACGTACGCGAACATGCCCAGCGCCAGTCCCTTCGCCATCAACCGTTCCCGCACTCTCGGGCGCGCCGCCCAGCATACGCGCCATCGCGCGGGCAGGCGCAACGTGCGCGCGCCGCCGCGCCAACGCTGGAGTATCGGGCGGCCCGGGCGCCGGCTGCGGGGCTGCCGGACCGGCGCAGGGCGTTATCAGGGAGTTTCGCGCGCGCGGGCAGGGTTTTTCGCCCGGGCGCGCGAGACGTGCGGCGCCCCCGCGCGCTCAACGCAGATGGCGGTTGATCGGCAATTCGCGTTGGCGCTCGCCGGTCGCGTCGGACACGGCGTTGGCGATCGCCGCCGCGATGGGCACAATCGCCGGCTCGCCCGCGCCGGTCGACGGCGTGTCCGCGTCGCCGACGAGCACCGTCTCGACCACCGGCGCATCAGCCGCGCGCGGCACGCGGTACCGCGCGAAGCCGTTGCTCAGCACCCGCCCGCCATGGAACTCGACGATCTCGGACAGCGCCGTGCCGAGCCCCATGACGATTGAGCCCTCGACCTGGTTCCGCACGCCTTCGGGGTTGACGACGAGCCCGCAGTCGAGCGCGGCCGTCACGCGCTCGACCCGCGCCTCGCCACCCCGCACCGAAGCCTGCACGACGGTTGCCGCGTAGCTCCCGACGTCGAGCCCGAGCGCGACGCCGGCGCCGCGGCGCGACGGCGCTGCCGCCGGCCGCCAGCCGTGCGCCTCGGCCGCGCGCTCGAGCACGCGCCGAAAGCGCGGATGCGCCAGGTTGCGCAGCCGCAGTTCGACCGGGTCCAGGCCGGTCGCCTCGGCGATCTCGTCGATGTGCACCTCGCGCGCGAAGTGGTTCGCCGCGCCGCCGAGCGAGCGGTACGAGCCCGCCGCGAGCGGGCTGTCACATGTGTACGTCGTCACGCGCGCGTTCGTGATGTCGTACGGCGTCTCCGACCCGCGCCGGCCGAGGAACGGGCGGTCGCCGGCGTGGTACGCATCGAACTGCCACGCGACGATGCGGCCGTCGTTCGTGAAACCGCTCTTCACATTGAACAGCGCCGCCGGCCGCACCGTCGCCGTCTGCATCTCATCGAGCCGGCTGTAGGCGACGCGCACCGGCCGCCCGGCGACCCGCGCCAGGCGCGCCGCCTCGTGCGCCGCCGGGTACGGCGACTTGCTGCCGAACCCGCCGCCGATCTCCGGCGCGATCACGCGCACGGCGTCTTCCTCGAGCCCGAACCGTTGCGCCAGTTCGGTGCGTATGCCGAACGGCCGCTGCGTGCCCGCCCAGACCGTGAGCCGGTCGCCGTCCCAGCGCGCGACGGCGGCGCGCGGCTCCATCGGCGCGTTCGACACGTACGGCACATAGTACTGCCCTTCGAGGACCGCGTCGGCGGTGCGGAAGCCGTCGTCGAGCGCGCCGGCCTCCTGCGTGACGAACGCGTCGCGCGCGCTGCGGAGCAGCAGCTCCGGCAGGTCGAGCGTCGATGCGGTCGCCGGCGCCTCGTCCCACGTCGCCTGCAGCGCGGCGGCCGCTGCTTCCGCGTGCTCGTCGGTGTCCGCGAGCGCAGCGACGAGGTCGCCGTCGCGGACGACGGCCGCGACGCCGGGCATGCGCTCCGCCGCTGTGACGTCGAGCGCCGACAGCGTCGCGCCGTGGGACGGCGCGCGCAACACGGCGGCGAACAGCATGCCATCGATGACGGTGTCCTGCGCGAAGATGGCGCGGCCCGTCACGCGCTCGAGCGCGTCGCAGCGCGCGTGGTCGCGGCCCATGATGCTGAACTCGTCGGCCCGCGTCAGCAACGCCGCATCGTCGACGTCGCGCTCCTGCTCCGTGCCGGCGACGAGCTCCTCGTACGCCACGCCGCGGCCGCCGCCAGCCGGCGCGATGCGCCCGCCGCGGGCGATCAGCGTGTCCGCCGGCAGGTCGAGGCGGTCCGCCGCCATCTCGAGCAGCGCCTCGCGCGCGGTCGCCGCCGCGCGACGCAGCTGCAACCCCGTGCGCGCCGTCGACTGGCTGCCGAACGTGCCCATGTCCCACGGCACGAGCGCCGTGTCGCCGAGCACCACCCGCACGCGCTCGAGCGGCACGCGCAACTCGTCCGCGACTTCGATCGCGAAGCCGGTGCGGATGCCCTGGCCGAACTCAACCTTGCCGGCATACGCCACGACCGAGCCATCGGCGAGCACCGACACCCAGCGCGATGGCCGCGTCGCGGCCGGCGGCGCGCCCGGCGTGGTGGCCACCGGACCGACGATGTGCAGGCCATGCTCCGGCGCCTCGTTCATCCCGCGGGCTCCGACATGCGCGCCGCCGCTTCGTGGACTGCACGGACGATGCGCTGGTAGGCGCCGCACCGGCAGATGTTGAGCGCGAGCGCGTCAAGGATCTGCTCGTCCGTCGGGCGCGGCTGGCGGCCGAGCAGGGCCACGGCGCTCATGATGAACCCGGGCGTGCAGTATCCGCACTGCGTGGCCGACGCGTCGATGAACGCCTGCTGCACCGCGTGCAGCTCACCGCCCCGCGCGATGCCTTCGATCGTCGTGATCTCGCCGTCCGCGACCGCGCCGACGGTCGCCTGGCAGGCGCGCAGCGATCCGCCGTCGACCAGCACGGTGCAGGCGCCGCACTCGCCTTCGCCGCACGCGTACTTGGTGCCGGTCAGACCGGCATCGAAGCGGATGAAGCTGAGGAGGTTTCGGCCGGGGTCCGGCGCCTCGTACGTCGTGCCGTTGATCCGGAGTGCGACCATGCCCGCCTCACAGAATGATGCCCGCCGGTTCGCGTCGTCGCCTCGCCCGCGGCCCCGGTCAAGCGGTGAACCCTGCCCTACCCCTGCCGATCGGCACTGGCGCTCGTGATGATTGGCCGATGCGCCGCCACCGGTCACGGGGCGATGATGGGCTGTACTGTACCAAGCCAATCAACTTTGTTGCCGGAGGTACGCATGACCACCCAGCTCGAACCGCAGACCGGAGCGCCAGCGGTCGCCCGCACCACGCAGCACGAGGTCGTGATCATTGGCGGCGGCAACGCCGGCATCAGCGTCGCCGCGCAGATGAAGCGTGCGCGGCGCGACCTCGACATCGCCATCGTCGAGCCTTCGGACAAGCACTACTACCAGCCGCTGTGGACACTCGTCGGTGGCGGCGTGTTCAAGAAGGAGCAGTCGGTCCGCGACGAAGCGCCGCTGATCCCGCACGGCGTCACGTGGATCCGCGACTCCGTCGTGCAGCTGTGCCCGGATGAAGGCCAGGTGATCACGGCAGGCGGCGTGCGCGTGGACTACAAGTGGCTCGTCGTCGCGCCGGGCATCCAGCTCGACTGGCACAAGGTCAAGGGGCTCGAAGGCGCGGTCGGCCGCGACGGCGTTGCCAGCAACTACTCGTACGAGCACGTCGACAAGACGTGGCAGTTCATCCGCGAGTTCAAGGGCGGGAACGCGATCTTCACGCACCCGAACACGCCCATCAAGTGCGGCGGCGCGCCGCAGAAGGTGATGTACCTGGCCGACGACGCCTGGCGCAACACGGGCGTGCGCGACAAGACGAACATCACGTTCGGCATCGCCGGCGCGGCGATCTTCTCGGTCAAGAAGTACGCCGACACGCTGACGAAGGTCATCGCCCGCAAGGGCATCGACGTGCGCTTTCGCCACGACCTGACGGAGATCCGTCCGGAGGCGAAGGAAGCCGTGTTCACGCACCTCGACTCCGGCGACCTGATCACGATGCCCTACGACTTCATCCACGTCACGCCGCCGCAGAGCGCGCCCGACTTCATCAAGCGCAGCCCGCTCGCCAACGAAGCTGGCTGGGTCGACGTCGACAAGCACACGCTGCAGCACGTGCGTTACCCCAACGTCTTCAGCCTCGGCGACGCATCGAGCCTGCCGGCGTCGAAGACCGGCGCGGCCGTGCGCAAGCAGACGCCCGTGCTCGTCGCCAACGTGCTCGCCGGCATCGACGGCAAGTCGTTGCCGAAGCGCTACGACGGCTACGCCGCCTGCCCCATCGTCACCGGCTACAACAAGCTGGTGATGGCCGAGTTCGACTACGACCTGACACCGCGCGAGAGCTTCCCGTTCGACCAGTCGAAGGAGCGCCGCAGCATGTACCTCGTGAAGAAGCACGGGCTGCCGTTCCTCTACTGGCACGCGATCATGACGGGCCGCGCGTAACGCCCGGGAAGCGGCAAGCAGCGGACGCCGGCCCGCGGGCCGGCGTCTTTGCGCGTGACGGCCGCGCGCCCGGGAACTGTCTCGAGCGGCGCCGTCGCCAGCCATCGTCGCGTATCATGCGCCCATGCGGCTCGCGGAGAAGACGGCGATCGTCGTAGGCGGCGGACAGACGCCCGGCGAGACGATGGGCAACGGGCGCGCGACGGCGCTGCTGTTCGCCCGCGAAGGTGCGCGCGTGCTCGTCGCCGACCGCGTCCTCGCCTCGGCCGAAGACACGGCACGCATGATCATCGGCGCCGGCGGCGACGCAGCGGCGATCGAGATGGATGTCGCGGACGAGGCGGCGTGCGAGGCCACCGTACGCCGCGCGCTCGACATGTACGGCCGCATCGATGTCCTGCACAACAACGTCGGCATCGGCGCCGGCGATGCGCCGCCGCACCGCGTCGATGTCGCGAACTACGAGCGCATCATGCGCGTCAACCTCGAAGGCCCGCTGCTCATGTGCAAGCACGCGATCCCGGCGATGCGCGAACAGGGCAGCGGCGCGATCATCAACGTCTCGTCGATCGCCTCGATCGCCGGCATGACGAACATGATCGGCTACAAGACGTCGAAGGCCGCGCTCAACGCGCTGACCCAGACGCTCGCCCTCGCCAACGCCCGCTTCGGCATCCGCGTCAACGCGATCCTCCCCGGCCTGATCAATACGCCGATGGCGATCGAAGGCATCAGCGCCGTCCGCGGCATCCCCCGCGAGACGCTGATCGCGGAGCGCGACCGCCAGGTGCCGCTAGGCAAGATGGGCGCCGCCGACGACGTGGCGAACGCCGCGCTGTTCCTCGCCTCCGACGAGGCGCGGTTCATCACCGGCGTGCTCCTGCCGGTCGATGGCGGCCAGACGCTGCGCGTCGGCTAAGCACAAAACGCCCGGCCTCGGCTTCCGGTCCGCCTTCCGGGGCCGCCTCGCCGTGTCGATACTCTTGCAGTGGAGGGCGCGCGCCCGCCGTGGCCGGGTCCCGGGCCGGCGTGCGCATATACTCCGATCAGGTGGCCCCCGCGGCCGCCGCGAAAGGCAGGTGTGCGTGACCACCACGGATACCCGTCTCGAATCCGGCACATCGGACCTGTACCTCTCGATGTACCGCGACATGGTCCGCTCCCGCGTCCTCAGCGACCGCATGTTCGCCCTGAACCGGCAGGGACGCGCCGCGTTCGCCGTCACCGGCCAGGGGCACGAGGCGGCGCAGGTCGGCTCCGCGTACGCGCTGACCGCCGGCGCCGACTGGGTGCTCCCGTACTACCGCGACGTCGGCGTGCTGGTCGCGCTCGGGATGAAGCCATACGACATCCTCCTCGGGCTGTTCGCGAAGGCCGGCGATCCAACGTCGGGCGGGCGGCAGATGCCGTGCCACTGGTCGTGGCCGGAGATGCGCGTCGTCACGCGGTCGAGCGTCATCGCCGCGAACCTGCCGCACGCCGCCGGCATCGCCTACGCGTCGAAGCTGCTCGGGCGCGGCGAGGTGACAATCGTCTACTTCGGCGAGGGCGCGACGAGCGAGGGCGACTTCCACGAAGCGGTGAACTTCGCGGCGATCCACCAGCTGCCCGTCGTCTTCTTCTGCGAGAACAACGGGTACGCGATCTCCGAGTCGCAGGAAAAGCAGATGGCGATCCTGCACGTCGCCGACCGCGCCAGGGGATATGGCATCGAGGGGCAGACCGTCGACGGCAACGACGCGCTCACCGTGCTGCAGACGACGCGCTGGGTGATCGAGGAATGCCGCCGCGGCCTCGGCCCGAAGCTGATCGAAGCGAAGACGTACCGCTACGCCCCGCACACGTCGTCGGACGACGACCGCCGCTACCGCACGCGCGCCGAGCTCGAGGAGTGGACCAGGAAAGACCCGATCGACCGCCTGCGCAACCGCTTGCTCGCAGACGGCGTCCTCACGCCCGACGCCGATGGCGCGATCCGCGCCGCCGCCCAGCGCGAGATCGATGAGGCGGTCGAGGCCGCCGAGCGCGCGCCTGACCCGCCCGATGACGACGCGTTCCGCTACGTCTTCGCGGAGGATGCGTGATGGCGCTCAAGACGTACATCGAGGCGATCCGCGACGCGCTCATCGAGGAGATGGACCGCGCGCCGAACATGCTCGTGCTCGGCGAGGACATCCAGGAGGGTGGCGTGTTCCGCGCGACCGATGGCATGCTCGAGCGCTTCGGACCGCAGCGCGTGCTCGATACGCCGCTCGCCGAATCGAGCATCGTCGGCGTCAGCATTGGCATGGCGACGAACGGCTGCCTGCCCGTGGCCGAGCTCCAGTTCGCCGACTTCGCCTATCCCGCGTTCAACCAGCTGATCAGCGAGGCGGCGCGCTGGCGCTATCGCTCGTACAACGGCTGGGGCTGCCCGATGGTCGTGCGCATTCCCTACGGCGCCGGCATCCGCGGCGCGATGTACCACTCGCAGTCGATCGAGGCGATGCTCGCGCACGTGCCCGGGCTCAAGGTCGTCATGCCGTCGACGCCGTACGACGCCAAGGGCATGCTGAAGGCGGCAATCCGCGACCCAGACCCGGTGATCTACCTGGAGCACAAGAGGGCCTACCGCATGCTCAAGGAAGAGCTCCCCGACGGGGACTACACCGTGCCCATCGGCCCGGCGCGGCTGCGGCGCGAGGGCGACGACATTACGGTCATCTCCTACGGGTTGATGGCGCACGAGTGCCTGCAGGCCGCCGAGGAACTCGCCGCCGAGGGCATCGACGCGACCGTGCTCGACCTGCGCACGCTGGCGCCGCTCGACCGCGACGCGATCGTCGCCGCCGCGCGCCGCACCGGCAAGGCGCTGATCGTGCACGAGGACAACCTCACCGGCGGGTTCGGCGGCGAGATCGCGGCGATCATCGCCGAGCACGCGTTCGATGACCTCGACGCACCGGTGCGCCGCCTCGCTACGCCCGACGTGCCCGCCATGCCGTTCAACGGCGCGCTCGAGGACTTCCTCCTGCCATCACGCGAGAAGATCGCCGACGCCATGCGCGACCTGGCGGCGTACTAGGAGCAGACCATGCCCGCGCTCACGATGCCCAACATCGGCGAAGGCGTCACGGAAGGCACGGTCACCAAGTGGCTGAAGGCCGAGGGCGACAGCGTCGCGCTCGATGAGCCGGTGGTAGAGGTCGAGACCGACAAGGCGATCGTCGAGATCCCGTCACCGTTCGCCGGCGTGCTCACCCGCATCATCGTCCCGGAAGGGACGGCGGTGCCCATCGGTGAGCCGCTCGCGGAGTTCGATGGCAGCGGCGCGACCCCGCGTGAGGCGGCAACAGCCGCCGCCACCGCGCCCGCCGCGCAGGCGAGCACATCGCGCGCCGCGTCCGATGCGCGAGGCACGGGCGCAGGCGGCAACGGCCACACGCCCGCGGGCGAGTTCCGCCGCACGCGCGGCTACTCCCCGGTCGTGTTGAAGCTCGCCGCCGAGCACAACATCGACCTGGCCCTCGTGCAGGGCACCGGCATCGAGGGTCGCGTGACCAAGCAGGACGTGCTGCGCTACATCGACAATCCGTCGATGTACACCGTGCCGCCGCCGAGCACCGCCGGCGTCGTCGGCGCGGAGCGGCCGCAGCGCGCGGCGCCAACTGCCGCGACGGCCGCCCCCGCGCCGGGCGCGGCAGACGGCGACGTCGTGCCGCTGAGCGCGACGCGCCGCACGATCGCCGCGCACATGCTGCGGTCGCACCAGTCGATCCCCGTCGCATGGATGATGGTCGAGGCCGATGTCACCGCGCTGGTGCAGATGCGCGAGCGCGCGAAGCAGGCGTTCGAGCAGCGCGAGGGCGTACGGCTGACGTTCCTGCCGTTCTTCATCGAGGCGCTGGCGGCGGCGCTGCGCGAGCACCCTCTGCTGAACGCCACGTACGAGGACGCCGGGCTGCGCATGCACGACCAGGCGCACATCGGCGTGGCGGTGGCGACGGACAGCGGGTTGCTCGTGCCCGTGCTGCGAAACGCCGGCGACCTTTCGCTCGCCGGCATCGCGCGCGAGGTTGCGCGGCTCGCCGGAAAGGCCCAGGCACGCAAGCTCACCATCGAGGAGATGCGCGGCGCGACGTGCACGATTGACAATACCGGCGCGTTCGGCTCGGTCATCTCCAAGCCGATCGTGCCCGTGGGCCAGGTGGCGATCGTGACGACGGAGCTGATCCGCCGCGAGCTGCGCCCGGGCGGCGACGATGCGTTCGGCGTGCGGTCGGTAATCAACCTCTGCATCAGCTTCGACCACCGCGCGGTCGACGGCGCCGACGCCGGCCGCTTCATGCAGGCGCTGCGCCAGCGCGTGGAGTCGCCCCGGGAACCCTGACCGGCGCCCGCTCCACCGCCCGCCAGCACCATCGCCGCGAGGGCGTCCGGACTCCCCGGCGCGATTGCCCTACGAAAACCGCAGGGATATGATCCCTGCGCGAATCTGAAGGCGGCGACGCGAGGAGGCCTTTCGTGCCCTCACACGAATTCCCGGGCAACTACATCTACTACATCTCCTTCATCGCCGGGCTCGCGTTCTTCATCTACTCCGTCTCGGTCAAGGTGCGGGGGTTCGCCACCGGCAAGGGCGACAACCGGCTCGACAAGCTCATCGACCGGCTCGTGTCGCTGGTGCCGTACCTCGTCGGCAACGCCCGCGTGGCGCGGCGGCGCTACTGGTACAGCGGCGTCCTCCACTCGATGATCTACTGGGGGTTCATCGTCCTCCAGGTCCGCACCCTCAACTTCCTCCTCCTCGGCATCGACGAAGACATCTCGCTCCAGCACCTCGGCGGCGTCGTGTACGACGTGCTCGTCCGCGCGCCGATGGACCTGTTCAACATCCTCGTGCTCGTCGGCTGCGCCATGGCGGCGTGGCAGCGCCGCTTCTGGAAGCCGGCGCGCCTCACGTTCAACTTCGATGCGTGGGTCATCCTCTCGCTGATCGCGGGCATGATGGTCAGCGACATGTTCGTCAACAGCTTCGAGATCGCGCTGCACCCGGAGTCGGGCGACGGCTTCTCGTTCGTCGCCTGGACGCTCGCGCAGGTGTGGGACGGCGCCGGCATGTCGACCGGCGTGCAGGAGGGGTTCCTGACGTTCTGGTGGTATGCGCACCTGTACGACTTCCTCTTCTTCCTGAACTACCTGCCGTACAGCAAGCACTCCCACGTGCTCACGGTCGCGTTCAACATCCTCTTCCGCCGCATCGCGCCGACCGGGCAGCTGCAGCCGATCCGCGACTTCGAGAACGCCGAGCGGTTCGGCGCCGGCATCGCGCAGGACCTGACGTGGAAGCAGATGCTCGACCCGTACACCTGCACCGAGTGCGGGCGCTGCGAGATCAACTGCCCGGCCTTCCTCACCGGCAAGGAGCTGTCGCCGAAGAAGGTCATGCACGACATGCGCAGCGTGCTCGAGAACGAGGTGCGCAAGATCAGCTCGCCGCTGTTCGTCTGGGATGCGCTGCGCCCGGCGCCGGCCAACGGCAACGGCGACGGGCACGGCGATGGCAACGGCCACGGCGGCGGCCACGGCGTCATCGAGAACCTGACGCTGATCGACGCCGTCGGGTTCAACCCGATCTGGGACTGCGTGACCTGCGGCGCCTGCCAGTACCAGTGCCCCGTGTTCATCGAGCACATCCCGGCGCTGCAGGACATGCGCCGCTTCCTGACGATGAACGAGGCGAACATGCCCGAGACGGCTGCCGCCACGCTCATGCAGATTGAGCAGCGCGGCCACCCGTGGCGCGGCACCCCCCACACCCGGACATCGTGGATGGAGGGGCTCGACGTCCCGGCGTTCGACGGATCGCAGGACTACCTCTACTGGGTCGGCTGCTCAGGTGCGCTCGTGGACCGCAACATCCCCATCACGCGCGCGGTGGCGCGGCTGCTGAACGAAGCGGGCGTGAGCTGGGGCTGCCTCGGCGAAGAAGAGACGTGCAACGGCGACCCGGCGCGGCGGCTCGGCAACGAGTACCTGTACCAGATGCAGGCCACCGCGCTCATCGAGCTCCTCAACAGCAAGGGCGTGCGCAAGATCATCACCAACTGCCCGCACTGCTTCAACACGATGGCCAACGAGTACCCGATGTTCGAGGGCACGTACGAGGTCATCCACCACACGACGTTCCTCTCACAGCTCCTGCAGCGCGGCGCGCTCCGCCCGAAGCACGAGCTGCCGCTCGCCGTCACGTACCACGACTCGTGCTACCTCGGCCGCCACAACAGCAACTACGACAGCCCCCGCGACATCGTCGATGCGCTGCCCGGCGGCTCGCGCGTGGAGATGCCGCGCAGCCGCGAAAACAGCTTCTGCTGCGGCGCCGGCGGCGCCCACATGTGGATGGAGGAGTCGAAGGGCAAGCGCATCAACGTCGCTCGGACGGAGGAGGCCGTCGCCACCGGCGCGCAGGTCATCGCCACCGCCTGCCCGTTCTGCATCCAGATGTTCGATGACGGCATCCCGACTGTGGAGCCCGATGAGGACAAGCGCATGAAGACGCTCGACGTCGCCGAGCTCCTCGAGATCACGGTGATCGGCAAGCAGGACGGCGCCACCGCGGCTGCCGCCGCCGCCCCCGCCGCCGCAACGGAGCCGGGCGAGGGGGCGTAGCCAGCGCCGCCGGCGCGCGTCCCTTACGCCGGTTCCCGTGCAGGCCGCGGCGATTCACCGAAAATCCGCCGCTCGCCGCTCCCGGCGCGCCCCCGCGAGGCCGATACCTCTCCCAGAAAAGGAGGGACTATGGCCATGGATCGTGATTCCCGGACGACCGGCCTCGGACAGGATCTCGCGAGAGCCATCGAGGACCTGGGGACGACGCTGCAGCACGCGACAGACGCCACGGCCGTGCTCCGCGGCATCCTGCCGCGGATCGACGCCATCGCGGGCGTGTTCGACGACATCGAGACGGCGCTGCGGACCGGGCGCGAGCGGCTCGGCGCCGCCACGGCGGCGTTCGGCGGGCACGCCTACGGGTTTGAGCCGCGCCCGCGCCCGACGCTCGTGGTGCCGCAGGAGACGGCCGAGGTGACGCCCGTACCGCAGGGCGCGGTCGCATTCGGCGAGTCGCCCGCAGTCGCCAACGACACCGACAAGCGCCTGATGCGCATCGAGATCGAGAACGCCGCCGGTCAGCTCGACCTGCGCGCGGTCGACGACGCGATGAGCCGGCACCCGGACGTGAACGATGTAGCGCTGCTCGACTACGACGGGCACCGCGCGACGCTCAAGCTCTGGGTCGACCAGGCGTCGAGCGCGTCCGATGTCGAGACCTGGCTCGCCACCGAGGGCGCCCTCCCGGATGGGCACGCGTTCAGCGTGGTCGGACTCGACGACGTCGCCTGAGCCTGTTCCGCAGTAGAACGGAAGAGGGGCTTCCCCGCGGGGGGAAGCCCCTCTTCATATGTCCTGGGTTGCGTGCGCTCAGGCTACCTGTTCGTCGGTGGCGCGGCTGTACATCCGCCGCTCGGCGACTGCGAACAGCGCGTCGCTCGTCTGCCCGTCGTGGGGGGCCGTCGCATACCCCACGACCAGGTGCAACTCGAGCCCTGGCACGTTGTCCCCATCGAGGCGCGAGTCCTGCGCGTGCGCGAACAGCCGGCGGGCCGCGACCGCGGCGCCCTCGCCCGAGGCCTCGGTGAGGATCATCGTGTAGCCGCTCTCCTTGTACGCGCCGATGACGTCGATGTCACGCGCGTGCTGCGCGAGCCGCTCGCCGAGGCGCTGCAACAGCTGGTCTGTGAGGAACCGGCCGAACTTCTCGCGCAGCAGGCGCAGGTTCGTCGCTTCGATCACGCAGATCGACGTCTCCCGCTGGTACCGGCCGGCACGCGCGAGCTCGCGCTGCAGCTCCATCTCCAGCTTCCGCGCATCGAACACCGAGCGGACGACGTCGATGACGCCCTGCTCGCGCGCGACGTGCGACTGCCGCAGGTTGACGGCGGCGCAGGCGATATGCTCGGCAAGGAGCTTGACGTGCTGCGGGTTCACGTCATCCTGCATCAACAGCAGGATGGCGCCGATGCGCTCGCCTGCGGTTTCAAGCGCCGTCAGGTAGGTCACCGGAAGCCCGAGCTTCTTCTCCGCCATGTCCGCGCGTGACGCGCCGACGAGCGGCGTGAAAAACGCGCTCGTGCTGGCCCGCACGGGCGTGCGCGTGTCGAGCGCCTCGGCGACGAGCGGCAGTTCGTTCGGGTCGAGCTTGCCGCGGAACGGGTTCTCGCCGAACGCATCGACCGCGCGCTGCACGCCGCGGCGGCGCAGATCGCCTGCCGGCATGCGGTGCTCGACCCGCCCCTCCTGGTCCTCGAGGAATACGAAGGCGTACGGCGCATTCAGGCCGCGCTCCGCAGCCGTGCACGCGGCGTCCACAAGCCAGTCAAACGTAAGCGCGGCATGCACCGGCAGCAGCGATGACATCATCGTCGTGACCGGGTCGAGGTACTCCCCGGATCCCGGGACCGTTCGTTGTGTGGCCATGCGACACCCCCGGCGGCGCGCCCGCCATGGACGCGCATGCAGTCTCATGACGATGATCGGACGGATGGGGCCGCGCTGCATGCGGGATTCGCCCGGTTCCCTTAAGGGGATGCCGATTGTAATGCCAGCCAGGCCACCAGCGCCTCGTTCACGGCCTCGGGCCGCTCCTGCTGCGTCCAGTGGCCACAATCATCGATGAACCGCACGGTCAGGTCCCGCACCCATTGGCCGAGGCTGTCGTTCATGCCCCGTTCGAGCACCGGGTCACCCACCCCCCAGAGCGCCAGCGCCGGCCGCTCGATTGGCGAAGACGGCAACGCCCGCCGGCCCTGGCGGAACGCCTGCCGGTAGTAATTGATCGCGCAGCGGGCTGCGCCGGGCCGCAGGATGGCGCCGCGATAGACAGCGAGGTCGGCGGCCGTGAAGGCGTCGCGCCGCTTCGCGCTGCGGACGAACGCATTCGCCGTCGCGCGGGCGCCGTCGCGTGTCAGCACCCACTCCGCGAGCCGCGGGACCTGGAAGAACAGCATGTACGAGCTCTTCAGCATCTGCGCGGGACGCCGCCGCACATACGCGGCGAACGCCGACGGATGGGGCGCGTTCATCGTCACGAGCGAGCGCGTGAACTCCGGCCGCCGCCACGCCACCTGGTAGGCGATGATGCCGCCCCAGTCGTGCCCGACGACGTGCGCGCGCTCCTCCCCGAGCGCGCCGGCGATGGCGACGACGTCCTCGACCAGGGACTCGATGTGGTAGCCGCCACGCGGCTTGTCGCTGAGGTTGTATCCGCGCAGATCGGGCGCCACCGCTCGGTAGCCGGCCCCGGCAAGCGCCGGCAGCTGGTGCCGCCATGAATACCAGCATTCCGGGAAGCCGTGCAGCAGCAGTACCAGCGGCCCCTCGCCTTGCGCGGCGTAGTGAAAGCGGATGCCGTTCGCTTCGACGAACCCGTGGCGGATCACGCGCCGGCGTCCTGCCAGCGGACCTCGTACACGCGCACCGGGTCGTCGAACCCGCGGAGCTGGCGCTCGCCGCGGTCCGCGAACAGGAAGCCCTTGCCCGCCGTCAGCTGACGCACCACGTCCGACGCGATGACCTCGCCGCCGGCCGCGGCATCGGCGAGGCGCGCGGCGGCGATCACGGCGGTCCCGAACAGGTCGTCGCGCTCGGCGATCGGCTCGCCGGCGTTGACGCCGACACGCACGGCCAATGGCTCCGGCGCCTGGCGGTTGAACTCGGCCGTGGCTTGCTGGATGGCGATCGCGAACTGCAACCCCTGCGTCGCCGAGGCGAACGACGCCATGAAGCCGTCTCCGAGCGTCTTCACTTCGGCCCCGCCGTGGCGCGCCAGCGCGTCGCGCACAATGCGCTCGTGCATGCGCAGCAGCGTCCGCGCGCCTTCGTCGCCGAGACGCTGGGTGAGCGCCGTCGACCCGGCGATGTCGGTGAACACGATCGTCCGGATCGCTGCCGGCGTGGCGGGCGCCGGGTCGCGGCGGATTGCCAGCTCCGGGATGCCCATGAACTCCGCGAGCGCCACGAAGAACGGCTGTGTGTCTCCGATGAACGGAGCCATCGAGTCGCCGTCCATGAACATCAGCCGCGACCCCGCGATGCCCGCGGCGAGGTCGCGGGCATCGCTCGCCACCATCTTCTGCTGGTTGCGGCGTTGCATGATCAGCGTCGGCGCCTTGATCGATGGGAGGAGTGACGTCACGTCGATGCGGAATGCGAACTCGATGAAGCGGCTCATCGCCTCCGGCGTGAGGCTCTCGCGCAGCAGCGCCGCGGTCTGGCGGGCGATGGAACCGGACGACCACCCGAGCACCTGGTGCGTGATCAGCTCGGTATAGGTCTCCCAGTTCTGCTGGAGCAGCTGCAGTTCCCAGTTCTCGCGGTCGAGTTCCATCCCGTTGTTTCGGGCGTATGTGCCCCAGAGCAGCAGCCGCTCGACCGCTTCCGGATGATGCGCCGCATACATGCACGCCACCGGTCCGCTGTACATCAGCCCGAAGAGCGTCGCCGGCCCGAGCCGCGTGTGCCGGATCACGGCATCGAGGTCACGTTCGAACGCGTCGAGGCTCCACTCCCCGATGTCACGGCTGGACAGCCCCATGCCGCGCGCGTCGTACCGCAAGATCGTCACGTGCTGCGCCAGTCGCTCGTAGAACGTGCGCCACTCGCGGATCCCCCATTCGAGCTCAATGTGGCTCGCCGGGAGCGGCGGCATCATGATCAGTGGCGGACCATCGCCGAGTGACCAGAACGCGATCTTCGCGCCGTCGGTGGTATTCGCATACTGGATCTGCGGTTCCATGGGCGTCAGTATCGCCGAAGCGCAGGCAGCCGTCACGGAGCGCGCCAGTGCGCGTCCTTCGCTACACTCGCCGCATGCCGCAGCAGGTGACCGTGCGCGTGCCCGCCACGTCGGCGAACCTCGGGCCGGGGTTCGACAGCCTCGGCATGGCGCTGGAGATCACGCAGGACGTGACGATCGGGATCGGCCCGGGCGGCGGGACCAACGGCCTCGCGCGCCTCGTGCTCGATGCCGCGCGCTCGGCGTACCGCCTTGCGCGCGTAGAAGTGCCGGCGGAGATGCATGCGGCGGGCGAGCAGACAATCCCGATCGGCCGCGGCCTCGGCGCGTCGGCGGCGGCGCGGGCCGCGGGCATCGTCGGCGCGAACGCGCTCATGGGCGGGCGGCTGAGCGACGACCAGGCGCTCGCGCTCGGCGCCGGGCTCGAGGGGCACGCCGACAACATGGCGCCGGCGCTGTTCGGCGGCCTTCGCGTCGTCGTCCGCGATGGCGACCGGTTCACGCATCTTGCCGCGCCGGTCGCCGGTGGCCTGAGCGTCGTCGTATTCATCCCGGACTTCGAGATGCCGACGGCCGAGAGCCGCCGCCTACTGCCGCAGGCGCTGTCGAAGGATGACGCGGTGCACAACATCGGCCGCGCGGCGTTGCTGGTTGCCGCGCTCGGGCGCGGCGACTGGAGCGCGCTCGCGCTCGCCACGCAAGACCGGCTGCACCAACCCGCCCGCACGAAGATCTTTCCCGCGATGCCGGCGATCTTCGAGGCGGCGCGCGAGGCCGGCGCGCACGGCGCGTACCTCAGCGGCGGCGGCTCGACGATCGCGGCGTTCGCCACCGACCGCCACGACGCCATCGCCCGTGCGATGACTGAGCGGGCAGCTTCGCTCGGCTACAGTGGCCGCGCGCTCGTCACACGGGTATCAAGCACGGGCGCGTCGGCGATCGCGTTGTCGTAGTCGCTGCATGCGAAGGCCGGCCTTCCTTGTCCGCCTGTCCGTTCCGTCGTCACCGGTCAGGCTGTTCAGCCCCGAAGTAGTACGAGCGGCCGATCGCCGCTTCCGCGTGCCACGCGCGCGCTATACGCTCAGCGTGCCGCTGAAGGGAGGCACGATGAGCGAGCTGCCTGCACTGGCCGAGGACTACATCGTCGCGACGAACGCCTGGCAGCCCGGCGCTGCGACGGCGCGCGGGTTCCACGAACACGACGCAGCGCTCGGCGACCGCAGCCAGCCCGCGATCGAAGCGCGCTTGTCCGCCGTGCGCGGCTTCCTCGAGCGGGCGAACGCGGTCGACGCGGCTACGCTCGCCGGCCACGAGCCGTTCGAGCTTGATCTGCTGCGCCGGCGGCTCTCGTGGGAGCTCAGCGAGCACGCGCACGTCCGGTCGCACGAGCGCAGCCCCCTCGGCTACCTGGCGACGGTCGGCGGGGCCTGCAACGGCCTCGCCATCCGCGACTTCGCGCCGCTCGATGACCGCATCCGCGCGTTAATCGGCCGGCTGCGCGCGGTGCCCGCGCTGATCGCGCAGGCGAAGGTGAACCTCACCGACCCGCTGCGGCCGCACGTCGAGACGGGGATCGAGCAGGCGGCCGGCATGCGATCGTTGTTCCTGCAGGATCTGCCAGACGCCGTCTCGCGCTCGTCGGACGATGCGCTCAAGGAGGAGTTCGCCGTCGCCGACGACGAAGCGATCGCCGCGGTCGACGACTTCCGCATCTGGCTTCAGAACGAGGCGCTGCCGCGAGCGGGCGACGGCTTCGCCTGGGGCGCCGATGCAATGCGCTGCCTGCTGAGCGAGACCGACTCGATCGACGAGCCGATCGATGCGCTGATCCGGCGCGGCGAGGACGACCTGCGCGCGCATCAACAGGCGCTGCGCGATGTCGCGGCGAAGATCGACGGCACGGCGTCGCCCGCGGAGGTCATCGATGCAGTGTCGCGCGAGCGGCCCGTGCCGGCGCGCCTGCTGGGCGAGGTCGAGGCGCTGCTCGAGCGGCTGCGGCAGTTCTGCATCGACGCCGGGCTGTGCACGATGCCGACCGACGTGCGCATCGCCGTCGCCGAGACGCCGGGGTTCTCGCGCATGATCACCCAGGCCGCCTGCAGCACCCCCGGCCCGTTCGAGACCGTCGCGAAGGAGGCGTACTACTACGTCACGCCGCCCGGCGCTGACTGGGCGCGCGACCGCATCGAGTCCTACATGAAGTTCTTCAACACGTACAGCATCGCTGGCGTAAGCGCCCACGAGGCCTACCCCGGGCACTACGTGCACCTGACGTACCTGCACCGCGCGACCAGCCGGATCGGCCGCTTCCTCATGTCGACGACGCCGATCGAGGGCTGGGCGCATTACATCGAACAGGTGATGGTCGAGGCGGGCTACGGCGACGGCGACCCGCGCTACCACCTGATGCAGATCCGCGAGGCGCTGCTTCGCCTGGCGCGCTACCGCTGCGCCTTCGGGCTGCACGCCGAGGGATGGAGCGTGCAGCAGGCGGTCGACTTCTTCGTCAACGAGGGTTTCGCCACACAGGTGATCGCCGAGCGCGAGACCCGCCGCGGCGTCGTCGGGCCGAACTACTACGCGTACACCATGGGCAAGCACCAGATCCTCGGCCTGCGCGAGAAGCTGCGCGGGCGCGACGGCGCGGCATTCGACCTGCGCGCCTTTCACGACGCGTTCATGCAGCTGCCGTTTCCCGTCGCTTCGATCGAACGCATCATGCTCGGCGCGCAAGCATGAACGTCATCACCGGCTCGATCTCTACCTATGTCTTCACGATGCTCCACGGCCGGCCGCAGGTCCTCGCGCTGTTCCGCGCGCCCTCGCTCATGCACGCCGACACGTGGCAGGCGGTGCACGGCATGATCGACCCGGGCGAAAGGGCATACGACGCCGCGTGGCGCGAGATGACCGAGGAGACGGGCCTCGCGCCCGAGCGTTTCTTCCGCATCGACTACATCGAAACGTTCTACAGCGAGCACACCGACGCGGTGCACCTCGTGCCGGCATTCGCCGGCTTCGTCACCGGCGCGCCCGGCGTCACCGTGTCCGAAGAGCACACGGCCTACGAGTGGTGCGAGCTCGACGACGTGCTCGACCGCTTCGTCTGGCCGTCGCAGCGGCAGGCCGTGCGCGTGCTTGCCGCCGCCTGCGAGCCGTGGCCCGACACCGGCGTCGGGTTGACGGAGATCACGGGGATGTTCCGGGCGTAGCGCCGTTCCGCGCGGCGGCGCCCGGGTGTACGCTCTGCGCATGGCCGTCTACTACGAGCGGCGCGACGCCGCCGCGATCATCACCATCGACCGGCCCGACCGGCGCAACGCCGTCGACCGCGCGACCGCCGAGGAACTGCGCGCCCGCTACTACGAGTTCACCGGCGACGACGACGCGCGCGTGCTCATCGTCACCGGCGCGGGCGGGCAGGCGTTCTGCGCCGGCGCCGACCTGAAGGCGATGGACAGCCCGATCAATGCCGCGGAAGGGCCGATGGGCTTCACCCGCACCGTCGCGCCCAAGCCAACGATCGCCGCCATCGACGGCTGGTGCGTCGCCGGCGGCCTCGAGATCGCCTGCTGGTGCGATATCCGGATCGCGGCCGAAGGCTCGACGTTCGGGTGCCTCGAACGGCGCTGGGGCGTTCCGCTGATCGACGGCGGCACCGTGCGGTTGCCGCAGATCGTCGGGCTCGGGCGCGCGCTCGACCTGATCATCACCGGCCGCACGATCGACGCGGCCGAGGCGCTGGCGATCGGACTCGTCACGCGCGTGGCGCCAAAGGGCGCGGCGCTCGATGCGGCGCTCGAACTCGCCGCGCAGATCGCCCGGTCCCCGTGGGACTGCGTGATCGCCGACCGCGCCTCCGCCTACGCATCGCTCGACCTGCCGCTCGCCGGCGCCCTGCAGCGCGAGCTCGAACTCGGGCGAGCCGTCATCCGCGAAGCCGCCACCGGCGCGCAGCGTTTCGCGTCGGGCGAAGGCCGCCACGGCGGGCGCGCGTGACGCCGCGCGCCAATCACTGATTCTTCGCAACGCGCGTCCCTAAGGCACGCGAACCACGTCCCGTACGCACGGCATCCACCGCGTCGCGATCGCGTCAAGATAGATTCGATACTTGACGCGCGCTCCGGGCGCGCGATCGCGGGGACGGTGCAGGCACCCTGCTATACTTGTGTCCGGCCAGCACGCCTCCCCGCCGATACATCTACGCTCAGCCCCAGCGCGCGCGGATCGCGATACGCGGCGCGCTGCGCACGGCACGGATGCTTCCGGGGCAGGCGGCAGGACGCGGTGTCGGGTAGATGTGCGATGCGATCGGATGAGCGATGAACGACACCCCCTCTGACGCGGACGATGTACAGGAGCGCGCCGCCGAGATCATCGCCCGCGCGCTCGCGCAGGGGCTCAAGGAAGCGGAAGTGATCATCGCCGCCGATCGCGAGGCGCGCGCCCAGGCGGCCACGGCGCAGATCATCGACGCGCTCGAGCAGTTCAGCAAGGTCCTGGACCGGCTCGTCGCCTTCAGCGAGCAGATTGGCATCAACCTCAACGAGCTCGCGCTCTCCGTGTCCGCGCTCAATGAATCGCATACGCGTGGCGCCGCGCCGCCCGCCCCCGCACGCCCGCAGCTGCCCGAAATGGAGCCATCGTTCGCGCCCGGCGGCGAGGGGATCGACGTCACGATTGGCGCCGTGCCCGGGTTCCAGGGGCTGATGGAACTGCAGCGCGCGCTCGTGCGCCTGCCGCAGGTGCAGAGCGCCGCCGTCCGCCGCTACCAGGACGACGAGGCCGCGATCCAGCTCGTGCTGTCGCAGCCGATGGCCGCCGGCGCCATCGCCGAGGGCGTGACGGCCGGCACCGGCCGCCGCATCTTCGTCGATGAAGCGCGCCCGGAGGCCCTCCGCCTTCGCCTCCGCTTCCTGCCGGAGGAGTAGCCGCGGGCGCCGCGGCAACCGGCGTTACTTGATCGCGAGCGCGTTCGGCGGCGAACCCACGCCACCCGGCACATCGAGCGGCGCCGATGTGAACATGAACTCGTAGACGCCGTCGCCGGCGCAGTCCTCCGCCAGCGGGTCGAGCGTCCACATCTCGCCGAGCGTCATCCCGAACATCACCACGAGCTGCACGTGCATGAACCCGCGACCGGGCTCGAGCACCGGCGGCCACGACTCCACGGCGATGTGGTCGCCCGCGACCGCCGCAACGTGCTGGTTCCACAACCAGGCGACCATCTCGTCGCCCGCGAGCAGACCCGGCACGACAAGATGCTCGGCGAGCTCCGTCTGCACGGCGCGGCTCTGCCCGAGCACCCAGCTCAGCCAGCCCGTGCGCACGATCAGCATGTCGCCCGGCCGTATCTCGACGCCCTGCGCGTCGCGGCACGCCTCGAGCGTCGCGACGTCGATCGCCTGCGAACTGTGGTAATCGATGGGCGTGCCGCGCCGGTCGAGGTACCGCCCGACATCGAGCAGCACGCCGCGCGTCACCATCCCGCGCCGCGCGAGGTTCTGCATGCCGAGCGTCGTGCTGCCTTCGGCGAGCACGCGGTCGTGCGGCACGCCGTTGTAGAAGCCGATCGCCGGGTGGGCGATGTGGCGGTGCCCGTCCCATTGCGCCGACGATTGCGGGCAGAAGTTGTCGATGTACTCGTCGTACGAGACGCGCATGCCGCCGCTGCAGTCGAACATCGTCCTGCGTGGCGCGCCACGGAACCAGAACAGCCCGCGGTCCATCGCATCGATGGGCGTATTGAGCGGGAACGTCGCGCCCCGGCGCACCAACCGCGCCGCCTCGATCGCCTTCTCCGGCGTCGCGAGATTCCACGTGCCGTACTCGTCGTCGTCGCCGAACAGGCCCCACGCCGAGCCGGCGGGCGCGCCCGGCTTCACCGGCAACTGGTCGAACGACGGCAGGTTTCTCAGGTCGATAGGCATCGTCGCATCCTCCTTCGAGATGATATCGCTCATCTGGTTATCGAGCCGTGCGGCGGCGCATCCACGCCGCCATGCGCCGCAGCGTGCGCTCGCCGTACGGGCTGAGCGGCGCATCGAGGTGGCCGTGAGTCGAGCCGCGTTCCACTTCGGCGTGCACGTCCACGCCGGCATCCGCGAGCTGCGCGGCGAACAACTCGCCCGATGCGCGGATCGTGTCGTACTCCGAGTTGATGATGCACGCGGGCGGCATGCCAGCGAGACCGGCCGCGCCGGGAAACGCGCGCGGGTCGGTGAGCAGCGCCTCGCTGCCGGCGTAGTTGACCGCCATGTCGCGATACCACGCGCGGGGGAACAGGACCGCGCCGGGCGGCGCGCCGGACACGATGGACTGAAGCTCGTCGCTGAACTCGGGCAGCGCGCCGTGCAGCGCCGGATACGCGAGCACGAGGCCCGCGGGCATCGCACCGCCGGCGTCGCGCAGCCGCAGGGCCGCGCTGGCCGCAAGGTTGCCGCCCGCGCTCGCGCCTCCGAGGTATAGCGCGCGCACCTCGCCGGTCGCGGCCGCCATGTGCTCCTCCGCCCAGCGCCATGCCGCGCAGGCGTCGTCGAGCGGCACGGGGTAACGCGCGCCGTTCAGCGCCTTGCGGTAGTCCGCCGACAGCATGGGGATGCCCTCCGCCGCGAACGCGAGGCTCACCCAGTGCGCTTCCGGCATATCGAGCGTGCCGCCGATCCACGCCCCGCCGTGCAACCACACGAGCGCGGCGCCCGAACGTCGCGCGCCAGCGTACAGCCGCGCGGGCACATCGCCATGCGGACCATCGATCGTGATGTCCTGCGTCTCCACGCCCGCGAGTTCCGGGTAGCGCTCGACGAGTGCGGCGGTGGCCGCTTCGGGCCGGGTCTCGGGCAGCGGTCCGTGTTCTTCGAGGAAGGCGACCAGCGTCCCGACCGGTGGCATCCCGTCGGTCATGACGACGGTCTCGCGATCGTGTGCGTGCCAGCGTCGTACCGCCGCCCGCCGCAGACGAACGGCACCGGGCTCCCGACGCTGATCTCGTCCGCGCGCATGTCGGCCGTGATCACCCCCGCCGGCGTCGGCGCGGCGCCGCGGGCCCACGCCAGGCCGCCGAGCGCCGGATCGATCGATGCCACGGCGAATCCCGGCTCCGCCGGCATGATCCCGAGCACACGCTGCACCAGGTCGCGCGTCGGCGTCGACGACCAGCCGTGGCTCACCGTGCCGCCCGCCCAGCATTCCGTCCACGAGGTCGCGCATCGCCGCATCGCCCAGCGGTCCCAGTCGAGCAGTTGCCCCGCGATCATGTCCGCGCGGCCCGCCGCGGCGAGCGCATCGTGCACCACGTAGCGGAAGAACGGCTGCGCGCGCACAACCTGCCGCTGCACGTCCCACCACGGCGGCGGCACGGCGCCCCGGCCCAGGTAGCCGCCGATGCCGACCTCGCTGTTCGGCTCGGCGGGGCCGTCCGGCTTGTCGAAGATCGCGTGCACGAGGTTGTCCTCGTCGGTCATCGCCTGCACGACGCGCGCCACGCGCGCCGCCGGCAC
The DNA here is from genome assembly GCA_021462855.1 of Dehalococcoidia bacterium. Taxonomy (GTDB): domain Bacteria; phylum Chloroflexota; class Dehalococcoidia; order DSTF01; family JACRBR01; genus DTUCFX13. Next base: position 6,534 of record JAJTXQ010000065.1, on the reverse strand, counting down.
GAGCCCGCCGACGATCGCCGCCGCCTGTGTGTGCTGCGAGACCATCGGCAGCGGCTCGCCGGCCACGCACGAGTCGATGTAGCGGCCGCGGCGTTCATCCCACAGCCGCTCAAAGCCGCGGGCCAGCGCCGCGTGGCGGTCCCGCGCCCAGCGCGCGCGGCCGCCGTCGCCGAGCCACGCGGACATCTCCGCGAACTCGAGCAGTGAGCGCGCCAGCAGCCCGTTGAGCGCGCCGCTTATGCCCTGCACGTGCACCGCTGCCCAGTCGATGAGCACCCAGCCGAACACGTCGGCCACGCAGCCCCGCTCATCGAGAAACGGGTCGAACCAGCGCAGCACGCCTTCGGCCACCGGCAGCAGGCGCGCTATCTCGTCGCGGTCGCCGGCGTAGCGGTAGATGTTGTGCACCGAGTGCACCCAGTGGAGCGCCCAGTCAGGGATGACCGTCACGTCGGCCGCCTCCAGGTCGCCGGCGACGGCCATCGGCAGCATGCCATCGGGCCGGGGCGATGCGGCGAGCGCCGGGTGCCAACGCGCGAGCCGCCAGTCCTCGTTCGTCGTCAGGTCGACCATCTGGTGCACGACGGAGTCGCCGGTCCAGGCGCGCTGCTCCCGCGTCGGACAATCGACGTAGGCATCGAGCGAGCAGATCGAGACCGTGCGCCTGCCGACGGCATAGATCGCGTTGAGCCGCGCATCGCTGCACTCGAAGAATGCGCCTCCGCTCACCGGGTACAGCCGCTCGCGGACGCGGACGGAGTGCACCACCGCCCGCGGTGGCGCATCGATTGAGACGTCGCGCCCGCCGTAGAGGTCGAACGACTCGGCGACGCGACGCCTGCCGTCGCCGACGAACGCCACCGAGAGCACGTTGTCGGAGCCGTCGGATGTGCCGCTCGCGACCAGCTCGGACACGTGCGCGGTCAGCGTCTCGCCGGCGGGGATCTCCGCGTCGATGACCACTGTGCCGGCGACGACGCGCTCACCCCCGGGTTCGATGAGGTCGCCCGTGAGATAGGCGATGGGCCGCGCACCGAGCGGGCCGCCCGGGTACGACGGCGGATGCATCGTGCTCGTGTCCGCCCACGACGTACCGCGCCGCACCGCCGCACTGTCCCAACCGGGGTCCATCCCGTCGGGCGTGTTCCAGCCGTCCGGCAGGCTTCGCAGGTCGACGATCTCCGTGCCACGCGCGCCGATGCCGCTGCCGGGCGTCGCGCCCCAGCCCGCGAGCATGGCGGCGCTCCACGAATCATCGCTGGCCAGCCACTCGTCGCCGACGCGCGCCTCGAACACGAAGGCGCCGTGGCGCAGGTCATTGACGGGCGGCGGCGGCAGCCACCACGCCGTCGCGGCGCCGTAACGCCAGGCGACGACGCCGATGACGTTCTCGCCCGTACGCAGGAATGGCGCCAGGTCGACGGTGTCGCAGGGCTGGCGGCGCGGGTTGGCGCGCACGGGACCGCGGGCGATCTCGGCGCCGTTCACGTACAGCACGTAACGCGCGACCGCCGACATCCGCGCGGGCACGTGCGGCGGCACATCGTGCAGCGTCAGCGCCCGGCGCAGCGCGACGCTGACCCGCCCTTCGGCGATCCCGCGCGCCCAGATCCAGCGAGCGCGCCACCGTCCCGCAGCGAAGCCGTCTCCTGTCACGCGCACTCCTTGCCATCCCGCCCCGCGCCCCGCGCGCCCGCAACGCCAGGGCGCAGACGATAATGGTAGCCAGCGCTTCGCATGAGGGAAGCCGGCCGCGGACGCGGGCGGGACGCCGGCATCATCGGTGGCTGCGATTCGCGCGCGTAATCCTGTACGCCTGGCGCCGGAGTCGCGCGCTCAGGCGAGAGTCCCGCGATCCGCTGGCCGCGCGGTCCGCTCAGGCGGACGCAGCTCCGCCGAGCCGCGCGCTCCCCGCCGGGCGAGCGAGACGAAGGCGGGTGCGAGCATCGCACTCACGGCGAGCACGGCCAGCCACCGGCGCGCGAGGTTCGCCGCGGCGTCGCCCGCCAGCGCGCTCCAGTCGCGCGAAAAGTGGTAGCGCGCCGCCAGCACATACGGCACCGCGACGCCGTCGATCGTCGCCGGCGGACGGTCGCCCGTCTGCGCGACCAACACGCGTCCGCCTCGCAGGTCGAACCGGAGCACGAACGCACGCCCTTCGGCCGCGCCGCCGTCCGCGAGGCGCAGGCGCCAGCCCGCGGACGTCGTTTCGGCCTCGAGCGCGTGACGCTGTCCGCGCGCGTCCTCGAGCGTGGCATCTGACAGCACGCCGCTGCCGGCCAGCTCTATCGACGCCAGTCGCTCGTGCGCCGACAGGAACGGCTGCGCCACCTGCGCATCGCCCACCTGCCGCTCGCTGCCGCTGGCGCTCCCGACCGAGACGCCGCCGCCGCCGTAGGCGATCGACACCGCGAAGTACGCCGGCAGCGCGAGCGCGAGCGCGAGCAGCAGCGCATCGGGCACGCGCGCGGGCGCCGCGCCACCGCTGCGGGTGAGCGCGATGAGCGTGATGAGCCAGCCCGCGCCCGCGGCGAGGACGACCCCGTCGTGAAGCGTGCCGAGCGCGATCCACTCGTCGATCGCGGCACCGATCCCGCGCTGCGCGGCGAGCTGCTCGCTGAGCGAGGTGAACACGCCCGCTCCGAGCCCGTTGCCCAGCGGCAGCGCGACGACGAGCGCCGCCACCGTCGCGCCGGCGTACGCGACCAGTCCCGCGCGGTCGTACGCGCAGGCGATGATGCTGACGCCCGCGAACCACGCCGCCCGCTCCGGCGGCCAGTCCGATAGCACAAACAGGATCGCGTGCACCGCGACGAGCGACGGCACGAGCCCACGCGCCGCGCCGCGCCCGGTCAGCGGCCACAGCGCGGCGGCCGCGTACATCGGCCAGAACAGCGGCAGCTCGCCGATGCGGTGGTCGAGCAGCGTCTGCCCCTGGGGGTTGAACAGCGCGTGATGCCGGAAGAACGGGTCGCCGATGAACGGCGCGACCGGCGCCAGGAACACCACGCCCGCCACCGCCAGCAGCGCGGCGCGCCACGGCCAGCGCGTGTCGAGCGCAAGCGCGAACGGCACGAACAGCAGCGCCGGCTGCAGCTTCACCGCCGCGCCGAGCCCCAGCACGGCCATCGCGGCGAACGCATGCCGCTCCGCGCGCGCTCCACCTTCCGCCGTGAGCTGCGCGAGGCGGAAGGCGGCGAGCACCAGCAGCATCGTCCATCCATCGTTCTGCCCCATCACGAAGAACGCGAGGATGACGCCCGGGTTTAGCATCCAGAGCATGGCGAGCGACGCGCCGTGCGCACGCGGCGCGATCGACCGGAACAGCCACGCCGTGCCAAGAAAGACGGCGAGGTTGGGCAGCTTGAGCAGCGCTGGCGCGCTGACCGAGCCGTACAGTCCGTCGACCTGCGTCCAGCCATCGACATCGATCACGCGGACCGTGTCGAGGACAAACATCCATGCCGCCATCGGATAGTAGAAGAGCGGCCCGTACGGCAGCGCGGAGAACGTCGTAAACGGCAGGTAGTACGTGCCTGACCGCTCGGCGGCGTCCCAGAGGTTCCAGTCGTCGGTGAAGATCAACTGCGATTGCCACGACAACAGGTAGAGGTCGTAGAACTCCGCCGCGACCATCGTGACGACGATCGTGAGGAACGACAGCGCCAGCGCCGCGAGCCGCATCGGCACCATGGTACTCGTCGCGACCGCTCCCGGCGCGGACATGGCGCCGATGCGGACAAGCTGGCGCAATCCGCCACTAGACACCGCTGCCGGCGAGTGCCTTACAATCGACGGCGGATACGAAACCGGGAGGCGCGCATGACATCGGGCGGGTCGGGGTCGAGCGGCGGCGGCGGGTTGCCGGGCGGGCCGCTGGGCGTGCTCCTCGCGACGCTCCTCGGCCTCGGGGTCGTAGGGTCGATCACCTGGACGATCATGGGTGGCGGTGGCGGCGGCGACTCACCGGCGGCGCCGACCGCGCAGGTCATCGCCACGGTGGCCGATGCGAGCCCGGCCGTGACGCGCACAGCGCAGCCGACGCCCGCAACGGGCGCGCACGGGCCCGCCCCGGTCGACAAGGAGGCGCTGAAGGAAGGCTATCCCGACGACAGCGCAGTCCTGGTGATGACCCTCTACGGCCAGCCGCCGCGCGTCAGCGCCACGGCCGCAAACCCCGACGACATCTACGCCGAGGGCTTTCAACGGCAATGCCTCCGCGAGACGTACCCCGACCCGTGCGTCTACTACTACGTCGTAAAGCCCGGGACGCAGCTGACGGTCTCGGCCGGCGACTCGCGCGCCTTCTGGTGGCCGGACCTGGAGTGGGTCAAGGGCGGCGAGTGCAACATCGACACGGGAGGACAGGGCGCGCCCACAGACCTCACGTGCCGCGTCACGGTGCAACTCGACGTGGACCTCGTCGCGGTGTACTTCGGCGGCGAAAGCCCCGGGCTCGCGCACTACACGTACCCGACGTGCCCCACGCAGCGCGACCGCGCCCCCGACTGGCCCTGCGCCAACTGAGCGCGGCGGCGCGCCACAACATAGTCCCACCAGCATGACATGCCATGCGCGAACGTCTGCGCCCACGAGTCGCTTCACGGCCTGAAGTCACCCATCGCACGAACGGACTCGGCGGGCGCGACACCATCGCACCGCAGGCGCACCACGGGCGCACACATCCTTCGAGATAACCAGTCCGCGCCAGATTTCGAAATCAGGCGTGGGTGCAGCGAGATCCGCAGCGAAGGAGGGAAGATTGGTGGGCCCTCAGGGATTCGAACCCTGGACCGACGGATTAAAAGTCCCTCGGCCCGATTCGGTAGCCCGCCAGTCCACCGCGAATCTGGGCAAGCCCGGACGATGCGCGCAACGCAGACGAATCCAACGGTCATGCCCCGCCGGCATCTGACCGATGGATTAGATCAGCTCCAACAGGATTGGTCAAATGAAACGTTTGCCGTCCTTGCGCGGAGGTAGATCGAAGCTACTGCCAGCGCGCTTCACGGGCAGGGGAACTCCCCGATCAGAAGTAACGCGCGGAACTTCTCCGATTCGATGGAGAGATCCGGATCTTGTTCCAGTATCGCAGACCGCGTGCTCGCCACCACGGCGTTGTCTGTGCGGGATAAATCGCTATATGAAAGACACGTCGCCCCGTTGGTCGCGCGCACGCCGACGGGCGGACGGGAATCGCTAATTGGGTAGATCTCCCAGTGGCGTTCGCGTAGGCGCACTTCAACATCGGCGATGAGGTCAGTCATCGAAAACGAAGCGCTTCCGTAGATCCAGTACTTGTGGTCGCCGTTGCGCCCGAGAACGACAACTCCACTTGCAATCGGCTCCAATCCTACGCCGCTATTTGGGAGGGGAATGCTCTCATCCGTCCGGGTAACCTGGTCCTCGCAAGTAGGAGCGGCGACTAAGAAGAACACGAGGACGATGGCTAGGATGATCCAAACGGCTAACCTCGAAGTGGCAGAGCGAGGACCCATTTCACCCCCCATATTCACTGCGTTAAGCGAACTGCCAACTCATCCACCGAATACGGCAGATACCTTCGTACTTTCTCTATCTGAGGTCCGGTCGTTTGCCCTCCTACAGGCTTCGCGCCTTGATCAACCCAGACGAAGTAGGTGTCCGGGTCAGCAAAGTAGAGGATGATGAGATCGTTGGTGTAGTCGAGGCCGAGTCTTCCGGCGTATCGAACGTGGAGGTCACGCACATCGGCGAGCAACGCGGATGCGTAATAGAGCGCCCACTGAGGGTTCTGAAGCCGCGCTATTCGCTGTGCGGTTCCCCCAGCATCCGGCACCATGTCCTTCTCCTCGAGTATTCTTGCCGTCTTTGCCTGTATCTGTGCGATGCCATAACTGATGCACTTTGGACCAAGACATTCGACCTCGAGCCTTGCTCCGATCGACTCGATGAGATCGTCCTTCAATTCCGCGAGCCCACCCCCGTTTCGGGAATCCATCTCGTTCAAGATTATCGCCGACAGAAGGTCGGGCTGGATCGCGAATCTGTCAGCGACCAGGCCGATGTACTGCGACCAATCGCCGCCGGCTGCCCAGAACAGGCACGCGGCGGGGGTTCGGTTGCAGGCATCCCAAGACAGCTGGTCGACACCGGGCACGGGCGTGCCGTAAGTTACTGGAGTCGGTGGGGGCGTTGGCGCCGCGGCTGGACACGGTATGCCCGTCGGGCATCTCGGTTCGTGCCCGCTACCGTCTTCGTAGCGAAGAGGATTCCCAAGAACGTACGTGTATCTGTTGACCGATTGCGAAGTTGCCCATCGCCCGACCGGATCCGCACTCACAAACCGCCCGAGCGTCGTGCTATAGAACCGGGCCTTGTAGTTGTAGAGGCCCATGGCCGCATCGCCGGGCTCCTGGCGCTGGCCGGTGTAGAGCCGGTCGGTCTGCGTCACGCTGCCGGAACGCGTCGCGCCGTACGGCCAGTAGCGCTGGCTGGAGACGATAGCGCCGTTCGCGTCGAGGACGGTGGAGGTGCTGCCGAGGTGGTCCGGCA
>JAJTXQ010000064.1 GCA_021462855.1 Dehalococcoidia bacterium | reverse complement strand
CCAACCGTCTGATGCGGTGCGAGTTCGGTTCATTAAAGCCGCCGGTAATCTGGGATTCTCGCTCGCCGAGATCGCGGATATTTTGAAAGAGGCGAAAGAAGGGAATACGCCGTGTCCGATGGTTCGGGAAATTATCGTCCGCCGCATTGCCGAGAATCAACGAAAGATCAGCGAGATGCAGAAACTCCAGCGGAAAATGGAGAAAGCCCTTCAGGACTGGTCAAAGATGAGGAATTCAATGCCAACGGGCGACTCGGTTTGCCATTTGATCGAGTCGGTAAGCGAGACAGCAAAATAGGGCTTGACCTGACCCCTGCTGACAGGTTGTAGAATTGTTCTTGTCGTTACTTTTTAATGACAGGAGTGATAAAAATATGACGGAAAACGAAACAACCACGGCTGAAACCTTCATCGACCCAATTTGCGGAATGCAGGTCAAACCGGCAAATGCTGCCGGAAGCCTTAACCAGGATGGAGAAACTTATTATTTCTGCTCGACAGCCTGTCTGCAGAAATTCATGGCTCCGAACGACGTTAACCCGGCGAACTGTTGCGGCGGTAACTAGGGAAATTTGAAAACCGCAAGGAGGGTTCATGACAGGAACTGTAAAAAAGAACGCAGCAGAAGACGGGTTTATCGATCCGATTTGCGGAATGACGGTCGATCCGGCGACGGCGGCGGGGAGTTTTAAGCATGAGGGAACGACCTATTATTTTTGTTCGAAAGGCTGTTTGCAGAAATTCATCGCGCAAACGCAAGACACACCCGCGAGTGATTTTGTCGGGATCGGACGCGACAGAAAGGAAACCGTGTCGCATGGCGACATGAAGGCGACGCCTGCCGGTGGTTTTGTTGATCCGGTGTGCGGGATGACGGTAGCACCCGACAGTTCAGCGGGGAAGTATGCTTTCGAGGGTGAAACTTATTACTTCTGCTCGACCGGCTGCTTGAATAAGTTCAAACAAAATCCGGCGAGCTTCCTTAAAAAGAAAACAGAGGAAAAGCTAGACGCGGAAAGCAAGGGCGTCGAATATACATGTCCGATGCACCCGGAAGTGGTGCAGATCGGACCGGGAAGCTGTCCAAAATGCGGGATGGCACTTGAGCCTAAGGTGATGACGCTCGACGATGCTCCTGACCCGGAGTACATCGATATGAAGCGGCGTTTCTGGATTTCCGCTGTGCTGACTCTTCCGGTTTTCGCTCTGGCGATGGCGGAAATGCTGCCGAACTTTCACGAGCTGATATCACCAACAGCTTCGATTTGGGTACAGTTCATCCTTGCGACGCCTGTCGTACTCTGGGGCGGATTCCCCTTCTTCCAGCGTGGATGGGCTTCGGTCAAAAACGTCAGCCCGAATATGTTTACGCTGATCGCGATCGGAACAGGAGCGGCTTATGTCTTTAGCCTATTCGCGCTGTTCCTGCCTGATGTATTCCCGGCGTCGATGCGAAATGTGCATACGCGCCTGATCGCTGCATATTTTGAAGCAGCGGCAGTGATCACGACGCTTGTTCTTCTCGGACAAGTTCTTGAGCTTCGAGCCAGAAGCCAAACCTCAAGCGCGATTAAGGCTCTTCTTGGACTTGCACCGGAAACCGCGATCGTAGTTTTCGACGACGGGACGGAGGCCGAGATCCAGCTCAAAGATGTGCAGATGGGTGCGAGCCTGAGGGTGAAGGCAAACGAAAAGATCCCGACCGATGGCTCGATCCTGGAAGGCGATACTTCTGTAGATGAGTCGATGGTGACGGGCGAATCGATCCCGGTCGAAAAATCGGTCGGCGACGCAGTCATCGGCGGAACGATCAATGGCAGACGCGGCTTTGTCATGAAAGCGGAAAAGGTCGGCAGCGACACGTTACTTGCTCAAATCGTTCGGATGGTCGGCGAGGCTCAGCGCTCCCGAGCTCCTATCCAACGTCTGGTCGATGTAGTATCGGCTTACTTTGTTCCCGCAGTTATCGTCGTTGCGATCGTCGCGTTCGCAGTCTGGATGATCTTCGGCAGTTTCGCTTTTGCGATGGTTGCCGCGGTATCGGTCTTGATCATCGCCTGCCCATGTGCATTAGGTCTCGCCACACCCATGTCGATAATGGTCGGCACGGGACACGGTGCGCGGCACGGTGTTTTGGTTAAGAAAGCCGAGGCCTTGGAGATTCTGGAAAAGGTGAATTCGATTGTCGTCGATAAAACCGGAACTTTGACCGAGGGAAAGCCGCGGCTCCAGAGCATAATTTCAAATTTCGAACCTCAGATTTCAGACAATGAAGTTTTAAGACTCGCCGCCAGCCTTGAAAAATCCAGCGAGCATCCGCTTGCGGAAGCGATCATCAAAGGCGCCCAAGAGAAAAGCATCGAATTGGCAAAGGTGGAAGATTTTGAATCGATTACAGGTAAAGGGATCACGGGATCGATTGACGGCAAAAAGGTGTTACTTGGTAACGCGAAGCTGATGTCGGAAAACAACATTGATTTTCCGGCAGATGGAAAAGCGGACGAACTTCGAGCCGAAGGGCAGACCGTCATGTTCGTCGCCGTTGACGGCAAGGCGGCCGGGTTGGTCGGCGTCGCTGACACGGTCAAAGACTCTGCGAAAGAAGCAATCGACGAACTGCATATGCAAAATATCGAAGTCGTCATGATGACCGGTGACAATGCAATTACGGCCGACGCAGTAGCTAAAAAGCTCGGCATCGACAAGGTTTTTGCCGACGTGTTGCCCGAACAAAAGGCGGAAAAGATCAAAGAGCTTCAGGCGAGCGGCAAGATCGTCGCAATGGCCGGCGACGGCGTGAATGATGCACCGGCGCTTGCTCAGGCACAAGTCGGGATCGCTATGGGGACCGGAACCGACGTTGCGATGGAATCTGCCGACATAACACTTCTCAAGGGCGATCTTCGCGGTATCCTTCGCGCGAAAAAGCTAAGCGAAGCGACAATGAAGAACATCCGTCAAAACTTGTTCTTTGCGTTCATCTACAATCTCGTCGGCGTCCCGATCGCTGCGGGAGTCCTATATCCCGTTTTCGGCTTGTTGCTAAGTCCGATGATCGCGAGTGCAGCAATGACTTTTAGTTCTGTTTCGGTAATCGTCAATGCACTGCGGTTAAGAAATTTGAAATTG
>JAJTXQ010000063.1 GCA_021462855.1 Dehalococcoidia bacterium | reverse complement strand
CACGGATGGCCGTCATATTGTCATGAGTCGTTATACCCAGCCGGAGAAGGACGTTTTACTGCGTGGCGGCGCGGCGGTCACGGGAGTGCGGGGCGCCGCGGTGCGCGCGGGCGGCGCCGCGGCGGCGCGCCGTCCGCCGCCCGGAGGGCGCACGGCGGATCGCGGGAACGCCGCGTTGAGCGCGGCGACTGTCAGCGCGGCCCCGGCGAACGCGAGCACTCCGAAGAACAGCAGCACCCACGCCGCAAAGAAGCCGCCGAGGATGCCGAGCGCGCCCGGCAGCGGCGACCACACGACCAGCGCGCCGATGAAGAGCCAGAGCCCCGCGAACACGAACAGGTTGATCGCCGTCCGGTAGCCAACGTTCCGCAGCACGGGAGGATCGTAGCACAGGGAGCGCTCGCGGCGGCGAGCACCCCGCTGGCGCCGCTCGGACGCGCAAAGCAGGGGCCTCCGCGATGCGGAGGCCCCTGCTGCCCTCAATACCGTGGCCGCCGCGCGGCTACACCGCGACCTCGCCCCGTTCTCCGGTGCGCACGCGGATCGCCTCCTCCACCGGCATGATGAAGATCTTCCCGTCGCCGATGTTGCCGGTCCACGCCGCCTTCTGGATCGTCGTGACCACGTCCTCGCAGTTCTTGTCCGCGACGACGACTTCGAGTTTTACCTTCGGCAGCATGTCCACCGAGTACGCCTGGGCGCCTCGTCCGGCGTGGACAATGCCCTTCTGCACGCCACGGCCCGTCACGCCGACGATGTTCAGGCCGATGTACCCCTTCTCGGCGAGCGCGTGCTTCACGTCGTCGAGTTTCTCCGGGCGAATGATCGCTTCGATCTTCTTCACGTCGTCTCCTCTGCCTACTGCTGCGCCGCGTTCGGCGCGCCGACGGCCTGGGCCGCACCCGTCGCGATCGGCGCCGGTGTGTGCACCGGGATCGCCTCCGGGATGCCAAGCACCGGGCCGCTGCCGCCGAAGATGTACGCCCGCTCGCCGTGCTGCGACACATCGAGGCCGGCGACTTCCTCTTCCTCGTTCACGCGGATGCCCACCGTGAGGTCCAGCACCTTGAGGATGACGAAGGTAACGATGAAGGAGTAGGGCGCGACGACGATGACGCCGAGCGCCTGCCGCCCGAGCTGGTCGAGCCCGCCGCCGTTCGTCAGGCCATCGACCTGCGCGCCGACGCCGTTCACGCCCGTCGTCAGCGCGGCGACGCAGAAGATGCCCGTCGCAAGCGCGCCCCACAGTCCGCCGACGCCGTGCACCGCGACCACGTCGAGCGAGTCGTCGAGCGAGCTGCGCGTCCGCCACTGGACGGCGAGGAAGCAAGCGATGCCGGCGACACCGCCGATCGCGATCGCTTCCATCGGCTGCACGTAGCCCGAGGCCGGGGTGATGGCGACGAGCCCGGCGACCGCGCCCGCGGCAGCGCCGACGACGCTCGGCTTGCCGGTCATCCACCAGCTCATGCCGACCCACGTCAGGGCGGCCGTCGCCGCCGCGGTGTTGGTGACCGTGAACGCGTTGACCGCGACGGGGCTCGCGGCGCCGGCGCTGCCCGCGTTGAACCCGAACCAGCCGAACCACAGGATGCCCGTGCCCAGCAGGATCATCGTGATGTCGTGGGGCTCCATTGGTTCTTCCTTGAACCCCTTGCGCTGCCCGAAGACAAGCGCCGCCGCCAGCGCCGCCGCGCCCGCGTTCACGTGGATCGCCGTGCCGCCGGCGAAGTCCAGGCCCTTCACGTCCTTGAGGATCCAGCCGTCGATGTCGAACACCCAGTGCGCGACGGGCGCGTACACCAGCAGCGACCACGCCAGCATGAAGACCAGGAATGGGCCGAACTTCGCACGCTCGGCGAAGGCGCCCGTGATCAGCGCCGGCGTGATGATGGCGAACATCGCCTGGAAGATCATGAACAGCTCGTGCGGGATGCCCGGGCCGGCCTGCGAGTCCCCCGCCGCGCCGACGCCCGACAGCCCGAAGTGGTCCAGGTTGCCGATCAGCCCCCAGCCCTTGACGTCCGGACCGAACGCCAGCGAGTAGCCGACGACCACCCAGGCCACGCCGACGAGCCCCATGACGATGAAGCTCTGCATCAGCGTGCCGAGCACGTTCTTGTTCCGGACGACCCCGCCATAGAAGAACGCGAGCCCCGGCGTCATGAACAGCACGAACGCCGAAGCCGTCAGCATCCAGGCGATGTCACCCGAGTTGAGCGGCGGTGTTTCAGGCATGACTTCTCCTCCTGCACCAAGACCAGATGTGGTGGGAGGATAGAAACGGCGTGTTACGGCCACGTTTCGCGGCGGTGACTCTTGCATTACGCCGCGCCCGCGTATGATGCCCGCACGGAGGCAGCGCCGATGCCCGAAGCCCGCGCCATGGTCCTGCACGGCCCCCGCGACCTGCGCCCCGGCGCCTTCCCTCTGCCCGATGCGGGCGAGGACGGCGCGCTGCTGCGGGTCGAGGCCTGCGGCATCTGCGGCAGCGACTACGAGCAGTTCGAGGGCGCGCTCCCCTCGCCGTACCCGGTCATCCCCGGGCACGAGCCGGTCGGCGTCATCGAACGGATCGGGCCGCTGGCCTCGCGGCGCTGGGGCGTGCGCGCCGGCGACCGCGTCGCCGTGGAGTCGATGCTCCGGTGCGGGCATTGCGCCGACTGCGTGCAGGGCAACTACGGCCGCTGCGGCGCGCGCGGCGGCGTGTCGGTGTACGGGTTCAAGCCCATCGCCGACGCGCCGGCGCTGTGGGGCGGCTACGCGACGCACATGTACCTGGACCCGCACGCGCTCGTGCACCGCATCGCGCCCGAAATCGCGCCGGAGATCGCGGTGCTCTTCAATCCGCTCGGCGCCGGGTTCCGCTGGGCCGTCGAGATGCCGCGGCTGCGCACAGGCGAGACGATCGCCATCCTCGGGCCGGGGCAACGCGGGCTCGCCTGCGTCATCGCCGCGCGCGAGGCGGGCGCCGGCGCGGTCATCATCACCGGCCTGCGCCGCGATGACGAGAAGCTCGCGCTCGCCCGCGAGTTCGGCGCCGATGCCGCGATCGACGTCGAGCGCGACAACGTCGTGCGGCGCGTGCGCGAGCTCACCGACGGCCGCGGCGCCGATGTGGTGGTGGATGTCACGGCGTATGCCGTCGACGCCGTGACGCAGGCGGTCGACCTGGCGCGGCGCGGCGGCCGCGTCGTGCTCGCCGGCACGAAGGGCGGGCGCGCCGTGCCCGAGTTCATCAGCGACCGCGTCGTGACGAAGGAGCTGACGATCTTCGGCGCGCTCGGGGTCGACTGGCCGGCGTACGAACACGCGGTCCGCCTCATCGAATCGGGCCGCTACCCGCTCGATAAGCTGCACACGCACACCCTGCCGCTCGCCGAGGCCGAACGCGGCCTCCGCATGCTGTCCGGCGAGACCGGCGAGCCTGCGATCCACATCGCCCTCGTGCCATAGAGGAGGAGCCACGCATGCCCGAAGCGCCGCAGGCCGCCGAGACACCCGCCGATGCGAACCGCCGCCGCATGGCGAAGGTGATCGAGTTGATGCCGTTCGCCCACCACCTGAAAATCGAGTTCATCGACTGCGGCGAAGGCTGGGCGAAGCTGGCGATGCGCTACCAGGACGAGAACAGCACCGCGGCGAAGGCGCTGCACGGCGGCGCCATCTCATCGCTGCTCGACACGACCGGCGCGATGGCCGCGTGGACAACCTCGGAGATCGCGACGCCGCGGTACTTCGGCTCGACGGTCGGCATCAACGTGAACTACCTGTCCGGCGCGATCGGCGTCGACGTGTTCGCCGAGGGACGCGTCCTCAAGCGCGGCAAGGAGATCATCTACACCGACGTCCGCGTGACGGACGGCGAGGGGAAGCTGCTGGCGCAGGGCTCGGTTGTGTACCGTATCGTCGAGCGTGCGTGAACCGGCGAACGCCATAGCGCGAACGGAGGGACCATGACCATCAGCGCGCGGAACCGGGTCTCGGGAAAGGTCGTGTCGCTGACACTCGGTAACGTGATGGCCGAGGTCATCGTCGAGGTGGCGAACGGTCACCGGATCGTGGCGGCGATCACCCGCAGGTCGGTCTACGAGATGGGCATCAAGGAGGGCGACGAGGTCACCGCCGTAATCAAGTCAACCGACGTGATGATCGAGAAGTAACCCGCATTACGTCGTGTCGGCGAGCGCCGGGTGCGTGAGCCGGCGCTCGGAGACGTACTCGCGCTCGGCGATCCAGCGCGGCGCGATCTCGCGCTCCTCCTCGGGACGGTTCATCACCATCGCCGCGACGACGCAGTTGCGGCGCACCCACCAGGCGCTGAAGCTCGGCGTCGTCACGTCGCCGCGGTAGACCACCGTGTCGGCCCCGTCGGTGTCACCCCAGAACTCGTACGACAGGTCAAAGACGTCGGAGAAGAAGTACGGCACGTGCACGTACGCCGCGCCGTCGCCGGTGAGCATCCGCGCGACGTGCCTGCCCTGCTCGACCGCGTTGTCCCAGTGCTCGACGCGCCGGTAGGTGCCGGACAGCAGGTCACGGTATCGCGCGACGTCGCCCGCGGCGTAGACGCCGGGCGCGTTGGTGCGCAGGAACTCGTCGACGACGACGCCGTCGTCGACGCGCAGCCCGGCCGCGCGCGCGAGCTCGGCCGCCGGTGTCACGCCGACGCCCATCACCGTCATGCCCGCTTCGATCCGCTCGCCCGAACCGAGCGTCACGCCGTTCACCGCCGTCTCGCCATCGATCGACCGCACGCGCGCGTCGCGCGCCAGGCACACGCCGCGATCCTCGTAGTACGCCTCGAAGAAGCGGGAGATCTCGGGCGTGAACACGCGCTGACCGACCCGTTCCTCGCGATACACCATCGCCGTCCGCAGGCCGCGAGACGCGAGCGACGCCGCGACCTCCATGCCGATGAATCCGCCGCCGATGACCGCCGCGGCCGCGGCCTCGCCTGCGCAGTCGCGGACTGCTGCGGCATCGCGGAGCGACCGCAGCTGGAACACGCCCGGCAGCTCCGCGCCGGGCACCGTCAGCCGGCGCGGCCGCGCCCCGGTCGCGATGACGAGCGCGTCGTAGCCCACCGACTCGCCGCCGTCGAGCGCAACGGTTCGGGCGTCGGTGTCGATCGCGCTGGCGCGCGTCTGCAACCGCACGTCGATGCCGTGACGTTCGTAGAACGCGCGGTCGTGGATCAGGATGTCGTCGCGCTCATCCTTGCCCTGGAGGAACGACTTGGAGAGCGGCGGGCGCTCGTACGGCAGCTCGGCGTCGGCCGAAATGATGGCGCACTCCCCCGGCGCAATGCCGCGTCTGGCGAGTTCGCCGGCCGCATATCCCGCCACCATGCCGCCGCCGAGAATGACGTACCTGTAGTGCTCGCTTCCGCGGGTCAATGTCCACTTCCGCGGGCGCCACCCGGGGCAAATCACTACCCGGCATGGCGGCCATGTCGTTTCCCGCATCGCCGTACCGATGCCCGCGGCAGTGTAGACAGCGAGGCATTGCCCGCTGGTTGCGGCGCGATCGGCGGGTGTCGCAAAACCATAAAACGAAGCGCCGGCGGCGTCAGTTTCGTCGTCGCGCCGCTGCTGCCCGGTGTGCGTGCAACTATCGCCCGGCGACGGGATCGCCGGTGTATACGGCCTCGAACGCCGCGCCGGGCACGCTTTTGAGCTGGTTGAGGTCGTCGTCGTCCCACCGCGGATCGGTTGCGCCGGAAATGAACCAGTTCGACCCGTTGTCCGCGACGATCATCCCGTACGTGCGCAGCGCCTCGAGGACCGCGCGCGCCTGGCCGTGATACCCGGAGATGTCGTACGTCGACTTGAGCCGCAGACGCAGTCCCATCGGCGGATGCGACGGGTCGGCGCTGCTGCTCGCGTAGTGCGTCGCCGGCGGGATGTACGCGCGCTGCGTCTGCCGCACCGTGAACCGCAGCGCGTGACGGATGGCGCCCGCCTGCGCCTCGTCGTAGCGGGCGAGGCCCGGCAGGATCGGCAGGCCCGCCGCATCGGCCGACGTCCATCCCGCGGGGCGCAGCGCGTTCGAGCGCAGGTTGTAGACGGCGCCGCTGCTCGCGTCCCAGCCGCCGCCGGCCGGCCACGCGTTGTACATCTCGTACAGCATGCACGACCCCTGCTGCACGGCGATGACGTGGCGGTCGCCGCCAGCCTCCACCGGCGCATCGAGCGGCACGGGGTACGGGCCGGGATCGCTCTCATCGCCGTAGTCGGTGAAGTTCACGGGCAGGCGCGGCTGGTCCGCCGGCACGACGATGTACGGGATGCCGTAATCCGGGTTCGAGCCGAAGTCGGCGTGGAGGAAGCCCGTGCCGCCGCTCGCCAGGATGCTGCCGATGTACGCATCGGAGTTCGGGTGCACCGGATATGACGACACGTTGGTATTCCACGCGTTGTCCGCCGGGAACACCGGGCAGCCGCCCACCACCGGCGAGGCGCACGCCGCCGCCAGCAGCGACCCGAAGGCCATCGCACCCGCAAGCGCCACCCCAACCGCGCGCTTCATGCCGTGATCATCGGCCGGCGTGCGGCAATCCGTGCCCGGGATGCCGCCACGTCACCCGACGCGCTCCCAGGTGGTCGACGCGGCGACGGCGACGCCGTCCGCCGTCTGCAGGTCAGCGCTGAGCGTCAGGCGGTCGCCGGTGAACGCATAGCGGCGGCGTTGCTCACGGCCCGCCCACGGCGGGTACGCGCTGGCGATGACGTGGTGCCCCACCAGCCCCGCCGCTTCATCGGCCTCGTAGGTCCCGAAGTAGGCGACAATCCCCGGCACGCCCGACGCCATCGCCGCGTCGATCGTCAGCGGCGCTTCGGGCAGCGGCGGCGGGCGATCGGCGCGGACGATCTGCGCCGACATGTAGCCGCCCGCGTCGTACGTCAGGATGCCGGTCGCGCCGGCGCCGAACGGGTTGGCGTGCCGGCCATCGGCGCGGCGCCACTCGCTCGCCACCAGCGCCCACGTGCCGATCAGCGCGCGCGTGCTCACACCGCCATGCCCGGCGCCGGATACTGCCGGCAGAAGTCCCGCACCTCCGCGCCGACGCGGTCGAGCGCATCCTCGTCCTTTACGTTCTCGACCACCTCGTCCATCCAGCGGGCGATGCGGCGCATCTCCTCTTCCTTCATGCCACGGGTGGTGACGGACGGCGTGCCGATCCGCAGGCCGCTCGGGCTGAACGGCTTCCGCGGGTCGAACGGGATCGTGTTGTAATTGCCGACGATGTTCGCGCGGTCGAGCGCCTTCGCCGCCTTCTTGCCGATCACTTTCTTTCCCGTGAGGTCGATCAGCACCAGGTGGTTGTCGGTGCCGCCGGTGATGAGGTCGAAGCCGCGCTCGCGCAACTCCGCGGCCAGCGCCCTGGCGTTGGCGACGACCTGGTGCCCGTAGGCGCGGAAGTCCGCCGTCGCCGCCTCCTTCAGTGCGACGCCGACGCCGGCGATCGTATTCTCGTGCGGGCCGCCCTGCAGGCCGGGGAACACCGCTTTGTCGATCGCCTCGGCGTGCTCCTCCTTGCAGAGGATCATCGCGCCGCGCGGTCCGCGCAGCGTCTTGTGCGTCGTCGTCATGATGGCGTCGGCGTATGGCGCCGGGTCGGGGTGCGCGCCCGCGACGATCAGCCCGCTGATGTGCGAGATGTCGGCGAGAAAGTACGCGCCCGCTTCCCGCGCGATCTCGCCGAACTTCGCGAAGTCGTACTCGCGTGGGTACGCCGTCGCGCCGGCGACGATGATCCGCGGCCGCTCCCGCAGCGCCATCTCGCGCACCCGGTCGTAGTCGATGCGGTGCGTCTGCGCGTCGACTTCGTACTGCACCGATGTCCAGAACTTCCCGGTGGCGCTGACGCCCCAGCCGTGCGTCAGGTGGCCGCCGTGCGGCAGCGCAAGCCCCATGATCTTCTCGCCCGGCGCCAGCAGCGCCATGTACACGGCCAGGTTCGCCGGCGAGCCGGAGTACGGCTGCACGTTCGCGTGCGCCATGCCGAACAGCGCCTTCGCGCGGTCCTGCACCAGCGTCTCCAGATCATCGATGTATCGCTGGCCCTCGTAGTACCGGCGGCCGGGGTAGCCCTCGGAGTACTTGTTCGCCAGCACCGAGCCCGTCGCTTCCATCACCGCGCGCGACGTGTAGTTCTCCGACGGGATCAGGCGGATGCTCTCCACCTGGTAGCGCTCTTCCTCCTTGATGAGGCGGAAGATGTCAGGGTCCGTGCGCTGGACTCCGGCCAGGTACTGGTCGCTCACTTCGGTCGTCACTGCGTTGCTCCTTCGATGCGCCCTGCGCGAGGCTGCGGGAAACGAAACGGCCACGTCAGCCGGCTGACGTGGCTCGCGAGAGAAGCGCGAAGCGACCCCAGCCTAGCGGCGTGGCCTGCGTCCGGCTCCCGAGACTGCGATCTGGCTCATTTCGCCCGAAGCCTACCCGCGCAGGCGCCGGCATGTCAAAGACCGGGCGAGTTCCGGCGCCGGCCTGCATGCCCCATAATCCGCGCATGGCGACACGCGAAATCCGCTACTGCACGACCGAGGACGGCGTGAGCATTGCCTACTCCGTGGAAGGCGACGGCGGGCGGCCGCCGCTTGTCTTCGTGCCCGGGTGGGTCAGCCACGTCGAAATCGATGGCCAGACGCGCGACAACCTCGGCGTCACGCCGCTCCTCGGGGCGGTCCGGTTCATCACCTTCGACAAGCGCGGCACCGGCCTGTCGACGCGCGCCGTCACCGACTACTCGCTTGAAGCGCACCTCCGCGACGTGCGCGCCGTGATCGGCGCCGCCGGCCTCGACACGTTCGCGCTGGCGGGCTGGTCGGAGGGCGGGCCGGTGGCAATCGGCGTCGCCGCGCATCACCCGGAACGCGTGACACGGCTGGCCATCATCGGGTCGTACGCCGACGGAGCCCGTGTCGCCGGGTCGAGCGAGATGGGCCAGGCGCTGCTCGCCGCCGTCAAGGCCGAATGGGGACTGGGCTCCAGGTTCATGTCCGACCTGTTCGTCGATGCCGAGTCGTGGGCGACAGCCGACGCGTTCACGGAGTACCAGCGGCTGGCCGCAAACCCGCCCGAGGCGTACGCCGCGCTCCAGTCCGCGGTGTCACTCGATGCGCGCCCGCTGCTCGCGCGCGTCGAGGCTCCCACGCTCGTGCTGCACACGCGCGACGACCGCGCCGTCCCGATCGCGGCTGGCCAGGAGATCGCCGCGGGCATCCGCGGCGCACGCTTCACATCGTTCCCCGGCGCCCACGTGCCGTCGCCCGATGTCTGGAGGCAGATCATCGCCGCGGCGGTCGAATTCGCGCTCGCCGGGGCGCCCGCTGCCCGAGCTGACGATCCGGCGCGCGGCGCCGTCGCCCCCGAACGCGGCGGCCTGCGCACCGTGCTCTTCACCGACCTCGTCGGGCATACGGAGATGATGCGGCGGCTCGGCGACGAACGCGGGCGCGACGTGCTGCGTGAGCACGAGCGGCTCACGCGAGAGGTGCTGAAGGAGCACGGCGGCGCCGAGGTGAAGACGATGGGCGACGGATTCATGGCGTCGTTCACGTCGGTGACGAGGGCGATGGACTGCGCGATCGCCCTGCAGCGCGGCTTTGCAGCACGCGACGGCGAGCCGTTGCACGTGCGGGTCGGGCTCAACGCCGGCGAGCCGATCGAGGAAGACGGCGACCTGTTCGGCTCGACGGTGATCATGGCGTCGCGCGTCGCTGCCAGGGCGGGCGCGGGCGAGATCCTGATCCCCGAGCCTCTGCGGCACCTGTTGACCGGGAAATCGTATAGCTACGCCGACCGCGGCGAGACAGTGCTCAAGGGATTCGAAGACGCCGTGCGCCTGTACGAAGTCCGCTGGCGCGAGTGAGCGACCCGTAGCGCCGCGGCAACTACCGGCCGATCGCGGCAGCGGCTTCGGCGACTTGCTGCGCCACGCGCTGCCACTCGCACAACGTCAGCGTGACGAGCGTCGCGCTGCCGCTGGCCTGCGCCGGGACCTGGCGCATCGGAAACTGGAAGGTGACCGTGGGGCAGGCGCCGTGCGCGCGCTCCAGCGCGACAATGCCTGTCCTGATCCTGGTTCGCGCCGACATCATGCTCCCCCGCAATCTACCGGAGTGCGGTTATGTTATGAATCGCGCCCGTCAGGGATCAATCGGGATATCACGGGATAAGGGACGATCTCAGGATCTCGCGGGCGGCGCCTCGAGCTTTGTCAAGGCCTCCGCGGCCGCATCCTCGATGCGGCGCAGGAACTGCAGGCACGCCAGCAGCGGCATGGTGTATGCCGTCGCCGCCGGCTCCGCCCGCAACGTCACCGTGAGCGCGCCATCGCCGTCCGCGTGGATCGACGCCTCGAGCGCTCGTAGTTCGTGCGCCCGCCGTCTGCGTTGTGTGATGGCCGGGAGCTCCAGGCGCGCGCGCGCGAGCTCCCCAGTTACGCCGCGTGATGACATGGTGTCCAGCCTTCTACCAAGTAGTAACCGGACATGGCCAGCGCCGTTACGGCTCAGGGCGCAAGATCATCGCCGCCGCCGCCGGCGCTCCTCGTTCGCGCCAAGCTGGATCGCCAGCGCGTGCACTTCCCAGTCGGAGATTGACATCGTCAACTCGATCGGCGCGGCGCCCGTCGCGCGGCGCGAGTAGATGCGTATCGTCACGAGCGGCGTGCCGTCTTCGTCCTGCGAGAACTCGCATTCGAGCACGCGCGGCACGAACCAGCCGTTGCGCCCGCGCGCGCGCGCATACGAAGGCTCGCGATACGGCAATCGCTGCGCCATGCGTCCACCCCCGGGCCCCCCTCATAGGGGATCGGCCGCGGCCCCGATCGCCCGCACCCCAGGACGCATTGCGTTCGCGTGACGATGCGCGCGATGGCGCACGGTATACCGTCGCGACGGCATGCGGCGCCCGGGAGTGGCGGCGTTGTCGGCGTCGCTCTACGGCGCGCGGTCGCCGGGCGGCTTGCCGCCGAACGACATCACGCGGCCGTTGATGTACACCTGCTCGCCGTACGCGACGACGGCGACTTCGGCGCCGGCGTCGTCGAACAGGTGCACGCCGTCATCGTGGGGCTCCATGCGCCGCACGCCGAGAAACGTCCGTCCGCCGCCGCCTACCGGCTTCAGCGCGCCGCTTTCCTCAGCCACGCGGGGCGTCCTCCGCCGTGATCAGCTTGCGGTACTCGCGCTTCACGGCCACCGGCCGGAAGCCCATCGCCGCGTACATTCGCATCGGCGTGTCCGTCGGGTCCGCGACGATCACCACCGCCGCGGCGCCGCGTTCGCGGCAGTCCCGCACGCAGCGGCCGATCAGCGCCGTCGCCAGGCCGCGGCGCCGCCAGTCCGGGTGCACGAACAGGTCCTCGACCTGCCCGACACCCTCCGTGCCCTCCCACGACGAGAAGTACCCGCGCGGCTCGCCATCGATGTAGCCGAGCCAGTAGCGCACCGGCGGGCTCTTCGCGCGGCGCACGCGCGACATCGCGGCGGATATCGACGCGTCGCCGGTCATGCCGGTCCGTTCGCGGTACTCCGCCCAGTCGTGTGCCGCCAGCGATGCGAACGCCGCCCACGCGGCGTCATCGTCGATCGGCCGTATGTCGAACGGTCGCGGCTCGGCGCGCAGCGAACCCTCGAGCAGCATGACGAGCGACTCGCTCCGGGTGTAGCCCTCGAGCAGCAGGCGCGCTTCAAACATCGGTGGAGTGGCGTGGTCGGCGTGGAACTGGCGGTGCGCGCAATGCGCGTACTCGCGCTCGGCGCGCGCGAGCAGGCGCTCGATCTCGGTGGGCGTCCCGGCGGTTACATGCGCCATGTGGTTCGCGTCGTAGATGCGCGGGAACGCCGTGTTGCGCACGAACATCGCGCCATCGGCGACGAACGACTCATGCCCGAGCATGAGATTCGCCTGGTTCACGCGCAGCGCTCGATCGATCAGGCTATGCATGCCGGGAGTGATACCGGATCGCCCGGCCGCGCTTCAATGCTTCTGCTTGGGGCGCCGCTACGGCTTGAACTCGGCGAGCCAGACCATCACCGGGATCAGCGCCAGGATGATCAGCGTCAGCACGATGGGCACGTTGTCCTCGAGCAGCTCGGTCAGCTCGTCGGTCGGCGCGCCCTTCTTTTTCGACTTCAGCGCCTCGATCTCGATGCGGTTGAGCGCGTGGCCGAGCATCGGGATGCAGATCAGCAGCACGAACAGGTAGGCGATCTCGAGCGCCAGCAGCCAGCCGGTCGTGAAGAAGTTGTAGTCAGCGTCCGCCGCCAGGAAGATGCCCGTCGCGCCGACGGCGATCGTGCCCGGCAGCAGCGCGCCCTTGTGCCCGGCAATCGCGTTCTCGAACGCGACAAGCCGCGCGGCGCCGTCGCTCTCGCGGTAGCCGCGCCACAGCGGGATCATCACCGCGCCGAGGCCGGCCGTCATCAGGAACAACGACAGGAAGTGCAGCGCCTCGAGGATCTGGACGCTGGTCACGCGCCGCCGGCGCCGCCCGCCCCTACCTTTGCGCGCTCCGGCGCCAGGATGCCGGCATCGCGCCCCGTGCGGAGCGACTTCGCCGCGCCGACGAACTCGCGGAACAACGGCTGCGGCCGGTCGGGCCGCGAGCGGAACTCCGGGTGGAACTGGGAGCCGAGCATGAACGGGTGGTCGACGATCTCGGAGATCTCGACGAGCGATCCGTCCGGCGACGTGCCGCTCGCGATGAGGCCGGCGGCCGCGAGCTGCTCGCGGTACTTGTTGTTGAACTCGTAGCGGTGCCGGTGGCGCTCGCTCACCTCGGGCTCGCCGTACGCGGCTGCCGCCTTCGTGCCGGCGACGAGCGCGCACGGGTATGACCCCAGGCGCATCGTCCCGCCCATGTCCTCGACGCCCATCTGTTCGCTGAGCAGGCTGATCACCGGGTGCGGCGCCTGCTGGTTGAACTCCGTCGAGTTCGCGCCGATCAGCCCGAGCACGTTGCGCGCGTACTCGATCACCATGATCTGCATGCCGAGGCACACGCCGAGGTACGGGATGCGGTTCTCCCGCGCGTACCGCGCCGCCTCGAGCTTGCCCTCGATCCCGCGTTCGCCGAAGCCGGGGCACACGAGGATGCCGTCGACGCCATCGAGCAGCGAGCCGACGGGCTCGTGCTCCAGCCGCTCGGAGTGCACCCAGCGGATCTCCACGCCCACTTCGTGCGCGATGCCGGCGTGGATCAGCGCTTCCTTGATCGAGAGGTACGCGTCGTGCAGCTCCACGTACTTGCCGACGACCGCGATGTGCACGGTGCCGGTCGGGCGTTGCAGCTTCTCCACCATCGCGCGCCACGGCGCCAGGTCGCGCGCCGTCGCATCGATCCGCATCATCTCGATCACGTAGTCGCCGAGGCCGCCGTCCTGGAGCGCGATCGGCACCTCGTAGATGCTGTCGAGCGTCGGCAGCGAGATCACGCCGCGCTCCTCGACGTCGCAGAACAGGGCGATCTTGCGGCGGATGTCCGCCGTCACCTCGTGGTCGGCGCGGCAAATGATGATGTCGGGCTGGATGCCCTCGCTGCGGAGCACGCGCACGGAGTGCTGCGTCGGCTTCGTCTTCAGCTCGCCGGTGGCGCCGACGTGGGGGAGCCACGTGACGTGGATGGCGAGCGTGTCCTCGGGCCGCTCTTCGCGCCGGATCTGGCGGATCGCCTCGATGAACGGCTGGCCCTCGATGTCACCGACCGTGCCCCCGACCTCGACGATCACCACCTGCGCGCCAGTCTCGCGTCCGATCGCGCGCACGCGCGATTTGATCTCGTTCGTGACATGCGGGACGGCCTGGATCGTGCCACCGAGGAACTCGCCCTTTCGCTCCTTGGCGATGACGGCCTGGTAGATCTGGCCGGTCGTGACCGAGCTGAGTTTCGTGAGCTCCTCGTCGATGAATCGCTCGTAGTGGCCGAGGTCGAGGTCCGTCTCCGCACCGTCGCTCGTGACGAACACCTCGCCGTGTTGGTACGGCGACATGGTGCCGGGGTCGACGTTGAGGTAGGGGTCGAGCTTCTGGATGGAGACGGAGACGTTGCGGCTCTTGAGGATCCGGCCGAGGGCGGCTGTCGTGATGCCCTTACCGACGGAGCTGACCACTCCACCGGTCACGAAGATGTACTTCGGCATACTCTCCCGACGCGGCTGGGGGCTGCCACATACGAAAAGCGGCATCTCCGGGGGATGCCGCCCACCAACCATAGTATCCGCTGCCCCGCGGGTGTACAAGGATGCGCGCGGCCCAAGCGCTACGCCACGACAAGCTCCAGCGGAAACGCTTCGAGCGCGTGGATGACGTGCGCCACGCCGGCGACGGGCGGCGCGGCGGTCGCCGTCGCGCGCAGCTGGACGACGTGGCAGCCCGCGGCCAGCGCCGAGGTCGTGCCCGAGACGCTGTCCTCGACCGCCACGCACGCCGATGCTTCAAGCCCCAGCTTGCTGGCGGCGAGGGCGTACGGCGCCGGGTCCGGCTTCGTGCGCTCCACCATGTCCGCAGTCGAAAGCGCGTCGAACATGCCCGCCAGGCCGGCGCCGCCGAGCACCGCCTCGACCCATCGCGAATACGACGCGGTGCACAGCGCCACCGGCACGCCGTGCGAGCGCAGCCGTTCGAGCAGCTCTCGCGCGCCGGGGAGCGGCGGGCGCGGCTCGCGCAGGCGCGCCATGAGCGGCGTCTCGTACTCGACCAGCACGTCCTCGAGCGACACCGGCAGCGACCTGAGGGCGATGAGCCCGCTCCACGTCACGGGCGTCGCCGTGCCGAGAAAGCGCGCGTATTCATCGATCCCGATGCTCGTGCCGTAGCGCGCCAGGATGTCGTTGACGGCGGCGAAGAACGCCGGCTCGCTGTCCGTGATGACGCCGTCCATGTCGAACAGCACGGCGCGGTACGGCGGCCGGCGTCCTGGCGCCGTCACTTCTGGCGGGCGCCGTCGAACTCGGTGTGCGCGCGGCTCGGCGTCGGAGCCATCTGGCCCTGGTATTTGCTGCGGAGACCCGGGCTGCCGTACGGCCTGTCGACCGGCGTCGACATGCGCAGGAAGCTCAGCTGCCCGATCTTCATGCCGTAGTGCAGGGCGATCGGCATCTTCGCCACGTTCGAGAGCTCGAGCGTGAGCTTGCCGTGCCAGCCGGGGTCGACGAAGCCCGCCGTCGCGTGGATCAGCAGGCCGATGCGGCCGAGCGAGCTCTTCCCTTCGACCTGCGCCAGGATGTCGTCGGGTAGCGTCACGATCTCGAGCGTGCTCGCCAGCACGAACTCGCCCGGGTGGATGAAGAACGGACGCTCGTCGTCGATCACGACCTCGTCGGTCAGGTCGTCCATCGGCTCGCGGACATCGATGTACGGGCGGCTGCTCACCTTGAACACGCGGAAGATGCGGTCGATGTGCATATCGACACTCGCCGGCTGGATGTCCTCCGGATCGAGCGGGGTGATGACGAGCCGCCCCGACGCCAGTTCTTCCTTGATCGTCCGGTCGCTGAGCACCATCACGCTGCTCCTCCCGCCGCGGTGGCGCGGTCCCGGCCGCGGCGCCGCATTGTAGGCACGCTGCCCCGTTCGGGCGAGCGGCGGAATATGCCATCGGACACGTTGACCCACGGCCCGGAGAGCGCAACGATCGGGGTGTACAGCGCATGACACGGAGGCCCGCGATGTCCGAGCGTTACAGGGATCAGGTTGTCGTCATCACCGGCGGGGGGCGCGGGATCGGGCGCGCCATCGCGCTCGAATTCGCGGCCGAGGGCGCCACGCTGGTGCTCGCCGGCCGCCGCATGGACGCGCTCGAGAACGCGGCCGAGGAGTGCCGCGAGCTCGGCGGCGCCGCCTCGACCGCGCACTGCGACGTCATGAAGGACGAGGACCTCGCGTCACTCGTCGGCCACACGATGAACGCGCACCGGCGGATCGATGTGCTGGTGAATAACGCCGGCGTCGTCACCGGCGGCCGCCTCGACGAGATCGCCAGCGACGACATCAGCCGCATGGTCGGCGTCAACGTCTGGGCGCCGATCCGGCTGACCCAGCTCGCGCTCCCGCATATGCGCGAGGCCGGGCGCGGCGCCATCGTCAACATCTCCTCGCTCGCGGGGCGGCTGGGCGTGCCGTACTACGCGACGTACTGCGCGTCGAAGTTCGCGATGCGCGGCTTCAGCGAGTCGTTGCGCCGCGAACTGAAGCCCGAGGGCATCCACGTGATGGCGGTGTACCCGGGCGGTACGGCGACGGACATGATGGAAACAGTGGAGTTCGACCGGCTCGGCATGACGGTGGCGACGGCGGGCCAGGTGGCGCGCGCCGTGATGCGCGGCCTGCGCTGGAGCCAGGGCGACGTGTACGTCGGCGTCGGCGAGTCGATCCTGTCACGTTTCAACGACGTGATGCCGTGGGCGGCCGAGATCGGCGTCGAGCTCGTGCGCGGCCAGTTCCGCGATGCGGTGGCCAACCAGCGCACCACGTAGCGCGACGTGACCGCGCGAAACGGTCATCGCCGCCCGCGCGTGGTGGTGCTGGGGGCGGGGTTCGGCGGCCTTCGCGCCGTGCAGCGGCTGCGCCGCGCCGACGTCGACGTCACGCTCGTCGACCGCCACAACTACCACACCTTCATGCCGCTGCTGTACGAGGTCGCGTCGGCCGGCCTCTCCGCGAACGACATCGCGCAGCCGATCCGCGCCATCCTCCGTGGCGGCCCGAACGTCGAATTCGTCGTTGGCGCCGCCCGCGCGGTGGACTGCGCGGACCGCACCGCCACGACCACGGCCGGCGCGATCGCGTTCGATTACCTGGTGATCGCGATTGGAACGGTGACGAACTCGTTCGGGATCGAGGGCGTCGATCACTACGCCACCGGGCTGAAATCCATCCAGGACGCCGACACGGTGCGCAACGGCGTCTTGCGCAACTTCGAGCGCGCGGCGGTCGAGCCGGACGCCGCCGAACGCGCCCGCCTGATGACCATGGTGGTCGTCGGCGGCGGCCCGACGGGCGTCGAGCTCGCCGGCGCACTCGCCGAGTTGAAGCACCACGTGTTGAAGCGTGACTTCCCGCAACTCGACGTGTCCGCGGCCCGCGTGATCCTCATCGAGGCGACCGACCGGCTGCTGTCCGCGTTCCCGCGGAGGCTGCAGGAACGGGCACGCGCGCAGCTGGTGGACCTCGGTGTAGAAGTGCGGCTTTCGTCGCCCGTCGAGCGGCTGGAGGAAGGCGAGGTCCATCTCCCGGGAGAAACGATCGCGGCATCGAATATCGCCTGGGTCGCCGGGACGGCCGGCGCGCCGCTGGCGATCGACCCGGCGCCCCCGCGCTCACGCGACGGCCGCATCGCAGTCAGCGGCGACCTGAGCGTGCCGGGCGCGCCGCGCGTGTTCGCCATCGGCGACATCGCGTATCTGCCCGACGCGCACGGCCGCCCGCATCCGATGCTCGCGCAGGTTGCGCTGCAGCAGGGCGAGCTCGTGGCCGAGAACATCGCGCGGGACATCGAAGGCAGGCCGCGCAGGACGTTCAAATATCGCGACCGCGGCGTCATGGCGACGGTCGGGCGGCGCAGGGCCGTCGCACACGTATTCGGCATGCAGGTGTCGGGACTGCTTGCGTGGGTCCTGTGGCTGGTCGTGCACCTGCTGGCGATCGTGAGCCTGCGAAACCGCGCCGCCGTGCTGTTGAACTGGACGTGGAACTACGCCCGCTACGACCGCGCCAACCGCCTGCTCACCGACGACGCAGTCGGAGGCACGCGCGAGCCGCAGTAGCGGCCGTCTGCCGCTTGCCCCGGTTCGGTTACGCAACACGAGGAGCCCTCGCGGGCTCCTCGTGCTTCACGTCTGCCACCACCGCGCGTGCTAGCGCTGGTGCATCTCCTGCTTGAGTTCGCGGTACTCGTCCCGTCCGATCTCGCCGCGCGCGAGGCGGTGCGCCAGGATCTCATCCGCGTCCGGGCTGTGATGCCGCTCGCGCAGGGAGGCGATCAGCAGCCAGGCGCCGGCGAGCAGGATCGTCCAGAAGACGATCATCATCGCCCACATGGCCAGCCACGTGCCGCCGTGCTCCATCATCGCCGCACCTCCCGCGGGTCGTATCCCTCCCAACATATCGTCCGGCCGATGGCCGCCTACAGGGCCGATTGGCGCGTGAAACGGGCTCATCCGGCACGTCCGGCGGGCCTGGTCCGTGTACGAAACGTTGCGGGGCGGTGCGGCGGCATCTATCCTCGCTTCGAGCCATGGTCCTTCGCCTGCCCCTCAGCATGCTGCTTACGGCGGCCGCCGCGATCGCCCTCGGGTGCGGAGGCGGCGGCGGCGACAACGTCAGCGACGTCCCGACGCTCGCCGGCACGCCGATTCCGACGGCGGTGATCGTGCCGACGGCCACGCCCGTGTGCCCGGTCGACGCGCCGCTGCCGCTTCCGGCGAACATTCCGGCGGACGTGCCGCTGCCGCCCGACCTCAAGATCATGCGCATCGAGACCACGCCGCACCTGATCATCCTGGGCCGCACCGAGCCGCCGCCCAACCCGGAGGCGAATCCGCCGGTCACCCTCGCCTCGTCCATGGCGGCGTCGTTCCGGGACGCGGGCTGGACTGCCACCAGGAACTTCCGCGTCGACGGTATCGACTACACCGTCACCCACCCCGACGGCCGCACCGGGCACTTCAATGCGCACCTGGCGATGGGCTGCGCGTTGAACGCCGACCTGACCGTCGAGCTGTTCTGGATCACGCCGTAACTACTCGCGGACGAAGAGGCTCCGGACGGCGCGCATCGCGAGCGTCGTCACAGGCTCGCGCTTGCGGGCCGGGGCGAGCTCCGGCCAGTACTCGCCGCCGTGGTAGCGCTGCAACGAGTGCGCGAGCTCCGCGCCGACGAGCAGGATGTTCGACGCGAGGTACATGTACAGCAGGAACAACAGCGCCGCGGCCAGCGAACCGTAGACGACATCGAAGTTGTTGAAGTTCGCGACGTAGATCGCGAACGTGTTCTTCAGGAACTCGAACAGCAGCGTCGCCACCGCGGCGCCGGGCACGATGTCGCGCCACCGCGGATGGGCCGCGGGCACGATGCGATACATCAGCGCGAAGGCAACGAACGTCAGGAGCGTCGGCACCAGGATGGACGGCAGCTCCCACGCCGGACTCTGGTAGGCGAACGGCCCCAGGTCGGCGCTCGCCTCGCGCAGCACGCGCAGCACGGCGGTGAGCACGATCGAGCCGAGCAGGAACGCGCTGAGCATGCCCACCTGCGCGAAATCGATGAGCTTGGCGCGCGCCCACGGCCGCCGCTCATCGACCTGCCACACGACGTTCAGGGCCTTGCGGATGGACCCGAACATCGCCGACGACGTCCACATCATCCCCCCGAGACCGACGGCGGCGATCGGGCCGCTCGCCCGCTGCAGGTTCTCGAGCGCGCGCTCGACGGCGCGCCGCCCCTCGTCCTGCGACAGCGGCACGGCATCGAGGATCGTGTCGACCAGCTCCGCGCGCCGGCCTTCGTCCGTCAGCACGAAGCCGGCGATGGACATGGCGACGATCGCCAGCGGCACGAGCGAAAACAGCGCGTAGTACGAGATCGCCGCCGCGAGCTGCGCCAGGTTCTTCCGCGTGTACCCGTTAAACGTGTGCTTGACGATGATCCAGAGCGTCCGCGCCATGCGCGCATTGTAGGCCCGCGGCGCGATAACTCGCGCGCGCGACGAAGAGCGGGTCCGCCGTTGGCGGACCCGCATGTGCGTCAACGCAACTGATCCGGCGTTATGTCGCGGTCGCCGGGCGCCCGCTGCGGCCGCCCATGCGCGTCACCACGAAGGCGCCGGCGGCGAGCACCACCAGCACGGCCGCGCCGATGATCGGGCCCCACAGCATCCAGTTCATGCCCGACGAGCCTTCAACCTTGAACGTCGTGCCTTCGACTGTCGCCGGGATCTCCGAGGCCGTCTCGTCGGCCGCACTCAACTTCACGCGGTTGAGCGTGATATCGGTGGTGCCAGCCCCCTTTGCCTTCAACCGCACGACCGCGAGCACACCGTTGCCCGAGGGACCCGCCGGCGTCGGCCGCAGCGTGACGCACTGGATGCGCGCGCTTCCGGCATCGGCCTGGGGGTCGTTGCAGATGACCTCGCGGCCCGTCGAGCCGAGGAAGTCGCTCTTGGGCGAGTCCTGGAACTCGAAGATGTCCGCGTCGTACTGGAGCACGAACTGGAAGGCCGCCAGGTTCTGCGCGTTCTCGACCGAGACCGTAAACTCGACGTTCTCCGCGCCCTTCTTGACGGACTCGGCCGGCGCCGTCACCCTGACCACCGTGTCGCCCGATTGCGCAGCCGCGCCGGGCACCCGCGCGCCGAGCACGGCGCCTGTCATAACGATGGCCGCGACCGCCATCACGCCGGCCGCGCGCGCCGCGCGTAGCTGCACCTTCATCCGCCTACCTCCTCGTGTGACACCGTGAGCGGAAGCGCCCACGTTATACCACGCGCCAACCATCCAAACGCGGCCGCGGGACGGCCGCTACAAATTGGCATAGGGCAATCGCACCAATACACGGCCTCGTAAACGTAGTAGACTCTGCGAAAGGTAGTACACCGCGTCCCGGCCGGCGGCCGGATCCAGGGGCAGGAGGCTATATGGGCAACCACGGCTCGTACTGGGACAAGTTTACCGCCAACAGGGTATCCAGGCGCCGGGCGCTCCAGCTGGCGGCCGTCACGGGCGCTTCCGCCGGCGCGATCGCGCTCGTCGGCTGCAGCGGCGACGATGACGACGGCGGCGACGGCACGCCAACCGGCGGCGAAACGCCATCAGGCAACGGCGAAGGGACGCCGAAGCCCGGCGGCACGCTGCGCGGCACCGTCAGCCTTGTGCTCGGCAAGGACCCGCACAAGGCATCGACGTTCCTCACGCACGCGCTCGCTTCGTACTCCTACAGCCGGCTCATGCGGTTCAAGACCGTTGTCGGCGAACTGCCGCAGTCCGAGTGGTACACGGCCGAGCCCGAGGCCGCGGCGAAGGTCGAGAACCCGGACGAGCTCACGTACACGTTCACGCTCCGCGATGACGTGAAGTTCCACAACATGCCGCCCGTCAACGGCCGGCTGATGAACGCCGATGACGTTGTCTACTCGTTCGAGCGGTTCAGTTCGATCTCGCCGAACAAGGCCGACTTCTCGTTCGTCGAAAGCGTCACCGCTTCGGCCGACAAGAAGCAGGTGACGTTCAAGCTCAAGGAGCCGTTCGGGCTGTTCCTCAACCGCGTCGCCTCGTTTCAGGACCTCTGGATCATGCCGCGCGAGTTCATCGAGGAGAGCGAGAACGCGAGCGAAGAGCGGATGCTCGGGTCGGGCCCGTTCATGTTCGAGAAGTTCGAGCCCAACGTCGTGATGTCGTGGAAGAAGAACCCGGACTACTTCGAGAAGGACGCCGCGGGCGTCCCGCTGCCGTACCTCGATGGCGTCAACCTCGCGATCATCACCGACAAGAACCAGGAGATGTCGCAGTTCGCCGCGGGCCAGCTCGACGCCATCTCGGTGCCGCCTCAGCTGTACGAAGCGTTCAAGGGCCAGGCGCGCGGCGCGATCATCGACAAGGCCGTGCGCAACATCCTGAGCTTCCTCTACTTCGAGCCGGCGAGCTACAGCGCCGCCAAGAAGCCGTTCGATGACCCGCGCGTGCGCCGCGGCATGTCGATGGCGATCGACCGGGCGGGCCTGCTCCAGCTCGTCTCCGCCGATGGCGGCGAGTGGCCGAACACGCCGATCAACGCCGGTTTCGGCGAGGCGTGGTGGCTCGACCCGCAGGGCAGCGGCCTGGGCGATGCCGCGAAGTACTACAAGTACGACGTCGCCGAGGCGAAGAAGCTGTTCGAGGCTGCCGGCGTCTCGACGATCGACACGCCGATGCACTTCAGCTCGACCGTGTACTCGAGCGTCGTGCCGTACTACGACATCGTCCGCCAGGCGCTGCCGGACATGCTCAGCAAGGCCGGCGTCAAGGTGCAGCCCGTCGGCGAGGAGTACGGCGTGTACATCTCCAAGACGTTCGGGCGCGGCGAGTTCGAGGGCTTCACGTTCGGGCTCGAGTCGGTGTTCAGCGATATCGCCGCGTACTGGACGAACATGTTCTACCCGCGCGACGCGGGCGGCGGCCGGAACCACTCCAGCGTCAACGACACCCAGCTCGTCGACAACATCAAGAAGATGCTCGCCTCGCAGAAGATCGAGGACATCCAGAAGCAGAGCTTTGAGCTCATGAAGTACACGTCGGACATGATGTACTACGTGCCGGTGGTGACGCCGGTCGAGTTCAGCGCGCGCCAGTCCAGCCTCAAGGGCGCGCTCAACCGCACGGGACCCACGACATACGCCGTCGGCACCGAGGGCGCACTCCGCAACTGGCTGGATGTGTAAGACCGCCGGGCGCGCTTAGCGCAACATGATCGGCAGGGGGCGACTCGGATCGCCCCCTGCTGTAGTACACTCCACCGATTCATGCGCAACTACATCATCAAGCGGCTCCTCCTCGCGGTCCCGACGCTCATCGGCGTATCGGTCATCGTCTTCTCGATGCTGCGCGTGCTGCCCGGCGACATCGTCCAGCAGGTCGCCGGCGAGAACCAGGTGACGCCGGAGCTGCGGGCGCAGATCGAGAAGGACCTGGGGCTCGACAAGCCTGCGTGGCAGGAGTACTTCGACTGGCTCGGCGGCGTGGTCACGCTCGATTTCGGCCACTCGCTGCGGCTGAAGACGCCGATCGCCGATGACCTGCGCACGAAACTCCCGATCACGATCGAGATGTCGGCGCTGGCGCTGGTCGTGTCGCTGCTGATCTCGGTGCCGATCGGCGTATACGCGGCGATCCGGCAGGACAGCATCGCCGACTACGTCGCGCGGAGCGCCGCCGTGGCGTTCCTCGCCGTGCCGTCGTTCTTCCTCGGGACGCTGATCATCGTGTACTCGTCGCTGTGGTTCCAGGTCGCTACGCCGCAGGCGCAGGATTACCAGCAGCTCTGGGAGCAGCCGTACGAAAATCTCAAGTTCATGCTCTTCCCGTTCGGCAAGTTCATCCCGGTCGGGCCTTCGGTCGTGCTCGGCCTGAGCCTCTCGGGCACGGTGATGCGGCTCACGCGCGCGCAGATGCTCGAGGTTCTGCGCCAGGACTACGTGCGCACCGCCTGGGCGAAGGGCCTGCGCGAGCGCCGCGTCGTGCTGGGCCACGCGATGAAGAACGCGCTGATCCCGGTGATCACGGTCATCGGGCTGCAGGTGCCGCTGCTCGTCGGCGGCAGCGTGGTGGTCGAGAGCCTGTACAACGTGCCGGGCGTCGGCCAGTGGTTCTTTCAGTCCGTCGGCTTCCGCGACTATCCCGTCGTGCAGACCATCGCGCTGCTGACGGCGATCTCCGTCGTGGCGTCGAACCTGCTGGTCGACATCGCCTACGCCTACCTCGACCCGCGGATTAGGTACAGCTGATGGCGACGACGCTCGACATCACACAACTCGGCGCGATCGAGCTGCGGCCCCGCAAGGCGCTGCCGCGGCGCTGGCTCAACAACGTATGGTCGTTCGCGAAGCGCAAGCCGCTCGGAGCAATCGGCGGCGCGCTCGTGCTCGTGCTGCTGCTCTGCGCCGCCTTCGTCGATGCGCGGCTCGTTGGGAGCGACACGCCGATCCTGGCGCGCACGCACTACGACGACCAGCACATCACGCGCGCAGAGATCAACCAGGGCCCCTCGTGGGATCACTGGATGGGCACCGACGAGTTGGGGCGCGACATCTTCTCGCGCATCCTCTACGGCGCGCGGATCTCCGCCGTCATCGGCCTGGCGACGGTGCTGATCGCCGGCGTCGTGTCGCTGACCATCGGCACCGCTTCGGGCTACTTCAGCGGCTGGTTCGACACGATCGCGCAGCGGCTCGTCGACATCATCCTGGCGATCCCGCCGCTGATCCTGCTGATCTTCGGCATCTCCGTGTTCGCTTCGATGTCCGGGCCGTACGCGAGGATGTTCTGGTTCGTCGTGATCCTCAGCGTGATCATCTCCGCGGCATCGGCGCGCGTGGTGCGCGGCGCTGCGATCGCGACGTCGAACAACCAGTACGTCGATGCCGCCCGCACGATCGGCGCGAGCGACCTGCGGATCATCTTCCGGCACATCGTCCCGAACGTGATGCCGGTGATGATCGTGTTCATGACGGTGAACCTCGGCACCGTGATCCTCGCCGAGGCCGCGGTGAGCTTCCTTGGATACGGCATCCCGCCTCCGTTCCCGTCGTGGGGCGGCATGCTGAACCTGGCCGGGTCGCTGCAGTTCCGCGCGTACCCGGAGCAGGCGCTCTGGCCGGGGATCGCCATCGCGTTCGCCGTCTACGGCATCAACATGTTTGGCGACGCCCTGCGGGACGTGCTCGACCCGCGCCTCCGCGGCGGACGGTAGCGCGGGCGCTTATCGCCGCCACCGTTCGCGAAACCACGACGGGAACAGCAGCAGCGCCCCGATGAACGCCGCCATCGCCACGAGGAACGCGCCGGCAACAATGCGCGCGACGACATCCGGCGTCGCACGGTCGCCGACAAATGCGTCGCGGATAAGCAGGATGGCCAGGAACGCCGTGACGACGGCGATGATGAAGCCGGTCGCGCGCGCGGTCGGTGAAGGCGCCGGCGCTGCGGCGGCCCGGCGCTGCGGCGCGCGGGGCGAGGCGACGGCGCGCGCGGGTG
>JAJTXQ010000062.1 GCA_021462855.1 Dehalococcoidia bacterium | reverse complement strand
GGGTGACGCGCGGCTGAACGTGTACCGGATGGAGCGGGCGATGTGAGGTCCCCCTCCGACCGTCAGCCACCGGATGGTCAGTGGTCAGACCTGCGGGTCGGTGGCGGCGCGCAGCCGCGACCACACCGCGTACACCGTCTGCGGCCGGCACCCGACGCGGCGCGCGACCTCGGCTCCCGTGAGTCCCGGCTCTCGCTCCCGCAGCTCAGCGATGCGGGCAGCCGCCGTCTGCCGCGCCGCGCCCCGTCGCCGCGACCGCCGGCACGTCACCGCACCTGCCGCGATGTCTCGAAGCAGTGCCGTGATCGACGGCTGCCCGGCCGTCGGCCCGCGCTCGGCCAGGCTGCCGACGACGCGCGCAACCTCGACGACCGCGGCGCGCTCGTCCGCCGTCAACTCGCCGGCGACCGACGGCCGCCGCCCGCTCGTGCTTGCCTCCATGCTATCCCTCCTGTATGATGGTTCCCGCTTCCATGTGTGAGAGCGTGGTAAGTCCAACGACGAAGGGCCCCGGCAGTGCCGGGGCCCTTCGTGTTCCCCTATGCCGCCATCGGCTCCCAGTCGTCCACCTCGCCGCGGCGGAGGGCATCCGCGACCGCCGCTTCGATCCTCCGCAGCGCGCCCGGCCCCAGGAGGTCCAGCACGTCGTCGGGGTCGGCCAGCCGGACAGCCGTGACCTCAACCACCGGCTCCGCGCCCGGGTGGTCCCACGTTGCGGGCTCGAAACCGCCCGACGCCTCGAACTCCACCACCAACTCGACCGCGACACCGCCGACCGTGAACGTCATCAACATCGAAGACTCCTTACGCGTGAGAGAGGGTAACGTCCAACACACACCAGTATACACTAAACCCGCGTGTTTGTCAAGCTCTTGCGCGGTTTGTTCAAATCTGAAATACCTCTGTGAACACATTGACAGAACCCGCGTGTTGTGGTATACTGGTGTTACGTTGGATTTACTCTCACTCTCACGCGACCTACGGAGGCATGACATGGGCTACACTCACTACATCAGCCGTGCGGCGGACTTCGGCGCGGCCGAATGGGCGGACATCACCGCGGCCGCGCGCACGATCATTCGGGCATGCGAGGGCCGCGGCGTTCGGGTTGCTGGACCGCACGGCTACGGCGCGCCTCGGGTCACGGATGCCGAGATCGCATTGAACGGCTCCGTTGACGATGCGTGGGAGTCGTTCGATCTCACCCGAGAGACGGCGTCATGGTCGTTCTGCAAGACCAACCGAGCGCCGTACGATCTGGCTGTAACGGCGATCCTCCTCTACGCGGCGCGCCGGTCGCCGTCGGCCATCACGATCGACAGCGACGGGGAGATCGACGGGGCGGACTGGACCCCGGCACGTGAGCTGCTGACGGAGCTTGGCTTGGCCGACCCGCGGCCGACGCGCCGGCCCGTCAACGTCGCCGCCCTGGACGCCCGTGCGGCGGCGCTGCTTGTGACGTGGGACGGCGACGGCATGTTCAGCGTCCGGTCGGGGTCGGACGCCACGACGTGGTATGAGGTCGTGGCCACCACGGATGACCCGGACACGTGGACGTGCACGTGCCATTGGGCGGAGCACGGCGGGGTCATGTGCTCGCACGTCCGGGCGGTGATCCGGTGGGGCGGCCACGGCGACGCGCTGCCGGCAGCGGCGTGACGCAGGCGGAGAGGGAACGCGGCCGGCGCTCGGACAGGTCGGCCGCGGCGTGCTCTCACCCACCCACGCGCCTGTGGGCCTGGCGCGCCGCCGACGGCGTTCAGTGCGTCGCGTGCTGCGGTTGCGGCGCAGTGCTGGCAGGGGCGGCGAAGAGGCCACGGGCCGACGGTGAGAGCGAGCGGAGCGCCGCCGCATAGGGCGTGGCGCGCGTAGGCCCAAGGGGGCGGGAACCCTCCCGCCCCCTTCCCTTGTCCCCGCGATTCGAGTAGGCTACACCCCATCAACAAGTTGCGGCGCGCGCGGCACAACAACCGCGCGCGCCTTCACCGCGACAGAGGTGATCTATGCTTGCTCGTATCGTCGTTGCCGTTGCTACGCTCCTCAGCGTCGCCTGCGTGATGCCCTCTCAGTCATTGGATGCAGACTCGGAATGCACAGATCCCGGCGGGTGTTTGTCGGTGCCGCCGGGCGGCGGGAGCGGCAACGAGCCAGACCCGCCACCGTCTCGCCCGAGGCCGAAGCCGTAACTCGTAGGCGCGACAGCGCCCGGCGCTCGAGACGAATCTGCGGCGCCGGGCGCTGTCATTTCGCCGTGCGGCGACGCACCCTGCTGAACGCGCGCGGCGGTGGCGCGCGCGGCGGGCGGAGCGCTGGGCATCGGCGTGGGGATTGGGGTGGGGATTGGGGTGGCTGTCGGCGTTGGGGTGGACGTCGACGAGATACCCGCGCCATGCCCCGGCGCCGGCGGGCGCCGGCCAGCTTGCGACCCTGTTTCGATCGTGTAGCGCTGCAGCAGCGCCTGCCCGCCAATGGCCAGCAACACAATGGCAACCACGATGCCGATGGCGCGCGGCAACGGGCGCGCGGCGGGCATCGGGGTCTGGGCGCCGCTCGCGGCACCCGCGTACACCTCGGGGGCTCGTAGTCGCCGCACCGTTGCCGCGCTGGGGCTCACATCGCTCACGGTGCCGAGGAGACCGCCGACGAGCTGGTTGGTCTTGTGCTCAAGCTCGCATGCCCGGCATCCCCGCACGTGCTCCGCCAGGTCGTTCGGCAGCTCGCCGCCGGCAACGTAGTCGAGCAGCCGCAGTCGGACGGCACTGCAGACCACGTCGCTCACCAGGGGCGAGATCGTCGTGCTCATTGTTCGACCTTCATCCTTTCCGCCATCGCGATGAAGCGAGCTCGGGCCCGCTGCCATCGCTTGTGCACCGCATCGGCGCTCATGCCGAGCACCTCCGCGGTCTCGGCCGCGCTGAGCCCACAGGTGCCGATAAGCACCAGCACCTGCCGCTCACCGCACGTCAGTCTCCCCAGGGCAGCGCGCACGGCCATCGCGTCGGCACTCGGTGGCTCGTGGACGTCGTTGCCACCGCTCAGCCGACCGAACCGCGCCCACCGGCGCGAGCGGGTGCGACGGCCATGGCGTGGCGCTGGTCTTCGTTCGCCAAAACGATCGCGGTGGTTGGTGGTTCACCCTTCCAGAGGCAGGCGATGCCGCTGCCGGTAGCGCCCCGGCGGAACAGCCCGCCCCAGCGCAGGACGAACCGCCGCCCGCAACCGAAGCTCCCGTCGACTCGTCTGCCCCAGTTGATACAGCAGGTGTCAACCTTGCGAACTTCAACCGAATCCAGGATGGAATGACCTACGAAGAGGTGGTTGCAATTCTCGGAGAGGAGGGATCCGTCCTCAGCGAATCCGACATTGCCGGCATCCATACCGTCATGTACCAGTGGTCCGGCACCGGCTCGCTCGGAGCGAACATGAACGCGATGTTCCAGAATGGGGCGATGATCCAGAAGGCTCAGTTCGGGCTCAAGTAACCCAACCGATCCAGCCCCGGGCGCCGGTCCTCTGCGACCGGCGCCTTCGCTTTCA
This sequence comes from Dehalococcoidia bacterium, assembly GCA_021462855.1. Lineage (GTDB taxonomy): Bacteria > Chloroflexota > Dehalococcoidia > DSTF01 > JACRBR01 > DTUCFX13. Next base: position 1,002 of record JAJTXQ010000062.1, on the reverse strand, counting down.
CCGTTCACCACACCCACACCCCCACCAGCTCGTCCACCAACGGCCGCAGCACCGCCGCGCCAACGGTCACCGCCGCGGTGACGACGACCACCAGCGCCAGCACCCAGCACGCTCGCTCGAAGCGCGTCACGAGCGGCTCCTGCCGCGCGTCCACCGGCGACGCCACCGCGCGCACGCCTCGCACGCGTAGCCCACGATGTCGCCGTAGGCGTCCGCGATCGTCATCCACCCGGCCGGCAGCGGCTCCAGCCGCGTCAGCGCCACCGACGCTCCGCAGCCGCAGGCGTACGTCGTCAGCCGCACGTCCACTGCGACCATGTCGCTGACGAACGAGACGCCGGCGGCGCGCTTCGTCACGCTGCCCGCCTAGTTCGCCCCTCGGCCCGGGCGACCTCGACGGCCTGCCACAGATCGGGGCGCCGGCGCTTCCACCGGTACGGCGTCGTCACGTTGAGCCGAGCCGCCCGGCATGCGCCCTTCATGCTGGCGCCGCGCCGCAGCTCGTCGAGGAACAGTCTGAACCTGCTTCCTGTGCGGCCGGTCGGCCCGAGCAGTCGGCGGTACTCGCGCTCGAACCATACGTCACGCCCGTGGCGACCCAGCTTCAGCCAGTTGTTCGCCTGGGATGGGTCGAGACCGAGCTCGCGTAGCGCCTCGGCCATCGACTGGCCGCGCTCGACGCGCGCGAGGAACTCATGCTGCAGCCGGCGCCGCCGCATGATCCGGGCGTCGTGCTTGGCCTGGTCGAGCCGTGCGCGGAACGCCGCCGACCTCTCCCGCCACTTCTGCACCGTCGCGACGGCCACGAACACCATGCCGGCGGCTTCGGCTACGGCATGGCCCTCGCGCACGAGCTGCACCAGCCGCGCCTGGCGCACCTCGAACACGTCGAGGCCTCGGTAGTCCGGGCCATCGGCAGAGGATCGCGCGCGGCGGCGCCGTCCCGTGGGGGCGGCGGCCCGATTGCCGCCGCCCCCTGCCGCTCCGTCCCCCTGGAGAGAG
>JAJTXQ010000061.1 GCA_021462855.1 Dehalococcoidia bacterium | reverse complement strand
TGAAGAAACTTGGCTTCCACATTGTCGTCTACACGGGCAATACTATCGAGAAACTAACTGCAAAGGACGACCCTAGCATTACCAATATTCTGTCCCACATTGACCTGCTCATTGACGGTCCTTTTGAATCATCACTAGTCGCTGATACGGGAGAGTATCGAGGGTCATCTAATCAGCGTCTGTTACAGCAGAAATAGGTTGAGCCAATCTATTCTCTATTCGATTTCATTCACACGAAAAATTATCCGAGGTTTCTCTGATTCTCCCCTGAAGTTCGCAGTTGAATCTCCCCATAACCCGCATGCATACGGTTTCAAAAACAGATAGATAGTGTCCACAAAAGTCTCGTCTGCCGCCGATGGTGTTTGATAACAGACAGCTCCTGTCTCTTATTACACATCGTGGCCGCATCGCCTCGTCGAATACTCCCGTTAAACCCAATAAACATCGGATAAAGCGAGTGGTACAGCTATTGCCATTACGTTTCGGTATATGAGAGGTCAGATCGCGCGATTTATTGGGCATTTTATTCTGGGTAGCGTCCTGTTCACGGTTGTCTCGCCTACCGCGATGCTCGCCCATGGTGGCGAGGATCATGGTGACGCGAAGCCAAAGTCCACGGCGAACTCGAAGGGCGTTGTATCCCATTCGACTCGTTTGGGCGAACTCGAGCTAATGGTAAAGCACCCCGCGATGGAGCCGGACAAACCTACGACCGGGCTTCTTTTTATCACGAAATTTGAGACCAACGAACCTTTCAAGTCTGCCAATGCCAAGATCGAGGTCGAATCGGCGAACGGTACCGTCTTTAATGCGACCGTTGCGGCCGGCGAACAGGCGGGCACATACAGCGTGACCTTTCCGGCGATGCCGACCGGCGTTTACAAGATGCGAGCTAACGTATCGCACGACGGCGAAACCGACATCGCCACCTTTTCCGGTATCGAAGTAAAGCCGCCCACGCTCACTGCCGAGGGCGAAACGTCTTGGTTCACGCAATTGGTTATAGGCGTTGTCTTTTTGCTTGTAATAATTCTGCTTTTCGGGCTTGTGTATTTCGTGTGGCGTTTCGCCGCTGGCCCCGGAGTCAACGAGGAAGCACTTTCTGCGTAAGAATCTCGCGAACATCGTTTACCGACACTCCATGGGCATAAGGAATATTTTAGCGAACGTAGGTGTGCCTTTAGCGAAGGTCGGTCTAGCCGTCTTCTTTTTTGGCAGCTTTCATTCGGCATTGGCCCAGCAAACTGATCCGTCGCCCGTGCCGACTCCGGCGCCGTCGCTTCAATACATTGGCCAGGATGGCTTGAGTGTCGAGCGGCTTGTTGAAAGTGCGGGCAGCCGTCGGGCGGATCTGCTTGCAGCGCGGCAGCGACTTGTGATCGCCGAGGGGCGTCTGGTTCAAGCCGGACTTCGGCCAAATCCGGTCTTTAGTACCGAATTCGGCAGTCCGCGTTTCTTGGGCGGCGAAAGCGAGTATGACTATTCGGCGGGGATCTCTCAGCCTTTCGAACTTGGAGGCAAACGTGGAAAGCGAAGAACCGTCGCCGAACTCGAACTCCAACAGGTTCGTGCCGAGATCGCCGCTATCGAACGGAATATCGCGGTCGAAATTCGCCGCGATTACGCTCGTGCTATATCGGCCGCGCGGCAACTCGATGTACTGGAAAGACTTCTGGCC
>JAJTXQ010000060.1 GCA_021462855.1 Dehalococcoidia bacterium | reverse complement strand
CCGTCCGATGGTCGCATATGTCGTTATCAGCTGCTTGTGCCGCATTACTTGCTCTTCAACCTTACCGAGAATCCCTCGCAGATTGGTTACGCTTTCAACCATCTTTTCGTACTGCTTGACCGCTTGCTCATAGGTATCGATATAGTGATTGATCGTCTCAAGCCACCGAGCCGCCTCTTCGACCCTTTTTTCAACTTGGAGAACATATTGCGACGGGTCGAATACCGTCCACTGTGCTTGCGCCGGTCTAACGTCGAAACCAATAAATATCGACGACAGAATCACGCCCAGAAGTATTTGTCTTCCTGTTTTGTTATTTCGAGTCATGCTGCTATCTCCAATCCGTTCAATTCATTCAGGTCGAAAGATGATATTTCCGTGAGCCCGATGGCGCTCAATCCGCTTGGATATTTTGAGGCAAGCCACGAAACAACGATCTCAGGCGGAAGGTCGGGCCGTATATTCTCGACGAGTCTTCGCGCATTCGCTTCGTTCGTGTCGTTCGTATTCGCCCAGAGCATCGCGGGTGATAGACGTATTTCAGCCATTTGGACGATCTTGTCCACGCCGCTGCCGATAACAAAAACCCATTGGGTGTATCGACCATATTGATTTCTGATCGCACGGATCGCTGCAACTGTCTCAGGTGCCAACTCGCAATCGGATGCCAGACGGTCAAAACCTCCTATCTGTTTGCCGATCATCTTTACACCTGAGTTTTTTACAAGGTCGATTCCAATCTCGTTGGGCCTCTCTGTAGTTCCGGTGAAATGCTCGTAAGCCTGCGAGAATAGGACGGTAACAAGACCTTCTTTACGGCCGGTCACTGATGCCTCGGCAATGAGTTCCTGAATCGCAGGAAAGTGCTTGTTGATCTCCCGCATTTCGTCGCAAAGGAATAGGATCGGTGTCTTTTGCTTCCGCTCGTCTTCCTCGCCTATCTCCTGCATTATCTGTGCGCTGATTCTGAAGCCGACGCTCTCACGGATCTTTTCGTCGAGGCCGCTAATTCCGGAAAGCTCGAAAACATCGAACATCGACGGAACGTCGTAGTCTGGATGGGTTGGCGAGTTAAGCCACGGGTCTTTTCGGTGAACATTGAGTTTCAAGTAAAGCTCGCTCGCCGGGCCATGTTGTGCAGGCTCCCAGTGATAGGTCTTCAGGACATCCAGAAAATGTCCGAGAGTTGGCTGAAACTTCGGTCTGCCGTCTCCGTTTCGAGCCAGCGACATCTTATAGACCTCATCGATAACCGTGGCGGCAATAGCACTTGTGATCGCGTCTATCTTTGCTGTCTTGCTTAGAATGAGAATGTCCATCAACACCATTGAAAGCTGGCGCTTCGTAGGCCGGTTACCTTCCTCGATTCCCGGATAGTTCCAGATATTGATCGGTTTAGGCTCGGCTTCGTTGAACTCGATGTGACGGCCGCCAAAAAGTTTACAAATAGGCTTGAACGAATGCCTGTAGTCCATCACGCGGACTTTCACGTTCCCGCGATGTGATCGGATATCCGTTATCAGCATCGAAGCTAGGAATGATTTACCTTCGCCGGACGCTGCGGTGACGATAACCGTCGGAGACTTGATGAGTGCCCGATCGTAGAGGTCCAGACCGAACATCTGGCCGTTCGGAGTTATAAAGACGCTGTGCGGCCGTCCGCTTCCACACCAGCTCGTTTCGGTTGGGACAAGGGAGATTACCGAGTCGGCCGTTTCCGTAAGTTCCTGACCTGTTGGCTTCCAGGAAAGTTCGCCAGCAAGCATTCGCGGATAAATTGCTCGCTGCCTCACCGCGTCTTCTCGAATCGCGTCCGCCCCGATCTTCTTGCGGATAGCTGAGACAACCGCGTCACATCGGTCGTCAAGAATCTCAAGCTGGCGACGCGTTTCCTTAAGACCTTTTGAACGGCCCGCAAAGACAATGACGTTTAATCTGAGATTGCAGATCTCTTCATTGTCCCCTTCGACCTGTTCGAGCAGGCCCTCAAGGTCTGACTTGATAACAACCGCGTCCTTCTT
>JAJTXQ010000006.1 GCA_021462855.1 Dehalococcoidia bacterium | reverse complement strand
GTACCCGCTGCACGGACCCCGTCCTTCCGCCGAGCCGAGCGTGATGGCAGCTTGGCGGTGTGACGACGGGAACCCGCTCAGCGCGTAGCCGGCTGCTCCGACGAGGGCGGCGGCGGGACGTCGAGGGGGCCGATCTCCAGCTCGAGTTGCCGGGGATCGAGGCGAGCGCGGGTGGCGAGCCAGTAGCGCGGGGCGAGCTCGAGGTAGCGGTCGCGGGGCCAGTGCGGCAGGACGCGGAGGACGTCGCGCAGGTAGGCCTCGGGGTCGAGTCGGTGGAGGCGCGCGGAGGCGACGAGCGTGAGGTGGTTGCCGGCGGCCTGGGCGTGGTCGTCGCTGCCGACGAAGAGCCAGGCCTTGCGGCCGACCGCGACGCGACGCAGCTCGCGCTCGGACTGGTTGTTGGTGAGCGGGAGGCGGCCGTCGTCGAGGAAGCGGGTGAGCGCGCCACGCTGGCGGTGGGCGTAGCCGATCGCAGTTCGGACGAGGCCGCGCTGGTCCTTGACCCGCTCGTGCTCGTCGGCGACCCAGGCGAAGAACGCGTCGAGGTGCGGGCGCACGTGCAGCTCGCGCATCGCCTTGCGCTCGACGGCGGACGCCTTCTTCCAGCGACGGTCGAGGTCGAAGATCCGCCCGATGCGCAGCAGGCCCTCGCGCGCGACCGGGTCGGCGGTCGTGACGGCGGCCTCCCAGAACTTGCGGCGCGCGTGGGCCCAGCAGCCGACCTCGTGCAAGACCGGCGGCTCGTCGCCGTCGGGCGGCGGGCGCTCCGGCGCGCGGAACAGGAAGTCGTAGACGCTCTTGGCGTCGGCGAGCACGTAGCCGGAGAACCCGGCGAACAGCTCGGCGACCGCGGCCGCGGTCTCGCGCGGCGTGTACTCGAAGAAGACGTGGTCGGCGTCGGCGATCTGGACGAAGTAGTGCCCGCGGGTGCAGCCGCGGCGCGGTTGGTCGCCGCCCTGGATCGGCTGGACCAGGATGCCGGTCGCGTCGGTGGCGATGCAGAACGCGGTGCGCAGCGCCTCGTCGCGCATCGCCGCGACGACGGTCGCGCCGAGCGTGGCGCCGACGTCCTCGAGCCAGCGGCACATCGAGCCGCGGTCGAGCGGGAAGCCGAGCCGGTCGAAGCGATCCTCCTGACGATGCAGCGGCAGGCCGTCGCAGAACTTCGCCGTGGCGATGTGCGCGACCAGCGACGGCGTGGCGAGCGAGCGCGGCAGGATCGTCGGCGACAGCGGCACCGTGGTGATCACCGGCGGCGCGTCGGGCGTCTCGGGCGGCGCGGGCTGCTTGTAGATGGCGCGCGCGGTCACCAGGCGCACCAGGCCGCCGCGACGATAGGCGGTGCGGCTCGACTCCTCCCAGCCGATCCGCTCGGCCTTGCCTTCGAGCGCCGGGTCGGTCTGCTCCAGCCGCTCGACCGGGAGGTCGGTCTCGGCGAGGTCGCGCCGGCCGGTGGGCCGGGGCTTGTGCTTGCCGGGGCCACGGCCCGCGCCGGGCCCGCCCGGCTTGTCGCCGGTGGCCTCGCCGCCGGTGTCCGCCTGGCCGAGCTGGCGGTTGAGCGCGTCGAGCGCGGCCAGCTTCGCGCCGAGCTCGAGCTCGAGCTGGGCCGTGTCGATCCGCTCGCGCTTGGCGTCGAAGAGCCGCTTCTTGAGCAGAGCCAGCTCGTGCTGCAGGTCCTGGTAGGCGAGCCGCAAATGGTCGCGCTCGACGGCGACGTGATCGCGCTCGGCGGCGAGGCGATCGCGCTCGGCGGTGAGCGAGGCGACCATCGCCTCCAGCTCAGCGACGCGCGTGTCGGCCGTGTCGATCACGGCCATCCTGTACGCGACCGCGATCGCGCTGTCGAGTCCGCGCGATCGTAAAGCGCGATCAGTGTGTCGTCGAGCGCCGACGCGGCGCCGCCGGCGCCGCCGTGTCGAGGTCGATGCCGTCGAGCAGGTCGTCGAGCGCGCGCTCCTCGATCGCGAGCGCGGTCGCGCCCTCGCGCGGCGCCGCGGGGATCCGGAACGCCCCGCGATCGAGCCGCTTGTAGAACAGGCACATCCCCGTGCCGTCGAAGAACAGCACCTTGATCGCGTGTCGGCGCTTGCCGAAGAACACGAACAGCGCGCCGCCGCGCGCGTCCCGGCCGACCTTCTCGCTCACCACGCCGGCGAGCCGCTCGAACCCCCAGCGCAGATCCACGGGATCGAGCGCCACGAACACCTCCACGCCGTGCGGGATCACCGCCCGCCTCCCCGCAGGATCGCGAGCACGACCGCGACCACGTTCGGATCGGCGTCTCGCGCGAGGCTGACCCTCGTGTCGCCGAGCTCGATCACTACCGCCGGGCTGCTCGAGGCCGGGCGCGCCAGCACCGGCGACCGGATGACCCGCGCGAGCCGCACCTCGGACTCGGTCGCTGCGGCCGCTACGCCGCCGTCACTACGCTGCTGCCGTCGCCGGCGCTGATCGTGAGCCATGGCCGGAACCCTGCCGGCTCGGCGCGGCGG
>JAJTXQ010000059.1 GCA_021462855.1 Dehalococcoidia bacterium | reverse complement strand
GGCGCGCCCGACCACGTGGTGCGCGTGGTGACCGAGAACGGCCGGGCGCTGAAGTTCGAGCAGCAGGGGTTCGAGGATGGGTGAGGCGTGCACCCGGGTGGAGTGCCCAACGTGGTCTCGAACTCGGTCGGCGCCACCTCGTTCGGCATCAACCGCCATCTCAGGCAACCATGCTTTCGTCCCATTCCACATGCTCGGAGGCCCACGTGACAACAGGTGAAGCGCTCTTCAAGCAAGTATCGTATTCCCTGGATTTCCTGGTCGACTCTATAGAAATGGGTCAGATCGGCCTTCCGGACATCCAGCGCCCATTCGTCTGGAAGAACGCCAAGATCCGCGACCTGTTCGACTCGATGTACCGCGGCTACCCGGTCGGCTACCTGCTCTTCTGGGAGAACGCCTTCACGGAGGACTCGCGCGCCATCGGCACCGGCGTCAAGCAGAAGTCACCCAACCTCCTCATCGTCGATGGTCAGCAGCGGCTCACGTCGTTGTTCGCGGTCGTCAAGGGCATTCCCATCATCCGCGACAACTACGAGCCAGAGACCGTCGAAATCGCCTTCAACCCTACCACCGAGCAGTTCGAGGTTGCGGACGCCGCCATCCGGCGCGACAAAGCATTCATCGCAAACATCTCCAACATCTGGAATGGCAACACCAGCCTCTTCGATGTCGCGAGCGACTACTTGGCTGAGCTGGCCGCCACACGGGACGTTTCTCAAGAAGAGCGCAAGGCCATCCAGTCTGCCATCCAGCGGCTGTACAACCTGGTGAAGTACCCCTTCACCGCCCTCGAGCTGTCGCGTACCATCGACGAAGAGCAGGTCGCTGAGGTCTTCGTCCGCATCAACAGCAAGGGAAAGCCCCTCAACCAAGCCGACTTCATCCTCACGCTCATGTCCGTCTTCTGGGACGAAGGCCGCACCCAGCTCGAGGATTTCTGCCGGCATGCACGCACGCCCTCGACGGGTGGGCCATCGCCGTTCAACCACTACATACAACCCGACCCGGACCAGTTGCTGCGCGTCGCCGTCGGCCTGGGCTTCAAGCGCGCCCGCCTTCAGTACGTGTACTCCATTCTACGCGGCAAAGATCTGGAGACTGGCGAGATCAGCATCGAGCGGCGCGATGCACAGTTCGCGTTGCTGCAGAACGCTCAAGCCCGAGTTCTCGACCTGAAGCACTGGCACGACTTCTTCAAGGCCATCGCCACGGCTGGGTTTCTGGGTGGTCGGCTCATCAGCTCGAACAACAACCTCATCTTCGCCTACGTCCTCTACCTCATCGGCCGCACCGAATACGAGGTCGAAGAACGAACGTTGAGGCGCGTCATCGCCCGCTGGTTCTTCATGTCCAGCTTGACCGGCCGTTACACCGGATCGCCCGAGTCGGCCCTCGAGTCTGACCTGGCGCGTCTCCGCGACATCACGAGCGCCGATGCCTTCGTGAGGGTCCTCGACCGCCTGTGCGATGCCAACCTCACGAGCGACTTCTGGGCAATCACCCTTCCCAACGAGTTGGCCACATCCTCGCCGACGAGCCCCTCCCTCTTTGCCTACTACGCTGCCCTTGTCCTGTTGGACGCCCGCCCGCTCTTCTCGGATCAGAAGATCCACGTCATGCTCGATCCATCCGTGCACAGCACCCGCAGGGCCGTCGAACGCCACCACCTTTTCCCGAAAGCCTACCTTGCCGACAAACTTCGCATCACCGAGATCCGCGATACCAACCAGATCGCCAACTACGCCCTGGTGGAGTGGGGCGACAACGCAGCCATCGCCGACACCGCACCGGCCGACTACGTCCCCATCATGCACGCACGGTTCACCCCCGCCGCGTTGCGCACCATGTACGACGTGCACGGCTTGCCGGACGGCTGGGAGACAATGGACTATCGCGTGTTCCTCGAGGAACGCCGCGAACGCATCGCCAAGATCATCGAACGCGGCTACGCGACGCTCCGGGAGAGACAGGCGGTCGTCGACCAACCGTTGACGCTGGTTGACCTCGTCGACGCCGGCGAGGGCCCGACGACCGAGTTCAAGTCGTCGCTACGCCTCAACCGCCACACCGGACAGACCGACACCCGCATCGAGCATGCCGTAATCAAGACGATCGCCGGCTTCCTGAACACCCATGGTGGCCGGCTCATCATCGGCATCATGGACGACGGAACGCCGGTCGGGATCGCAGACGACGGGTTCCTCAACGAAGACAAGATGAGCTTGCACCTCGTCAACCTGATCAAGAGCCGGCTCGGCGCACACACCATGATGTACATCCATCCGCGCTTCGAAGACTATGACGGCGTCCGCGTCCTTGTCGTCGAGTGCGCTGCCGCCAACTCGCCCGTCTATCTGCGCGACGGCCACACCGAGCAGATCTTCATCCGCACCGGCCCGTCCAGCGCCGAGCTCAAACCCAGCGAGATCCAGACGTACATCAAACAGCGGTTCGGGTAGCGCTTGGGAAGTCGTAACGCCCAAGCTCCGGCTTCGTTCGCGGCGATCGCCACGGGCGTCATCCCACTTGGTCGTGGCCGCCCTACTCGATCGCTCGGCAACGGGGTCGTCGATGCGGTCATCTGGGGCCTGGCCGCCCTGTTGACGGCCACGCGCGTGGGTGGTATCGTTGCCAAGTGACAGTCGTGCGGTCCGTTTGACAGGAATGTCAGGACCTACCATAGCCGATTGGGCAGCGAGTGCCTCAGAGCAGAAACCAGCCATGACCACGTTGACCCTTGACCTGCCGACAGATGTGCTTGTTCGCCTGTAGCAGCGGGCAGCGGGTGCGGGGAAGTCCGTCGAGACCGTCGCGAGCGAGCTTCTGATCGAGCAGATGGCGCAGCCACTTCCCGAGCCTCGCACCGACCGAGAGTTGGCATGGGACATCCTGCGCGACGCAGGCTTGCTGGCCCAGTTGGCTCCGTCCGAGGCGCGTCGTGGGGCACAGGCGAAGGCCACGTTGGACGAGGTCAGCGCGGCGCTGGACGCTGCGAGCGGGCCTGAACTGGGCGAGCTGATCATCGAGATGCGTGGCCCGAAGGCGTGACGTGCTACTTCATGGACTCCAGCGCGCTGGTCAAGCGCTACGTCCACGAGATAGGCGCAAGTTGGGCCAAGCAGATCATGGACCCGGCCGAGGGCAACGCGATCCTGGTATCCGATGTTGCGGGGGTCGAAGTGGCGGCAGCGCCCGCGGCCAAGCACCGCGCACCGCAGGGCATCGGCCAGCGGCAGCGGAACGCCGCGGTTGCCCTGCTCCTTCGACGCTGCGGGGTCGAGTACCGGCTCGTCGCCATCACCGCAACTGTGTTGGATCGCGCGGTTAAGCTGACCCAGAACCATCGACTGCGCGGCTACGATGTCATCCAACTCAGCTCGGCGCTAACCGCCAACGACGTCCTTCTCGCGCAGGGGCATGCGGGCCTGTTCTTCGTCTCAGCAGATGCCGACCTGGTTCTGGCCGCAAGCGCTGTCAACAACGCTCAGAATTTGACCCTTTCAACGCTCAGGAATTGACCCACCCCGGCCGAGAAACAACGGTCAGAAACTGACCCAG
>JAJTXQ010000058.1 GCA_021462855.1 Dehalococcoidia bacterium | reverse complement strand
GAGAGGAGCCCCAACAATCCCCCCCCCCCCCCCCCCCGTCAAGAGCCGTTCGTGCTGCTCGCGAGCAACCGTGTCGCGGCGACTTGGTGCCGCACGCGTCGCGGCGGCCTACAATGCGCACGTAGGCCGTCGCGTTTGTGCGGAGGTGCGGCTGTGCCGGTGGTCACTGTCTCGGGCACGCTGGGGAGCGGGGCGCGCGAGGTCGCGCAGGCGGCGGCGCGCGAGCTCGGCTACGACTACGTCGACCAGGAGATCCTGGTGGAGGCGGCGCAGCAACTCGGCGTGCGCGTCGCCGATGTTGAGCAGCACGACGAGCGCGTCAGCAGCATCGGCGAACGCATCGCGACGGTGCTGCGCACGCTGATGGAGCGCAGCGCCGCCGCCGGCGCGACGGACCCGATGAGCGGCGGCGGGCTCGAGATGGTGCTCGCGCGCACGTACGGCGAGGCGGCGGAGCTGCCGGAGATCGGCCAGGGCACGCTCGACGACGACCGCTACATCGGCACGCTGACATCGGTGATCCGCGGGATCGCCGCGCGGGGGAACGTTGTGATCCTCGGGCGCGGCAGCCAGGCGATCCTGCACGATGCGCCGGAAGCGCTGCATGTGCATGTCGCTGCGTCGCTCGAGGAGCGCATCGCCAACATCATGCAGCGCGACGGCATCGGCCGGCAGGACGCGGAGCGGCGCATCAAGCAGAGCGACCACAGCCGCGCGGCGTTTCACCGCCGCTACTTCAAAGTGGAAGCCGAGAACCCGTGCCTGTACGACCTGGGGATCCATGCCGGGCGGGTGGGCATCGCGCTCGCGGCGCGGATGATCGCGATGGCGGCGCAGGAGAAGGCGCCGCGGCCGGGCTAGGAGCGCGACGATGTACCTCAGCCCCGAAGCGCAACGCCTGCTCGAGGACGTGCGCCGCGCGCACATGAAGCTCATCGAGCACTTCCGTGCCGACGAGGCGCACCGCCGGGCGTTCCGCGCCGTCTACGAGGCGCTGGAGTCGGCCGTCGGCGACCTCGAGGACGCGCGGCTGAACGCGGACCACGGCGAGGAATGGTCGCCGGCGCGCGTGCTCGTGCACCTGGCCGAGCACGACCACCAGATCGAGGAGGCGTCGAAGCGCGGCATTGAGCACATGATCGAGCACGGGCTCGAGCACGCGCGGTCGCTGTGGCTGGCACGCATGCCTGTGGCGCCGGGCGGCGCCGCGGGCCGCGCCGACAGCTGATGCTCACGGCCGCGGCCGCGGTCATCGCCGGCTACGCCATCGGTTGCGTGCCTGTCGCCTGGCTTGCGGGCCGCGCGCGCGGCATCGACATCCGCGAGCGCGGCAGCGGCAACCCGGGCGCGTCGAACGTGTGGCAGACGGTGTCGCGCGCGCTCGTCGTGCCGGTCGGCCTGGCGCAGATCGGCCAGGGGCTCGCCGCGGTGGTCGTCGCCCGCGCGATCGGCCAGGACGTCGCGGTGCAAGCGATGGCGGGCGTCGCCGCGGTGCTGGCGAACGACTGGAACCCGTTGCTGGCGTTCGATGGCGGGCGTGGCGTCGGCGCGTCGATCGGCGTGCTGCTCGGCCTGACGCCGGTGGCGCTTGGCGCGTTCATCGTCGTGGCGTTGGCGGGCGTGCTGGCGCGGGCGGTCCCGCAGGGCGTGCTGCTCGCGCTCGCCGTGGCGCCGCTCGCCGCGCTGGCGGCCGGCGATGGCGCGGCGGCCGTCGCGGGGGGCGCGGCGCTGGTCGCGCTCGCCGTCGTGAAGCGGCTGCTCGGCAACGCCGCGCCCGATGCATCGGCGCCGCGGCCGGAAGTGTGGCGCAACCGCCTGCTGTATGACCGCGACATCCGCGACCGCGAGGCATGGGTGCGGCGACGCGCAGTGGACCGGTGACAGGCCGGTGGCGGCGCGGCGGGGCGCCCGGATCGACGCTTGCGCCAAACCTGTGTAAATCGCGCATTTCGCGTATCCGTCACGGTTCGCCGACATTCTCGAATTGATCTCGCGCGCGTCCGGCGATAGTCCTGTGATCGAAGCATCGCGCCGGGGCGCGCGGCCACGCGCGCCGATGCCGATCGCCACATCTATCAACGCACGCAGCCGCGCACGGAGGTCTGCTTTGGAGTACCGCGAACTCGGGAGGTCGGGCCTCGGCGTATCGGTCGTGGGGTTCGGCGTCTGGACGACGAGCACCGGCTGGTGGGGCGAGTACACCGACGACGACGCCGTCGCCCTGCTGCGCGAGGCCCGCGCGCTCGGCATCAACTTCTTCGATGCGTCGGACAGCTACGGCAACGGGCGGTCGGAGGAGCAGCTCGGCGCCGCGTTCGGCGACGATCCGGACGTGATCATCGCGACGAAGTGCGGCTACGACTTCTATACGCACGCCGGCGCGCGCCGTGGCCAGCAGGAGATCCCGCAGGACTTCAGTCCACGGCACATCCGCCGCGCGTGCGAAGAGAGCCTGCGCCGCCTGAAGCGCGACCGCATCGACTTCTACCAGTTGCACAACCCGAAGATGGACACGATCTCGCGCGACGAGACCTTCGCCACGCTCGAGGACCTGAAGCGCGAGGGCAAGGTGCGCGCGTACGGCGTCGCGCTCGGCCCGGCGATCGGCTGGGAGGAAGAAGGCGTGCGCGCGGCGCGCGAGCGGGACATCTCCGGCATGCAGATCATCTATAACCTGCTGGAGCAGGATCCCGGCCGCGCGCACATCGCCGCGTGCCGCGCGCGCGGCGCCGGCGTGGTGACGCGCGTGCCGCACAGCAGCGGCCTGCTCGAAGGCAAGTACACCGAGGACACGCAGTTCGCCGCCAACGACCACCGCCGGCACCGCCCGCGGTCGTGGCTGATCAACGGCCTCAAGAAGGTGGATCAGCTGTCGTTTCTGACCGAGGCGCGCCCGGGCGCGACGCTCGGGCAGGTGGCGCTGCGCTGGATCCTCGCGGAGCCGCTGATCGCGTCGACGCTGCCGAACATCTACGACCGCGAGCAGCTCGCCGAGTTCGCGGCGACGGGCGATGTCGCGCCGTTGACCGACGGCGAGCTTGCGCGCGTCCAGGCGCTGTACGACGACAACTTCGGCATTGAGCGCGCGGTAGAGAACGCGCAGGCGGCGGGGGCGGCGCGATGAGCGGCGCCGCGCCCGCGATGGACGCGATCGACCAGGCGCTGCTCAACGAGATGCAGGACAAGTCCCCCCTCGTGCGCGAGCCGTTCGCCGAGCTTGCCGCACGCACCGGCGCCGCCGAAGCCGACGTGATCGCGCGGCTGCGGGCGATGCGCGCGTCCGGCGTGCTGCGGCAGGTGAGCCCGATCTTCGACACGAAGGCGCTGGGGTACGTGTCGTCGCTGGTCGCCATGCGCGTGCCCGAGGAGCGGCTCAAGGATGCGGCGGAGATCATCAACGCGCACCCCGGCGTCAGCCACAACTACCGGCGCACGCACGCGTTCAACATGTGGTTCACGATCGCGGTGCCGCCGGGCAGCGACCTTGAATCGCACGTCGCCGCGCTGCACCGGCTCGCCGGCGCCGAGTCGACGCGCATGCTGCCGACGCTGCGCCTGTTCAAGATCGGCGTCACGCTGGACATGACGGGCGAGCGCGCGCTGGACCACCGTTCAAAGCCGCAGTACACGCACGAGCAGCGCGAGGTCGCGGCGTCGCATACGCTCACTCCGCGCGACATCGAAGTTGTGCGCGCCGTGCAGGGCGACCTCGCGATCGAGCGCGACCCGTTCGCGGCGCCGGCGAAAGCGCTCGGCACGAGCCCCGACGGGCTGATCGCCGCGCTCGAGGATCTGCAGCGGCGCGGCTACCTGCGCCGGTTCGCGGCGATCCTGCGGCATCGCAAGGCCGGCTTCGGCGCGAACGGCATGGCGGTGTGGAACGTCGACCCCGCGGCGGTGCTCGACATGGGGCAGACGATGGCGGGCTATACGGCCATCAGCCACTGCTACCTGCGCCCGCAGTACGACGACTGGAAGTACAACCTGTTCACGATGATCCACGCGCGCAAGAAGGAGGAATGCGAGGACTTCGTGAAGCGACTCGCGGAGGAGCACGGCCTCGGCGACTACGCCGTGCTGTACTCGACGACCGAGTACAAGAAGGTGCGGCTGGCGTACTTCACGCCGGAGTTCGATGCGTGGGAGCGCGCGAACGTGCGCGGAAAGGAGGAGCTCGCCCATGCCGGATGAGACGCGCGAGTACATGCGGTTCGCGTTCTACGGCTTCGCGCCGTCATGGCGCGCGCTGGACCACGGCCACCGTGAGCGGGCGCTCGTGGAGCTGCGTGGCGTGCTCGAGGAGCCGTTCGCACCGTGGCAGCGCTGCTACAGCCTTGTCGGCCTGCGCGCCGACGTCGATTTCGCCGCGTGGCTGCGCACGCCCGACGGCACGGAGCCATTGCAGGCGTTCGAGCGCGCGATCCGCGCGACCGCCGCCGGCGACCACCTCGCGCTCGCGCATAACTTCCTGTCGATGACGAAACCCTCGCCATACGCCGCGCCCGAGACGGACCCGGCGCGCGAAGCGCTGCGCGCGTATCCGGATGGCGCGCCCTACGTCTTCGTGTACCCGATGGTGAAGACGCGCGCCTGGTACATGCTCCCGGGTGAGGAGCGCGGCAAGATGATGCGCGAGCACGTCGCCGTTGGCCGCAAGTACCCCCGGATCCGCATCAACACGAGCTACAGCTACGGGCTCGATGACCAGGAGTTCGTCGTGGCGTTCGAGGGCGACGACCCGGCGGAGTTCCTGGACCTGGTGCAAGACCTGCGGTACACGCGGGCGAGCGAGTACACGCTGCGCGACACGCCGATGTTCACGTGCGTGCAGCGCACCCCCGCCGGGCTCGTCGAGGAGTTCGCGGCGCACATCGCCGCCGGCGCGCGCTGACGCGCCGCCGCGTACACTCGCACCATGCTGCTCGCCATCGATTGCGCCTCCGACGAGCCGGGCATCGCGCTCGCGGTGGAGGGTGTCGCCGGGTTGACGCTGACATGGCGCACGCAGCGCAACCACAGCGTCGAGCTGCTGCCGAACATCGAGCGCCTGCTCGCCGAGGCGGGCCGCACAAAAGGCCAGATCGAGGCCGTCGCCGTCGATACGGGGCCCGGCGGCTACGCGGCGCTGCGCGTCGGCGTGAGCGTCGCGAAGGCGCTCGCGCACGCGTTCGGGACGCCGCTCGCGGGCGTCGGCCGGCTCGAGCTCGACGCGTGGTCGGTGGTGAAGGATGCCGGCGACCGGCGCATCGTTGCCGTGCACGCCGCGGGCCGCGGCGAGGTGGCGTGGGCGGCGTACCGTGCCACCGCCGGCGCCTGGCACGAGGACGAGCCGCCGCGCATCGCCCGGCCCGGCGTGTTGCACGGAGCGATCGCGCCGGGAGACATCGTCACCGGCGACCTCGACGACGCCACGATCGCGGCGATGGCGGGCGCGGGCGCGTCGGCGGCGACGGCGCAGCAGCATCGCGTGGTCGCGCTCGCGCTGATCGGGCACCGGCGCATCGCCGCCGGCGGCGCGGATGACCCAACGGCGCTCGTCCCCCTATACTTGCGGGCGCCCGCGATCGGGCCGCAACGCAACGACTGACGCGCCGTACGGCGCATGCGCACAGGAGCACGCCTTGGAACGCACCCTCGTCCTCATCAAGCCCGATGCCATGCAACGCGGCCTCGCCGGCGAGATCATCGCGCGCCTCGAGCGGCGCGGGCTGAAGATCGTCGCGATTCGCCTGCTGAAGGTCAGCAAGCCGCTCGCGAAGAAGCACTACGCCGAGCACGAGGGCAAGGGCTTCTTCGCGGGCCTGGTCGAATACATCACATCGTCACCGATCATCGCCGCCGTGTTCGAGGGGAAGAACGCGATCGTCGCGACGCGGCAGACCATGGGCAAGACGAACCCGATCGAGGCCGAGACCGGCAGCATCCGCGGTGATTTCGGGCTGGAGAAGGGGCGGAACCTGACGCACGCATCCGACTCGCCGGCAAGCGCGAAGCGCGAGATCGCGCTGTTCTTCGGCGACATGCCGCCCATCGCGTGGGCGCGCGACACCGACGGCTGGGTGTTCGAGTAGGGGCGCCCGTCGCGCGCCGCCGCACGCGCACCGGCCGGCGTGCTACCGTCGGCGTCCTCTCGCACACGTGCTCCGGCGCGTCACATGGTCGCCGGCCCGCCACAGTGCGGTTCGCGCGCCACACACGCCGTACCCGGCGCTGAGTCAGCGCTACCTCGCCGCCTCTTCCAGCAACGCGAGCAGCTTGGGGCGCTCGTCGCCCACCTGCTCGATGAGGCGGTGCGCGACGATGGGCACGTGCCAGCGGGCGACGAGCGCGTCGTCGAGCGCGCGGCGCGCGCGGTACGCGGACAGGTATCGCGACCGCAGCATCCCGCGGCCGACGCGGTCGAGGCCGCGCAGCACCCACGATGACCCCGGCGGCAGCTCGCCGAGCAGCAGGAGCAGCAGCGTGCGCGCGATATCGGCATGCGGGTCACCGCGCACGGCGTTCGGCCAGTCGATCACGACCGGGCCGGTCGGCCCGATGATCAGGTTGGCGGGGTGGTAATCGCCATGCAGCAGCCGGTCACCGGCGGGGAGCGTGTCGAGCGCGGCGAGGGCGAGCGTAGCGAGGTGGGGCGGCACCACGGCGGCGTCGGCGGTCTGCAGCGCTGCGCGCAAGGCCCGCCGAAGGTCCGGCAGCACGCCGTCTTCGATGGCGATGTCGTGCAGCGTGGCCTGTGTCTCGCCGAGCGTGCGTCCGGCGGCGAGGATCGTCCAGGGCTTGCGGCCGAGTTGCGTAAGCTGGTCGACGCCGTCGATGCGTTCCATGATTAGCCCGGGCCGGCCATCGACCTCGGTGCGGCCGTATACCGCGGGGACAGGGCCGCCGAGGGACTTCGCGATGGTCATTGCGGTCGACTGCACGGCGACCGACGGCTCCCATTCGGGGCTGCGGAACAGCTTCAGGACGGCGCCGACTTCCCACGAAAAGATCTCGGCTTCTCGCCCCTCGGCGATCTTTTCGAGGTCCGGCGTGCTCATGTTCGCCCCCTGTGAACGCCCGATCATACGCATCGCAATCACTTCCGTCGAGTGACTTTGGGCACAAACCCGGGCGTATCCCGGGGCACAGACCGGCGCGGATGCGGCGGCCGGGCCTACCCGCCGAGGTGCGCGATCGCGGCGTCGAGCTGAGGGTCGCGGGCGTTGGCGATGTCGTCCTGCGTGCGCCCGACGGGCAGGTCCGGGACGACGCCGACGCCGTTGAGCAGGGCGCCGGTCACGGGCCCGAGGTTCACGTGCGTGGTCACGGCCATCGACGATCCGTCGCCGAACTCGCGGATGTCGGTGTAGCCGACGCAGCCGTTGGTCGTCTGGCCGATGACGTCGGCGGCGTCGTACTCCTGCAACGCCGCCGCGAACACCTCGGCGACGGAGCCGGTGCGGTCGTTGGTGAGCAGTGTTGTCGGGCGCCGCGCCGCGAGCGCGTCGCCAGTCGCCTGCTCCTCGTGCAATTCGCCGGCGCGGTTACGGTCGCGCACGATGACGCCCGACTCGACGAAGAGGCTGATCGCCTCGGGGTCCAGGCGCCCGCCGGGGTTGCCGCGCAGGTCGATGATCCATCCCGTCGCGCCCTGCGCTTCGAACGCCGCGATCGCCTTGCGAAGATCGCCGACGATGCCGCCATCGGTGAAATTGCGGATGCGGACGTACCCGAGGTTGGCGCCGACGGTGTGCCATTCGACCGTTGGCGGGACGACGCGCTGGCGCGTGATCGTGAGTTCGGGGAGCGGGGCGGCGCCCGGTCGCCGCACGCCGATGCGCACCGGCGTGCCCTCGTCGCCGTTGATGCGCTCGAGCGCGCCGCCCGGGCCGAGCGCGGAAGCGTCGCTTCCGTCGATCGAGGTGATGCGGTCGCCGACGAGGACGCCGGCGGCGGCGGCAGGGCTGCCCGTGATCACCTCGATCACGAGCGGCGGCGTGCCGGCGAGCTCAACGCCGATGCCGACGCTGCCTTTGCCGCCGCGCGTGTCGAGCAGGGTGTCGCTGGCGACGGGCGACAGGAAGAACGTGTGGCAGTCGCGCACGCTCTGTGTCATGCCGCGGATGGCCCCGTAGCGGAGCTTCGTCGGGTCGGGCTGGGCGTTGGCGAAAGGCGTCCACGCGCTGCGGAACGCGGCGAACGCCGCCGCGCGGTCGCCGGCGAACGAGGGCTGCGGCGGCATCGCCACGCCGGCGTTCGCCGCTTCCTGCGCGATGCCGCTCCAGGCGGAGACGAGCAGCGCCGCCGGCTCCTGCGGCGTGATGTACTCGTCGAGCATGCGGTTGTACGCCGTCTCGATCAGGCTGATGCCGCCGTCGCGCAGCAGCACGGCGAGGTCGGGCGTGGGCGTCGGTGTGGGCCCGGCGGGCGTCGCGGTCACGACGGCGGTCGCCGTGGCCGATGGCGTCGGCGTGGGTCGCGTGTCGCCTCCGCCACACGCTGTTGCTCCCGGTAGTGCCGCGATCAGCGCGATGAGCAGCAGGCCCGCGGTGCGTGAGCGCCGGCGGCGATGTCGTAGCGTGGTAGCCGGATGCATGCCGAAGTATCGTTCGGGGGGCGTGACGGCGGTAGTGTAGCGCAGGATGCGACATCTGCAGTCGGGCGCCCGGGCGCGGTGACGCGGTGGGGGTCAAAGGGGCGGCTCCCCACCAGCGGCGTGCTATCGCAGGATGCCGCCGGCGAGCGCCAGCATCTCTCGGCCGCACGCCCTTGCGGCGCCGGAGGCTACCGCCGGTCGATCGGGACGTAGCGCAGGTGGCGCGGTCCGGTGTACTCGAGCAGCGGGCGGATGAGCACGTTGTCCTGGTACTGCTCCAGCACGTGCGCGACCCATCCTGGCATGCGCCCGACCGCGAACATCGGGATGAACTGCTCCTCGGGGATGCCGAGCAGCGAGTACACCGCCCCGGCATAGAAGTCGACGTTCGGGTAGATGCCCTTCGCCCGGTACGGCTCCATGGCGCGCTCGATCTCGGTGAGGATCTGGAACCAGCGGTCGTTGCCCTTCTGGTGGCCGAGCGCCTGGGCGACGCCGCGCAGCTCGCTCGCGCGCGGATCCTCGGTCTTGTACACGCGGTGGCCGAAGCCCATGACCTTCTCGCCGGCCTCGGTCTTTTCCTTGATGTACTCGACGGCGCGCTCGGGGTCGCCGATCTCCTCGACGGTCTTCTGCACGGCCTCGGCGGCGCCACCGTGGAACGGACCCTTCAGCGTGGCGATCGCGGCGACAATCGCCGAACCCAGGTCGGCGCCGGTGCCGGCGGCGACGCGCGCGGCGAAGGTCGATGCGTTGGAGCTGTGCTCCGCGTGCAACACCAGGTCGAGGTCGATGATCTTCGCGTCCTCGGCCGCTGGTTCATCGCCGAACATCATGTACAGGAAGTTCGCGGCGTGGCCAAGGTCACGGCGCGGCGCCACCGGCTCCTTGCCGGCGCGCATCCGGTGCATCGCCGCGACGATTGTCGCGACCTGCGCGATGAGCCGCACGCCCGCCGGCAGCGCCACGTCCACCCGCGCGTCGTTGCTCGACTCGTCGAGCGCGGTGACGGCGGAAACGGCGGTGCGCAGGATGTCCATCGGGTGCGCGGCCTTCACCCGGTCGATCGTGTCGATCACTGATCGCGGGATCGCGCGCGCGTTGCGCAAATCCTCTTCGAACATGTCGAGCTGGTCGCGGGTGGGCAGCGCGCCGTGCAGCAGCAGGTACGATGTCTCCTCGAACGTGGCGTGCTGGGCCAGGTCGTGGATGTTGTAGCCGCGGTAGACGAGCTTGCCCGCGTCGCCGTCGATGAACGCGATGCGCGTCTCGTCGAGTACGACGCCCTTGAGTCCGGTGCCGATCTTGCTCATGAATCGCTCCCTCGTGCGGTCGTCCCGTTCGATATCGACCGGCGCCCAATATTGATGAGACGAATACTCCGGATAGACCATGTGTATGCTAGCAGATGCGCGCGGCTGGCGCTCCGCGGCGTGTGAAGTGCGTGTTACGACGAGGCGCCGGCCGGAGCACGACGGTCTCGTCTCGCCGGAGTGTGCACCGCGGGCGCACACGATGTGCGCGACGGCAGGACGTGCTCGCGCGCCGCAACGACATAACATCCGGCCGCCCCGCGCCTCGACGTGCTGCACCGCCGGCGGCCCGGCGCGAGATCGACAGCAGCGTATTGCGGAGGGGATCGCGCGCCGCTACAATGCTGACCGCGTGCCCGGAAGGGCCGGCTGAATATCGATTGGGCTACAGCGCTCGATTAGGAGAGACGACCAGGGGCCTGGCTGGCAGCGTCCGCAATCCGCGGGTTCTGCCGGGGGCCTTTTGCGTTGTCGAGTGATAAGTGATGGACAGCTGTAAACAGACCGGTTTCACCTAGCGTCCCCGGGGTTTCGCCCGGGCATTCTTCCCCGCATCCGCGGGGTCAGGAGGTAGGAAGAATGCACATCACGATCGATGGGTTCGGCGGCAACCCCGCGCTTCTCGGCGACGAAGCGCTCGTCCGCAACCTTCTCGACCGCTACCCGGACGAAATCGGGATGACGAAGATCACCGTCCCGCACGTTTTCGAGTATCACGGCGACAAGCCCGAGGACTGGGGCGTTTCGGGATTCGTCCTCATCGCCGAGAGCCACATTGCCGTCCACACGTTCCCGGAGCATGGCCAGGTCTGGGTCGACATCTTCTCCTGCAAGGGGTTCGACGAGATCCCGGCGATCGACCGGATCGTCGAGGCGTTCGGGCTGACGAGCACGCGGGTGCACAAGCTGGAACGCGGGCTCGAGTATCCGCACAACGTGGCCGCGAGCATCCCGCTCAACCGGCAGGAGCGCCGGGAGGTCACGCCGGTCGGCTAACGCCGGTCGGTGTCCATACGACGAGCCGAAAGGAGCGCGCCGCGAACGGCGCGCTCCCTGCGTGCAGCGCCTCACCGTTTTGTGCGTGCGCCGTGTGCGTGCGCCGCGGTGGTCAGTGGCCTTCGTCGACCACCGGGTTGTCGACGCGGGCGAGCAGCAGGCCGACGCGCTCGCGCAGCGCGCGATGCTCCGGCGCGGTGAGTTGCTCGTCGGCGGCGAGGATGCGCTCCGCCTCCCTGCGCGTGAGCTCGATGAGCTTGCTGTCGGTGAGCTTCGCGACGCGCAGCTCGGGCAGCCCGGACTGCCGCGTGCCGAAGAACTGCCCCGGGCCGCGCATCTCCAGGTCGGCCTCGGCGAGCCGGAAGCCGTCGGTCGTGTCTTCCATCAGCTCCAGGCGGCGCTGCGCCTCCTCGCTGGGCTCCTCGGAGAGCAGCAGACAGTAACTCTGGCCGGCGCCGCGCCCGACGCGCCCGCGGAACTGGTGCAGCTGCGCCAGCCCGAAGCGGTCCGCGCCCTCGATCAGCATCACCGTCGCGTTGGGGATGTCGATGCCGACCTCGATCACCGACGTCGAGACGAGGATGTCCGCCTCGTGGTTGCGGAAGCGGCGCATCACCTCGTCCTTCGCCTTCGCCGACATGCGCCCGTGCACCAGCGCGACGCGCAGGTCCGGGTACACCTGCGTGCGCAGCCGGTCGTACTCCGCCGTCGCCGACTTCACGGCGAGCGTCTCCGATTCTTCGACCAGCGGGCAGATGACGAACGCCTGCCGGCCGCGCTCGACCTCGGCTCGGACGAACGTCTCAGCCTCGGTGCGCGCGTCTGGCGCGACCCACGTCGTCTTGATCGGCTGGCGCCCGGGCGGCATCTCGTCGACGACGGAGATATCGAGGTCGCCGTAGACGGTGAGCGCGAGCGTGCGCGGGATCGGCGTCGCCGTCATGACGAGCATGTGCGGCGCGTGCGCGCCCTGCGCGCCCTTTTCGCGCAGCGCCGCCCGCTGCATGACGCCGAAGCGATGCTGCTCATCGACGATGGCGATGCCGAGGTCGCGGAAGGCGACGCCCTGCTGGATCAGCGCGTGTGTGCCGCAGGCGACGTCGATCGCGCCGCTCTCGAGCGCGGCGTACACGTCGCGCCGCTCCTTTGCCCGCGCGCTGCCGGTGAGCAGCGCGATCGTCAGCGGCCGGCCGAGGGCTGGCGCGCCGGCGCGGACGATCGGCCCTTCGCCGCCGTCCGCGCCGAAGATCTGCTTCAGCGTGCGGAAGTGCTGCTCGGCGAGGATCTCCGTCGGCGCCATCATGACGCCCTGGCGCCCGTTGGCGGCGGCGGCGATAAGCGCGGCGGCGGCGATGACCGTCTTGCCGCTGCCGACATCGCCCTGCACGAGGCGGCTCATCGGGATCGGTTTGCGGACGTCGTTGAGCACGTCGAACAGCACGCGCTCCTGCGCGCCGGTAAGCGCGAACGGCAGCGATGCCTTGAACGTGGCCTCGGTCTTCGCGTCGAGCGGCATCGGTTCGGCGGGCGCGGATTGCTGGAAGTCGTGCCGCCGCTTGAGCATGGTCAGCTGGTAGGGCAGCAGCTCCTCGAAGCCGAGACGATGCCGTGCCGCATCGAGCGAGGGGCGGTCGGCCGGGTAGTGCATGAGCGACACGGCTTCGGTCACGCGCATCAGCGCGAGCCGGGCGCGCATCTCCACTGGCAGCGGGTCCGGCAGCCGCGCGACGTACGCATCGATCGCCTCGCGCATGATGCGGCGGACGGTGCGGTTCTGCAGGCCGGCGGTCAGTGGGTAGATCGGCACGATGCGCCCGGTGTGGAGCAGGTCGTCGCTCCACGGCTCCCACTCGGGGTTATCGAA
This sequence comes from Dehalococcoidia bacterium, assembly GCA_021462855.1. Classification (GTDB taxonomy): domain Bacteria; phylum Chloroflexota; class Dehalococcoidia; order DSTF01; family JACRBR01; genus DTUCFX13. The sequence goes on along the minus strand of JAJTXQ010000058.1, from coordinate 23,792 downwards.
CTGCGGGCGCCCGTCGCGCGCCGAGACTCTGCCGGCAACGACGATCTCGGCGTTGACCGGCAGCTGCTTCGCGACCCAGGGCTGGTTGAACCAGAGGCAGCGCATCATGCCGGAAGCGTCGCCGATCGTCGCTTCGGTCGCCTTCATGCGGAAGCCGATCTTGCGCTCGCGCGCGCTCCACACTTGCGCGCGCACCGTCTGCTCGCGTCCCAACTCGAGGCTTGCGATCGGCACCGGCTCGCCGTAGTCGACGTGCCGGCGCGGGAAGTAGAGCAGCAGGTCGCGCACGGTTATTATGCCGAGCTTTTCGAACTTCACGAGCAGCTGGAACGGGACGCGCTTCAGCGCGTGCAGGTGCGCATCCAGGCCGAGCGTGGCGATCTCCTCGGACGTGTAGCGGCGGAGCGGCGCGCGCCGCTCAGGGGCGGCGGCCGGACGCTTCGCCGCGATCGGCGAAGCCGCAGGCGATGGCGCCGGCCGGGACGGTGCGGCTGGCGATGGCGGGCGCGTGGTCGCGATGCGCCCGGGCGAGCCGCCGGCGGCGCGTGGTTTGTGCGTGCCGTTCTGCTGTCCGCGCAGCACGTCGAGCACGCCATCGATCCAGCGGCGGCGGTTCGGTGGCGTCAGCGAGCGATAGCCGCCGACGGGCAAGCGCTGCACGAGCGCGTAGACGTCGGACGAGAGCTGCGGCCCCTCGTGCTGCGTGATGTTGCGGAGGAAGGCGTCGAGTCCGCCGGTGACGGCGCGGTCGGCGCACTGACGCGAGCGCTCGAACTCGAGCACTTTTCGCAGCCGGTCCTCGGTCATCGTGGAAGCCGTGGCGGTCGCCTCGCGCGGTTTCAAGTAGCCCAAATGTTCGATCTCCAGCCTATGGAGCGCGCCGATCCGCGTCAAGCCGCCGCCGCGCTTGCCCGTGCCGCCGCATCGCCTGACACTACGCACGCTGAGGGAGGCGTAGCGAGGAGTGAGCGCGGTGTTGCTGAAGGACAGGGTGGCGATCATCACCGGCGGCGGGCGCGGCATCGGCCGCGGGACGGCGCTGCGGTTCGCGCGCGAGGGCGCGAAGCTCGCGCTGGTCGACATCGAGCAGGCGCACCTCGACGAGACGGCGCGCGAACTCGAGGCGGCCGGCAGCGGCGCGGAGCACATCCTGCTGCGCGGCGACGTCAGTTCGTCGGCCGACGTGCAGGGCTTCTTCGACGCGACGGTCGAGCGGTTCGGACGGCTCGACATCCTGGTGAACAACGCCGGCATCGGCACCCCGCCGGTGCCCATCATCAACATGCCCGAGGAGGCGTGGGACCGCACGTTGAGCGTCAACCTCAAGTCGGTGTTCCTCTGCTCGAAGCTGGCGGCGCTCCAGTTCATCAAGCAGAAGACGCGCGGGCGGATCATTAGCGTCGCGTCGCAGGCGGGGAAGACCGGCTACGCGTACCTGACGCCGTACTGCGCGTCGAAGGCGGGGATCATCCTGTTCACGCAGGCGTTCGCGAAGGAGCTTGGCGCGCAGGGGATCAACGTCAACTGCGTGTGCCCGGGGACGATCGACACGCCGCTCCTGCGGGGCGCGGGCGTCGGGCTGAAGATGGATGATGCGACGTTCAACGGCTTCATCAAGAACGTGCTGCCGGCGATCACGCTCGGCCGCATCGGCACGCCCGACGACGTGGCGAAGGTCATCACGTTCCTCGCGAGCGACGAGGCGGAGTACATGACCGGCCAGGCGATCAATATCACCGGCGGCCAGGAGATGCACTGAACGGCGTCCGCCCGGCGATCGCCTGATTACGCATTGCGCATGTTCCGCCCGCGAGGCGACAGGTCCTGTCGCCCACCGCCACTACATTGGGTGTGGAAGGAGGGCGCACATGGCGAAGTCAAAACGCGAGCGCCAAGCGGAAAGGCGCGAACAGTTGGAGCGCGAGGCAAACACAAGGCGCATCGCGATGGAGCTGGGGCGACCGGTGACCAAGGCCGGGCTGGCGAGGTTCTACGGCATTTCCGCGCGTGAGGTCGCCCGCCGGATCGATGACGACCGGTGCGTGAAGTGCGACCAGCGGCCGAGGGGATTCGACGGCGGCCGGGGAGTCTCAGGGTGGGACGCCACCTGGGTGTGTCAGACCTGCCAGGGACCCGAGGGTATCACGAAGAAACTGAAATCGATGAAGGCCGACTGGAGTCAGTACAGAACGACAACGATCTTCCATCAGACGCCGCACGCACTGGCGATGGCCAAACGCGAAGCCCGGTCGTATCGCCAGCGGCGCCCGCGCAAGCGCACGCGCGTCAGGGGATTCATTGGAGTCAAGTACTACGTCTCGCCCGCCGACGGCCAGCCGCTGGGTGTGTATCGCATCATCGAGGATGCCGTCGGACTCGAGCCACAGTCGTGGGGGCGGCGCGGCGCGTGGCAGAGCGACACTAACGTCTGGTACAAAGTCGTGTCAGGCGGCGACGTGCGCAACAGCACGCGCGACGAGGCCGAGGCAATCATCCGCTCGTGGGGCTATGAGCCGGTGGACATGGACTTCCCGCCGCCCGAGCCGGAGTCCGCCTCAACCCCATAACGAGAATCGCTCACGGGTACACCGCGTCCGCTACCCTGCCGCCATGCGGGCGCGGACGATCGCGGCGGTGTGGGCGGGCAAGGCGGCGGGCGCCGTCAGCCGGCGGCTCGGCCGCGGCGGCGGCACGGCGATCGCCGGCCTCGTCGCCCAGCGCATCGACCCGGCGTTCGTGGCGCATCTCGGGCGGCAGGCGGGGGGCGGGGCCATCGCGGTCACCGGCACCAACGGCAAGACGACGACATCGCTGATGCTCAACCGCATTGCCTTCGCCGCCGGACTCGAGCCGCTGCACAACCGCAGCGGCTCGAACCTCATGCGCGGCGTCGCGGCGATGCTCGTCGAAGAAGCAACGCTCGGCGGCGTCATCCCGCGCGCGGACAGCCGCCTCGCGATCCTCGAAGTCGACGAGGCGGCGTTGCCGGCGATCGTGGGCGCGGTCGCGCCGCGCGTATTGCTGTTCACCAACCTGTTCCGCGACCAGCTCGACCGCTACGGCGAGGTCGATACCGTCGCCCGCTCGTGGGAGCGCGCGCTCGCCCAGGCGCCATCCGGCACGACGCTCGTGCTGAACGCCGACGACCCCGCCGTCGCGCACCTCGGCAAGCGTGCGCGCGCCGGGGTGCTGTACTACGGCATCGACGACGCGTCGGCGGGCGGCGCGGGCGAGGAGCACGCGTCGGACTTCCGTACATGTCTCGACTGCGGCGCCGCGCTGTCGTACGCCGCGACGTTCTACGGGCACATCGGCCATTGGCGCTGCGACGCCTGCGGCAACGCGCGCCCGTCGCCGTCGCTGCGTGTCACGCGCGTCGAGCCCGGCGCCGAGTCGACGGCGCTCGACATCGCGCTGCCCGATGGCGCCGCGATAGGCATCGAGTTGCCGCTGGCCGGGCTGTACAACGCGTACAACGCCGTCGCCGCCGCGGCGGGCGCGCACGCGCTCGGCCTGCCGCGCGAGGCGATCGCCGGCGCGCTGGCGGCGTTCTCGGCGGCGTTCGGGCGGCAGGAGCGGTTCGATATCGACGGCCGCGAGGTGCGGGTGCTGCTGGCGAAGAACCCGACGGGGATGAACCAGGTGCTGCGTACGCTCGCCGCGCGGCCCGAGGCGAAGCGCATCGTCTTCTTCCTGAACGACGGCATCGCCGACGGGCGCGACATCTCGTGGATCTGGGACGCCGACTTCGAGCTCGCGCGGCCGCTGACGCCGTGGGCGCTCGCGGCTGGCACGCGCGCCGAGGACCTGGCGCTGCGCCTGAAGTACGCCGGCTTCGGCGATGACCTGCCGGTGGAGCGCGATACGGCGGCGGCGCTCCGGCGCGGCATCGACGCGACGCCGGCGGGCGGCACGCTGTGGGTCATCCCGACGTACACGGCGATGCTGGAGGTGCGCGAGCTGCTCGCGAAGCGTGGTGGCGCGCGCCGCTTCTGGGAGGACGCGCGATGACGATGACGCTGCGCGTCGCGCACCTGTATCCGTCGCTGATGAACATTTATGGCGACCGGGGCAACATCATGTGCCTGCGGCGCCGCTGCGAGTCGCGCGGCATCGCCTTCGAGCTCGATGCGCTGTCGCTCGGCGACCGGCTTGAAGCGCGGGCGTATGACCTGGTGTTCGCCGGCGGGGCGCAGGACCGCGAGCAACGCCTGGTCGTCGACGACCTGCTGGCGACGAAGCGTGATGCGCTCGTGGAGGCCATCGAGGATGGCGTCGCCGCGCTCGCGGTGTGCGGCGGGTACCAGTTGTTCGGCACGTTCTACCGCGAGGCGTCGGGCGTGGAGCTGCCGGGCGCGGGCGTGTTCGACCTGCACACCGAGCACCCTGGCGAGGGCGCGCGGCGCTGCATCGGCAACATCATCGCGGCGTGGGATGCGCCGGGCGGCGAGCGCACGATCGTGGGGTTCGAGAACCACGGCGGGCGGACGCGGCTCGGCGAGGGCGCGCGGCCGCTGGCCCGTGTGCGGCACGGCAACGGCAACAACGGGGAGGACGGCACCGAGGGCGCGGTGTACCGCAACGCCATCGGCACTTACATCCACGGGTCGCTGTTGCCGAAGAACCCGGCGCTCGCTGACCACATCATCGCGCTCGCGCTGGCGCGCCGGCACGGCGACGTAGCGCTCGCGCCAATCGACGACCGGGCGGAGCAACGGGCGCACGCGGCTGCGCTGCGGCTGCGCTGAACAACACATGACGGCGGGCTGTGCCATCCCGCCGTCATGCGCTGCCAACTCGAGGCGGGTCAGCCTCCGGTGGTCACGGCCGCGAGCAGAGCGCGGCGGTAGTCGTGGGGAGGGCGGGGGAGCGTGCCCTCCACGACGGCGCCCGCCGCCGGCTCGTCGAACCGCATGGACTCGATGCGCACGCGCGCCCACGGCAGGATCAGCCGGGCGATGCGGCGCACGCCGCGCTCGTCTTCGGCCGATGCGACCATGACGGCCGCGCACGCGCCTTCGTCCGGAAGAAACACCATGGAGTGAAGCCCCCGGAGCGGGAGCGTCACGTCGCTGCGGACCGCGTCTCGCACGTCCTCGGGCGAGGGCTGCGGCGTGCCGGTCCAGTTCAGCATCGAAATATACATCGGCATGAATACCCAATCCTTCATTCACGCATTGCGGCGCACGGCGCCTTCGACGTTGATATCGGGCGGCGGCCGTTAACGGGCCGCGCGGAAGGTGTTAACCGCGTATTAAACGCGCCGCCTACCCCGCGTTAGCGCCGCGGACGCGCACACGAGCCAACGGTGCAGCGGCGCCGGAGTGCGGCGCGACCTGCCCCGCTCCGGACGCACGCGGGTTGCGGTGATGATGCTTGCGCTTCGGGCTGCGCTATCCGCCGGCCAGCGCGCGATAGTCCGTGCCGCGCGCAAAGCGGCGGATGAGCGAGGCGAGCGCGGGCACGGTGTCCGCCGGCAATGCGTCGGGCGGGAAGAAGCCGAGCGCCTGGCCCTCGCCCAGCACGAGCGCCTGCTCCGGCACGTCGACGCGGGCGGCGAAGACGTAGATGAGCTCGCGGCCCCACGGCGCATCCCACGGTGCGGCGGCGTACAGCGTGAACTCCGCCGGCCGCCACCCCAGCTCTTCCCGCAGCTCGCGCGTGAAGCCGTCGTGCGGCGTCTCGTAAGGCTCGACGGCGCCGCCGAACGAGCCCCACAGCCCCGGGTTGGCGATATCCGGCCGGTCGTCGCGGTGCTGCAGCAGGAAGCGCCCGCGCCCGTCGACGAGCATGCCTGCGGCGGGGATGCGCTCCCACCGCTCGCGCACGCGGCCGCAGGCATCGGATCCCGCGAACTCCTCGATGACATCGGCGGCGCCCGGCGTGATCGCATCGGGCAGCGCGTCCGGCGCGACGAGCGCCATTGCCTGGCCCTCGCCGAGGGTCAGCGCGCCGGGCTCAACATCGAGGTGCGCGGCGAAGACGTGCGAGGTGACGTGCCAGCCGTCGCGGTCGACCTCGCGCGTGGCGTACGGCTCGAAGTGGCGGGGGCGCCAGCCGAGCTCCTCGCTCATCTCGCGGAGGAACGCCTGCGCGGGCGTTTCGCCGTGCTCCACGTGCCCGCCGAAGAACCCCCAGCGCCCGGGGTTGACGATGCCGGGTTTCTGGTCGCGCAGTTGCAGCAGCAGCCGCCCGTCCTCCGCGACGAGCAGGCCGACGGCGACGGCGCGGCGCCGTTCGTGATTCATCCGCGGCTGTGGCGCGCGCCGGCCCGCATGGTGTGTACAATCCGCATGTGTCTGTTCGCCGCTTGCTCCCTTTCGCCGTTATCATCGTGGCGTGCGCGGCCGGCATCGTAAACGACCGCGAGCCTGACAACGTCCCTATCATATTCTTCGGCGACAGCCTGACGCTCGGGTGGCTGGCGAGCGGCGAGGACCGAGAGTTCGCGTCGATACTCCGCTCCAGGCTGGCGGACAACGGCGCGATCGGGTCGAGGCGTGTGATCTCCGCGCTCGGCGGCATGTACGTTGACCTCCTCATTTCACAAGAGGTCGGGCGCAGGCCGAGGTCGTTGATCATCGTGGAGCTGGGCGCGCATAGCGTCATCGAGGATCCCAACCTGAACGACCGCACGTTTCGCATCGGGTATGGCGCGATGCTCGACTGTCTGCGTGGCAGCGGAGCGCGCGTGGTCGTTGCGACCGTGCCGTGGCTCGGCTGGGACGCGGGGGGGGGGGCAAGGCTCTACGAGCGTGGGGAGCTGTTTAGCCGCGTGATTATGGAGGAAGCGCAGCTCCGTGACATGCCTGTCGCCGACATCTGGTCAGCGATGCGCGATCGCCCCGAGCTCCTCGGCGCCGATGCGCTGCATCCGAATGATGCCGGGCACGTCGTGTTGGCGGACACGTTCTGGCCGGCGATCCAGCGTGGTCTCGGACAACCACACGGCGATTTTCACTACAGTTGTGACTATGATCGTGTTCTTCGCGAACGCGACGTGAGGTAACGCCGCGCCGCTATTCGGCGCCGTGGCACTTCTTGTACTTCTTGCCGCTGCCGCAGGGACACGGCTCGTTGCGTCCGACCTTCTTCTCGGCGACGACGGTGCGGCCGCCGGACGATTCGATGGGCTGGTTCGTGCGCAGGTTCGTCGGCGCCTTGACGCCAAGCGCGCTCGAGACGGCGCGCTGCGCCTGCGCGTCCTGCGGGATCGCTGACGGCGCCTGGCCATCGCCGGCCGCCACGCCGGGCTGCGATGCGACGGTCACCGGCGGTGGCGCCGGGCGGGCGACCTGCGCCGACACCTCGACGTGGTAGATCGTGCGGACGATCCGGTTGCGGATGTTCGCCAGCAGCTGGCCCCACATGTCGTGCGCTTCGCGCTTGTAGGCGACGAGCGGGTCTTGCTGCCCGTACGCCGACAGGCCGATGCCCTGGCGCATCTCGTCCATGGCGGTCAGGTGCTCAACCCACAGCGAGTCGATGGCACGGAGCATGACGAGCCGTTCGAGCTGGCGCATCAGCTCGGGGGTGACGTCCTCCTCCTTGTCGGCGTAGGCGTCGCGGACAAACTCCTGCAGCGCGTCGTGGATCTCCTCCGGCGACATCTGCGCGAGGTTCTCGGCGGTGAACTCCTCCGGCAGGTGGACGATGGCGTTCATCTCGGCGATCAGCGCATCGAGGTCCCAGTCGTCCGCGTCGTTCGTCGGGATGTTCATGTTGACGATCGCGGTGATCTCCTCCGCGACCATCTCGAGCACGTTCTGGCGCAGGTCGGAGCCTTCGAGGATCTTGCGGCGTTCCTTGTAGATGACGTCGCGCTGTGTGTTCATGACGTCGTCGTACTCGACGACGTGCTTGCGGATGTCGAAGTTGTGTCCCTCGACCTTCGTCTGCGCCGTCTCGATCGCCTTGCTGACCCAGCCGGACTCGATCGGCATGTCCTCTTCCATGCCGAGCCGCGCCATCATGCCCGGCAGCCATTCGGGCGCGAACCGGCGCATGATGTCGTCTTCGAACGATACGTAGAACCGCGACGAACCGGGGTCGCCCTGGCGGCCGGAGCGGCCGCGCAGCTGGTTGTCGATGCGGCGCGCCTCGTGGCGCTCGGTGCCGATGATGTGCAGGCCGCCGGCCTCGACGACGCGGTTGTGCTCGTCCTCCCATTCGCCCTCCGGCCGGCCTTCGGGCTTGCCGCCGAGGACGATGTCGGTACCGCGGCCGGCCATGTTCGTCGCGATCGTCACGGCGCCGAAGCGTCCCGCCTGCGCGACGATCCCGGCTTCCTTTTCGTGCTGCTTGGCGTTCAGCACCTGGTGTTCGATGCCCTTCCGCTGCAGCAGGCTCGCCAGGTACTCCGACTTTTCGATCGATACCGTGCCGGCGAGCACCGGGCGGCCCGCCTCGTGCATCTCCTCGATCTCCTCGGCGACGGCGTCGTACTTGGCGCGCTCGCTGCGGTAGACGAGGTCGGTCTCGTCCTCGCGGACCATCGGCCGGTGCGTCGGGATGACGACGGTCTCCAGCTTGTAGATCTTGAAGAACTCCTCGCCCTCGGTCGCCGCGGTGCCGGTCATGCCGGACAGCTTGTCGTAGAGGCGGAAGTAGTTCTGCAGCGTGATCGTCGCGTACGTGATCGACTCGTTCTGGATACGGACGCCCTCTTTCGCCTCGACGGCCTGGTGCAGGCCATCGGACCAGCGGCGGCCGAACATCAGCCGGCCGGTAAAGTCGTCGACGATGACGATCTCGCCGTCCTTCACGACGTAGTCGCGGTCGATGGTGTAGATGATGTGCGCCTTGAGCGCGGCTTCCATGAAGCGCGTCAGGCGGAAGTTCTCGGGCGAGTAGATGTTCTGGACGTTGAGGAGCTTTTCGAGCTTCTCCATGCCGGACTCGGTGAGGAGGACGGCGCGCGACTTGAGGTCGACGGTGTAGTCCTCGTCGATCGTCAGGCGCGGGACGATGCGGGCGAATTGCTGGTAGACCGCCGTGTTCTCCTCGGCCGGGCCGCTGATGATGAGCGGCGTGCGCGCCTCGTCGATGAGGATGTTGTCGACTTCGTCGACGATGGCGTAGTGCAGGTCGCGCTGCACCATCGCTTCGAGCGAGACGGCCATGTTGTCGCGCAGGTAATCGAATCCGAACTCGTGGTTGGTGCCGTAGGTGATGTCGGCGTTGTACGCCTCGCGGCGGGAGCACGGCTTCAGGTGCTCCATGTTCTGCGTGTCGCTCTGCCTCTCGGCGGCGTAGAGGAATGCCTCGTCGTGCTGGAGCACGCCGAGGCTCAGGCCGAGCAGGTCGAAGACGGGCCCGTACCACTGCGCGTCGCGCTTGGCGAGGTAGTCGTTGACGGTGACGAGGTGCGCGCCCTTGCCCTGGAGCGCGTTGAGGTAGAGCGGGAGCGTCGCCGTCAGGGTCTTTCCTTCGCCCGTCTTGAGCTCGGAGATCTTCCCCTGGTGCAGCACGATGCCGCCGATGATCTGGACGTCGTAGTGGCGCTGGCCGACCTTGCGGCGCGCCGCCTCGCGGACGGTGGCGAAGGCGTCGGGCAGCAGGTCATCGAGCGGTTCGCCGGCCGTGAGGCGGTCGCGGAACTCCTGTGTCTTCGCCGAGAGCTGGTCGTCGGTCAGCGCCTGGTAGTCGTCTTCGAGCGCGTTCACCTGGTCGACGAGCGGCAGGTAACGCTTCACCTCGCGGGAGTTGTCCCCGAAGATCTTGCTGAACAGCTTCATGTGGCCGGCTTCCTTCGCGCGGCGGCGCGATGCGGGTTGATTCGGCCTCCAGTGTAGCGAACGCCCGCTTCGCGTCTGTAGGCAGAAGCCCGCACCGGCCCATCCGCTCCGCGCATCCGTCCCGGTGGCCCTTGTGAATCCCCGGCGATGCGCCTAGCTTCAAAGAAGCGCTCGCTGCGATGCGGGAGGCGACATGAGCTTTCTCGGGTTCATCCTCAAGACGCTCGTGCGGCAGAAGGTGCGCACGTGGCTTACCGTGCTGGGCATCAGCATCGGCATCACGACGGTTGTCGCGCTCGGGTCCGTGGTGGGCGGGCTGAAGGAGACGAGTGCGCAGCTCCTGCGCGCATACGACTCCGACTTCATCGTGGCGCAGAAGGGCGCGTCGGACCTGTCGTTCAGCGCCGTCACCGAAGAGGAATGGGCGGCGGTCGACGCGCGCGACGACGTTGAGCGCACGGTCGGCGCGCTCCTGCATGTTGCGCGGGCGGGCGGCAATCCGTACTTCGTCACCGTTGGCGTCCGCGCCGAAGACCTGGCGAAGATCGACCTCAACATCCGCGACGGCCGGCTGATCGCGCCCGGCGCCACCGATGAGGTGATGCTGGGCGTCCGCGCGGCGGACAAGCTGAATGCCGGTGTCGGCGAGACCGTGGAGCTCGACCGGCGGACCTACACCGTCGTCGGGATCATGAAGGCGGACAGCGTGTGGGAGGACAGCGGCGCGTTCGCCCCCCTCGCGACGGTGCAGGAGCATGCAAAGAAGCCCAACGTGGTCACGATGATCTACGTGAAGGTGAAGCCGGGCCTCGACCGCCACGAGGTGGCGGACGCGATCGAGGACGACAACCCGCTGCTCTCCGCCGTCGCCGACGTCGACGAGTACTCGGAGGTCGACCAGGGCATTGTGATCATGGACGCGCTCAACATCGCGATCTCGGCGCTCGCCGTCGGCATCGGCGCGATCGGCGTGATGAACACGATGGTGATGTCGGTGTTCGAGCGCACGCGCGAGATCGGCATCCTGCGCGCGGTTGGATGGAGCGGCAACCGCATCCTGCGGATGATCATCGGCGAGTCGCTGGCGCTCTGCCTGATCGCGGCCGCCGTCGGCACCGCGCTGGGCGTCGCGGCGTCGCGGGCGGTGCTGTACATCCCGGCCGTGGGCTCGCTTCTCGAGCCGGCCTACACGCTCGACGTGTTCGTGCGGGCGCTGTTCGTCGCCGTGGTCGTGGCGCTCGTTGGCGCGGTGTACCCGGCGCTCCGCGCGCTGCGCCTGACGCCGATGGAGGCGCTGCGCCATGAGTAGCGAGCCAATCATCGAGATCAGCGGCGTAGTGAAGACGTTCGAGAAGGGCGTCATCGCGGCGCTGCGCGGCGCCGACCTGAGCGTGCGCGCTGGCGAGTGGGTGGCGATCGTCGGCCCCAGCGGCTGCGGCAAGTCGACGCTGCTCCACCTCATCGCCGCGCTCGATGTGCCGGACTGCGGCACCGTGCGCGTGAAAGATCACGTGCTCGAGACGAAGAAGAACCTCTCGCATTTCCGCGCGCGCGATGTGGGGCTGATCTTCCAGCTGCACAACCTGCTGCCGACGCTGACGGCGGCCGAGAACGTGCAGGTGCCGATGTTCGAGGCGGGCATGTCGTCCCGCGAGCGAAGCCGGCGCGCGCAGGAGCTGCTCGCGCTCGTCGGGCTCGACGGCAAGGAGAAGCAGCACCCGGCGGAGCTCTCCGGCGGCGAACGCCAGCGCGTCGCGATCGCGCGCGCGCTGGCGAACGAACCGCCGATCCTGCTGGCCGACGAGCCGACCGGCAGCCTGGACTCCGAGGCCGGACGCCACGTGCTCGACCTGCTGGCGCGCCTGCGCGATGAGCGTGGCCTGACGATCGTGATGGTGACGCATGACGCGGATGTCGCCGCCCGCGCCGACCGCATCATCCGCATGCTCGACGGCCGCGTCGTTGGTGACGAGACGCTGCGCGCGGCGCCGGCCGCGGCCAGCGGCTCGGCGCACTAGCGGCTAGCTACTGGAAGAGCGCGCCGACGGACTGGCCGGTGTGGATGCGCGTGATCGCGTCGCCGATCAGCGGCGCCACGCTGAGGATCGTGATCTTCTCGTGGCGATTGTGCGGCGCGAGGGGGATGGTGTCGGTGATCACCAGCTCCTGGATCTCGCTCGCGCAGATCTGCTCGACCGAGCGGCCGGACAGGATCGGGTGCACACACGCGGCGGTCACGCTTTTTGCCCCGCGCTCCATGGCGATGCGCGCTGCCGCGCGGATGGTGCCGCCGGTGTCGATCTCGTCGTCCGGGATGATCACGTGCTGCCCGTCGACCTCGCCGATGAGCGCGAGCGCCGAGACGCGCTCCTCGTTCCCGATGCGCTCCTTGTCGACGATGGCCAGCGGTGTGCCGAGCTGCCGCGCCATGTTGCGCGCGCGCTTGGCGCCGCCGACGTCGGTCGCGAGCACCGTCGTTTCGGCGAGGTCGCGCTCCTTGAAGTAGCGGCTGAGCGTGTAGAGCGCCGTCAGCTCATCGACAGGGATGTTGAAGAAGCCCTGGATCTGGCCGGCGTGCAGGTCGACGGTGAGGACGCGGTCGGCGCCCGCGGTCTCGATCAGGTTGGCGATCAGGCGCGCCGTGATCGGCACGCGCGGCTGATCCTTCTTGTCGCTGCGGCCATAGCCGTAGTACGGCATGACGGCGGTGATGCGGCCGGCCGAGGCGCGCTTGAACGCGTCGATCATGATCAATAGCTCCATGACCGAGCGGTTCACCGGCGCGGACAGCGGCTGGACGATGAACACGTCCTTCGACCGCACATTCTCCAGCACGCGCACGAAGATGTTCTCGTTGGAGAACTCGAAGACCTCCGCTTCGCCGAGCGGCATCTCCAGCGAGTCGCAGATCGCCTGGGCGAGCGCCGGGTGGGCGTTCCCCGTGAAGATGCTCAGGTCCTGGTACATGGGCTTGGGGCTCCCTGCCTGGTCGTGCGTGGTGGGTGGCATGGCGCCCCGATGATATCAGAGCGCTGGCGGTCGCGGATCGGCGCCGGCCGCTTCGGCGCGCATCTCGTGTACGATGCCCGCGTCGGCCGCCGGCAGCGCCCCGGCGGTGGGGGAGACGCCATGATCACGTCGAGGTTCCGCCATGCGGACGGGCGCGTCGAGCAGGACCTCTCGCGCGCGGGGATCGAGGCGGCGCTCGGGGAGCAGGGCGGCCTGCTCTGGGTCGACATCGACGCCGGGGCCGGCCGCGATGCTGGTGAGTCGCTGCTGCGCGACGTCTTTCGCTTCCATCACCTGACCATCGACGACTGCTACAACGCGCTCATCGACCCGCCGAAGGTCGACGACTACGGCGAGTATGTCTTCGTCATCATCCACGACGTGCAGTACGACGGCGCCGCGCGGAGCCTGCGCACGTCCGAGCTCGACATGTACATCGGGGCGAACTACGTGGTGTCGCTCCACCGCTTCCCCGTCCATGCCGTGCAGGAGGTGGCGCGCCGCGCCGACAACGGTGCGCTCGTGCTGGACCGCGGCGCGGGCTTCCTCGCCCATGCGCTGTTCGATGTCGTGGTCGATGATTTCCACCCGGTCGTCGAGAGGCTCGACGACGAGGTCGCGGTGATCGAGGAGCAGGTGTTGGCGCGCCCCGAGCGAGACACGCTCGAACAGGTGCTGACGATCAAACGCAACGTGCAGCGCCTCAAGCGCTCGATCCTCCCCCAGCGCGATGTCGCCAACCGGTTCGCGCGCGGTGAGTACGTTGAGCTTGCCGGGCAGGAATCGCTCATGTACTTCCGCGATGTGTACGACCACACGGTGCGCGTGGAGGAGATCATCGAAACCGTGCGGGATGTCGCCGACGGCACGCTTAACACGTACCTGTCGTCGGTCAACAACCGGCTGAACGAGACGATGAAGACGCTGGCGATCGCGACGGTGATCGGCATGCCGCTGACGATCATCGCCGGCATCTACGGGACGAACTTCGGCAACGTGCCGGAGTACGAATGGCGGTACGGCTACCCCGGCATGCTGATCGCGATGGTGGTGGTGGTCATGGCGCTGCTGGCGTGGTTCCGCTACCGCCGCTGGATCTAGGGCGCGCAACGCCGCTGTCGCACAGCGCGCCTGCTACGTCGCGGATCACCAGACACTGGCCAGCGCAGCTTCAGCCGCGCCGCGCCGCGCCGCGGCCCAGATGCTGGCGATGACCGGGATGAGGGGTACTGGATCAGGAAGGGCCCGAGCACGGGATTCGTCAAGCAAGCAAGGCGGCACTCGGGCCCTTCCGTCCCCAGTCGTGAGCTGCGGCGGGGTTGCGCACGAACGTACGCCTGTCCGTCGCCGCGGTCAACCCCCATTCCTCACACGTCAACATGGAGGGCGAAGTTCGCCGACTGCCGCCGCCGGGCGGCCCCATCATCGCCGGCCCACATCGGGCAGCGCCCGGCGCCGGGCGGCGGATTGCCATCCGCAGCGCCCGGATGTACCGTCGCGGCATGGAGCCGTTCGTCTCCGTGCTCGTCCCCGTGCGCAACGAAGAGCGCTACATCGAGCGCTGCCTGTACAGCATCGCCGCCCAGGAGTACCCGCGCGACCGCCTCGAGGTCATCGTCATCGACGGCATGTCGGACGACGCGACGCGCGCCATTGTCGGCCGCTTTGCCGCTGAGTCGACGCTGAGCCTGCTGCTGGTCGAGAACCCGCGCCGCAAGCCGGCGCCGGCGATGAACGCCGGCCTCGCCCACGCGCGCGGCGAGATCATCGCGCGCGTCGACGGGCACGCCGCGCTCGCGCCCGACTACATCCGCCGCTGCGTGCACGCGCTGGAGGAGTCGGCCGCGGACTGCGCCGGTGGCGCGCTCCAGTCGGAGGGCGACACGTACGCCGGCCGCGGCATTGCCCTGGCGATGGCGTCGCGCTTCGGCGTCGGGGATGCGGCGTTCCGCACCGGCGGCGAGGGCGGCGAGGTTGACACCGTGGCGTTTGGCGCGTACCGGCGCGAGGTCTTCGGGCGCATCGGCGGGTTCGCGGAGGATATCGACCGCGGCGAGGACGATGAGTTCAACTACCGCCTGCGCGATGCCGGAGGCATCATCCTGCTCGTGCCGGAGGCGCACGCGTCGTACACGGTGCGCGGTGACTTCGGCGGGCTGGCGCGGCAGTACTTCGGCTACGGCCGCGCCAAGCCCGAGGTGTTGCGCCGCCACCCGGCGCAGGCGCGCTGGCGTCAGTTCGTCCCGGCGACGTTCGTGGCCGCGCTTGGCTTCACGGCGCTCCGCGCGCTCGATGGCCAACCCCGGCCCCTGCGCGCGCTGCTGGCGCTGTATACTCTCGTCGCCACCATCGCAACGGCGTCAGCCATTCGAGGGCGCGGCTGGCGCTATCTTCCGCCTGTGGCGGCGGCGTTTGCCTGCCTGCACGTGTCGTATGGCGCGGGGTTCATTGCCGGGACCCTGGGGCTGGCCGGAGGCCCCGCAGCCGACCCAGCGCGACCGGGCGCTCACCAGAGCACGGAAGCCCCGGGATAACGCGCGGCGACACCGCCGATGCGCCCGCGCGCGCCATCATCGCCTGGCGCGCGGGCCGCGGACGGCGCGCGATACCATGACGCGCGAATGAACGAGGACTTCCTGCCCTACAACCTGCCCGACATCGGCGACGATGAGATCGGCGCGGTGACCGAGGTGCTGCGCTCGGGGTGGCTGGCGCCCGGCCCGCGGGTGCGTGCGTTCGAGGCGGAGTTCGCCGCCTGGACCGGCGCGAAACACGCGGTCGCGCTCGACTCGGCGACGGCCGGCATGCACCTGGCGCTCGTGGCGCTCGGCATCGGGCCCGGCGATGAGGTGATCACGACGCCCACGACGTTCGCCGCCACCGTGAACGTGATCGTCCACACGGGCGCCACACCGGTGCTCGCGGACATCGGCATCGACGACTTCTGCATCGACGCGGCGGCGGTCGAGGGCGCGCTCACGCCGCGCACCAAGGCGCTGATGCCGGTGCACCATGGCGGCTCCGCCTGCCGCATGCCCGAGCTGCTCGCGCTTGCCCGGCCCCGCGGCATCCGCGTGGTCGAGGACGCGGCGCATGCGCTCGGCACGGCGATTGGCGCCCGGGCGATCGGCACGTTTGGCGATGCGACGGTGTTCAGCTTCTACCCCACCAAGAACGTGACGAGCGGCCGCGGCGGCATGCTGACGACGGACGACGACGAGCTCGCCGAGCGCTGCCGGCTGCTCGCGCTGCACGGCATGAGCAACGACGCGTGGGACCGTTACACGGCGCGCGGCT
The DNA here is from genome assembly GCA_021462855.1 of Dehalococcoidia bacterium. GTDB lineage: Bacteria > Chloroflexota > Dehalococcoidia > DSTF01 > JACRBR01 > DTUCFX13. The sequence continues at coordinate 7,749 of JAJTXQ010000058.1, read as the reverse complement.
CGTGGGCGTACCAGGTCCTGGCGCCGGGCTACAACTACGCCATGTCGGACTTCCAGGCGGCGCTCGGCCACGCGCAGTTCGCCCGCATCGGCGCGTTCCAGGACGCGCGCCGCCGTCTCGCCGAGCGTTACAACGCCCGCTTCGCGTCCGTGCCAGAGGTCATTGCGCCGTCCGAGCGAGGGGGCACGACGCACGCGTGGCACCTGTACGTGCTCCGGCTCCGGCCGGGCTCGCTTGACATCGGCCGGGACGCGGTCATATCAAAGTTGAAGGAACGGGGGATCGGGACGTCCGTCCACTTTATTCCGATCCACCATCATCCGTATTATCGAGAGGCGTACGGGTGGGCGCCCGGCGACTTCCCGGTCGCCGACGCGGCGTTCGAGGGCATGCTGTCGCTGCCGCTCTATACGCGCATGTCAGAATCAGACGTGGACCGCGTCGCGGATGCGGTCGAAGGGATCGTGCGGGAACATCGAATCTAGGACCATGCTCGAACGGATGATCGATCTCGTGGTCGGCCTGCTGGGCCTGATCCTCTTCATCGTCACGTTCCCGGTCATCGCCCTGGCGATCCTGATTGATTCGCGAGGGCCCGTGATCTTCTCGCAGCGGCGGATCGGCCTGAAGGGCAAGGAGTTCACGTTCTACAAGTACCGGTCGATGTCGCACGACGGGCACAAGCCATACGAGACGCCGAAGCTCGACCACGAGCACTTCCGCACGTTCGTCTTCATTACGCCGAAGTCGCGGCTGACGCGCGTGGGGCGCTTCCTGCGGGCGACGAGCCTCGATGAACTGCCGAACTTCTGGAACGTGCTGCGCGGCGATATGCGGCTCGTCGGGCCGCGGCCGGAGATACCCGAGCTGGTGCGACAGTACCCGCCGGAGTACCATCGCCGCCACGACGTGAAGCCGGGAATCACGGGACTGGCGCAGGTGAACGGGCGCGCGGATTTGACGTACGAAGAGGCCATCCACTACGATCTTGATTACGTTAACAATCATTCGCTGGCCCGCGATATCTCGATCATCGCGAAGACGCTGCCGGCGGTGATCTCGCGCAGAGGTGCGCGTTAGCGGGCGCGCGACGTTGCGGGGCAGGGAGGCGACGCCACGGACGTTAGGCCGCAGGGCAGGCGACACGCCTGGGACAACATCGGGCAGTTCATGAACAGGGGCCTGCCGCCAAGCCTCCGCGACGCCATCATCCTCATCCCGGTGCTCATCCTCGATGCGGCGATCGTCATCGCCGCGTACGCCGCCGCGCTCGCGCTCCGCTTTGACGGCGATGTGCCGGGCGATTCGATCCGGTTCTTCGCGCAGGTGGCGCCGGGGATCGCCGGCGCGTACGTCGTCGGCAACTTCTGCTTCCGCATCTACCGCACGTCGTGGAAGTATGCGGGCATCGTCGACGCGTTCAACCTGGCGGTATCGATCGGCGTCGTCTCGGTGTTCCTGTTCGCGGTCAACGCGTTCCTCAACCCGCGGCATATCCCGCTGACGGTGAACGTCGTTGCGCCCGCGCTGATGCTGATCGCGATGGGCGCGGTGAAGTTCTGGCCGCGGCTCTGGGCGACACGGAACCCGTTCGGCGGGTATGACGCGTCGGGTGTGAAGAAGGTGCTGATCGTCGGGGCGGGGCACACGGGGCAGCTGCTGGCGCGCGAGCTCCGGCAGCACCCGTTCTGGCAGTACAAACCGATCGGATTCGTCGACGACGACCGCCGGCTGCGCGGCGTGCGCATCCACGGCGTGACGGTGCTCGGCGACCGCTACGAGATCCCGGAGATCTGCGCGCGGCGCCAGGTCGAGCTCGTCGCGCTCGCCATCCCGTCGGCCGGGGGCGCCGCCGTGCGCGAGATCGTCGGCATCGTGCAGTCGGCGGGCATGCCGCTGCGCACGGTGCCCGGCATGCGCGAGCTGGTGCACAGCGACGCGGAGACGGCGCGCCTGCGCGAGGTCACGGCCGACGACCTGCTTGGCCGCGCGCAGGTGGAGATCGATGCCGAGATGTGCGCGGCGGCGATCCGCGGCAAGTCCGTGCTGATCACCGGCGCCGCCGGGTTCATCGCATCGGAGATCGCGCGACAGGTGTTCGCGTTCGGTCCCTCGGTGCTGCACCTGGCCGATACGAACGAGACGGGGTTGTACGACCTGCAGCGCGATATTGAGCCAGACGAGGCGGACACGCGCCTGCGCATCTGGCTGTGCGATGTCGCGGACGTTGCACAGGTCGACGGCATGTTCCGGCAGACACGCCCGGACATCGTCTTCCACGCTGCGGCGTACAAGCACATCCCGGTGATGGAGGATTTCCCGGACGCCGCGCTGCGCGTGAACGTCGTGGGCACGCTGAACGTCTGCGCGGCGGCGGCCGAGCACGGCGTGACGAAGGTCGTGTTCGTGTCGACGGACAAGGCCGTGAACCCGGACAACGTCTACGGCGCGACGAAGCGCATCGGCGAGTTGCTCGTGACGGCGTCGGGCGAAGGCAACAGCACGACGTTCGCGGCGGTGCGCTTCGGCAACGTCATGGGCAGCCGCGGCAGCGTCGTGCCGCTGTTCCTGCGGCAGATCGAACGCGGCGGCCCGGTGCTCATCACCCACCGCGACGCGACGCGCTACTTCATGTCCGTGGACGAGGCGGCGAGTCTCGTCATCCAGGCGGCGTCGTTCGCGGAGCAGGGCCAGGTGTTCATCCTCGACATGGGCGACAAGATCCGCATCGCCGACATGGCCGAGAAACTGATCCGGCTGAAGGGACTCGAGCCCGGCCGCGAAATCCGCATCGTGTACACCGGCCTGCGCTCGGGCGAAAAGCTGCACGAGGAGCTCGCGGGCGCGGGCGAGAAGCTGCTGCCGACGCACCACGCCAAGATCTCGCGCATCGAAAACCGGCCGGCGGTGTCCCGCGCTGAGCTCGTGGCGAAGATCAACGAGCTTGCGAACGCCGCGCCGCGCAACCGCGAGGAGCTCGCCGCGCGCCTGCAGGCGCTCGCGCGCCTCGACCTGCGCGACACCGGCGCCGCCACGCCGGCCGACGTGGACCGCGCGTGACGGCACGCCCGGGGCATCCGCAGTGAACGTCCTCAGCGTCGTCGGGGCGCGGCCACAGTTCATCAAGGCGGCGCCGTTTTCGCGCGCCCTGCGCGCGCGCCACACCGAGATCCTGGTGCACACCGGCCAGCACTACGACGCGCAGATGTCCGACGTGTTCTTCGACGAGCTTGCGCTGCCTCGCCCGGACCACCACCTCGGCGTCGGATCGGGGCCGCACGGCGCGCAGACGGCGGCGATGCTCGAGCGCGCCGAGGCGGTGATGGAGCGCGAGGCGCCCGACCGCGTGGTGGTGTACGGCGACACGAACAGCACGCTCGCCGGCGCGCTCGCCGCGGCGAAGCTGCGCATTCCCGTCGCCCACGTCGAGGCGGGGCTGCGCAGCTTCAACCGCGCCATGCCGGAGGAGATCAACCGGATCGTCGCCGACCACGTGTCGTCGTACCTGTTCGCGCCGACGCGGACCGCCGCCGGCCACCTCGCGGCCGAAGGCATCACGCGCGGCGTGACGCTCACCGGCGACATCATGTACGACGCGCTGCTCGCCAATGCGCCGGTCGCCGCCGAACGCTCGCAGATCCTCCGCCGGCTGTCGCTCGCGCCGGGCGGCTACGCGCTCGCGACGGTGCACCGCGCGGCGAACACCGACGCGACCGCGCGCCTCGGCGAGATCATCGATGCGCTGGCGCTGCTCGGTGAACCCGTCGTGCTGCCGCTGCACCCGCGCACGCGCGCCGCGCTCATGGCCGCCGATTTCGAGATCGCGCCGCCGGTGCGCGTCATCGATCCCGTCGGCTATCTCGACATGCTCGCGCTCGAGCAGGGCGCGCGGATGATCCTCACTGACTCGGGCGGCGTGCAGAAGGAGGCGTACCTGCTCGGCGTGCCGTGCGTGACGCTGCGCGACGAGACGGAGTGGGTCGAGACGCTCGAGGGCGGATGGAACGTGCTGGCGGGCGCCGAAACCGAACGTATACTTGCAGCGGCCCGGCGCGGGCGCCCGGCCGGCGCTCCGCTGCCCCTCTTCGGCGACGGGCGCGCGGCCGAGCGCATGGTGGAGGCACTTGAGCGCGACGACGATTCACCCGACGGCTGAGATATCGCCGGAAGCGCAGGTCGGCGAAGGCACGCAGGTCTGGCACCACGCGCAGGTGCGCGAGGGCGCCCGCATCGGCGCGCGGTGCACCCTCGGCAAGGGCGTGTACATCGACAGGGACGTCGTCGTCGGCGACCGCTGCAAGATCCAGAATCGGGCGTCGCTGTTCCACGGCGTGCGCCTGGCCGATGGCGTGTTCGTCGGGCCGCATGCCGTGTTCACGAATGACCGGTTCCCGCGCGCGGTCAACGGCGACGGCACGCTCAAGACCGAAGATGACTGGGAAGCCGGCACGATTGTCGTCCGCGAGGGGGCGTCGATCGGCGCGGGCGCGGTGATCCTGCCGAACGTGACGATCGGCGCCTGGGCGGTGATCGCCGCGGGCGCGGTCGTGACGTCGGACGTGCGCGACCACGCGCTCGTGAAGGGCAACCCGGCGCGTTTTGCCGGCTGGGGGTGCTCCTGCGGCCGCCCGGTGACGATGTCCGAGGCGCGCGAGTGGTACTGCGAGCACTGCCGGCGCGCCTGGCGCTTCGGCGAGTAGCGCCATGCCGATGCGTCTCGCGGAGCCGCGCCGGTGCCTGTTCTGCCTCTGCATCGGCGGCGAGAGCGACGTGCTGCCGATCATCAGCGAAGGGCCGGCGACGGTGTCGTTCGTGAACCCGCGCCAGTTCGAGCATGGCCAGGCGCTCGTCGTCACGCGGCGGCACGCGCCGACGATCCTCGACCTGTCAGAGGACGAGGCGGCGGCGCTCATGGAGGCGGTGCGGCAGACCGCGCACACGCTCGCGCGAGCCTACGACCCCGACGGCATGACGGTCTATCAGAACAACGGCGTTGCCAGCCTGCAGGAGATCCCGCACGTGCACTTCCACGTCGTGCCGCGGCGCGACGGTTCGCCGTACGCGCTGCCGCCGCAGATCAGCGGCATCTCGCCGGCCGTCACGCCGCCGGGCGTCGTGCGGCCGCCGGAGGAGCTGCGCGCCACCGCCGCCGAGATCCGCGCGCACGCCGCCGCGCCGCTGCCGTGATGATCAAACTGGCGCACCCGGTGATCGACGACGACGAGAAGGCGGCCGTCATCGCGGCGCTCGAGTCGGGGCAGCTTGCGCAGGGGCCGCGCGTCGCTGCGTTCGAGCGCGCGTTCGCGGCGTACTGCGGCGCCGGCCACGCGGTCGCCGTGAACAGCGGCACGGCGGCGCTGCACCTTGCGCTGGTGGCGCACGGTATCGGCGCCGGCGACGAAGTCATCGTGCCGGCGTTCTCGTTCGCGGCAACGGCGACCGCCGTCCTCCACGCGGGCGCGCGGCCGGTCTTCGCCGACGTGTGCGACGACGACTTCGGCATCGACCCGGCGTCGGCGGAGCGCGCGATCACGCCGGCGACGCGCGCCATCATCGCGGTGCACCTGTACGGGCAAGCGTGCCGCATCGCCGAGGTCGAGGCGCTCTGCGGACCCGGCCGCATCACGCTGATCGAGGATGCGGCGCAGGCCGTCGGCGCGACGGCCGGCGAGCGGCGCTGCGGGTCGATCGGTACGGCGGCGTTCTCGTTCTACGCGACGAAGAATCTCCAGACCGGCGAGGGCGGCATGATCACGACCGGTGACGCGGCCGTCGCGGAGCGCGCGCGCATGCTGCGCTCGCAGGGCGAACGCGCGCGCTACGTGACCGAGGAGGCCGGCTACAACTTCCGCATGACGGAGGTCGCGGCCGCGCTCGGCGCCACGCAGCTGCCGAAGATCGGCGCGCGCAACGACCGCCGCAGCGCCAACGCCGCGCGCCTTACAGCGCGGCTGGAAGGCAATCCGCGCATCGTGGTCCCGCGCGAGATGGCGGGCCGGCGGCACGTCTGGCACCAGTACACGCTGCGGGTGCCCGCGGGCGGCGAGGCGCGTGACGCCCTGCAAGCGGGCCTCCGCGAGCGCGGCATCGAGTCGGCGGTCTTCTACCCGGCGCCGATCCACCGGCAGCCGCTGTACCGCCGCCTGGGCTACGCCGGCGTCTCCCTGCCGGTCGCCGAGCGGCTCGCGGGCGAGGTGCTGTCGATCCCGGTGCATCCTTCGCTGTCGGATGCGGACGTCGACGCCGTCGCGGCGGCGGTCAACGACCTGGCGCGCTGAACGCCGCGCCCCTGCGATCCCGCTTCGATATCATGCGCGCATGAGCGAACGACTGCGCGCCGCCGTCATCGGGCTCGGCGCGATGGGCACGAACCACGCCCGTGTCTACTCGGAGATGGACGGCATCGAGCTCGCGGCCGTCGCGGATGTCGACGACGCGCGGGTGGCGCACGCGACGCGTGGCCGCACGGCGCGCGGCTTCGGCGACTTCCGCCGCATGCTCGACGAAGAGCGCATCGACCTGGTGTCGATCGCCGCGCCGACGCGCGCCCACGCGGACATCGCGGCGGAGGTGATCGCGCGTGGCGTGCCGCTGCTCGTCGAAAAGCCGCTTGCGGCGACGATCGACGAAGGGCGGCGGATCCGCGACCTGGCGGCCGGCGCAGGCGTGCCGCTGACCGTCGGGCACATCGAGCGGTTCAACCCGGCGGTGATCGCGCTGAAGGAGCGCCTGCGCGCAGGCGAGCTCGGCCGCGTGTTCCAGGTGCACGCGCGCCGCGTCGGGCCGTTCCCCGCGCGCGTGCGGGATGTCGGCGTCGTGCTGGACCTTGCGCCGCACGACATCGACGTGATGCGCTTCCTGCTGGATAGCGAGATCACGCGCGTCCACGCCGAGACGGAGCAGCGCGTGGCCACCGAGCACGAGGACATGCTGATCGGCATGCTGCGTTTCGCCAACGGCGCCGTCGGCGTGCTCGACGTCAACTGGCTGACCCCGACGAAGATCCGCGAGCTCTCGGTGCTCGGCGAGCGCGGGATGTTCCGCGTGGACTACCTGGCGCGCGAGCTTACGTTCTACGAGAACGACGCGCGTCCGCAACGCCAGGGCGAGGACTGGGCCGCGCGGCACGAGAAGGGCGTCGCCGAGGGGCCCGTGCACATGCTGAAGGTCGAGCGGCGCGAGCCCCTGCGCGTCGAGCTGGAAGCGTTCGCGCGCGCCGTGCGCGACGGCGCGCCGCCCGCCGTCACCGCAGACGACGCGATCGCGGCGATCGCCGTCTCCGAGGCGCTCGTCCGCTCCGCACGGTCCGGCGAGGGCGTCGCGCTGTGACCCGCGCCGATGCCTGACACGCGCGTCTGCATCGCCGGCATGGGTAAGATCGGCGTGCCGCTCGCGGTGCAGTTCGCGTCGAAGGGCGCGCGCGTCACCGGCTACGACATCAGCGCGGCGCGCGTCGCCGAGATCAACGCCGGGCGAAACCCGCTGCACGGCGAGCCCGGGCTCGACGACACGCTGCCCGCGCTCGTGGGCGAGGGCAGCCTGCGCGCCACGAGCGACGCGCGCGCCGCCGCCGGCGATGCCGACGTCGTCGTGCTCATCGTGCCGGTCGATGTTGACGCGACGCAGCGCCCCGACTTCACGCTGCTCGATGCCGCGGTCGACGCGCTCGCGCCCCATTTGCAGCGCGGCGCGCTCGTGATCGTCGAGACGACGGTGCCGGTCGGCACGACGCGCTACCGCGTCGGCGGG
>JAJTXQ010000057.1 GCA_021462855.1 Dehalococcoidia bacterium | reverse complement strand
GTCGGCGGCGTTCTCGATGGCGGCCGCGGACGTCGTATCCGTGTCGACGCGCACCGACGTTTCACAGGTGGCCCCCGGCTCGCGGGCAGCCAATCGCGACAAGCCGTAGAACTGGGAGACCCAGACATCGCCCGTCGTCCGATCACTGGCGATGTCTGAAATCTCGTCGGACATCAGGGCATTCCCAGCCCCGTAGTTGACCCACTCGTCGCCATCCTTCTTCCGGCGGACGACACCGCCACCACGTGGCACCGTGAGGCCGAGCCAGATGTCGCCCATGGCATCGATTGCGACGTGATCCACCGAGAACGACTGCAACGCGTCTACGACCGGGATATCCCTTGGCGGGGGCGCGATGTCGACTGAAACCATAGCCCCGCTCAGCATATGATCCCGCAACGCCGCGCCCTGCCCCGGTTCCAGGTAGAACACCGGGATGCCGCGAAACGACGTCTCCCATACGTTATGGTAGGAAGGCAGGTCGCTGAACACGACGGCGGCACTTGCGCCTGCCGCCACCGCAGCGTGTTCTGCCAATTGGGTTCCCACGCAACTCGTCTCGTCGATGAGGACGATCCGGTCTTTGACGTCCGGTCGCCCCGCTACCGGACAGGCCCCGAACCACGCCAGCTCGCCGGACAATCGGTCGCCGTCATCAAGCGTCCTGACATTTCCATGATACGTGAGCCCGCGTCGCTGACCATCCACCGTTATCCAGAGCCGCCCACTCGTCCCGGCAAAGTAGCCCGTAATCGACCCATCGGCTGCCGATACCTGACTCGCTCCGAACTCCCCACCGACCCACACGTCGCCGTTGTCCGCAATCGCGATGTCATTGACGATGGGTCCGGCGAGCCCGTCCGCGGACGTGTATCGTTGCAGGCCCGTGAGGCCGGCGGCCAGCTTGACGAGGCCACGGTTCATCCCGAGCCAGACGCTCCCGTCCCGGCCGACCGCCACGGCACTGATATCCTGCGCCAGCTCGGCGAACGGGCCGGTGTCGAAGTGCCGCCATTCTCCCGCGGCGGACAGCCGGGAGAGCCCGCTGTCCGTGGCGAACCACTTGGTGCCGGCTTGGTCGATCGCGATGTCATGCACGCCTTCGCCCGCGTCGGTGAACGTGGACCACGAACCGTTGGGGGCCAGCCGGCTCACGGCCGCGGCCTGCGGGAACTCGCTGCGCTCCAACGTCAAGAATTCGGCGCCAAACCAGACGCTGCCATCGATGTCGAAGGCGATGGCCTTCACGTCATCACTGCCCAAGCCGTTGTCCGTCGTGAAGAACTCGGCCGCACCGCCGGCGGCTGGCAGGCGACCGGCTCCGTACGAGCCCATCCAGACATCGCCGCCGGGAGCAACGGCCACTACCTCGTTGAATCCGTAGCTGATTGCGTCGGTCCGGTAGATCGACCAGGCGCTTTCGTCAGCAGCGAGCCGCGCGATCTTGTCGTAGGTAGCGATCCATTTGACACCTGCGGAGTCAGTGGCGAGCGCAGATACGTAGGTCAACGCGAGGGAACTCGGCCCCGGACCGGTGGACGGGATCTGGCGCCAAGTTGAATTGTCGGCCGAGAGCCTGAATAGTCCGCCGGGAAAGGCCACCGTACCCCAATTCTTTGCCTTGCCCCCAAACCACTTGTTGCCTTGCTTGTCGATGGCCACTGAATCAAGAGTCTCTGTCGGCAGACCATCTTCCGAGCGATAAGTTGTCCACGACCTGTTGTCTGCGGACAGCATGCTCACGCCGCCATGCTTGCTGACGTTGATGTCATAGGGGCTGACGAACCACTTGTTTCCTTGCGGGTCGATAGCCGATGCAATGACCGTGTTGCTCACCAGGCCATCACGCTCGGTGTAGGAGATCCACGTGCCGTCGGCTGCCGATCGCATGCTGACACCGCTGCCCATTGTGGACACCCACGCATTACCGTTCGAATCGAACGTAATGTGACTTGCACCGTTGAGGGCCAGGCCATTCTGCTTTGTGAATGTAGTCCAGGTCTTGCCATCTGCCGACAATACGCTTATGCCGCCAGCCGTACTCATCCACTTGTTTCCAACCGGGTCAATCGCGACGTCATACACCACATTGGAAGCCAGGCCGTCTCGTGTGGTGAACGTCGTCCACGCCGCATCAACCGCTGACAACATGCTCAGCCCACCCCCGGTGGCGATCCAAGCGTTGCCGACCGTGTCAACGGCGATGCCGAGCACCTCGTTACGAACAAGGCCATCCACCACCGAGTACTTGGTGTGCGTCTCGGTCGTCAGGTTCCATCGCACTACACCGCCCGATGTCGCGACCCACAGTTCATTCCTGGTTTCGTCAAGGAAGAGAGATTGGATATCGCTCGTCGATACGTAATGTGACCAGCCGGCCGAATCGGCTGACACGATCTGCCGAGTCGGCGAATCGGACGCCTTCTTGGACGTCTTCGTTGTCAGCGGCAGATAGATGGCGGATGGGTGAATTCCAGCGTCACCGCCCGCATACTCCCACGTGTCGCCGAGGGGGCAGCATCCCCCAGAGTAGCCACCGAACAGCACGGCGCGGCCACGGACGGCGTCGAAGGCCAGGGCGGTTGAGCCACGCGCGTATGGGTTCCCGTCAGTGCGGGACCGGCTCCAGTTGCTACCGTCCCACTCCCACGTGTCGTTCCGGAAACCGGTGATGCCGTCGCCGCCGCCGAACAGTACCACACGCCCACGGGCGGAGTCGTAGGCCAATACAGGTCGAACGCGTGCAGTCGGGCTCTTGGCAGGCGTT
>JAJTXQ010000056.1 GCA_021462855.1 Dehalococcoidia bacterium | reverse complement strand
CGCGCGGGTGGCGGCGCCACGCGCGGCGCATCGCCGTGGGCCTCGGCGGCGGCGCGGCGCTCGTCGCGGCGGCGGTCGTGCGGGCGGCGGCGGCGGCCTTTGCGGTCAGGCACGCCCGCTACTCCGCCGGACCCAGCGCCAGGCCGATGAGCCGGTACGTGAGCTTCGCCGCCAGTTGCGCGCAGGCGCGCGGGCCAAGCGATGGCGACAGCTCGGTGACGTCGAAGCCCGCGATCCGGCGCGCCTTCGCCAGCGCGACGAGCAGCTCCGTCACTTCGTCCCAGTGCAGGCCGCCCGGCTCCGGCGTGCCGACCGCCGACATCTCGGCCGGGTCAAAGCTGTCGAGGTCGATCGTGATGTACACGTCGTCCGACAGATTGGCGACGACTTGCTGTGCGCCGGCTGCCCGGAACGCGCCCGGCGAGTAGAACGCGAGCCCGCGGTCGCTGATCGCGTGATGGTCCTCGAGCGACGCGCTGCGAAGGCCGACCTGTGTGACGCGCGCGACCTCGCTGGCGCGGCGCAGCGTGCACGCGTGGTTGTACTTCGAATCGAGATAGTCGTCGCGCATGTCGGAGTGCGCGTCGAACGCGAGCACCGAGAGGCCCGGCGTGCGCCTCGCGTGCGCGCGCACGGCGCCGACGGCGACGGTGTGCTCGCCACCGAGCGTTACGACGAACTTGCCCTGGTCGAGCAGCTCGCCGACCACGTCCTCGATACGCTGCGCCATCGCCTCGGGCGAGCCGGTGTGCGGCGCGAGCTCCGCCAGCGTATGGATGCCGTGCCGCCACGGCTCGATGCCGAGGCCGACGTCGTACAGCTCCATGTCGGCGGATGCTTCGATGATCGCGCGCGGGCCGTCGCGCGTGCCTGCGCGCGCGGTCACCGTCGAGTCGTACGGCACCGGCAGCACGACGACGCGCGCTCGCTCGAACGCCGCCGCGTCGTCGTCGAGCGACGCGAAGTTGACTTGCGGGTAGAATCGATCGTCCACCGGCACAGGGTATCGTGAGCGCGGTGCGGTTGCACCCGCCCGGTCAATCCACGATCTGCTCGCCGGCAACAGCACGCTCGGCATCGACGTCCGCGAGGAACGCGAGCGTCGCGGCGGTGAACTCGCGCGGGCGCCACATGTTCGTCCCGTGCCCCGCACGGCGCAGCACCACGAGACGGCTGCCGCGGATGCGCTCGTGCATCTCGCGGCTCGCGCCGAGCAGCGGGTCGTCCTCGCCGACCAGCACGAGCGCCGGCACGCGGATGAACCCGAGCCGCTCGACCGAGCCGCGCCACGTCTGCAGCGCCGACGCGCCGCCGAGATAGCCGTCCACGCTCATCTTCTTCATCCCCTCGATGTGCCGCGCTACGGCGGGCGGCAGCGGCCCCCGGCCCGCGGCCATCGCCGCCTGCGACATCGGCCCCTTGAGCATGCCTTCGACAACGGCCGCCATGCCCTGGGTCCGGGCGAGCGTCTGCATCATCGTGCGGAACGCGGTGAAGCGTTCGGCCAGCGCCGGGTTGCGGCGCATCAGCCCCATGCCGGGGCCGGTGTCGAACAGGAGCAGCGCGCCGGCGCGCTGCGGGTGCTGCAGCGCGAACTCCTGCGCGATCATCCCGCCCATCGACAGCCCGCCAATGCAGGCGCGGTGGATGCCGAGGTGGTCGAGCAGCGCCAGCAGGTCCGGCGCGTAGTGCCGCTCGATGGTGTACGCGGCGGGGTCCGCCGGCGCCGTTGTGCCGCCGTGCCCGCGCGCGTCGTAGATGATCAGCCGGTGGTCCTTCGAGAACGCTTCCACCTGCTCGCGCCACATCTCGAGCGATGCCGTATAGCCGTGGACGAGCACGAGCGGCGTACCCCTGCCGTGCTCCTCATAGTTCACGTCGATGCCATTGAGCCGTGCGACCGGCATGCGTCCTCCGCGCGCACCAGCGTACACCGCGCTACCGCCGTTGCCCACGATTCCCTATCGTTCCCACGATGCGCCCGGAGGACGTGGGAAATCGCGAGCGTCAGCTGCTCGGCACGCCGTGGCGGCGGTTCCTCGAATCCGTGCCAGGGCAGGTGCTGGCGAACCCGAACGTGTTTCGCCTGCGGCAAGAGCTGTTCCTGCACGGCGACCATCGCCTGCTCGAGCTCGGATGCGGGAGCGGAAGCCGGCTGCTGGCGCTCGATAACGCCGTCCGGTTCGCGCGCCACCCGGCGGCCGGCATCGAGCCGTCGCCGCGGCTGGCGCGGCGCGCAGGCCGCGCGTTCATCGCCAACCGCCGGCCGCTGTCTGCCGTGCTCGCCGACCCCGGCGCGCTCCCCTTCGCCGCTGCCACGTTCGACGTCGCGATCAGCGCCGACCTGCTGCGGTTCCTCGACGTCCGGAGCGCGCAGGCCGCGCTGCGCGAGGTGGCGCGCGTGCTCAAGCCGGGGGCAATGCTGCTGGCGTGGGACCTGGCGCCACCAGACGGCCGCATGGCGTGGTGGCAGCGCTTCTGGCTGCGCGGCTACCCGGGCCGCATCGCCAGCGAGAACAGCCTCATGTCGCTCGCCGAGCGAAGCGGCTTCGGCTGGACCCGCCCGGCGCGGCTGCGGCCGTTCTTCTGGCCGCCGGCGCCGCGCGTGTCGTTCGTCGCGGCGACCCTGGCGCCGGGATGGCGCTACGAGGACGGCGTGCTCTACCCGCCAGCGCCCGACCCACCGCCGGCGGCCGACGGAGAGGCGCCCGCATAGAGCCCGTGCGCCGCGATGTACGCCTCGACGCGCGGCGGCACGAGGTAGCGCACGCTGCGCCCCGCCGCGACCCGCGCGCGGATATCCGTCGACGAGATGTCGATGCGCGGCACATCGAACGGCCGCACGCGCGCTTGCAGCCCCGGCAGGTTCAGCACCGTCGCGTTCAGCTCCTGCATCTCGCGCGGCGCCACGGCGAGCACCGCGTGCCGCACGATACGCTCCGGCTCGTGCCAGTTCGGCAGGTCGGCCAGCGCGTCGGCGCCCAGGATGAAGCAGAACTCGTCGTCCAGGCGCTCCCCGGCGAGCGATTCGAGCGTGTCGGCGGTATAGCTCGGCCCCCCGGCGCGCAGTTCGACGTCCGAGATGCCGAACGCTTCGTTGCCGTCGACCGCGATGCGCAGCATGGCGAGGCGGTGCTGCGCGGGCGTGATGGCGCGGTTGGTCTTCCGCCACGGGTCGCCGGCGGGCAGGAACAGCACCAGGTCGAGCGCCAGCGCCTCCCGTGCCTGCTCGGCGACGATGAGGTGCCCGGTGTGCACCGGGTCGAACGTGCCGCCGAGGATGCCGACCCTCACTCTTCCCACCTCAGTTCGATGTCGCCGAAGCGTACAGGGTCGCCTTCCTTCGCGCCCGCGCGCCGCAGGGCGTTCGCCACGCCCATGCGGCGCAGCCGGCGGTACGTCTCGGCGCGCGACTCGTCGGACTGCAGCGCGAGCATCTCGACGAGCGTGACGGGGCGCTCGCCGGTGACGCGGAACGCGCCGTCCTCCTTCGTGATGGTGAACTGCGGGCCGCGCGGCCGCGGACGGAGCACCTCGACGGCCGCCTCCTCCTCCGGCAGCGGCTCGGGCCATTCCTCGCGAATGCGCGCGAGGCGCTCGAACGCGCGCCTGGCGAGCGCGTCGGTGCCGTCGCGCGCGGCGGCGGAGATGAATACGCACTCGCGGCCGAGGCCTTCGGCCAGCGCCTCCAGCCCGGCGCGCCGCGCGGCGGCCTGCGGCACATCGATCTTGTTGAACGCGAGGATCTGGGGACGCTCGCCGAGCTCGGGCGCATACATGCGCAGTTCGCGGTCGATGACCGCGATGTCCGCCGCCGGATCCTCGCGCGAGGCGTCGATGACGTGGATGAGCAGCAGCGTTCGCTCGACGTGACGCAAGAACTCGAGGCCGAGCCCGTGTCCCTCGTGCGCGCCTTCGATGAGGCCGGGGATGTCTGCCATCACGTACGAGTCAAACCCCCCCTCGACGACGCCGAGGTTTGGCTCCAGCGTCGTGAACGGGTAGTCCGCGATCTTCGGCGTCGCGCGCGACACGGCCGCGAGCAGGGTCGACTTGCCGGCGTTCGGCAGCCCGACGAGCCCGACATCGGACAGCAGCTTGAGCTCGAGCAGCAGCGCCCGCTCCTCGCCGCGCTGCCCCGTCTCGGAGATGTGCGGCGCCTGGTTCGACGGGCTCGCGAAGTGGATGTTCCCCCGCCCGCCCCTGCCGCCCCTCGCGACGGTGAGCCGCTGCCCTTCGCGCGTCAGGTCCCCGACGACCGACTCGCCCTCGCGGACGATCGTCCCCGGCGGCACGCGCAACACGAGGTCGGCGCCGTTCTTCCCGTGCTTCTTGTTCGCGCCGCCATTTCCACCGCGGTCCGCCGCAAACCGTTGCTTATGACGGTACTCGGTCAGCCCGTGCACTGCGCGATCTGCGACGAGCACGATGCCGCCGCCATGGCCGCCATCGCCCCCATCCGGGCCGCCGCGGGTGACGAACTTCTCGCGGTGGAAGCTGATCAGGCCGTGCCCACCATCGCCTCCACGGACACGTATTTCGGCGCGGTCGATCACGTTGTGCCAATCCGATCTTGGGGAAAACTCACGATCATTATAGGGAGGTGGAGATCGTGGGAAACGTGGAGACCGAATCCAGACCTCCCACGCCGATGCCGATGATGGAAATGATATGTAAAGCCGCAGGGTTGTCGCGACCTTGACAGGGTGGGTTACAATAACGGCGACCTGCGCATGATGCAGTGCGAAGCCCACGCCCTGTGGGCTTCATTCTTGACCGGGCGGAGTGCGTGGAGCGCCGCCGGTCCCTAGCAGGAGGCAGTGAGCATCAGGGGCACGCTCAGCCCGCGCTCATTCAGGGATCAACGAGCGCGATCTCATCCCGCACGAATCGAACTCCCCTTCGCGCACCACCACCGGATCGCGCGGACAAGGCACAGGCCCCTGACACACGGCCTGGTGCTCATCGCCATCTCCATCGCTGTCGCGTACGCAACGATCACACAGGGCGGATTTCCCGGGCGGTCGCGCGCGTTCGCCGCGCCGGTCACCGGCCTGACGCTGCCCGGCGTCAGCTCGTCGGTGCCGCAGCGGGATGTGACGGTGCTGCGCCTGCCGGTGATCAACAAGACGTTGCGCGCCGAGCAGCCTATCGCCCCGTCCCAGCAGACCGAGGCAGATCAGTTCGCGGCCATCTCGGCGAGCCCGACGATGGAAGCGCCGCCGGAGGACGCCGTCGTCCGTGCGGCCTCCGTCGCGCCGGCGCCGGACCTGCCGCCCTACCAGGTGTACCAGGTGGAGGCGGGCGACACGGTCAGCTCGGTCGCCGCCAAGTTCGGCATCGACGCGCAGTACATCGTCGCGAACAACGTCGAGATCCACGACGAGAACCTGTTGACGCTCGGCCAGGCGATCATCGTCCCGGCCGGCAACGGCATCCTGCACGAGGTGCGGTTCGGCGAGACGCTGAGCGACATCGCCGACCGCTACGCGGTCGACGTTGCCGCGATCACGGACTTCCGCGCGAACGACATTCCCGCCGCGGACCAGATCATCGAGGCGCAACTGGTATTCGTGCCCGGCGCCACGCTGCCACAGGCGGCGGCCATCGAGGAGTTGCCGGCCGATGAGCCAGCCCTCGCCGCGGCGCCCGAGGATACGGGCGGAGGCGGCGCCGGGGCGCCCTCGGGCATCGTCGCCGACGGTCCATCTTCCGGCGCCGGGCTGATCTGGCCGGTGTCGGGCCCCATCTCCAGCTACATGGGCGGCGGCCACCAGCTCGGCATCGACGTCGATGGCTTCAACCTGGCCGGCGCGGCGGTCGCGGCGGCGACCTCTGGCACGGTCGTGTTCGCCGGCGGTAACGCCTGCTGCTCCTACGGCCTGTACGTCGTCGTGGTGAGCCCGGCCGGCATCGAGACGCTGTATGCGCACCTGAGCTCGATCTCGGTCGTCCAGGGGCAGGAGGTGGCGCAGGGTGAAGCGCTCGGCGTCATCGGCAGCACGGGCTATTCGACCGGCACGCACCTGCACTTCGAGGTCCTCGACAACGGGGTGCGCGTGAACCCGCTCAGCTACTTGCCGTAACGCGTCCTTGCACGCATCTGCAACGTCCGCGCGATGCGCTCGGCGCTATCGCCCGCCCCGGCGCGGGCGATAGCATGGGGTAGCGATGACAGCCGTCCTGCGCCACCCGTTCACCGTCTTCGTCGCCGAGGTGCTCCTCGTCGTCACCGTGTACATGGCGTACAGCGGTCTGCGCGTGCTCGTGGAAGGTAACGACGCCGCGGCGATCGATCGCGCCTTCCAGATCATCGCGATCGAGCAGGACCTGCGGCTGTTCCACGAGGCGACGATCCAGCAGGCGGTGTACACACAGCCGTGGCTCGCCGACACAATGCGCTGGGTGTACCTCTGGGCGTATATGCCGGGCATTGCGCTCTCGGCCGCGATCATCTACCTGCGCGAGCGGTCGCTGTACCGCTGTTACCGCAACACGTTCTTCGTCTGCCTGGCGATCGGCCTGCTCTGCTTCACGCTCCTGCCCACGGCGCCTCCGCGGTTGCTGCCGGAGTACGGATTCATCGACACGGTGCACGAACAGCTCCGCTCGACCTCCGGGGCAAAGAACGACTTCGCCGCGATCCCGAGCTTCCACTTCGGATTCACGCTCCTCTCGGCGATCGCCGTGTCGCACGCGTTCCGCTTCCGGCCGTGGGTGGTCGCGCTCGCAGCGCTGTTCCCCTCGATCATGCTGCTGTCGATCGTGGCCACCGCGAACCACTTCTTCCTCGATGCAGCGGCAGGCGCGGCGGTGGTCGGCGTGGCGTGGTGGCTCTGCGTGGGCCGCGGTTCCGATGGCGCGCCGGCGCCGGCGCCGCGCGCCCCGGCCACTACCGCCGCTCGATCCGGCTGATCTGGTCCCGCTCTTCCTCGTCCACGTCTGCCGATAGCCACGCGTCGATGATCTCCGCGACGAGCGCCGGCGTGGTGGCGCGAAGGCTCAGGCACAGCACGTTGGCGTCGTTCCAGCGGCGTGCGCCGGCGGCGGTGGGTGCGTCGGCGCAGAGCGCGGCGCGGATGCCGGGCACCTTGTTCGCGGCGATCGACACGCCGGTACCGGTCCAGCAGAACAGCACCGCCTGGTCGGCCTCGCCCGCGGCGACGGCGCCGGCGGCGGCGTGCGCGATGTCGGCCCAGCGCGCGACCTCGCCCGCGGGCGCACCAAGCAGCGCCACAGCGTGCCCGCGGTCGCGAAGGATGCGCGCCGCGGCGTCGGGCGTGGGGCCGGCCTCGTCGGCGGCGACGATGAACTTCATGCGGGCATCATAGACAACGTGGCGCCGCCGAAGGGGAGCGCTTCGGCGGCGCCTGTGGCTGGCGGCGCCGCCGACGGCGCGTCAGTCGCCGCCGGCGCCCGTCATCTCGAACACGCCCTCGCGCGCCACCGTGGTGACCGTGCGCCGCCCGGCGGGCGCGGGACCTTCGACGCTGATGCGCGGCAGCCACGACAGCCACGACGGGAGGTACCAGTTCCACGCGCCGAGGAGCTGCATGCTCGCCGGCACCAGCACCGACCGCACGATCGTCGCATCGAGGAACACCGCGGCGGCGAGCCCGAACCCGGTCTGCTGGATCTCCGCCATGTCGCCCAGCGCAAACCCGCCGAACACGACCATCATGATCGCCGCCGCGCCGGTGATGATGTGCGCCGTGGAGCGCAGCCCGTGCGACACGGCGGCGGTGTTGTCGCGCGTCTGCTCGAACCGCTCCTGGATGCGGCTCAGCAGGAAGACGTGGTAGTCCATCGAGAGCCCGAACAGGACGGCGAACAGGAACACCGGCAGGTACGCCGCGATCGTGTCGCCACGGTGGAAGCCGAGCACGCCCGCCCCCACGCCGTGCTGGAACACCAGCACCACCAGCCCGTACGCCGCGCCGACCGACAGCAGGTTCATCGCGATCGCCTTGAGCGGGATGACGATCGACCGGAACACCATCATCAGCAGCACGAAGCTCAGGGCGAGCACAAAGCCGATGACGATCGGCAGGTAGCTCGACATCGTGTTCACGTAGTCGGTGATGTTCGCCGAGTTGCCGCTGACGTGCGCCTCGGCGTCGACGCCGGCGAACGCGGCGGGGATGTACTCGTGGCGCAACCGCTCGACGGTCGCGCGCGCGCCCGACTCCGTGGGGTCGCCGTTGACGAGCACGCTGAACACGCCGATCGTCCCGGCGCTGTTCACCTCGAGCTCCGACGCGTCGCCGAACTCCTCGTCACCGGCCAGCATCGTGCGCAGGCGGATCACCGCCTGGCGCACGCTCGGCGCGTTGACGTCGCCTTCGATCGCGACCTGCGCCGGCGAGATGCGTCCCGCCGAGAACTCGCGGTCGAGGATCTGGTACGCGCGCACCGTCTCCATGTCCCCGGGGTACGTGGACAGGCCCGCGCTGCCGAGCTTGATGCCGAGCACCGGCATCGCGGCGAACACGAGGACGGCGACCGAGAGCGCCACCGAGATGACCGGGTGGCGCACGACCAGCGCGGTCGTGCGCGCGAAGAACCCGTGTTCGCTGACCTCGGCGCTCACCGCGCCGCGGCCGGGTAAGTGGAGCCAGTTGATGCGGTCGCCGAGCAGGCTCAGCACCGCCGGCAGCAGCGTCAGCGCCAGCGCCACGGCGGCGAGCACGACCGTGATGGCGCCGAGCGCGATGCCCTTGAAATTCTCCGACGGGACGATCAACAACCCCGCGAGCGCGATGATCACGGTGATGCCCGAGAAGAGCACCGCGCGGCTCGCCGTGTCGCCGGCGCGCGCGATCGCCTCGACCTTCTCGACACCATGCGCCCGCTCCTCGCGGAAGCGCTCGACGATGAACAACGTGTAATCGATGCCGACCGCGAGCCCGATCATCGTGATCATGTTCACGGTGACGCTGCTGACGTTCATCACGCGGCTGATCGCCGCGGTGGCGCCGACCGACAGCACGATGCCGAGGAGCCCGAGCACGACCGGTACGCCGGCCGCCACCGCCGCGCCGAACACGAACAGCAGCACCAGCAGCGCGACCGGCACGCCGATCAGTTCGCCGGACCGCAGATCCTCCTCGGCGACCCTGGTCGTCTCGTGATTGATGCTGCCGTCACCGACGGTGAGCACGTTGAATTCGCCCTGCTCGTTCTCGTCCTGCACGAGCTTGAACAGCGGCTTCACCCGTTGCATCGCATTGCCGGAATCGGCGTTGATCTCGACCGGCAGGATGGTCGTGCGACGGTCCGCGGACACCATCCGTTCGTCGGAGATCTCGTAGTAATTGGTGATTGCCGTAACCGTGCCGGCGAGCGCGCGCGCCTTTTGCGTGAACGCGGCGACGAACGCCCGGAACGCGGGGTCATCGACCGTGGCGCCGCCCGGCGCCTGGATGATCACCGTCTCGGTTGCCGGGGTCTTGCCGCGCAGCTCCTCGATCAGGCGGTCGGCCTCGTAGGAGTCGGTGCCCGTGATCTTGTACGTGTCCCGCGTCTCCATGCCCGATGCGCTGAAGACGGCGGCGGCGACGAGTGTGACCCACAATCCGACGGTCAGCCACGGGTTGCGGGCGCTCCGGCGCGCGAGGCTGGCAGGCGAAAGGAACGACAACATGTGAGCTCTCCCTGTCTGGGGGCGCACGTCACGCGCCTCCGTGTTCGTTATAGGCGTGGGCGCCGTACCCGCGAATCGGGAGATGGGCCGGAGTGCCGGCCGACGTTAGGCGCCGCCGCGCCTCCGCCAGGCGACGGAGGCGCCCACGGACTGCGGCGTGGTACGGGGGTTCGCGTCAGCAGACGCCCTGTCGCGCCGCGACGATGCTCAGGTCGATGACGTTGATGTTCCCGTCCTTGTTGACGTCGTGGTTGGTGATGTAATTCGGCGAGCCTGCGGCGCCCAGGGCCTGCGCCACCTGCTGAAGATCGATGACGTTGACCGTCGTATCGGCGTTGACCGATGCGATCTCCTTGCCGTCGGCGCAGGTGTCCCCGTCGGTGTTGGGGAGCGTCGGGCTCGTGTTGTAGTAGCGCCACTCCACGCCGTCGAGGATGCCGTCGCCGTCGCTGTCTGACACATTCGGGTTGGATCCGAGCGTCGCCTCGACGGCATTGGGCAACCCGTCGTTGTCGGTGTCGGGCGGGATGGCGTTCGGCGGCCGGTTTGCCGAGTTCGCCGGGTCGTATCCCAGCGCACACTCGACCGCGTCGAGGTGGCGGTCGCCGTCGGTGTCGGCGAGCGTGCTGGACGTCGCGGCCGTCGCGCTGGCGCACCCGGGCACGGGGTGGATGTTCTCACCGGCGTCCGCGAGGCCGTCGTTGTCGTCGTCCGCGTCGCAGGCATCGCCGGCGTTGTCGGAGTTGGCGCGCGTCAGGTCGTCGTATGGCTTCGAGGGCAGGTCGATGAAGTTGCCGTCACTGTTCTCCTGCCCCGGGTTGGCATCGGCCGGGCAGTTGTCCGTGTCGTCGGCCACGCCGTCGTTGTCGCCGTCGAGCGCGACGATCTTGCTGACGCTGCCGCCGCGGTGCGCGACGTACATCTCGCCCGCCTCATCTTCGCCGAAGCTGCTGACCTGCAGCGTCGTGTCGAGCAATTCTGCCGGTACCCACTGCGACCCGTCGAATGTCGCCCCCCAGATCCGGCCCGAGCAGTAGTCGCCGTAGAGATAGCGCCCCGCCAGTGACGCCGATGCTCCCCGGTAGCGGTAGCCGCCGGTGACGGAACAGTTCCCGCCCGGGCTGTGCGTGTATTCCACCACGGGCAACGTCAGCGCCCCGCCGGGATCGCAGTTCGACGGCGGGTTGAAGCACGCCGTGCCTTCCATGAGGCGCCAGCCGTAGTTCTTGAGCGCTGTCGTGCCGGCCGCCTGGAAGTCGACCTCCTCGCGCGTCCCCTCGCCGACGTCGCCGATCCACAGGTCGCCCGTCGCGCGGTCGAAGGAGATGCGCCAGGGGTTGCGCAGCCCGACGGCCCAGATCTCGTCGAGGCCGGGCTGGCCGACGAGCGGATTCGTCGCCGGCACCGCGTACGGTGACCCGCCGTCCACGTCGATCCGCAGGATCTTTCCGAGCATGGTGTTCACGTTCTGCGCGTTGTTCGGCGCGTCTCCCGACGTCCCGCCGCCATCACCGAGCGGGATGTACAGGTAGCCATCGGGCCCGAACGCCAGGTCGCCGCCGTTATGGTTCGCGGCCGGCTGGTCGACGGTGAGGATCGGCGTCGCGCTGCCTGCGTCGGCGACGTTCGGGTTTCCGGACACGCTGTAGCGGACGACCTGCGTGTCGCCGGCGGCGTCCGTGTAGTTGACGTAGAAGTGGCCGTTGCTCTCGTAGTCCGGGTGGAACACCAGGCCGAGCAACCCCTGCTCGGACCCCGTCGACAGGAAGCCCGGCGCCGACAGGTCGAGGAACGTGCCGAGCAGTGTCGTGCCCGAGTATGCCTTGATCTTCCCCGACTGCTCGACGATGAACAGCCGCCCGCTTCCATCGCCGGCGTTGACGATGCCGACGGGCTGGCTCAGGCCCGATGCGACGGTCTGCAGGCTGATGCTCGCCGCCTCGGCGCGCGGCGTCGGCTCGGACGCGCGCAACGCGGCCACCGCGAACAGCGCGAAGACCAGGGCGACACATGCGGTGCGGGCGTGGATGCGCATCAGAGACTGGCCGGGCTGGCGCCGCGTGGCGGTTCGTTCAGGTGGAGACGAGTATAGCAGGGGCTATCCAGGCGGAACGCCGGCGTGCCGCCGGCATCGCAACTTCGTGGCAAGCTTGGCTCAGCCGCCGGCGTGGAAGCGGTAGCCGACGTTGCGCACCGTCTCGATGAACGTGTGGTGCGCGTCCTCGATCTTGCTGCGCAGGCGGCGGATGTGCACATCGACGGTGCGCGCCCCGCCGTAGAAGTCGTAGCCCCAGACGCGGTTGAGCAGCGCCTCGCGCGTGAACACCTTCTCGCGGTTCATCGCCAGGAAGCGCAGGAGCTCGTACTCCTTGTACGTCAGGTCGACCGGCCGGCCGGTCAGGGACACCTTGTAGTTCGCCAGGTCGAGCAGCAGGTCGCCGGCGCGCAGCGTGTTGTCGCTCTCGACGCCGGAACGCGCCCAGATCGCTCGCCGCACGCGCGCCACCGCCTCCTCGCCGAGCGCGGGGTAGACGAGGAAGTCGTCGAATCCAGCCTGCACGTCGAACGCCGGCAGCAGCTCGGCGCGGATGAGGGCGATCGCCGGCACGTCTTTCAGCGCGTCGGAGGCGCGCGCGTTGCGCAGGGCGATGCTGTCGGCGCGCGCGGCGAGCGCGACGAGCGTTGCCGCGGGCCGCGTCTCGCGCGCGGCTTCCGCCGCGCCGTCGAGCGTCGCGTGCGCAACGGCGAAGCCCGCCTCCTCGAGCGCGGCCGCAAGCGGGCGCAACTCCTCCGTCGCATCGATGAGCAGGATGCTGTTCACGACGCACCTTTCGCGATGCGAAAGTATAGCCGCGCGCGCGGACGCCCGGCGCTCGCTCGTTGACAGCGCGCCGCTTCGCCCGCGTGCGGCATTCCGCCTATACTCGGCGGGCTCTCGGGAGGGGTGTACCGGTTGCGCGTGTCGTTCGACTTCGATGGTGTGTTGTGCCTGACGCCGTTCGGGCGGCTCGCGGTGCACGAGCCGAAGCCCGTGCCGGAACTGCCCGCCGGCTACGAGGCGTTGTACGCGGACGAGCCGCGTGCGAACCCGCTGCGCCTGGCCGTCGAGTACGCGCGCTTCGCCTGGCGCAAGATGGCGCCCGACGCGCCCGAGGTGCTCGGCGATCTCTGCGCCCGGCACGACGTGTGGATCGTCACGGGGCGCAGCGAGTACGGCGCTCCGCTCATGCGCCGCTGGCTGCGCAAGCACGGCCTGGAGCGGAAGATCGCCGGTGTGCGGATGGCGCCGCGCGGGCTGCGGCCGCCGCAGCACAAGCTCGCGACGGCGCGCATGCTTGGCATCGAAGCGCACATCGATGATGACCCGCGCACGGCGTATCACCTCGCGCGAGAGGGCGTGCCGCGCGTCTATCTCCTCGACCACGCGGGCGCCCACGGCGATGCGCCGTTGCCCGGCGGGCTCGCGCTCGTGCGCACGCTGCGCGAGTTCGCGGACGCGCTCTTCGCCGGGGCGCCGGACACCGCCCGCTGAAGCTGCGCCGAAGCTGCGCGCGTGCTCCACAAGTTGACCCGCTATGGCGGCGTGCCTAGAATGCGCGGACGGGCGGGGTGGTGGAAGGATCCAACATGCGCGCTATGCGGATGAACCGCATCTCGTCGTGGCTGGTGCGGCGTCGCGGGTTCGCGGCCGCAGCGGCCATCTTGCTATTCACGGCATACGTCGCCGGCGGCGCGCCTTCGCCCGAAGCGCGCCCGCGCTTCGCATCGGCGGCGCCGCCAATGGCGTTCACGTTCGGCCAGGAGAACTCCTGGATCCGCGTCCAGAACATCGGCGTGAACCCGGCCACGGTGACGGTGTCGTACTACGACGAGGGCGGCCGCATGCTCGCGCAGGACGCGTGCCCGTCGGGCGGCTGCCCGGCGCTCGGCCCGGGGCAGGGGGGGACCTTCTTCCAGGAGCAGAACGGCGCGCTGCCGCCCGGCTACAAGGGCTCGGCGGTGGTCGAGAGCGACCAGCCGATCGTGGCGCTGCAGGCCAAGGACGTGCGCCGCAACGGCGCCTTCATGATCGACGGCAGCACCACGACGATCGCCGCCGGCGCCAGCCGCATGTACCTGCCGCTCCTCGCCAACCGCGACGGCGCGCAGCAGGACTCGATGGGTCGCTTCGCGATCCAGAACCTCGGTGACTCGACCGCGTGCGTCGGCATCACCTACCTCAGCAACTACACCGACGGCGAAGTCGCGTGGGACCCGTACAAGGCCGGCACGAAGACCCCGCCGAAGGAGCCCGGCTGCCCGAACGGCGGCCGCCCCATCCCTGCGCTCGGGACGTTGTTCCGCGATCCGGACACGTTCGGCGTGCCGGCGCCGTTCACCGGCTCGGTACGCATCGAGACGTACAAGACCGGCAGCGGCGTCGAGGCCGACGAGCAGGTCCTGCTGGCCACCGCGGACTACTGGAACACGCTGTACAACCTGTTCAGCAGCTATCGCGCGCTCGATGCCGCGGACATGAGCACGACCGTGCTGCTGCCGCTCGTCGACCGCGAGGTGGGGCCGCTGAATGGCTACAGCACGCGCTTCCAGCTTGTGAACCAGGATCCGAAAAAGCCGGCACAGGTGACGTTCCGGTTCGAAGGCTTCGACCTCAACAACGGCAACGCGTTCGTCGCCAAGCAGAACACGCTGACGGTGAACGGCGCGCGGCTCTGCTTCCAGGACCGCGATGACTATGCGAATTGCCTCGCGCCCGGCGACCGCCTGCCGCCGAACTTCGTCGGAACGGCGCGCATCACGTCGACGCAGCCGATCGGCGTCATCGTCACGCGCAGCACGCGGTACGGTGACCAGTTCACGAACTACCGCGGCTTCATCCCGCAGGACGGCGCGAACCGCGTGCTGTTGCCGGTGCTGAACAAGAACTACGGCCCGTACCAGGGCGCGGCGGGCTGGAACTCGTGGTTCCGCGTCCTCGTCGCCGATGGCGGGCAGGCGAACGTGCGTATCCGCTACCTGGGGCTGGACCTGCCCGGCGGCGAACAGTCGTACACGGTGACCGCGTTCCGCGAGTTCACCGTCTTCCAGCACCAGGAGCCGATGCTGCCCAACGGCTTCGCCGGCACCGCAGTGCTGGAGTCCGACCGGCCGATCGTCGCGCTCGCGAACCTCAGCACCGACGTGTTCGCCGGCGACACCGACCTGCTGTACAACGGCATCCCGTTGCCGTAGCGGCGCGCGCCACCGCGCATGTCGCCGGGCGCCGGGGCCCCCCGCGTCGTCGCGGGATTCGCTGCCGGCGACCAGTCCGCGCCAGATCGCCGCGCGGCGCACCTCGCGACGCTCGCCGCTGCCTCCGCGCCGGATGCGTCAGTCGCGGTACAGCTCCGGGAACGAAGATGCGTCGATGCGGAGCCGCGATGCCAGGTAGCGCGCGTCGTCGCGCGGCGCGCGCTCGCCCGATGCGCGATGCCGGTTGTAGCCATCGAGCATCTTGTCCGTGAGGAGCGCCAGGTCGAACCCCATGATGTAGCGCTCGCTCATCTCGTTCAGCGCGTCGGCGTACACCTCGAAGCAATCGGCGAGGCGCTCGAGCGTGTCGCGCTGCGCCGAGCGCTCCGCTTCGCGCTGCCGCGCGGCCATGCGGTACATCGTCTTGCCCGTCGACACGTAGTACCCGGCGTCGATGCCGGCGCGGCGCCCGCGCATCGGCCCGCGGCCCCGCGCATGACGCCGCTGCGCCGCCGGTGCGAAGACGCCGCTGAGGAACAGCGCATTGTCGGCGTACGTCCGGTATGCCTCGAAGCGGTCGTCGAAGAACTCGATGCGCCGGCGTTCGTCGAGCACGTCGGAGAAGTACAGTGTGCGCGGCCGGCCCGCGGCGTCGTCGGGAAAGAGCCGGCGGGCGTACAGGTACGCGTCGAGCAGCGCGCCGAGGTAGTCGATGACGTCGGCGTGCCGGCTGCCGCGCCCGACGTACAGCACCTTGATCACGAACAGGTCGAACAGCGCGCGCGGCCGCTCCTCGCGGATGCGGCCGATGTCGTCGTACACGGCGCTGATGAGCTCGTCGACGGCGCGCGCGAAGCGCGCGTCAGCGGCGTTGCTGCCGTCGTTGCTGGCGATGACTGCCTTGAGTTCGGCGATCCGCTCTTCCAGCATTGGTCGCGATTGTAGCAGCGCCGCCTATGCCACCGTCACGCCCGCCCTGTCCGCCGCCGCTACCTCCGTACCAACATCATCGGCCGCGCGAATCGGGCGCAGCAGCGGTGCGGCGGGCAATTCGGTGTGCGGGCCGGCGCCGCGCGAAGCTACGGCGCCAGCCCGGCGCTCGCATCCTCGATCCGGCGAAGGATGGCGGCGGCTTCGTCCGGCGGCGCCGGGCGGGGTTGGTGTTCGTCGTGGATGCGCACGGGGAGGTAGCGCGTCGCGGTGACGCGCGTGCCGGTGAACGTGACCTCGAGCATCGCGCCCTGCTGGGTCTCGACCGACCAGTCCTGGTCGAAGACGAAGTTGCCGAGCGCGTACGCCACGAACGTCTCGTCGATCTGCTCGTGCGCCTGCACCCAGTGCGGGTGGTTGCCGACGACGAGGTCGGCGCCGGCCGCCGCCGCCGCCCGCGCGAACTCCCGCTGCCGTTCCGACGGCACCGCCGTGTACTCGGCGCCCCAGTGCGGCATGACGACGACCACCTGCGCCACGGCGCGCGCGTTCGCGACGTCCTCGGCGATCGTCGCGGCGTCCATCGGCGCGCTGCCCGCGGTCGACGTATCGGCATGGTAGTAGGGCGCGATGTCGTCGTACGCGAGGAACGCGAAGTACACGCCGTTGCGCTCGACCACCGCCGGCGCACGCGCGGCGACGACATCGGGCCCGCTGCCGGTGACGGCGATGCCGTCTGCGCGCAAGATCTGCGCCGTCTCCAGCATCGCCGTATCGCCGCAGGCGGTCGCGCCGCAGTCCTTGATGTGATTGGCCGCGTGCGCCATCACGTCGTATCCGGCGTACGCCAGCCCGCCGGCGACGGCCGCGGGCGAGGCGAGGTTGAATGTCGGCGTGCAGCCGATCGGGCGCGCGGCGTGCGAAACCGTTGTGTCCAGCGAGCCGATGGTGAGGTCGGCGGACGCGAGCTCGGCGTGCAGCGCGCGAAATGGCGCGGTGTAGTCCCCGAGCGCCTCGAGCCGTGCGTAGGTGCACCGGGCGGGGATGATGTCGCCGGTGAACAGCAGGCGCGTCACGGGCTCGGCCGTCGGTGAAGGCGGGGGCGCCGCCGCCACCGCCGGGGCGCTCGTGCTCGTCGCCGGCGGCGGCGCGCCGCGCGGCGTCCCGCCGCATGCGGCCGCAACGAGTGTGATTGCGGTGACGATGGCGCAGGCCGAGACGTAGCGGCGCAGCTTCAGCGGCGCACGTGCGCCGCAGGCGCACGCCCGTCGGCCGGCGCGCCGCATGAACATCGTCCTAGACGCCTGCGTACGAGTGCAGGCCGCTGACCCAGAGGTTCACGGCGAAGTAGGTGAACAGCACGCCGGCGTAGCCGAGCACAAGGATCGCCGCCGCGCGCTTGCCCCGCCACGCGCGCAGGCCGCGGGCATGCAAATAGCCCGCGTACACGAGCCACGTCACGAGCGCCGACGTCTCCTTCGGGTCCCAGCCCCAGTAGCGGCCCCAGGCGGAGTTCGCCCACCACGCGCCGAGCGCGATGCCGAGGGCGAGCAGCGGGAACCCGATCAGGACCGACTTGTGCGCGATCTCCTCGAGCAGCGCGCCGGAGGGCAGGCGCGCAAAACGGCGCTTGCCGTCTTGCACGAAGTACAGCACCGCCGCGACGAACGACACCGACAGCGCGCTGTACGAGATCATCATCATGCCGACGTGGATGCCGAGGATGCGGTTCTTCTGCAGCGCGGGGATGAGCGGCGTCACCTCGGCCGGGAAGAAGACGAGCGACACGGTGAACAGCGCGGCGATGCCCGGGAACAGCAGCGCGCCGAGCGCCCGCTGGCCGTACCACCGCTCGAAGATCACGTAGAACAGCGCGCTGCCCCAGCCGAGCGCGATCGTGTACTCGTACATGTTCGCGTACGGCGCGTGCTTGACGGCGATCCCCCGCAGCACGAGCGACAGCGTGAGCGCGCCGAACATCAGCAACCCGAGCGATGTGGCGAGCGGCCCGACGACCGCCGGCGGCTCGCTCTTCGATGCGATGGTCATCGTCGTGCCGGCGGTCGTCTCCGCCGAGCGGTACGCCACGCGCGGCCACAACGGCAGCGCGATGTACGCCGCCGACGCCGCGAGCGACAGCACGTACGCCAGGATGAACAAGTTGAACGCCGTCTGCTCCACCGCCGCCTCCGCCTACCCTCGCTTTGCAGCCGCCGGCCGCCCGGGCGGCGTGCCCGGCGCGCCCTCCGGCCGCCGGAACTCGATCCGCTTGAACGATTCCGCAAAGTCGAAGCCCGTCTCCTTGCGCCGCTGCGGGTCGGCTTTCGCCCGCCCGCGCATGCGCTTGAGCATGTCGTCGCGGCTCGTGCCGTCGATCTGGCTCGTGTGGCACAGGATCGCGTCGACCTTCTGCTCGAGGAACGGCGCGATGTCGATGTGCAGCGTCGGCTCCGATGTCGCGGCGAGCAGCGCCTCGGCCGTGCGCCACGGGCCGATGCCGCGCATGCGGTGCTCGGGGTAGTAGTGCGGGTCGTGCGCCGCCGGGAACAACGCGTCGCGGACGACTCGGCCGATGACGCGATGGTCGGTGTGGTTGAACCCGACGCGGAACCCGTCCCAGGTGATGATGATGTCCGGGCGCAGTTGCCGGATCAGCCGCACGATATGGCCGCGCAACTCCGGACCCTCGGCGAGGAACCCGTCGGGGTAGCCGAGGAACACGCACTGGTGCAGGCCCAGCACGTTCGCCGCGGCGCGCTGCTCCGCCTCGCGGATCGCCGCGAGCTCCTGCGGACGCAGGTTGATGTCGCGGGTGCCCTTGTCGCCGCTCGTCGCGACCGCCAGCGTCACTTCGATGCCCATCGCCGCCAGCTTCGCCATGGTGCCGCCGGCGATGAACTCGGCGTCGTCAGGGTGCGCGGTGATGACGAGCGCGCGCTCGTAGGACGCCCACTTCTCCTCGGCCGAGGGTTCCTTTGGCTTCGCTGCCGCCCGCGCCGCCTTCGCCGCCCGCGCGACGATCGACCGCGCGCCGCGCTTCGCGGGCGCCTTCTTGCGTGCAGGGGTCGTTGTGGCCATCAGGGAATTGTAGCTATCGCGAGGCTGCGGGCGCAGCGGCGGCGGCGTTGCCCGTCATCTCGGCGTAGAGGCGCTCCATGAGCGCCGCGTTGTCCTGCCACCGGTATTCGCGCTCGACGTAGGCGCGGCCTTCCTCGCCCATGCGGCGGCGCAGCGCCGGGTCGCCGGCGAGCCGGCCGATCGCGGCGGCAAGCGCCGCCGGATCGCGCGGCGGGACGAGCAGCCCCGTCCGCCCGTGCAGCACGACATCCGGGATGCCGTGGATGTCCGAGGCGACGACGGGCAGCTGCATCGCTGCCGCTTCGAGCGCCGCCACGCCGAACCCCTCCCACGTCGAAGGCATCGCGAAGATGTCCAGCGCCTGCAACGCGGCCGGCACATCCTGGTGCGCGGTGTCGCCGAGGAACCGCACTCGGTCGCCGATGCCGAGGCCGGCGGCGAGCCGCTCGAGCGCCGCGCGCGACGGGCCGTCGCCGGCGAGCGCTACGTCGAGGTCGTCGCCGCGCTCGCGGAGCAGCGCGACCGCGCGCAGCAGGTCATCGAGCCCCTTTTCCGCCGAGAGCCGGGCGACCGCGCCGGCCGTCACGCGAGCGCGCCCTTCGCGCGGCGCCGGCGCGAACTGCGCCAGGTCAACGCCGTACGGCACGACCGCGACGGGCTTGCCCGCCGGCGTGTGCGCGAGCGTCGCCTCGGCGAGGCGCAGTCCGGTGGCGGTGACGGCGCCGGCCCTGGCGAGCGCATGCCGCGTGATCCAGCGGTGGAACGGCGTCAGCGACGGCGCCTCGAGCACGTCGGTCCCCCAGACCGAGACGATCGATGGCTGGTAGCCGGACAGCCCGGCGAGGAATCCGTAGCTGGTGAGGTGCAGCGCGTGCAGCAGGTCGGGCTGGAGCGCGCGCACCAGGCGGCGCACCCGGCGCGCGTGCACCAGGTAGCGCGCCTTGCCCGCCCGCTCGAGCCCGTCGATGTAGTGCACGGTCGCGCCCTCGATCTTCGCCGGGCGGAACGAGATCACGTGCGCGTCCCAGCCGCGCGCGGCGAAGTGCCGCACCCAGCGCTCGGTGTGCACGTACGGCGCGTCGGCCAGGTAGACGACCCTCATCGTGGATGCGCGCGCGTCACTCGAGCGCGATCGTCCCGGACCTGCCGCCGGACTTCCGCGCCAGCCGCACCTGCTCGATGCGCATCCCGCGGTCGACGGCCTTGCACATGTCGTACACCGTCAGCGCCGCCACGCTCACCGCCGTCAGCGCCTCCATCTCGACGCCGGTCTTGCCGGTCACGCGCACCGTCGCCTCGATGTCGATGCAGTTGCGCGCGGGGTTGGGCGTCAGCGTCACGTCGATGCCGGTGAGGAGCAGCGGGTGGCACATGGGGATCAGCTCGTGCGTGCGCTTCGCGGCCATGACGCCGGCGACCTGCGCGACCGCGAGCACATCGCCCTTCGGCACGCCGCCCTCCTGGATCAGCGCCAGTGTCGCCGCCCGCATGACGATACGGCCGCGCGCGGTCGCCTCGCGGCGCGTGTCGGCTTTCGCCGTCACATCGACCATGCGCGCCCGGCCGGACTCGTCGATGTGGCTCAGCGTGCCGAATGCTTCGTCGGGGTCGCGTGCGGCGGTCACGGCGTGATTGTACTACCCGCCGATGTACGACATCTCGATGCGCGGGAGGCCGGCCGTGTTCTCCGAACGGCGTTCCGAGTAGCGGTCGTCGCGCGCCTCCCACGTGCCGCCGATGATCCGCGCGAGGTCGTCGTCCGCCGCGCCGGCGCGCATCGCGTCGCGCAGGTCGGTGCCCTTCGTCGCGAACAGGCAGGTGTAGAGCGAGCCTTCGGCCGAAAGCCGGGCGCGCGTGCAGTCGCCGCAGAACGGCTGCGTGACCGACGTGATGACGCCGACCTCGCCGCTTCCGTCGGTGTACCGCCAGCGCTTCGCCACCTCGCCGCGGTAGTTGGCGCCGCCCGGCTCGAGCGGCAGCTCGCGCGAGATCATCTCGATGATCTCGCCGCCGGGCACGACGTCATCGAGACGCCAGCCGTTGGTGGTGCCGACGTCCATGAACTCGATGAACCGCACGATGTGTCCCGTGCCCCGGAAGTGGCGCGCGAGGTCCACGGCGGTGTGGTCGTTGACGCCGCGCCGCACGACGGCGTTGACCTTGACCGGCGCCATGCCCGCCGCCGCCGCCGCGTCGATGCCCGCGAGCACCGCGGCGACGGAGAAATCGGCGTCGTTCATGCCGCGGAACACCGCATCGTCGAGCGAGTCGAGGCTGACGGTGACGCGCCGCAGCCCGGCTTCGGCGAGCGCGGCCGCCTGCTGCGCCAGCAGCGAGCCGTTCGTTGTCAGCGCCACGTCGATGTCCGGGATCGCGGCGAGCATGCGCACGAGTTCGGGCAATCCGTGACGCAGCAACGGCTCGCCGCCGGTCAGCCGCACCTTGCGCACGCCCATGCGCGCGAACACGCCGGCGACGCGAGCGATCTCCTCGAACGTCAGGATCTGGTCGCGCGGCAGGAACGCGAAGTCGGCGCCAAACATCTCGCGCGGCATGCAGTAGCGGCAGCGGAAGTTGCAGCGGTCCGTCACCGACACGCGCAGGTCACGCATCGGCCGCGCGAAGCGGTCGCGGGCAGGCGCGGCGGCGCCGTCAGTCTCGCGCACGCGCCAGCTCCTGCAGCAATGGCAGCGCCTTGCGCGCCGCCTCCCCGCGGTGGCTCATCGCGTTCTTGGTGGCCGGGTCGAGCTCCGCGCTTGTCACGCCCTGCGACGGCACGAGGAAGATCGGGTCGTAGCCAAACCCGTTCGCCCCGCGCGGCGCGTGCGCGATGCGCCCCTCGAACACGCCTTCGACCGTCCGCGTCTCGCGTCCCGGCGCGGCGATGGCGATGACGCAGCGGAAGCGCGCCGTCCGCGCGTCCTCCGGCACGCCGCGCATCTCATCGAGCACGATCTGCACCTGCTGCTCCTCGGTCAGGTCCGCCGACGTTCGGTCACCCCCGGCATAACGGGCGGAGTAGACGCCCGGGCGCCCGCCCAGCGCATCGACCTCGAGCCCGGAATCGTCGGCGAGGGCCGGCAGGCCGCAGAGGGCGGCCGCCGCTTCGGCTTTCAGTTTAGCATTGGCTTCGAAGCTGCTGCCCGTTTCCTCGACCTCGAACGTGATCCCCAGGTCGGCGGGCGTCACGAGCTCGAACCCGCAGCCAGTGAGCAGCTGTGCGAACTCGCGCAGCTTGCCGCGGTTGTTCGTCGCCAGCGCGAGCCGGGGCGCGCTCACTCGCCGTCGCCGATCACCGCCTCGTCGACCACGCAGACGGTGTGGCCTTCTGGCGCCCGCGCGAGGAAGCCCGCGCCGGTCGCCCAGGGCAGCTCGCGCACGGCGCAGCCGCGCTGCAGGAAGTGCTCGGCGGCGGCGGTCAGGTCCGGCGTGCTGAACACCAGGTACGGCGGCTCACCGGCGAGGGCGCCGGAGGCGTCGACCATGAGCGACAGATCGTCGCTGAGCTGGTAGAAGCGCATCGCGCCATCCTCGGCGCCGAGCGGCAGGCCGAGTGTGTGCTCAAAGAAGTGCGCCGCGTCCTCGGCGTCCTGCGCGCCGAAGCCGACGACGCCCTCGAACGTCAGCGGTGGAGGGGTTTCGTGCACGGTGCGTCCTTTGGGCCGGTGGGGCCGCGCTACTCGTTCGCCGGCGTGCCGTGGTGCTTGCGCAGCTCGGTCTTCAGCACTTTGCCCATCGGGTTGCGCGGAAGCTCGTCGACGAACGCGAAGTACGTCGGCGCCTTGTAGCTCGCGAGGCGCGCCTTGGTGTACGCGACGAGTTCCTGCGTGTCCGGCTTCTGCCCCGCCTTCGGCACGATGATTGCCTTGATCCCCTCGCCCCAGTCCGGGTCCGGCACGCCGATGATCGCCGACTCCTCGATCTGCGGGTGCTCGTCGAGCGTCGCCTCGATCTCGCCGGGGCTGATGTTCTCGCCGCCGCGGATGATCAAGTCCTTCTTGCGGCCGGTGATGAACAGGTAGCCATCCTCGTCGAGGTAGCCGACATCGCCGGTGTGCAGCCAGCCGTCCTGGATCGCCGCGGCCGTCGCCTCCGCCTGCTTGTGGTACTCGGCCATGACGCGCGGGCCCATCACGCAGATCTCGCCTTCGCTGCCCGGGTCGAGCATGGTGTTCACGTCATCCATGATCGCGATGACGACGTCATCCATGCCGCGGCCCACGGAGCGGAGCCGCGCGAGCTTCTTCTCGCGCTCCGGCCCCGGCTCCTTCGGGATCTGGTGATCCTCCGGGCCGAGGAACGTCATCGTCGACGTGCTTTCCGTCTGGCCGTAGGCGTTCATCAGCCCGCACTCGAACACGTCGACCGCCTTGCTCACCACCTCGTACGGCATCGGCGCCGCGCCGTAGGTGATCAGCTTGAGCGAGCTCAGGTCGTACCTGGCGAAGTCCTCGTGCTCCATGATGCGCTTGAGCATCGTCGGCACGACGAAGCTGTGCGTCACTCTCTCGTTCTGCACCGCCTCGAGCCAGAGTTTCGGGTCGAACTGCGGCAGGATCGCCAGCGTGCGGCCGCCCCAGACCGACGACATGATCGGCGTCACGCCGGCGACGTGGAAGATCGGCACCGAGAGCAGCGTGACCTCCGGCTCCTCGGACGGGTCGGCCGGGTTCATCGTGTTCGTCACGTATACCGACAGGTTCAGGTACGTGAGCGCGACGCCCTTCGGCACCGACGTCGTGCCGGAGGTGTAGATCAGCACAGTTGGCTGCATCTCGTCGACCTCGAAGAATGGCTCATCGGGGCTGGCGCCCGCGAGGATGTCCTCGTACGCCGCCATGCCGTCGACGGCGCGGTCGTAGCACGCGTAGTGCTGCACCGTTTCGAGCGTCGGCCGCAGCGTGCCCACGAGGTCGAGGTAGCGCTCGCCGGCGAACAGCACGTGCACGTCCGACGTGTTGATCATGTACGTGAGCTCTTCCACCTTCGCGCGGTAGTTGAGCGGGACGAACGTGGCGCCGATCTTCGCCGCCGCATAGTAGGTCTCGACGTACTCGATGCCGTTCACCGACATGGCGCCGACCGGCTTGTCGGGACCGGCGCCGGCGGCCTGCAGCCAGTTCGCCAGCCGGTTCACGCGGTCCGCCATCTCCATGAACGTCACGCGCCGGTCGCCGCACACGAGCGCGGTGCGGTCAGGCACGACCATCGACGTGATCTGCAGGAATTCAGCTGTGTTCATCCCTCTACCTCAAGCAAACCGGCGCCGGCGCGATGTGGCGATCAATCTAGCCGATCCTCCCCCTGCTGGAAGCGAACCGGAAGGCTCGCGCGCATCGGCCGGGCGCCCGTGGCCGATGCGTCGCCGGACGCCCGGCGGCTTGTACGTTGTTCGCGCCGCCGTAGACTGTACATACAACCAGAACCGCCGGACCCCCGACGCAATGACAGGAGACAAGGAGTCACCATGTCCCGCTTCACGTTCAAGTCGCTCGTTTCCCGCAGCCTGCGCGTCATCGACCGTATCGGCGCGCCGGAGCCGGTGCACGCGCACTGCGACATCCCCTGCGGCATCTACGACCCGCACCTGGCGCAGATCGGCGCACTCACCGTCATCCGCATGAACCAGCTGATCGACGCGCTGCCCGCCCAGCCCGACGCCGCCTCGCGGCACTCCTTCGTGCGCTACACGCTCGTCAAGGAAGAGCACGCCGAGCTCGTGAAGCGCGAGGTGCGGGTGATCTACGGCGACTACTTCAAGCCGGAACACGCCGACAAGTACCCGGAGTTGCAGGGACTCGTCTGGAAGCTGCTCAAGGGCGCCGGCAAGGGCCGCCAGGAGATCAACATGGAGGCCGCGCAGCAGCTGCTCGCCGACCTGCACCGCTTCGCCGAGATCTTCTGGGAGACGAAGGGCGTGGCGACGAAGAAGCAGCCGTCGAACCAGGCGGTGGGTGGCGAGATCGTCGTCCCGGCGTAACCCGCTCGGGCGCGCTTCCGCCGCCATGCTGCGCGCGGCGATCGCCGTGCTCGCGCGCGCGGCGCCGGTGACCCGGTATATCGTCGAAGGCGACAGCATGGAGCCGGCGTACAGCGCCGGCGAGCGCGTCGTCGTCAACCGGCTGGCGTACCTGCTCCGGCCGCCCGTCGCCGGCGATGTCGTGGTCGTGCGCGACCCGGAGGATCGCGGCCGCCTGCTGCTGAAGCGCGTGTCCGCCGATCCGGCGGCTGCGACGGCGCGCGGCGCTTGCTACGTCCTGGGCGACAACGCCGCCGCCAGCCGGGATTCGCGTGCTTTCGGCCCCGTGCCGCGCCGGGCGGTCATCGGCAAGGCGTGGTTTCGCTACTGACGCCTGCGAAATCCGCAACGCGGGCGGTTGAGACGCCACCCCCGCCTGATCGACAATGACGGCACACGCAGACTGCTGTACGAGCGGGAGACGACGTGGACACGAGGAAGTTTGACCTGCCGATCGCCGCCGGGCTGCGCGTCCAGTCGCGCTCCGGCCGCGTCCACGTCATCGCCGAAGGGCGGGACGATGTGAGCGTCGAGACCGACAGCCCGGAGGCGTTCTACGACGAGGCGGCGCAGGTGCTGACCGTGCGCTCCTCGCGCGGCGGCTCCAAGACGATCACGGTGCGCTGCCCCGTTGACACCGATGTCGAGGCCGGCACGCACACCGCGGCCGTGCGGCTCGAGGGCAAGTTCGGCGCGGTGCGCGTGTCGACGATGAGCGGCGGCATCGAGGTGCAGGAGTCTGACGCGATCGACCTGCGGTCGATGAGCGGCACGATCTCGCTCGGCACATGCCACGGGCGGTGCCGCGTGAACAACGTCAGCGGAAGCGTCACCGGCGCCGCCGCCGATGACTTGCATGCATCGACCGTCTCCGGCTCCATCAAGTTCGACCGCGTGCTCGGCGAGGTCCGCGCGCGCACCGTCAGCGGCTCGGTGGAGTTCGAGGCGACCGGCGCGGCGCCGATCACGGTGAAGACGGTGTCCGGCAAGGTCCGCATCACGTTGCCCGAGGGCACGGAGCCGCAAACCGTGTTCAAGACGCACGGGCGCGTCCGCTGCGACCTGCCGCCCGGATGCGACTGCCGCATCGAGGCGGCGTCGTTGTCGGGGTCGATCGAGATCCTTCCGGCATGATCGCCGCCGCCGAGGCCCGGACGGGGACGTTGCAGGGCACCGTCATGTTCACCGACATCGTCGGGTTCACCGAGTTCACCGCGCTGCGCGGCGACGATGACGCGCTGCGCCTGCTCGCGCTGCAGGAACGCATCGTGCAGCAGGAGATCGCCGGCGCCGGAGCGCGGATCGTCAAAGAATTGGGCGATGGGTTGATGCTCTGGTTCGATGACGTGTGCGCGGCGATCGAGGCGGGCCTGCGCATGCAAGAGCGTTTCGAGCACGAGGCGATGGAGTCGGATGCGCCGCTCTGGGTGCGCATCGGCGTGCACTACGGCGCGCCCACGCGACGCGGCAGCGACCTCATTGGCCACGATGTGAACGTGGCGTCGCGCATCATGGATCTCGCTGGCTCGGGCGAGGTGCTGGCTTCGGAAGCCGCAGTCGTCTCCGCCGACGAGCGTCTCCCGCACGTCCACTTCGAGCGTCTGGGCCCGATGGTGATGAAGGGCATCCCGCAGCCGATCAACCTCTACCGCTGCGAGCGCGGGTGAGCCGCCGGCGGCGGACTGCGCAGTTGTGCGCGCGCGTCGATGCCGCGCCTGTCAGTCGTTCCCCCGGCACGTCGTCTCGGTGAACGGTGGCACGCCGGGGACGCCGCGGCTGCGCGTGCAGGTGCGCGTGCGCGTATCGACGAACAGCGTGCCGTCGTCGCGGACGGTGATCGGGAAGCGGTCCAGGGAGCCGTAGCCGGCGCCGAAGGCGAACGCTCCGTCCGCGCGCCACACGGTGCGCGCGCCGTCATCGCACTGCTCGACGAGCGCGCCGGTGAACCCGGGCAGTTGCTCCAGCGTGCCGGTCTGCGCGGCGTCGTCCCACACGACGCGGCAGTCGCCGCCCAGTTCCTGCTGTCGCGCCGACAGGTCGTACAGCGCGATGAACTCGCCGTCCTGCAGGCGCGTGATGAAGATGTGCTCCGTCGGGACGTAGTTGACATCGGCGCGCTCGTAGTTTGCCGCCGCGCCGGCGTTGAACCCGCGCGATGGCTGGCTCGCGTCATCGCCCTGGTCGAAGATCATGCCGATCGCCACCACGAGCGCGACGGCCGCCGCCACGGCGATCGCGATCCGCGCCAGGCAACCGATGCGGCGCTGTGGCCGGCGCTCGGGTGCGGGTGGCGTACGTTCGGGCGGCGCGTCGTTCATCGCGCCTCGTGCCGGGCGGCGGCGATCGCCGCTTCGACGCGCAGCGCCGCGTCGAGCGGCAGTCCGGCGCCGCGGGTCATCGCTTCCTTCGCCGCGCGCAGCGCCGCCGCCGGCATCGACGCCAGTTTCGCGGCCACGGCGGCCGCTTCATCGTACAGCCGCGCGCGCGGCACCACGCGCGTCACGAGGCCGACCGCGAGCGCGCGCTCCGCATCGATCGGCTCGCCCGACAGGATCATCTCGCGCGCGACACCGGGCGGCACGGCCCGCGGCAGTGTCTGCGTGCCGCCGGCGGAAGGGATGTACCCGAGCGTCACCTCGGGCAGCGCGAACGTCGCGTCCCCGGACGCGATGCGGATGTCGCAGAACAGCGCCATCTCGCAGCCGGCGCCGAACGCATAGCCCTGCACGGCGGCGACGAGCGGCTTCGTCAGTTCGAGCATCATGCCCCAGACGTCGCGGTCTTGGCGCGCCCGCCGCGCCTCGGCGTACGAAGGCGCGGTGCCGAACTCGCTGATGTCGGCGCCGGCCGAGAAGGCGCGCTCGCCCGCGCCGCGCAGCACGGCGACGCGCGCATCCGGGTCGTCGCGCACGGCGCGCAGGGTGTCCCAGAGCGCGTCGCGCATCGCCATGTTCACGGCGTTGTGCACCGCCGGGCGGTTGAGCGTGACCCACGCCACGCCGTCGCCGCCGCGCTCGTACAGGACCGGGCCGTCGGATGCTGCCATGCGCGTAGCGTAACGAGGATCGGGCGCCGCGGCGAACGCTAGAGCAGCACCAGGTTGTTGCGGTGCACCACCTCCGACCCGTACTCGTAGCCGAGCGCCCCGGCGATGCGGTCGGAACGCAGGCCGCGGATGGTGTCGAGGTCCGGTGCGTCGTAGTTGGAGATGCCGAAGGCGATCGGACGCCCCTCCGGCCCGGCGATGCTGACGCCATCGCCGCGCTTGAACGTGCCCTGCACCTCGCGCACGCCCGCGGCGAGCAGGCTCGTCTTGCGCTCGACGAGCGCCCGCGCCGCGCCCGCGTCGACGACAATGCAGCCGCGCGCGCCAAGGCCCGACAGCATCCACCGTTTGCGGCTCTCCATGCGGTCGGTGCGCGCGGGGAAGAGCGTGCCGATGTGCTCGCCGCTCGCGAGCCGCGTCAGCACATCGGGCTCGTGGCCGTCGGCGATGTAGACGTCGGAGCCGCCGCCGGTGGCGAGGCGCGCCGCTTGCAGCTTGGTCGCCATGCCGCCGGTGCCGCGCCCGCTGTCGCTCCCGCCGGCGATCTGCTCGACCTCCTTCGTGATGCGGTCGACGCGCGGGATGATGCGCGCGCCCGGGTTGGCGCGCGGGTCCGCGTCGTACAGGCCGGCGATGTCGGTGAGCAGCGCGAGCAGCCCGGCATCGATCAAGTTGGCGACGAGCGCGGAGAGGTTGTCGTTGTCGCCGATCTTCGCGCCCGCGATCTCGTCGAGCGCGACGGCGTCGTTCTCGTTGACGATCGGCACGGCGCCCATCGCGAGCAGCGCGAGGAGCGTGTTGCGCGCGTTCAGGTAGCCGGTGCGGTCCGCCAGGTCGCGGCGGGTGAGCAGCGTCTGCGCGACGACGCGGCCGTGCGCGGCGAACAGCCGGTCGTACGTGTGCATCAGGTGCGCCTGGCCGACGGACGCCAGCACCTGCCGGAACGGAATGTCGCGCCGGTGGCCGTGCTCGTTCAGCCGCTCGCGGCCCGCGGCGATCGCGCCCGATGTGACGATCAGCACTTCGTGCCCGTCGTCAAGCAGGCGCACGATCTGGCGCACGAGCGAGGCCATCCCCGCGCCGTCGAGCCGGTCGGTGCCGCCCGTGAGCAGGTTCGTGCCGAACTTGGCGACGATCCGCCGGTACTGGCGCTTCACGCGCGTCACTCCCTCTACCTGCCGCCCGATCGCGCGGATTATATCGCCGGGCCGCTGCCGCGCCGGCGTTCCTAGCGCGACGGCGGGCCGTCTCACATAATGAAGCGGCGCCGGCCACCCGGCGCGTTTACGTTCTCGCGGAGCGCGACGTGACCATCATCATCGGCCTCACCGGCGGCATCGCCAGCGGCAAATCGGTCGTGAGCCAGATGCTCGCCGACCGGGGAGCCCACGTCATCGATGTCGACAAGGTGGGCCACGAAGCCTACGCCCCCGGCAGCGGCTGTTTCGAGGCCGTGGTCGCCGCGTTCGGACGCGACATCGTCGCGGCGGACGGCACGATCGACCGGAAGGCGCTTGGCGGAAAGGTCTTCGGCAACCCGTCCGAGCGCAAGCGGCTCGAGGGCATCGTCTGGCCGTGGATGCGCGAGACGATGGAAGGGCGCCTCGCGGCGCTGCGCGCCGAAGGCGTGCCCGTCGTCGTGCTGGAGGCGGCGGTGCTGATCGAGGCGGGCTGGACCCCGCTCGTGGACGAGGTGTGGGTGGTGCAGGTCGACCCGGCCGTCGCGCGCGAGCGGATCGTTTCGCGGAACGGACTGACGCCGGAGCAGGCGGACCAGCGCATCGCCGCGCAGCTCTCGAACGATGAGCGCGCGAAGCAGGCGCGGCTGGTCATCGACAACAGCAGCACACTCGAGGCGCTCGCGGAGCGCGTCGATACCGCCTGGCGCACGCTTGCCGCGACGGCGGAGAGGAGGGACGCATGACCACCGAGGAGCAGGTTGCCGCAGACGCCGGCTACCGCCAGTACGCGATCGAGGAGTATCACCCGCACGCCGAGCCGTACTACGTCCCGACGGGCGACGAGGTCGAACTGTTCGAGGCCGCGTTCGCATCGAAGGTGCCGGTGTTGCTCAAGGGCCCGACGGGCTGCGGCAAGACGCGCTTCGTCGAGTACATGGCGTGGAAGCTCGGGCGGCCGCTCACCGTCGTGAAGGGCAGCGGCGCGGAAGGCAGCAACGAGGCGCTGCCGCTCGTCACCGTCGCGTGTCACGAGGACCTCACCGCGAGCGACCTCGTCGGCCGCTACCTGCTCGAAGGCGAGTCGACGCGCTGGATCGATGGCCCGCTGACGCGCGCCGTCAAGGCCGGCGCCATCTGCTATCTCGACGAGGTGGTCGAGGCGCGCAAGGACACGACTGTGCTCATCCACCCGCTCACCGACCACCGCCGTGTGCTGCCGATCGAGAAGCGCGGCCAGATCGTCGAGGCGCGCGAGGGGTTCCTGCTCGTGATCTCGTACAACCCCGGATACCAGAGCGCGCTCAAGGATCTGAAGCACAGCACGCGCCAGCGCTTCATCTCGATCGAGTTCACGCACCCGCGCAAGGAGCTCGAGGCGAAGATCATCGCCCACGAGAGCGGCGTGGCCGAGGAGATCGCCCAGGACCTGGCGAAGCTCGGCGAAAAGGTGCGCAATCTGCGCGAACACGGCCTGAGCGAGGGCGTCAGCACGCGCCTGCTCGTCTACGTCGGCAAGCTGATCCAGCGCGGCATCCCGCCACGGCGCGCGTGCCAGGTCGGCGTCGTCTGGGCGCTGACCGACGACCTCGATGTCCAGCGGAGCATCGAGGAAGTCGTGAGCTCGATCTTCGAATGAGGGGCGCCCGCATGCAACTCCGTATCCACAGGACGGCGGCGGCCGCCGCCACGGCCGCGATGCTCGCCGGCGCGCTGGCGCTGGGCGCCTGCGGCGAGGATGACACGAAGGTGTCGACCGCCACGCCGGCCGCGACGCGCACCGCAACCGCGCCAGCCGCTTCGACCACCACGCCGGCGTCCTCCACGGCGACGCCGGGCGCGCAGCCAACGCCAGGAGGCAAC
The DNA here is from genome assembly GCA_021462855.1 of Dehalococcoidia bacterium. Lineage (GTDB taxonomy): Bacteria > Chloroflexota > Dehalococcoidia > DSTF01 > JACRBR01 > DTUCFX13. The sequence continues at coordinate 51,097 of JAJTXQ010000056.1, read as the reverse complement.
GCCACGAAGACGTACGACGCCGAACCGCCGATGACGATCGACCAGGACAAGCGCTACTTCGCCACCATCAAGATGGACATCGGCGACATCAAGCTCGAGCTGTTCCCGAAGGACGCGCCGCGCCACGTCAACAGCTTCGTCTTCCTCGCACGCGACGGCTTTTACGACGGCGTGACGTTCCACCGCGTCATCCCGGGCTTCGTCGCGCAGGCGGGCGACCCGACCGGCACCGGCCGCGGCGGACCCGGCTACACCGTCCCGGACGAGCAGACGGCGCGCGGCTTCACCGACGGCACGCTCGGCATGGCGAAGACAAACCAGCCGAACTCCGCCGGCAGCCAGTGGTTCATCTGCTACGCACCGCAGCCCAGCCTCGATGGCGGGTACACGGCGTTCGGCCAGCTGGTCGAAGGCCGCAACGTGCTCGACAAGATCGCCCCGCGCGACCCGGCGTCCGCGCGCCAGCCCGGCACCGCCATCAACACCATCGTGATCGAGGAGCAGTAGCGGCCACGCCGGGCGGCGTCATCACGCGCGGACGCAGCTGGCGAGCGAGAACGCGCGTCCGAGGCGGGCGAAGATGTCCCGCCAGCGTCGCTCCATGTCGCCGGCATACAGCAACGGTTGCCACCCGAGGCGCAGGCAAATCGCGATCGCCGTCAGGCGGTCGTCCTCCGTGCCGAGCCACGGCCGCGTGTAGCCTTCGCCCAGCAGCCGCGCCGTCACCGCCGCGGCGACGAGCGCGCCGAGGCCGCGGCCGCCGTGCGCCGGATCGGTGACGAGCCATCCCAGCGAGCCGTCGGCGGCGTGCCGCGGTTCGCCGGTGTACCGGGCGCGAACGCCACGCACGATGAGATGAGCTGGCGCGACGCCTCGTGCTCGACCACCAGGAAGCCGCCCGGCAGCGCGTGCGCGCGGGTGTGTGCCAGCGTGCCGGCGCCGGGCCACGCGAGCGCGAACAGCTCGTCGTACGCGATCTCATCGCCTTCAGCGAATGAGCGCAGGAAGTAGCCCGCCGGCACGCTCGGCACGGCGACGGCATCGCGGGTGGGCCGCACCATCTCGATCTGCCGTCGGAATGACGAATCGACGGAGGGATGCCGCGCGCGGCCGCTCATCGCGCGCTTACGTCGTCGAGGTGTCGGCGAGACCGCGCGGCGGCGCTGCGACGGACGGCGCCGGAGCCGCCGGCGGCTCGCGGCGCGGCCGTTGCGAGGGCAGCAGCCGCAGCGCCCATGCCATCGGCCAGGCGACGGCGGCAGTAGCCAGCGGGATATACACCGCGACGACGAACGTCCACCACAGCACGCCCGGCAGCTCACGATCGCCCACGAAGCTTGCGACGAGGCGCATCGCATCGTTGACGTTGAGCGCGGTGAACGAGATTACGCCGAGGGACACGAGCGCGCCGGCGACCGCGCTCGTCTCGAACCGGCCGGGCGTCTTGAACAACAGCGGCAGCGCGAACAGCACCAGGCTCGCCTGGCCGGCGACGATGAGGAGCGCATCGCCTTCTGTCGACGTCGCGGCGATCGAGACCGATGCCCACTGCATCAGACCCGCGATGGCGAGGACGCCGGCGATGTCGAGCGGCGACTCCACCCACGCGGCGACGCGCTGGCGCTGGTGCGCGAACAGCCAGCCCAGCGACATGCCGAACAGGAACTCCGACCCGCGGAACGGGGCGAAGTAGTCGAGCGTGCGCCGGTCGTACGCCTCGATCGAGCCGGGCGAGAAGTCGGCGTAGGCGGCGCGCGCGCCGACGGTCAGCGCCACCGCAGCGAGCGCGAACCACCACGGTCCGGCGCGCCGCAGGATGGGCAGGAGCAACGGGAACAGCAGGTAATACTGCAGCAGCAACGGCACGAACCACAGCGACGCCACGGGCGACGTCCCGTATTGCCCGCGCACCAGCGGCCCGAAGATCGACAGCGCCCAGGCGATGTCGTCGAAGCCGATGCGCACCGGGATCGCCCCGCCGATGCGCACGTGGTCGAGCTGCGAGCGCAGACTGCCGCCATCGAGCCAGTACTGCAGCAGGGCGACCGCGGCGAAGATGGCGCAGTAGAACAGCACGCCCGCCCAGTACGCCGTGACCATGCGGCGCAGGCGCGCCGTCATCCCGTGCCAGGCCGGGCGGGCTGGCCGCAGCTCGGCGTGCATCACGAGCGAGAGCCCGCTCAGCATCATGAACACCGCCACGCCCTGGTACCCGGAGCCGAGGATCAGCTCGCCCAGCGCGGTAAGCGCCGCGAGCGGCCGCGCCTCCGCGATACGGTTGCCGAGGTCCTCCCACAACGGGCTGACGCCGAAGCGTCCGCCCGTCATGTCGATCCAGAGGTGGAACGTCATGACCCAGAGGATCGCCAGACCGCGCAGCACGTCGATGACGACGATGCGGCCGGCGGCGGATGCGCGCGGAGGCGGCGTGTCGTGCTGATCCGGTGCCATCGTGCGGCTACGGTAGCACGCCGCCCGCTGCGCCGGACGTGCCGTCAAGCACGTGGCGCCGGCGCGGCGGGATGAATGGACGCGCCGCGCCTGTCAGCCGCCCGATGCGGACGCGGCGGCGACGGGGCGCCGTTCGGGCGCGACTCCGGTGGTGCTCCACTCGTAGATCATCGACCCCCACGCCAGGCCGCCGCCGAATGAGCAGATCGCGATGCGCGCGCCTTCCTCGAACCGGCCGGCGCGCGCCGCCTCGCTCATCGCGATCGGGATGGACGCGCTCGACGTGTTGCCGTAGCGGTGGATCGTGACTACCGCCTTGTCCTCGGGGATGCCGAGCGACTTCGCCGTGCCCTGGATGATGCGCAGGTTGGCCTGGTGCGGCAGCAGCACGTCGACATCGGCGACGCTGAGCTGCGACTTGCCGAGCGCCTCGCGGACGGCGTTCGCCATGGCGTTGACGGCGAACTTGAACAGCGCGGGGCCATCCATGTTGATCATGCAAAGATGTGGTGGCGCGCCGTTGCCCTCGGCGTCGCGCGGGCCGCACGGGCCTTCCGCATACAGGTAGAGCTTGCGCGAGCCGTCGCTGTGCAGCACGAAGCCGAGCGGGCCGCCGTATGGCGCAGCCTCGAGCAGCACGGCGCCCGCGCCGTCGCCGAACAGCACGCATGTGCCGCGGTCCTGCCAGTTGACGATGCGCGACAGCACCTCGGTGCCGACCACGAGCACCCGCTGGTACGCGCCCGTCGCGATGTACTGCGTCGCGGCGGAGAACGCCGACAGGAAGCCCATGCACGCGGCGTTGACGTCGTACGCGCCGGCGTTGACCGCACCGAGCCGGTCCTGGATCAGCGACGCGGCGGACGGGAACAGTCCGTCGGGCGTCGTCGTCGCGCCGATGATCAGGTCGATGTCCTCCGGGTTCACGCGCGCCTGCTCGAGCGCCATCAGCGCGGCGCGGTAGCCGAGCGACGAGCTCGTCTCGTGCGGCGCGGCGACATGCCGCTGCTCGATCCCCGTGCGGTCGCGGATCCACTGGTCGGAGGTGTCGACCATGCGTTCGATGTCGGCGTTGGAGAGGACGCGCTCAGGCAGGTAGTGCCCGAGTCCGGCGATGCGGGTGCCGTTCACGATGGCTCCATCGTCGCCCGCGGAGCGGGGTTCAGGCGGAGTATAGCTCAGGCCGCGGCTGCGCTGCGTAACGCGCGAACGCGCTGGCGTCTGCGCCGAGCGCGGCAAACGCCGGCTCGCCGGTGCGCCACGCGGTCGCTGCGCCGCGACGATGCATCGCGCACGTGGCAACGAACGGGCCGCAGGTGTGGCGGTCCGCTGTCATCGGGGCGGGACGGCGCGGCGCGGGTTCGGGTGCTCCTTGCGCCCCTGACAGGGGTATTGATAGACTTTTCCGGTATTAGCACTCGGGTATGGAGAGTGCTAACCAGATTCAAAATGAGCCTGTCTGAACGCCGCGCCAGGCTGCTGAGCCTCATCGTCAGCGAGTTCGTCGACTCCGCCGTGCCGGTGGGGTCCGATGCCCTCGTGCGCAAGCATGGCGTCCGGCTGTCGTCGGCCACGGTACGCAACGAGATGGCGAAGCTCGAGGAAGAGGGCTACATCTCCCACCCCCACACCTCGGCCGGGCGCGTGCCCTCGGACAAAGGCTACCGCTGCTACGTCGAGGCGCTGATGGAAGATCGCGACCTGCCGTGGGACGCGAAGCAGACGATCCGCCACCAGTTCCACCAGGCCGGGCGCGAGGAAGACGAGTGGATCCAGCTCTCTGCCGCGGTGCTCGCGCGCGCGGTCGAGAACGCGGCCGTCGTCACGGCGCCGCGCACGCGCGAGTCCCGGCTCAAGCGCATCGAGCTGATCGGCATCCAGGATACGGAGGCGCTGGTGGTGATCGTGCTGCAGCAGGCGCGCCTGAAGCAGCAGATCCTAATCTTCCCGGAGCCGATCGAGCAGGAGCGGCTGACGGCGATCACGAACCACCTGAACGAGGCGTTCGCCGGCTTTAGCGCGGGCGAGATCGGCCGCTCGCAGGTGCAGCTCACGCAGCTCGAGTGGCACGTTGCCAACGCCGTGCGCGACATCATGGAGGCGTCGGACCGCGGCGGCTACGACGAGGCGCATCTCGACGGCGTGCGCAACGTGCTGACCAAGCCGGAGTTCGCGTCGCCGGACAAGGTGCTCAACCTGCTCGATGTCGTCGAGCAGCGCAACCTGACGAAGCTCATCCCGTTCCGCGAGCTCGCGGCCGAGGGCGTGACGGTGATGATCGGCGCCGAACACGAAGAGGACGCGATGCGCGACTACAGCGTCGTCATCAGCCGCTACGGCACGCCCGGCGGCATCGGCGGCGCGATGGCGGTGCTGGGGCCGACGCGCATGCACTACCCGGAGACGATCTCCACCGTGCGTTTCGTCGCCGGGCTGCTGAGCGAGATGCTCGCATCGCACTACGGAGAGGGCAGCGTACCCGGCGAGCCCGGCGACGGCCCGCCGGCAGATGGGGATACGAGAGGGAAGAAGAGGAAATGACCACGGAACGGGAAGACGAGGCCGCGGAAGCGGCGAGCAGTGAGGGCGATGCGGCCACGGCCGGCGATCCGGCGAGCCTGAACGCGTTGCTCGAGGAAGAGCGCGAGAAGGCGCAGTCGTTCTACGCGTCGTGGCAGCGCGCGGCGGCGGACTACCAGAACTACAAGCGGCGCGTCGAGGAAGAGCGCAGCGAGACGGCGCGCTTCGCCAACGCCGCGCTGATCATCAACCTGCTGCCGCTGCTCGATGACCTCGACCGCGCTCTGCACAACGTCGATGCCGCGCTCGCCGGGCTGACGTGGGTCGATGGCATCCGCCTGATCCAGCGCAAGTTCCTCGGCGTGCTCGAGATGGCGGGCGTACAGGAGATCCCGGCCGACGGTCAGACCTTCGACCCGGCCGTGCACGAGGCCGTCTCCCAGGGCCCCGGCGAAGAAGGCAAGGTCATCGCCGTGGTGCAGAAGGGCTACCGCCTCGGCGACCGCGTGATCCGGCCATCGATGGTGGTGGTTGGACAGGGCTAGCACACAGGCGCCGCACGGGCGGCGCGGCACGAACGGATGCGCCGTGGCGCGCGCGAACGACATAGAGGAGAACAGACATGGGAAAGGTAATCGGCATTGACCTCGGGACGACGAACAGCGTCGTCGCGGTCATGGAAGGCGGCGACCCCGTCGTCATCCCGAACAGCGAAGGCGGGCGGATCACGCCGTCGGTTGTCGCCGTGAGCAAGACGGGCGAGCGGCTCGTCGGCACGGTGGCGAAGCGGCAGGCGGTGACTAACCCGGACAACACCGTGTACTCGGTCAAGCGCCTCATGGGCCGCAAGTTCGAGGACGCCGAAGTCCAGCGCGACATCTCGCTCATGGGCTACAAGATCGAGCGCGCCGCGAACGGCGATGCGCAGGTGCAGATGGGCGGCCGCGGCTACTCGCCGCCGGAAGTCTCGGCGATGATCCTGCAGAAGCTGAAGGCCGACGCCGAGGCGTACCTCGGTGAAACCGTGACCGAGGCTGTCATCACCGTGCCCGCGTACTTCAACGACCAGCAGCGCCAGGCCACGAAGGACGCCGGCAAGATCGCCGGCCTCGAGGTGCTGCGCATCCTCAACGAGCCCACTGCGGCGTCGCTCGCCTACGGGCTCGAGAAGAAGGGCGAGGAGCTGATCGCCGTCTACGACCTCGGCGGCGGCACGTTCGACATCTCGATCCTCGAACTTGGCGAGGGCACCTTCCAGGTGAAGTCGACCAACGGCGACACGCACCTCGGCGGCGATGACTTCGACCAGCGCGTCATCGACTTCCTCGTGACGGAGTTCAAGCGCGAGCAGGGCATCGACCTCAAGCAGGACCGCATGGCGCTGCAGCGGCTCAAGGAAGCGGCCGAGAAGGCGAAGGTCGAGCTTTCGAGCGCGCAGCAGACGGAAGTCAACCTGCCGTTCATCACCGCCGACGCGTCGGGCCCGAAGCACATGGCGATCAGCCTCACGCGGTCGAAGCTCGAACAGCTCGTCGGCGACCTCGTCGAGGGCACGCTCGGCCCGGTGCGCCAGGCGATGCAGGACGCCGGCGTCACGTCGGCGCAGATCGATGAAGTGGTGCTCGTCGGCGGGCAGACGCGCATGCCGCTCGTGCAGGAGAAGGTGCGCCAGTTCTTCGGAAAGGAGCCGCACAAGGGCGTCAACCCGGACGAGGTCGTCGCCATCGGCGCGGCGATCCAGGCGGGCGTGCTCAAGGGCGAAGTCCGCGACGTGCTGCTGCTCGATGTCACGCCGCTGACGCTCGGCATCGAAACGCTCGGCGGCGTGGCGACGCCGCTGATCCCGCGCAACACGACGATCCCGACGCAGAAGGGCCAGACGTTCTCCACGGCAGCCGACAACCAGCCGAGCGTCGAGATCCACGTGCTGCAGGGCGAGCGGGCGATGGCCAACGACAACAAGTCGCTCGGCCGCTTCATCCTCGACGGCATCCTGCCGGCGCCGCGCGGCGTGCCGCAGGTCGAAGTCACGTTCGACCTCGACGCCAACGGCATCCTCAACGTGTCGGCGCGCGACAAGGCGACCGGCAAGGAGCAGAAGATCACCATCACCGCCGGCGGCGGCCTCTCCAACGAAGAGGTCGAGAAGCTGCGGCAGGAAGCGGAGCTCCACGCCGAGGAGGACCGCCAGCGCCGCGACGAGATCGAGGTGCGCAACCAGGCCGACAGCCTCGCCTACACCGCCGAAAAGACGGTGCGGGAGAACGCCGACAAGATCGACGAGGCGCTCAAGTCCGAGGTCGAGGGCAAGATCGCGGCGGTGCGCAGCGCGCTGCAGTCCGGCTCCGCCGATGTCATCCGCTCGGCGACCGGCGAACTCGGCGACACGATGCAGAAGATCGGCCAGGCGGTGTACGGCGCGCAGGCCGGCGGCGAGCCCGGCGGTTTCGAGGGCGAGGGCGCGCCCGAAGGATCGGCCGAAGAGGGCACCGTCGAAGGCGAGTTCCGCGAGGTATAGCCTGCCGCGACGCACCGGGATGGCAGTGACTGAGTCCGCTTGTGGCGGACTCAGTTCGCCCTACGCGCACGCACCACGGACGACCGTGTGCACTCCGGCGCGTCGGAGCGTGATGCCGGGTTGCGCGTGATGCCCACCGTGACGAAGGCGAGCAGACCACTGATTGGTGCGAGCAAGACGGTCGTGGCCGGGATGAGCGTGATCCAGGCAATGAGTGACCAGCCGGCAGTGCGGGCGGTCCACCGAGTGAGCGGCGCAAGGCGGATCAACGGCTGGAGGCCAACGACATAGAGCCATAGCCCGGGGGGAAGCACAAACAGGACCGCGGCCGCACCACGCTGCGTCTCGATCGCGTACCACGTAATCCCGGCCGCGACAACAACGGGCAGCAGTAGCATGAACGCGGCGGAGGTGCGCCACATGCTTCCTCCTCGCGACCGCCAGAGAGCGGCCGCGAGGAGGAATGCGTAGATGGCATAGGCCGCGAAAATCATCTATGGGACGAAACTCGCAACCCAGTGAAGGGGTGGGCAGCCGACCGGTTCGTCGACCCATGTGCTATCGAACCAGCCGCTGACGTTGCCGTTGTAGGCGGCGTATGTCGACACGTTGTCGTAGTAGACGTACGTGTCGAAACCCGCACAGAAGATCCCGTTCTTGAACGTGCCGTCCACGTAGTTGTGAACGTACCGCGAGCGCTTCGTGTTGTCTGGCGTTGGAACACACCAGCCCTCAGGAATCCGATTGATCGTGGCGCTGTAGGCTGTGCGCGTCCAGAAGGTCCCAGTGCGCCACCACCAGTATCCTGAACCCGATGAGTTGGTGATGCAGCCGCCGTCGTAAGTGAAGGTCATCCGACTGTGGGTCTTGTTCACGTCTAAGTTCACAACATCTTCCCACCGGACCTTCATCTCGATGCTGTTAGTAGTGGCAAGCGACGAGAATTCTTCGGCTCGCTCCGTCGCACCAACGAACCCCGACGATCGTGCATCGGAGGTACCATCGGCAGGTTCCTCGTGCGAATCGACCGGGGTCCCTATTTCAATCGTCTCTACGCACGCTTCGAGATCGATGGAGAGCTGCCGAGCCTCGACGGGCTCACCGCCCAGCTGAGCGTTGAGTCGGTAACCGGGCATGTGGCAATTCCCAAATTCGTCCTTCGACCCGAAGTTTCTTCTCGATCCGAGCGTTCTGGAGGGGACGTCGCTCTTGCACAACTTGTGCCTAGGACTTCTCGGCCGGCGTCTGGACGCCTAGTAAGGAGACGCTCCAGACGCTTAGCAGGACTATGACAAATAAGATTCGCATCATCGGAGACTCCTTTCAGCGCGACTGTGCTCTCCTCATGCGCATGTGTCAACCTCGGGAGCACTGCCGCGCGCTTGGTCGAAGCCGCCGGGTGTACCTTTGGGGCGATCCACCCTTATGGCACGCGGTCATTTGAGTCTTCCCTGCCGCTGACGTGATCGTCAGCGCCCGGGCTCGCCAGGTCGGGTGCGTTGTTGTGATTCCTCTTCATACCCCGGGCGCCAGTTCGGCCCGCAGGGAGTGCACTAACAGCGCCTCTGTCGAATTGCGTACGCTCTCGGTGGCCGTTGGGCGCCACGCCGCCGTCCCGTAGCATGGCATCTATGACCGACGCGCTTGTGCTCTGGCTCCACATTATCGCCGCGGTGACGTACATCGGGCCGCAGATCTTCCTCGCCGCGGTCGCCGTGCCCGCGCTGCGCGGGCTCGACGACGTGCGTGCGCGGCAACAGGCGCTGCGGGCGGTGACGCGCGGCTTCGGCTGGCTCGGCGGCGGCGCGCTCGCGGTGCTCCTGGCGACGGGCATCTACAACTACTACGAGTTCGAGATCTACATCGACAGCGACCGCTTCCCGCGCTACTTCTTCGTGCTGATGACGAAGCTGACGCTCGTGACGGGCGTCGTGCTGCTGACGGCGCTGCACGCCGGCGTCCTCGGCCGCAAGTTGCAGCAGTTGCAGGAAGCGGGCGCGCCCGAGGACCAGGTGCGCCAGTGGCGCATGTACTCGATGGCGGCGTCGATGGCGACGCTGGCCGCGTCGCTGGCGATCCTGCTGTGCGCGGCGCTCCTCCGGTCCGACTGGTCGAAGCTGTCTTGAGAAGCTGAGCGTCTCGCTCTACAATCTCTATTGCCCCAATCACGCCGGGTTTCCGCGTGCGACGCGCGGATTCGATTTTTCAGCAGGGAGGAGATCGTTATGGCATCAGACGTGCTGGTGAGCACGCAATGGGTCGCGGACAACCTGGACAAGGTGAGGTTGATCGAGGTCGATGTCGACACGACCGCCTACGACGAGGGCCATGCGCCCGGCGCCGTCGGCTTCAACTGGACGAGCCAGCTCCAGGACCAGGTGCGCCGCGACATCCTGACGAAGGAGGGCCTCGAACAGCTCTTGAGCGAGGCCGGTGTCAGCAACGGCGACACCGTCGTGCTGTATGGCGACAACAACAACTGGTTCGCCGCCTACGCGTTCTGGCTGCTCGAAATGTACGGGCACAAGGACGTGAAGCTCATGGACGGCGGCCGCAAGAAGTGGATCGCCGAAGGGCGCCCGATCACCACGGACCCGCCGGCGCCGGCCAAGACGCAGTACAAGGCGAAGGAACTCAATCGCGACCTGCGCGCCAAGCGCGTCGAGGTGATCGAATCGCTCGGCAAACCGCGGAAGGCGCTCGTCGACGTGCGCTCCGCCGCCGAGTACAACGGCGAGATCATGGCGCCGCCCGGCCTGCCCGAGACGGCGCAACGCATGGGGCACATCCCCGGCGCGCAGAACGTGCCGTGGGCGCAAGCGGTGCGCGAGGACGGCACCTTCAAGTCGCCCGAAGAGCTCGAGGCGCTGTATGCCCCCAAGGGCATCACGAAGGACAAGGACGTCATCGCCTACTGCCGGATCGGCGAGCGCTCGTCGCACACCTGGTTCGCGCTGAAGCACCTGCTCGGCTACCCGAACGTCAAGAACTACGACGGCTCGTGGACCGAGTACGGCAGCCTCATCGACGTGCCGATCGAGAAGTAGCGCCGCGGCCTCAAACCGGCGATCATGCGAAGGGCGGCCCCGACCGCCCTTCGCCGATCGCGAGGCATGCGATGTCCGACTACCTGAAGCTCGTCTACCGCCGGGCGCTGATGAACGGCGATCCGTCGCTCGTCCAGCTCTCGTTCGATGCGTCGGTGATCGACCGCTACCGTGGCGGCGCCTATCAGGTGATCCGCACGGATACGGCCGGTCGCGTGCGCAAGCCCGGCGCCTGGTCGATCGATGTCGGCATCGGCGACGGAGAGCGCACGGTGCATGCGTCGTGGAGCGCGCTCCACGTGCTGCCCGAGGCCGAGCGCGAGCACTGGGCGATGCATGCCAACGGGCTGCCGGTCAGCGAGAACTTCCTGCGGATGCAGATGTCGCCCGGCAGTTGCTTCGACGATGGCGATGTAAGGAGCTGGTGATGGGAATGCGGCGCACGGGGCGCGAGGAGCGCGAGCAGGGCGAGGAGCAGACCGATGGCCTGCGCGTGTACTCCGGCGATGACGACGAGTACGAGGACGAAGACGACGAGGGCGGCGACCTCTTCGAGATTGGGCAGGTGTGCGACATCTGCCAGAAGGAGGACGGCCGTGTCGGCCTTGACCCGACGTGCCGCGGCTCATACGACGGTAACCCGATCCTGCTCTGCTTCAGCTGCGCGCCGGCGGAACTGGCGAAGGCCTGGGCCGGCGTGGAGGGCGTGTCGGCGATCGTCGAGCCGTTCGGCGAGTACGGCGCGCACTACTACTACCGTATCGACGAAATGCCGGCGTACCAGTTCGTGCGCGAGGACACCGAGGCCATCTCGTGGCTGCAGCTCACCATCGGCGACGCCTGCGCCCGCTGCGGCGAGCAGAGCCACCACGCGTGGCTTCCGCGCGACACGGTCGATGCGCGCCTGCCCGAAGGCGAGCCCGTGTTCCGCAACCTCGACCGCGACCTCGATCACCTGTGCAACAACTGCGCCGCCGCCGCGCTCGCCGAGACGTACGCGTCGCTCGAGTTGCCGCTGATCACCGTCGAGCTGCCGCGCGGCGCGATGGGCGTGATGATGCCGACCGGCGAGTGATGGCGCTCACGCTGCCCCGGGCGATGGTCGACGAGATGATCGCGCACGCGCGCGATGACGCGCCGGACGAGTGCTGCGGCATCATCGCCGGAAAAGACGGTGCCGCCACGCGGCTGTACCGCGCCGTCAACGCCGAGCACAGCCCGTACCGCTACAGCGTCGCCCCCGACGACCTGCTGCGCATCTACCGCGACGCCGACAGCCGCGACGAGGAGTTCCTCGTCATCTACCACTCGCACACGCACACCGAGGCGTACCCCTCGCCAACCGACGTGCGCCTCGCGTCGTGGCCCGATGCGTTTTACGTGCTCGTGTCGCTGATGGACGAGTCTTCGCCCGTCGTGCGCGCGTACCGGATCGTCGATGGCGCCATCGAGGAGCACGACCTGCGCGTGGAGCCGTAAAGGGTCACTGCTCGGCGAGCGGCTGCGCGGCCGCGTCGGCCCAGAACGTCCATGCCGGCTTCTCGGTGTCATCCTCGCGCAGCAGGCCGATCGACTGGAACGCGCTGAACGCGGTGCCGCGCGCGTACGCCGGATCCCAGATCGCGAACCATACGATGAACGCCATCGGCACGAGCTCCGCCTCGCGCAGGACGCGGCGCAGGTATGCCGTCTGGTCCTCCTCGGTGCCGCTGTTCAGCCCCTGATGCCCCGGCGCCGACGAGTACCCGAACTCCGCGAGCGCGATCGGCTTGCTCGTGAACGCGCGCAGCTGCGAGTAGTACACGTCCGGGATGGCGGCGGCGCTGGCGTACGCGAAGCTGGGGTAGGAGCTGATGCCGACGAAGTCGACGTCGCCGTCCCACGCCGACACCAGCTCCCACTCGGCAAAGTGCTGATCCTCGCGCGGGAAGATGCCCTGCAGGTCCTCGTACTGCCACGTCACCGTGACCTGCGTGCCCGGTGACTGCTTCTTCACGGCGGCGTAGGCCTCGCGGTACAGCGACCGGAAGTTCTCCCAGTCGTCCTTGTTCTTCTGGTAGTAGAGGTTCATCTCGACGCCGAGCGCCAGGTACTGCGGCTTGTAGTTGAGCGCCACGTATTCGGCGTACGAGACGAACGCCGCGCGTACCGCCGCGTCGTCGAAGCGGCGGCCGGCCATGTCGGGCGGCAACTCGACGAGCCGGTCGCGCCCGGTCGCGCCGTCGGTGACATCGATCGCGAAGAAGAGGCCCAGGTCGTGCTCGTCGATCGCTTCGCGTTCCGATGCGGTGTTGTTCGCCGTCTCCTCGCTCACCTGTGCGCCGGGGACGAAGTCGGCCCACGGCAGCATGCGCTGGATCAGCACCATGTCGCCGTGTTCGCCCGCGAACTCGAGCGCGTCGGCGTAGGCGTCGGCGTTCAGCTCGCGGGGCAGCGAGCTGAAGCCCATGGCGAACGAACGGCGCGGGCCGCCGGTCGGCGCGGGGTCCGGCGAATCATCGCCGCCGCATGCCGCGGCGAGGAGCAGAGCCGCGCAGAGCAGCGGAGTCGCGCGCCGGATCATCGTGAACAGCAAACCGCGCGGATTGTAGCGGATCGCCGCCGCAACTGATGTTATCCGTGCATCGCGCCCGGCGATCGTGTCAGCTGGCCGCCGCGGCGCCGCGCAGCGCGCGCATGTACGCGTCGAGCGCGCGCGGCGAGCGTATCCGCACCACGCGCAGGTGCGCGAACGCTGGATCGCGCAACGCCAGCGACCACTCGCGGCGGTGCTTCCAGTGCGTCTTCACCGCCCACAGAAGCAGCGAGTCGCGCGACATGAACTGCGCGCGCAGCCGCTCGCGGTTGCCGTTCCACAGCTCGACGCCGGAGATCGAGCGGCGCAGCGTGCGGCGGAGCAGGCGCGAGAACGTGCGCACGAACGAATAGTCGAGCCAGATCATCGTGTCCGCGCCCGCCCAGGTGATGTCCTTCAGCATGCTGGAGTAGTTAGCATCGGTCACCCAGCGCTCCACCGCGATCGCGTCGCGCACGCGTTGGCGGAAGACGTCGCGTTCGGCGCGCGTCCAGTCTGGCTCGTGGAACAGCGCATCGACCTCGACGTGCCGCGCGCCGATCAGCGGCGCGATCGCGCGGGCGAGCGTGGTCTTGCCGGAACCCGTGGTGCCGACGATGGCGACGCGCTGCGGCAGGTGTCCAGGTCCGTTCATCGTGCGCTCGCGAATGCGCGCGTCATGGTAGCCGATCCAGGCAAATGACGGCCGGATGGCCTAGTGCGGGCCGCCAAGGAGTCGCCGCGTGGGCGGCCAAGCCCGGTCGGCGGTCGCGGCGAGCGCTCGCCGGGCGTCGCTACGTCGGCGCGGCGGCGGCGAGCAGCGCGCGGATCGATGCTTTGGTGACGCCGTTCTTGCCGGCGGCTTCGTATGGGTCGCGCTTCGCCGTCTCGCGCACGGCGTCGACCGCCTCATCCACCGGCAGCCCTCGGGCGGCGACGAGCCATGCGGCGAGCACCACCGCCGTGCGCCCGATCCCGGCCGCACAGTGCACGATGACCCGCGCACCGTCGCCGTCCGCCGCACGCAGGAATGAGATGATCGCCCTCAGTTGGTCTTCGGGCGGAATCGTGAAGTCGGGCACCGGAGCGTGCAGGACGTTGGCATGGCCGAACGCGCGACGGTAGTGTTCCGTCACCGATCCGTCTTCGAGCAGGCACACCGCGCGCTGGATGCCGTTCGCCTGCATGAACGCCACCCATGCGTCGACGTGCTCCTCGTCGAGATGGGCGCCGTCGTCGTATCCAGGCCTGCTCGCGCCGAACACGGTCCGCTCGCCCGCACCCGCCGGCCCGAAGTTGTGACGAGCGCTGCCGGTCCCGGTCACGGCAGCGCGTACGACAGCCGCCGGCGCGATTCGAACCACGACGCTTCTTCGTAGCCGGCGCCGCGCGCCCACGCGGCGAGCGCGTCGAAGTCGGCGCCGACGCGGTCGGGCCGGTGCGCGTCGGAACCGAAGGTGATCGGCAGGCCGGCGGCGCGCGCCCGTTCGAGCAACGGAAGCGCCGGGTACGCCTCGCCCGTGTAGCGGATGCCATTGCTATTCACCTCGACCGCCGTGCCGTGCGCCGACGCGCCTTCGACGATCAGGCGGTGCATTGGCGTCTCGTCGGCCGGGCGGTGGCCGAAGATCTTCGGCACGTCCGGGTGCGCGATCACGTCGGCGAGGCCGCTCTCGCCGAGTTCCCGCACGAGCGCGCCGTAGTCGCCCCACACGTCCGCAACGTCGCGCTTCGCCCACTCGTCGATGAACTCCGGGCAGTCGAACCCCCAGGCGCCGATGTAGTGCACCGACCCGAGCACGATGTCCCAGTCGTACGGCGCGAGGAACGCGCGCAACGCGTCGGCGCGGCCGTGGATCCAATCCATCTCCAGCCCGAGCAGCACCGGCAGCCCCACGGCCTTCGCCTGCTCGACGACGCGCACGTAGTCGGCGACCGACCCCGACACGTGGTCGCGCCAGTAGCGCCGCGCGAGCGACGCCAGGTTCGGGTCGGGGTCGTCGTCCCACCAGCCGTCGAGCGCGTCGTACGCCTCCTGGAAGCGGAACAGGTGCTCGGTGATGCACACCTTTTCGATACCGCGCGCGCGCGCCGCCTCGACGTAGCGCTCGATGCGCGCGACAGTCATCGGCGGCGCCTCGCCGTGCGGCTGCAGGTGCGTGTGGCAGTCGATCATCGCAGGGCCATTTCGTCGAGCAGCGGCTCCATGCCGGCGATCAGCGCCGCCGCGCGCTCAGCTGCGTCATCGGCCAGCTCCGGCGTGAGCGCGGGCGCGCCGGTCGAACGGTGCAGTCGCGTCCATTTCTGCGTCCACTCCTCCAGCTCGTACTCCGCCCCGATGCGCGCCTGCACGTCGGGCGCGCGCTCCGCGAGCGCGGCCGCGGCCGCGTAGTTCGCGTCGCGCTCGCCTTCGAAGTGGAGGCCGATCTCCAGCCGCTGGGTCTTGCGCTGCACCCACACTTCGTAGTGCACGGCCGGCGCGCCGCGATAGTACTGCAGGTAGCCGAACCGCTGCCGCCAGTCGAGCCCGCCGAGCGATGACCCCAGCCGCGCAACGATGCCTTGGTGCACGAGCGCGAGGAAGTCGCGGATGCGGAGCGAGGATGCGGCGGCGGCGCGGGCCGGCTTTGCCATGCCCGCATGCTAACGCACCCCCGCGTCACGCTGGCGCCGCCGCCGCGCCGCACCTTCGACTGCCGCCCACGCCCGCCGCCGCTGCTCGATGTCGACGTTGGCGGCGGCGACCATGGCGGCGCACTGCGCCGGGCCGTGTGGTTCGTGCATGGAGCGCTCGCGAGTGCGCGCGATGGTAGCGGATAGTCGCATGCCTACCGCGAACCGTGTACACCGTCGAAAAAAGGGCCGGGTGGCCTATTGCCCCCCCCCGCGAAGGAGTAGCGTCGTGGGCGGCCAAGCACTCTCACGAAAGAGAGGATTCTCTCGTGTTAGGACGCGCGGTTGTTCTACTGACCATCATTGGCGCCATCGTTGCGGTGTCTGCGATCGCTGGCCCCAGGGACGCGGCCGCCGATCACAAAGACAACCACAATCACGCCTACCTGTACCCAAACGCGCCGGACCCGTATGCACCGTCGCAGCCGGACGCTGACGAATGGGAAATGAACGCGCGCACCGTCAGCGGGTTGACGATCCGCGTGCGCTTCGTGGCCGGCAGCATCGTCTGGCGGCAGGCCTACACCGTTGCGATGGCGAGCTGGAACAGCGGGCTGAGCGCAACGACGGGGTTCAACGTCTTTACGGACACAACCACATCCACGACAATCGACTTCGATGCCACGGCCGTGTCCGGCGACTGCTTCAGCCCCACGGCGCACGGCTGTGTCCGCTCATGGAACCCCGCGACTCCGTCGGGGACGATCAAGATGATCTTCGCGTGGTTTGTATCCGGACCCGGTCATAAGCCATCGGACATCATGCACGAGCTGGGTCACATCTTGATGACCGCGAACGAGCACCACTCGAATCCAACCAACTACAACTGCCAGAGCATCATGGGCACTCCTCGCCGGAGAACTGGGCAGGCACGCAGTGCCCCGCCGTGCTCATGTCGCCGCAGTCGCACGACATCGTTGATTTCGTGACAGCGTACTCCGTTCTCGACGCGCCGAACGCTACGTACGCCACGATGTATGGGTCGGGGACGATCGTCCACTGGTTTGAGGGAGGTTACGGCGGCGGCGCCGGGAAGACCGTGCACCAGGAGCGGTACAACCGGATCACACGCAGCACCGCCGGGTTGGGCGGGAGCTACGGGTACTACCTCGATGGATTCCGGAAGGTGTCCAACGGAGACGACTCAAACCCCGAGAATGATGCGATCGGGCAAGTTCCGGCAGCGGGCGCAGAATGGTGCTTTAAGCGGTTCGGCGTTGCATACAGCGCGAACGCGGGCTACGAACAGGCGGGGCCGGCCGCGAAGATCTACTGCGTCGCGCGGTCGGGCGGCGGCAGCGGCGTGTTTGTGACAAGCAACCGGAACGGCAACGCTGAGTTCCGCGTGGCCAACTTCTCCGGCGCGACCATTACGAACGTCCAGCTCAGGACGGATCGACCGCCGGGCACGCGGATCTGCTACTTCGGTGACATCCCGAACAACACGGTGAGCGGCACGTGCACGTCGAGCATCGGCGGGCCGGGCTACCTCACGCTCTGGTACAACAACGCCTGGGTCGCACAGGACACGATCGGGTTCGATCAATGAGGAGGCGGACGATGTATCGTGGTTCCGCCGGGATGGCACTGGCGCTGGCCATCGCTTGGTTCGGTGCGGCCGCGCCGAACGCGATCCGCACCGCCAGCGCGCAAGAACTGCCGACTGCCGCAGCACCGTTGACCACGCCGACGGTAGCGGGCACTCCCACCACGCCGGCGGGCGGCGAAACGCCGACGACCACACCAACGCCGTCAATGTCCACTTCGACACCGCCATCGCTCTCCGAGACTCCATTGGTTAGTTCGACTGTATCCGCCCCGACCCCGGGCGTTGGTGTCGCGACGATCAGCGCAAGCGTCGCTGTCGATATGAACGGGAATGGCGTGTTCGATAGAGAGGATCTACCCGCCGCGACAGGCGTCAGCCTGGTGGCCTGGAACCTCGTGCCGGAGCAGCCGAGCGTTGCAGTAAAATACTGGTTCACCCTCCTCATGGAAGACGACACCTTCTCCTTCACAAACCTGCCCGCGGGCCGGTACTCGCTGCGCGTGTACTGGATCGGCGGCTGGGTACTGGGCGGGATTGAGCGATCCCCGGACATCTGGCTGGCGATCTTCGATGTCCACGAGTCCGGTGAGATCACTGCGCCCGATCCCGCAACCCTTCCCGAATTCCTGCCCGACACATACCGCGGAGCCCGCATCGACATCGCCGGGGACCACATCTGGCTCGGTGAGCCGCCAGACGTGCTGCTTGCCTTGCCCAAAGAGCCGGGCGTGTTCCCGTATCCGGTCGACTCCAGTGTCGGGGAGGCAGCCATCGGCACACTCGATGTGGCGCGCGCGATGCGCGGCGAACTGCCGGCGGCCGGCACGGGCCCCGGCGCGGGCGACCGCACCACGTGGCTGCCGCTGATGCTGCTGGGGCTCGTCACCGCATCAGCGGCGGCGTTCGCGTTTCGGAGCGCGCTGCGCACGTAGCGCTCATCGGCAGGCCGGCGCCGCGCGCCCCGTGGGCGCTGCCTCGGAACTCGCGCGAGCCGCTTACGCCAGTTCCGAGGCCTCGGCCTTCTCGAGCTCGAACGCGGCGTGCAGCGCGCGCACCGCATCGGCGATGCGCGCTTCCGGGATGATGCAGGTGATGCGGATCTCGCTCGTCGAGATGATCTCGATGTTGATGCCGGCATCGGAAAGCGTGCGGAACATGCGGGCGGCGTAGCCCGGCGCGCTCTGGATGCCCGTCCCGACGATGCTCACCTTCGCCATCTGCTCGTCGGCGACGACATCGCGGGCGCCGATCGCCTTCGCGACGCGCTCGACGAGCGGCCGCGCGCGGGCGAGGTCGTTCTTCGCCAGCGTGAACGTGACGTCGGTCAGTTGCTCCTTGCTCGCGTTCTGCACGATCGTGTCGACGGAGAGGTGCGCGTCGGCGAGCGGGGCGAAGATCTCCGCCGCCACGCCGGGCCGGTCAGGGACGCCGCGGATCGTGATCTTCGCGACATCGACATCGTGCGCGATGCCGCGGACGCGGTTGAAGCCTTCCATATCGACGCCTCCGTGAATCAGGGTGCCCGGCTCGTCGTTGTACGACGACGCCACGAGGATCGGGATGCTGTACACCGAGCCGAGCTCGACGGCGCGCGGCGCCATGACGCGCGCGCCCTTGCTCGCCAGCTCGAGCATCTCCTCGTACGTGATGTCCTTGAGCTTGCGCGCGCCCGGCTCGACGCGCGGGTCGGCGGTGTACACGCCGTCGACATCGGTGTAGATCTCGCACAGCGCGTTGAGCGCGGCCGCGAAGGCGACCGCCGTCGTGTCGGACCCGCCGCGCCCGATCGTGGCGACATCCAGCGTCTCCGTCAGCCCCTGGAACCCGGCGACGATGACGACGCGCCCGCGGTCGATCTCCTCGCGCACGCGGCGCGGTTCGATCGCCAGGATGCGCGCCTTGCCGTGCACATTGTCCGTGCGCATGCCGGCCTGCGCGCCGGAGAGGCTGATCGCGTCGACGCCGAGCGCGTGCAGCGCCATCACCATCAGCGCCGATGACTGCGTCTCGCCGGTGCTCACCAGCACGTCGAGCTCGCGCGCCTCCGGAGCGTCGGTGATCTCCCGTGCGAGCGCGATGAGTTCGTCGGTCGTGTCGCCCATCGCCGACACCACGGCGACGACGCGGTCGCCGGCATCGGCGCGGCGCTTGATGCGCGCGGCGACGTTCTTGATGCGCGAGGCGTCGGCGACCGACGATCCACCGTATTTTTGTACGACGAGCGGCATGCGTGCTCCGGGCGTGCGCCGGCGGGCGGCGCGGGACAAACAGAGCGCCGGCGGCGTCCGTGCCGGCCGGCGGGGCAGCGCCGCTCGCGTGGAGCGCAGGCGACGCGCCCGTAGCGTAGCGAATCGGCGTCGCGCGCGGAACCGCCGCGGGCGCTCCTTGACGCCGTGGCGCTGCTAGAGCCTGCGCAGCGGCCGTGCTAGCATGCGCCCGGTTCGAACGTGCGGCGAAGGAGACGGCTATGCGGCGGGTTGCGATTTCACTCCTGGCGGCGGCGGCGCTGATGTGCGCGGCCTTCGCGCCCGTCGCGGCGGCCGGCATCGCGCCGGAGCCGAAGGCCGCGCCGGTGTCCGCGCAGCAGCAGGTTGACCAGCACGACGACACGCGCGTCGAGGTGCAGGTCGCGGTGCTGTCGATCGTCGCGTTCACTGTCGTCGTCGTCGGGGGCGCGGGCTTCCTGCTGCGCAAGCGGCTCGGGCTCGTCGCGCCGCCGCCGGAGCAGCCCGCAGCCGGACACGGCCACCACTGACGGCGACCAGCGCGCGCCGGCGCATCGCTTTCCAATCCCCGCCCGTATCGCTGGCCGTACTGTTGACAGTCGAATACACCGTCAGCACAATGAACCTCATTCATCGAGGAACCGTGGCATCGGCGAATGCCGCGCCGTCACGCCGGCCGGAGGTGGGACCATGAGCGACAACGAGCTGGACTTGCGGTACTGGACCGGACGGCGCGTCTCGCGCAGGCGCGCGCTTGCCGGCGCCGCCGCTGCGGGAGCCGGGCTCGCCGCGCTGGGCCTCGTCGGCTGCAGCGGCGGCGACGATGACAACGGCAACGGCAACGGCGGCAAGACGCCCGAGGGCGACGGCAACACCGTCAACGACGGCACGCAGGACGGGCCCGGCAAGCCCGGTGGCATCCTCCGCGTGCGCCAGAACCCCGCGCTCCCGAGCATGAACCCGTTCGGCCCCGGCATCTTCGCGCTGGCGCAGGGCCTGTTCCTGGGGTTCACCGTCTTCGACCACATGTGGTACGTGCCGACCGACACCGGCGTGCGTGAGCTGTTCCTCGCGACGCAGGTGGAGCAGCCCGACGACAGGACGGTGATCGCCACCCTTGGCGATGCCGTCTTCCATAACAAGCAGCCCGCGAACGGCCGCAAGGTGCTCGCCTCCGACGTCGCGGCGAGCTTCAAGCGCTTCCGGCAGGAAGCGCCGACCGGCTTCAGCTGGTACCACCACGTCATGGACGACATCGTCGCGAGCGACGAACGCACGGTGAAGATCACGCAGAAGACGGCGTGGGCGTGGGTCTTTACGTCGTCGAACGCCGGGTCGCCGATCTGGAGCTCAATCCTCCCCGAAGAGATCCTCACCATGGACGACCTGCTGCAGAAGGACGCCGTGGGCTCCGGCCACTGGGTGCTCGACGGGCACGACAACGGCGCCAACATCAAGCTGCGCAAGTTCGACAAGTTCCGCGTCGCCGGACAGCCACTGCTCGATGGCATCGACTTCCGCTACATCACCGACGACAACGCGGGGATCGCCGCGTTCCGCGCCGGCGAAATCGACACGACCGGATTCACCAGCAAGCAACAGGCCGATGACACGAAGTCCGCGCTCGGCGACAAGATCGTCACCGGCAGCGACCTCTCGCGCGATTACCTGAACCTGATGTTCAGCTTCCAGGGACCGTACACCGACATCCGCGTCCGGCGGGCGATGAACAAGCTGATCGACCGCGATGAAGCGATCCTGCTGCTCGCCGACGGCAACGCGCAGAAGGCCGGGCCGATCCCGCCGGCGCACAAGCGCTATGCCCTGCCCGAGGACGACAAGGACCTCGCCGAGTACTTCCGCACCGACATCGACGGCGCGAAGAAGCTCCTCGAGGCGGCAAGCTGGGACTTCGACCACGAGATCGAGCTCAAGCACTCCGTGCGGCCGTCGGACTCCGAATTGGCGCAGGTGCTGCAGCAGCAGTTCGCCCGCGGCGGCGTGAAGGTGAAGCTCGTCGCCGAGGACCTGGTGAAGTGGTTCAGCCAGACCCTGAACCAGGGCGAGTTCGAGGCGACGTGCTTCCTGCACCTGCCGTACGAGGACCCGGACCTGCCGCTGCGCTTCTACCTGTCGCCCGAGGGCGACCGGACGAACTTCATGAAGTACAAGAACGAGAAGGTCGACGCGGCCGTCCTCGCCGCGGCGCGCGAGCTGGACGAAGAAGCGCGCGTCGAGATGGTGTACGAGGCACAGCGCGTGATCATGGCCGAAGCGGCGCCGATGTTCAACATCATGTCGAAGATCGGCTACGGCGGACGCTACTCCTACGTGAAAGGCTCGATCACGGGCCGCGGGTCGATGGGCCTCTTCAACCGCACGACGTGGCTGGATAAGGCGTAATGGCGGATCGCGCCGGCGGCGGGGCGGAGGAGGGATAACGGGCGATGCTGCGCTACACGCTCCGGAGGCTCGCCTGGCTGCCCCTCATCCTCTTCGGCGTATCGATGATCGCGTTCATCGTGCTCCGCACGCTGCCCGGGCAGGATCCGGCGTCGGCGATCGCCGGCCAGGGCGCCACGACCGAGCAGATCGACCGCATCAACCGTGAACTCGGGCTCAAGGAGCCGATCTTCCCGGTTTCGCTCGGTGGTTCGGCGCCGTTCATCGAGACGCACCGCAACAGCCAGTACGGCAAATGGATCGGCGAACTGGTGCGCGGCGACTTCGGGCGCACGTTCAACGGCAAGCAGCCGATCCGCGAGCAGTTCGTGCGCAAGGCGCCCGCATCGCTGCAGATCGTGTTCATGAGCTTCTGTGTGAGCATCGTCGTCGGCGTGAGCTTCGGCATCGTGTCGGCGGTGTACCGGAACGGCGCGATGGACTACGGCGCGCGGCTCTTCGCCGTGCTGTCGTCATCGATCCCGGAGTTCTTCCTGCTGGCGCTGCTGATCATCATCCCCGCGTACCTGTGGAACTACTCGCAGCCCGTGGGCGGCTACGTGCCCATCTACGAGGATCCGCTGCGCAACTTGCGGCTGTTCGCGCCGCCGGCGCTGATCATCGGCGTCGGCGGGAGCGCCGGGCTGCTGCGCCTTACCCGCACCACCATGCTCGAAGTGCTCCGCTCGGACTACATCCGCACGGCGAACGCGAAAGGGCTGTACAAGTCGACCGTGATCCTGCGCCACGGCCTGCGCAACTCCGCCACGCCCATCCTGACGGCGATCGGCAGCGCGTTCGTCGCAATCTTCGGCGGGTCGATCATCGCCGAGCGTGTGCTCAGCATCGATGGCCTCGGGCTGTGGTTCTTCTCGTCGGCGCTGATCCGTGACCTGCCGGTCGTGCAGTTCCTGACGGTGTACACGGCGTTCGTCGTGGTCATCGTGAACCTCATCGTCGACCTGTCGTACGGCTGGTTCGACCCGCGCGTGAGGTACAACTGATGGCCGTCGCCGAGCGCGGCCCGATCGCGATGTCCGAGGCGGACCGGTGGGAGCTGCCGCGCAACAAGCCGTGGATCGTGCGCATGGCGCGGCCGTGGCTGCGCAACCCGCTCGGCCTGGTCGGCCTGGCGATCGTCATCACCTTCTTCGCGCTCGGGATCATTGGCCCGTACATCACGCCGCAGGATCCGCGCGCGCTCGACGCGCATTCGCGCTTCTTCGGCCCTTCGATGGACCACCCGTTCGGCACGACGAAGTTCGGGCAGGACATCTTCAGCCGCATGCTCTACGGCGCGCGCGTGTCGATGGTGTTCGGGCTTGCGGCGATGGTTGTCGGCTTCCTGCCCGGCGCGACGCTCGGCATTATGAGCGGCTACTTCGGCCGCTGGATCGACTACGCGATCCAGCGCTCGGGCGAAGCGTGGACGGCGTTCCCGCAGCTGCCGATCCTGCTCACCGTGAGCGCCGCCGTCGGGCCGGGACTGAAGGGGCCGGTGATCGTGATCGCGATCGGCGCGATCTTTGGCGGGTCGCGGCTGTTGCGGGCCGTGGCGCTGATCGAGCGCCACAAGGAGTACGTGCTCGCCGCGCGCTCGACCGGCGCGAGCGAGGCGCGCGTCCTGATCTTCCACGTGCTGCCGAACATCATGCCATTCATCCTCGTCGGCATGAGCAGCGTGTTCGCCGTGGCCATCCTCGCCGAGGCGGCGTTGAGCTTCCTGGGACTCGGGCTCGAACAGGGCACGCCCGGCTGGGGCATCGACCTGGCCGTCGGGTTGAAGGATGGCACCGAGCACCCGTACCTGGTGATCTTCCCCGGCATCGTGATCAGCGTCATGGTGCTCGGCTTCAACTTGCTCGGCGACACACTGCGCGACATCCTTGACCCGCGCCTCCGCGGGAGCACGTAGCGACGATGAGCGCGATTGGCGCGCATGCCGGTCGATTCCTCGCCCACCTCGGGCTCGCGCGCGAGGCGCCTTCGCTCGACTACCTGCACCGGATCATCGACAGGCACCAGCGCCGCGTGCCGTTCGAGACGCTGAGCAAGCTCGCTGACTACGAGCCCGGGCTCGCGCGCGGCGACTGGCTGCCACCGATCGAGCTCTACATCGAACGGATCATCGAGCGTGGCGCGGGCGGGCTGTGCTGGACACTGGCTCGCGGGCTGCACTTCCTGCTCACGGAGCTCGGTTTCGACGCCGCGTTCATGTACATGGATCCCGGGCATTGTTGCGTGCGCGTCGAGCTGCCCGAGGGCAGCTACTACTGCGATGTCGGCTACTCGGCGCCGATCTTCCGCGCGTACCCGCTGTTCACGTCGTTCACGCTCGACACCGCGTCGGAGCGGTTCGACTACGACGTGCGCGACGATGGCATCTTCGTCACGCGTAACCCCGGCCCCGCAAAGCGCCTGGACCCGGCGCCGCGAGCGTTGGAGAGCCTGCAATCGCACGTCGCCGCCGCGAACGACTGGAGCGCCGAA
This sequence comes from Dehalococcoidia bacterium, assembly GCA_021462855.1. Classification (GTDB taxonomy): domain Bacteria; phylum Chloroflexota; class Dehalococcoidia; order DSTF01; family JACRBR01; genus DTUCFX13. Next base: position 26,628 of record JAJTXQ010000056.1, on the reverse strand, counting down.
CGCAGCTTCCTGCGCATCATCGCGGTCTCGGCGTACGTCGACGGCGTGTACACGAGCCTGCGCGATGGCCTGTACCGCCGCTTCCTGCCGTCCGGCATCGAAGAGCAGCAGGTCACGGCGGACGAGGCGCGCGCGCTCGTAGAAGGCGTGTTCGGGATCGACGCGACGCTGTACGACGAGGCGGTCGAGGTGCGGGCGCGTTATCTCGCGCCGCAGGTCGGCGGATAACCGCTCCGCTCCGGGCGCTCCGCGGGTCATTCGGCACATGCGGTCGTGGGGATGCCGGTGCTAGCGTCGCGGCACAGGCGGAGGTGCCATGGTCAGCGCGCTCATCCCGGGAAGCCCCGAAGCCCTGACGCCGGCGTGGCTCACCGCGACCCTGCGCGCCGCCGGCGTACTGCGCGAAGCGCGCGTCGCGTCGCACGTCTCCACTCCGCTCGAAGCGCAGGGCGCGGCGGCGGTCGTCGAGCGGATCGCGCTCACGTACGACGGCCCGGAGCGCGAGGCGCCGCGTTCGATCATCGCCAAGTTCGCTTCGCCGCACGGACCCATCCGCGCGCTGATGCACGCGTTTGGTGGCTACGCGCGCGAGGTCGAGTTTTACCGCCACTTTGGCGCCGACCCCGGCATCCCCACGGCGCGCTGCTACTGCGCCGAGATCGACCACGGCACCGGCGCGTTCGTCCTGCTGCTCGAAGACATGGGCGCGTGCCGCGTCGCGGACCCGTTCAACCCGGACGTCGCGGACACCGAGCTCGCGGTGCGGCATCTCGCCGCGTTCCACGCGAAGTGGTGGGACCACCCGCGGTTGCGCGAGTTGCCGTTCCTGCGCTATCCCGGCGAAACCGCCGACGCCACGTTCCGCGCGCAGGCGCGGATGGCGCTCGCCGCCGCGTTGCCCGTCGTGCCCGAGCGCTTTGGCGCCGGACTGCCCGGCGTGCTCGTCGAGCTGGCGCGGCGGGCGCTGGCGAACATGGACGCCGCGCTCGACACGCGCACCGACGTGCTGAACTGGGGCGTGACGCTGGTGCACGGCGACTTCCATCCCGGCCAGCTGTTCTACCCGTCGGAGCGCGGCGGCCGGTTCGCCGTCTTCGACTGGCAGACGGTGAGCGCCGGCAGCGGCGGCGACGACCTGGCGCGCATCATCACGCTGGGGCTCACGGCGGAGCAGCGCGAACGTCACGAGGCTGACCTGCTCGCGCTGTACCAGTCGGCCCTTGCCGCGCACGGCGTGCGCGGGTACACGCCCGAGCGCTGCATGCAGGCATACCGGCAGGGCCTGATCATCAGCGGGCTGATCAACTTCATCGCCGCCGCGAGCATCGACCCGGACCTCGTGGACCCCATCACCGGCATGACGATGCTCGAGGGATCGGAGTTCTTCTTCGGCCGCTCGGCCGCGGCGATCGAAGCGCACAACGTGCTCGACGAGATCCGGGCGTAGCGCGGGACGCGGACACGCCGGCCCGTGCGGGCCGGCGTGTCGGGCGTTCTACGACGCGTGCGGCGCTACGCCGTGACGGCCGCTTCGCGCTCCATGCGCTTGCCGATGGCGTGCGCGACCTTCGCCGTGCTCGCCATGACGCTGGCGAAGGCATCGAACGTGAGCGACTGCGCGCCGTCGCACAGCGCCTTCTCCGGCGTCGGGTGCACTTCGAGGATCAGGCCATCGGCGCCCGCGGCCACCATGCCGAGGCACACCGGCTCGACGAGCTTCATCTTCCCCGTGCCGTGGCTCGGGTCGGCGATGATCGGCAGATGGCTCAACTCCTTCACGAGCGGGATGGCGTTGATGTCCATCGTGTTGCGCGTCGCCGTCTCGAACGTGCGGATGCCGCGTTCGCACAGGATGACGTCGCGGTTTCCCTTGTTGAGGATGTACTCCGCGGCGAGCAGCCAGTCCTGCACCGATGACGACATGCCGCGCTTGAGCAGCACCGGCTTGCCGGTGCGCGCCGCCTCCTCGAGCAGGAAGAAGTTCTGCGCGTTGCGCGTGCCGATCTGCAGCACATCGGCGTACCGCGCGACGAGGTCCACCGTGTTCTCCGACATCACCTCCGTGACGACGGGGAGGCCGGTCTCGCGGCTCGCCTGCTGCAGGAGCTTCAGCCCGTCCTCCTCGAGCCCGCGGAAGCCGTACGGCGAGGTGCGCGGCTTGAACGCGCCGCCGCGCAGCAGCGACGCGCCGTGCTGCTTCACGGCGCGCGCCGTTGCCATCAGCTGCTCCTCGCTCTCGACGGCGCACGGGCCGGCGATCACCGTCACCGTGCCCTCGCCGATGCGCGCCGGGCCGACGGCGACGACCGTGTCATCGCGCTTGAACTCGCGGCTCGAGAGCTTGTACGGAGAGCTGATCTGCACCGTCGTGTCGACGCCCGGCATCACCTCCAGGTCGTCGGCGAGCTCCGGGTGCAGGCGGTCGAGCCCCACCACGCCGATCACCGTGCGCTCGACGCCGACGATCGGGTGGCCCTCCAGCCCCTCTTCCTTGATTCGGTTCATCACGTCCTCGAATTGCTCGCGGGTGTGCCCCGGTTTCATGATTACCATCATCTGGTCGTCCCTCCTCCGCTCCTCGCGGATCGTCGTGGTTGCCGGCGCGCCGGCGATTAGCCCTGGCCCGCGAGGTCCGGGCGCAACGCCCGCGCGCCTCGCAGGTAGATGAACTTCAGCTCCGTCTGCGGCCTGGCGGTGTTGACGTGCAGCAGAATGCGCAGGCACATCGGCAGGCCGCCGGGGACGTCCATCTCGTGTCCGCACATGAGGGCGACATTCGCCCACCCCATGTGTCGTGCGGCCAGCGCCGGGAACTCGGCGTTGAGGTCGGGCGTCGTCGTGAAGAAGGCGCTCGCGACATCGTCACCGCGGACGTCGTTGGCTTCGATGATGGCGGTGAGGAGTTCGGTGGTCGCCGCGAGGATCGCTTCCCGGGGGTTGGCGTCGACCGTCGTCGCGCCCCGGATCCCTCGCAGCCGGCTCGCCTCGTGAGCGCTCCCCGGTGCCGTCGTGTTCGCCTCGTCCGCCCCGCCGGGGCCGTTACGGGCGTCCAAAGACGCCGGCCGGGAAGCCATAGACGCAGCCGGCGGAGGGCGAGCCTTCGCTGGCGTTACGCATTTGCCTCCGCACGGCCGGTGAGCACCTCAACATAGTCCCTGACCCTGTCCACCCGTTCTTCACGAGGCGATGACTCCAGCATGTCGATCAGCGCGCTTGCCACGATCGCGCCGTCGGCCAACCCCGCGAGCGCTTCGATGTGCTCGCGCTTCGAGATCCCGAACCCGACGACGAGCGGCACGCCGGTCTTCTCGCGCAGGCGACGGAGGAACGCCGGAAGCTCATCGGAGAGCGTGGCGCGGGCCCCGGTGACCCCGACGACCCCCACGCAGTAGATGAACCCGCCGGCCCTGCCGACAACCTGCGCAATCCGTCCATCGTCGGAGGTCGGGGCGACGAAGTAGATGAGGTCTACTCCGTGCTCCCGGCAGATCGCGAGGGTCGGGTCCGACTCCTCGGGCGGAAGATCGACGATGATCAGCCCGTCGGCCCCGGCGCGCGCCGCATCCGGGATGAACGCCTCCTCGCCCATCGCGAGGAAAGTGTTGAAGTATCCCATAAGGATCAGCGGGACTTCAACCCCCGCTAGACGTAATCGTCGCACCATGTCAATCGCATGCGCTGGTGTCGTGCCGCCCTGGAGCGCCGTGTACGAGGCCTTCTGCACCGTTGTGCCATCGGCCAGCGGGTCGCTGAACGGGATGCCCAGCTCGATCCCGTCGGCGCCGGCGTCGACCATCGCCCGCACGAGCGCGATGCTCGTCTCGAAGTCCGGGTAGCCGACGGTGATGAACGGAAACACCGCCACGCGGCCTTCCGCGCGCGCCCGGGCGAAGGCAGCGGCGATGCGGCTGGTCATGGCTCGCACGTCGTGACGAGCATGGCGACGGTGCCGATCGTGTTGAATGCGAGGTGCGCCAGCACGTTGCTCAGCAGGTTGCCACTGCGCGCGTACACGAACGCGAACACCATGCCGATGGCCGCGAACACGGCCAGCGACTTGTACAGCTCCGGGTTCCCGAGCACATGCGCGCTCCCGAACAGCAGTCCGCTCACCACGATCCCCGGCACAAATCCCCACGCCCGCGCGATGCCCGGGAAGATGAACCCGCGAAAGAACGTCTCCTCGGCGATCGGCGCGAAGCCGAGGACCAGCACCACCATCATCGTCATCAGCACGCGGCTGTCGCGGACCTGCCCCGGCACCTGGTCGTCGCAGCTCTGCTTGAGCGCACCGATGTCGAACGCCTCGACGACCACGTTGTATGACATCGAGATCGCGAGCGCACCGGCGAGCCCGGCGACCGCCCAGCCAATGGTGCTCCAGCGGACCGGGCCGAACCCAAGCCGCCCCCACGAGCCGCCGTACTTGCCGAACGTGAACCGCGCGGCCGTGAAGACCAGCGCGACGAACACGACCGCGCTCATGGCCAGCGCAATGCCCCAGAACGCGGCGGAGTCGATATCGAAGAAGATCAGCGCGACGACCTGCGGCGGCAGCGGCAGCAGGATGAAGATCCCTGCGAACGCGAGCATCCCGAACGCCGCGTCGCGGCCGGTCCAGTCGATGCGGCGCCCCGCGACCCGCGCTTCGCCGCCGGTCGGGGCAGGTGTCATGCCGGGGCCGGCGGTGATCTCCATGTGCCGCCAGTATATCGCCGCGCCTTACCCCAACTCCGCGAGGCTGGCGCGCAGGCCTTCGATGCGCGCCCGGGCGGCGGCGAGCCGCTCTTCCTCGGTCGCCACGATGTTCGGCGGGGCTTTCGAGCGGAACTGCTCGTTCGACAGCTTGGCGCCGATGCGCCCGGCCTCCGCTTCGGCGTCGGCGATGAGCTTTTCGAGACGCCCGCGCTCGGCGCCGACATCGAACAGGCCGGCGAGCGGGACGACGGCGGTAACGCCCTCGAGCACGGCCGTCGCAACCTGCTCCCGCGGCGCGTCGGCGACGCCGGAGACGACGTGCAGCGGCTTCACGCGCGCCAGCGTCTCGATGTACGCGGCGCCGGCCTCGATCACCGCGCGCGCGCCGTCCGCGGCGACGTACGCCTCGATGATCCGCGCCGGTTCCACCTTCTTCTCTGCGCGGATGTTGCGGATGGCGCGGACGACATCGATCAGCGTCTCCATCGCGCGCTCGGCGTCCGTGTCGGCGTACCCGCTCTCGCCCCGCGGGAACGCGGCGACGATCAGCGCGTCTTCATCGAGCCCTTCGACCTTCCCGGCGAGCGCCTGCCAGATCTCCTCGGTGACGAACGGCATCACCGGGTGCAGCAGGCGGAGGCAGCGGTCGAGCACGTACGCCAGCACCGGCAACGGCGACGGCCCTTCGCCGGAGCGCGCGCGCACCTTCGCGATCTCGATGTACCAGTCGGCGAACTCGCCCCAGGCGAAGTCGTACACCTGCCGCGCGGCCTCGCCCATCTCGAAGCGCCGCATCAGGTCGTCGACGTTGCGCGCGAGACCCTCGACCCGCGAGACGATCCAGCGGTCCTCGAGCGGCGCGCTTGCGGCGGGCGGCGCGTCGGGCATGCGCACGCGCTCGCCGCCGATCATCGAAAGCACGAAGCGCGCCGCGTTCCACAGCTTGTTCGCGAAGTTGCGCCCGGCCTCGACGCGCTGCTCGGACAGGCGCAGGTCGTTGCCCGGCCCGCTCGACGTGATGAGCGTGTAGCGCAGCGCGTCGGCGCCGTACTGCTCGACGACCTGCAGCGGGTCGACGCCGGTGCCGAGCGACTTGCTCATGCGCTGGCCGTGCTCGTTCCGCACCGTGCCGTGCAGGTAGACGTGCGCGTACGGCACCTCGCCCATGTTGTAGAGCCCGAGCATGATCATCCTCGCGACCCAGAGGAAGATGATGTCGTACCCCGTCTCCATGACGGACGTCGGGTACCAGTAGCGCAGTTCGTCGTTGTCGTCGGGCCAGCCGAGCGTCGAGAACGGCCACAGGCCGGACGAGAACCACGTGTCGAGCACGTCGCTCTCCTGCAGCAGGTGGCCGCCGCCCGTTGGCGAGCGCTCCGGCGTGTCGATGCTGACGATCGGCGTGGCGGCGAGCGCGGACCACGTGCCGTGGCGCAGGATCTGCTCGTGCGTCACGCCCTCGGCGCGCAGCTCGTTGTACGTGCCGGCGCGCGGCGGCGCGTCCTTCGGCTGCGCGGGGTCCTGGTAGATGACGTTGATGAGGTCGCCGTCCTCGTCGGCGCTGTACCACACCGGGATCCGGTGCCCCCACCACAGCTGGCGCGAGATGCACCAGTCGCGGATGTTCTCCATCCAGTTCAGGTACACGCGCTCGAACCGCTCGGGCACGAACGCGATGCGCCCGTCGCGCACCGCGTCGATGCCGGGCTGCGCGAGCGCGCGCTGCTGCACGAACCACTGCCACGACATCAGCGGTTCGATGACGGTGTGGCAGCGGTAGCACGTGCCGACGTTCGACGCGTGCGGCTCGATCTTCTCCAGATACCCTAGCTCCTCCAGGTCGCGGACGATCTTCTTGCGGGCGTCGTAGCGGTCCATGCCCTCGTACGGGCCGGCGTTGGCGTTCATCGTCGCGTCGTCGTTCATCGCGCTGATGATCGGGAGCTCGTGGCGCTGGCCGATCTCGAAGTCCGTCGGGTCGTGGCCCGGCGTGACCTTCACGGCGCCGGTGCCGAACTCCATCTCGATCGCCTCGTCGGCGATGACCGGCACGACCCGCTGGATCACCGGCAGCATCACGCTGCGGCCGATGAGCGACGCGTAGCGCCCGTCCTTCGGGTTGACCGCGACGGCGACGTCGCCGACGTAGGTCTCCGGCCGCGTCGTCGCGACGACGAGCGCGCCGCCGCCGAGCTTCGGTGCGCCCGCGGCGTCTTCGCCATCGACGAGCGGGTAGCGCAGGTGCCAGAGGTGGCCTTGCTGGTCCTCGTGCTCGACCTCCAGGTCGCTGAGGGCGCTGCGGCAGCGCGGGCACCAGTTGATCAGCCGTTCGCCGCGGTAGATCAGCCCGTCGTCGAACATCTTCTTGAACGTCGTGCGCACGGCGCGCTGCGGGCCTTCGTCGAGCGTGAACACCTCGCGCGACCAGTCGGCCGATGCGCCGAGCCGCCGGTGCTGGTTGGAGATGATCGGGCGGTACTTCCCCACCCACTCCCACACCTTCTCCTCGAACGCGTCGCGCCCCAGGTCGTGCCGCGAGACGCCTTCTTTCGCGAGCATCTTCTCCACCGCGTTCTGTGTCGCGATGCCCGCGTGGTCGACGCCGGGGACCCACAGCGTCGGGTCGCCGAGCATGCGGTGCCAGCGGATGAGGATGTCCTCGACCGTATCCGTCAGCGCGTGGCCGATGTGCAGCTCGCCGGTGACGTTCGGCGGCGGCATGACGATCGAGAACGGCTTCTTTGCCGGGTCGATGCGGCCCTTGAAGTAGCCGCGCTTTTCCCAGAACTCGTACACGCGGCCTTCGGTCGCGCGCGGGTCGTATGCCTTGGCCATCTCAGTCATGCGGTGGACATCCTCGGTGTGTTCCGATGGCAGCGAAAAGCCCCGGTGTCGTGCGCCGGGGCTCGCCTGTCCGCGTGCGCGTCGCCGCGCCGGATCAGCGAGCCCGCCGCCCCGGTACTACTACGGCTGTGCATGCGGATACGTGCGCCATCGCGCGCATGGTAGCGGATTGGCGCGCGGGGCGGCATCGGGGACGGCCCGCGGGTTGGGGCGCGCCGGCGGACGCGCGAGCCGGCCAGGCACGCCGCGGCGGAGCTTCGTCTGCCGGGGTCGCGGTGGGGCAGCGTTACGCTGCCGCCAGTGAGTTCGGGACGGCGACGCCGGCGCAACTTGAGCTACGCCGCCACGCTCCCCCGGTTTCGGCCGAGCATCGGTTCGTCCGCTTGCGGCATGGGGCAATTCGAGCGGGCTTCATCCGCTACCCCACCCCGGGGGGTTGACATCGCCTTGATTCTGGTGATAGCCTGTGCCAACAGACCCCCACCGGAGGGGTATGGGAGAGGGTCCATGCAGCCAGACCTCCGCGCCGATGTCCTGAAGCGCATGAACTTCATCGAAGGCCACCTCGCAGGCATCCGCCGCATGATCGAGGCGGACAAGTACTGCGTGGACATCCTGAAGCAGACCTACGCCGTCCGACGCGCCATCGAGAAGATGGAATCGCTGATGCTGACGGGCCACCTCGGCACCTGCGTGGTCGAAGGGATCCGCGACGGGCGCGAGGACGAGGTGGTCGCCGAACTGTCCGAGCTGTACGAGATGGCCGGCAAGTAGCCGGCGCAACACACGGGCGGGCGATTCGCCCGGCAAGCCGAAGGAGGCAGCACACCCATGGACAAGACGCTGATGTTCGACGTGAAGGGCATGACCTGCGACAACTGCGTGCAGCACGTGACGCACGCCGTGGAAGGCGTCGCCGGCGTGCGCGCGGTGAAGGTGGACCTCGCCGCCAATTCCGCGAAGGTCGAGGGCGACTTCGACCAGGCGAAGGTGATCGAGGCGATTGAAGAAGAAGGCTACAAGGCGGCCGTGCGCGCATAAACGCCACATCGCTCGCCGGAGACCAGGCATGGCGACGAAACAGATCTCTACAACACTTGATATCTCGGGCATGACGTGCGCCTCGTGCGTGCGGCGCGTCGAGCGCGCGCTTGGCAAGGTCGAGGGCGTCGAGACGGCGAACGTCAACTTCGCCTCCGAGACCGCGCTCATCACTTCGGAAGGGGTGCCGGCCCAGGCGCTCATCGCCGCGGTCGAGAAGGCCGGCTACGGCGCCAAAGTCGCCGCGCCCGACGACGACCGCACCTCGGAAAAGGAACAGCACGCGCAGCGGACGCTGTGGCTCGTGCTGTTCGGCTCGGCGCTCGCGATCCCCGTCGTCGTGCTGGCGATGGCGATGGACATCGCCGGCCTCGCGGTCTTCGGCAACGAACGGCTGCACGGCTGGCTGATCCTCGCGCTGGCAACGCCGATCCAGGCCGTGCTCGGCTGGCGCTACTACAAGGGAAGCTTCGCGTCGCTGCGGCACCTGAACCCGAACATGGACGTGCTCATTGCGCTCGGAACGACCGCGGCGTTCGCCTACAGCGCGTGGGTCGTCGTCTTCAACAAGCACTACACGATGTTCTTCGACGTGTCGGCGGCCGTGCTCGTGTTCATCACCATGGGCAAGTACTTCGAAGAGCGGTCGAAGGGCGCCGCGTCGACGGCGATCGAGAAGCTGCTCGGGCTGTCGGCCAAATCCGCCCGCATCATCCGCGACGACGCCGAGGTCGAAGTGGCGATCGAGCGCGTCGCGCCCGGCGACGTCCTCGTCGTGCGCCCCGGCGAGAAGGTGCCGGTCGACGGCATCGTGCGCGACGGCCACAGCACGATCGACGAGTCGATGCTTACCGGCGAGTCGATCCCCGTCGAGAAGCGGCCCGGCGACCGCATGACCGGCGGCACCATGAACCAGAACGGTGTCGTGCGCATGGAGGCGACCGCCGTGGGCGCGCAGACGACCCTCGCCCGCATGGCGAAGATGGTCGAGGAGGCGCAGGGGTCGAAGGCGCCGATCCAGCGCCTGGTCGACGAAGTCGCCGCGGTGTTCGTCCCCGTCGTCATCGTCATCGCGCTGGGCACGCTGCTGGCGTGGGGCCTGTTCACGGAGCCCGGCCACCACGGCGACAGCCAGTGGATCGATGCGATGCGCGCCGCCGTCGCGGTGCTCGTCATCGCCTGCCCCTGCGCGCTCGGGCTGGCGACGCCGACGGCGATCATGGTCGGCACGGGCATCGGCGCTGAGCGCGGCATCCTGATCAAGAACGCCGAGATCCTGGAACGCACGCGCAGGCTCAACGTCATCGTCCTGGACAAGACGGGCACGCTGACCGAGGGCCGCCCGCAGGTGATGGCGGCGATCCCCGCCGGCGTGCTCTCCGAGCAAGCGCTGCTGACGATCGTCGCCGGAGCGGAGCAGCCCAGCGAGCATCCGCTGAGCCGCGCGATCGTCGACGCGGCCGTCGAGTCGGGCTACACGCTCCCCGCGGCCGCTGACTTCGCGTCGCACACCGCGCGCGGCGTGTCGGCGACGGTCGATGACCGGCGTGTCGTCGCGGGCAACCGGCGGCTGATGGACGAGCAGGGCATTACGATCGGCCGCGAGATGATGTCCGAGGCCGACCGCCTCGAGGAAGCCGGCCAGACGGTGATCTTCGCCGCGTTCGATGGCGAGGTCGCGGGCGTGATCGGCATCGCCGACGAAGTGAAGAAGAGCGCGCCGCGCGCGGTCGAGGCGCTGCGCGCCCTCGGCATCCGCGTGATCATGATGACGGGCGACAACGAGCGCGCGGCGGCGCGTGTCGCCGATGTGGCGGGCGTGCGTGAGTGGCGGGCGTCGGCGCGGCCCGAGGACAAGCTCGAACTCGTGCGGTCGCTGCAGGCGCAGGGCCTCAGCGTCGCGATGGCCGGCGACGGCATCAACGACGCGCCGGCGCTCGCGCAAGCCGACATCGGCATCGCCATGAGCACCGGCGCCGACGTGGCGATCGAGGCGGGCGACATCACGCTGCTGCACGGCGATATCTCGAAGGTCGCCGAGGCGATCGCGCTCAGCCGCCAGACGCTGACGACAATCAAGCAGAACCTGTTCTGGGCATTCGGCTACAACGTGCTGGCGATCCCGATCGCGGCGCTCGGGCTGCTCAATCCGATCATCGCCGGTGGCGCGATGGCGGTCAGCTCCGTGTCGGTGATGACGAACAGCCTGCGGCTGCGCACGAAGGCGCGCGGCATCGCCGAGCGCAGCGGCAACACGTGGGCCGCGGGGAGCCAGCGCGGATTCTGGACGGCGAACGCCGCTCCCGCGCTGGCGATGGGCATCGCCGCGGTGATCCTCGTCGTGCCGCTGATCATCTTCACCGGCATCGACCGCGGCTGGTGGACGCGCGAGGAATCAGCGGCGCCGCAAGCGCCGGGCGCGGCGCGCGAGGTTCCCGTCGGGCTGCGCAACTTCGCCATCGACCTGCCGGCCGAGATCGCCGCCGGGCGTGTCACGTTCGTCGTACGGCACGCCGCCGACGATGCCCACGGTCACGGCGCCGAAGCCGGCCCGGGCCAGACGCACGACTTCGTGGTGATGCGCGTGGGTGACGGCGGCGCATTGAGCGAGGTGGTGCGGACCGCCGCGCTGGCGCCCGGCGAGCAGCAGCGCATCGACGCCGAACTCACGCCGGGCGCGTACGAGGTCGTGTGCACCGTGGTCGAGCAGTACCGCGGCGAGCCGATCAGCCACCAGGCGCAGGGCATGCGCACCGCGCTCGTCGTGCGCGGGCGGTAGGGCGCGACCGCGGCGCCGGGCGGAATCGCCGGTGGCCACAGTCGCGTTACGTCGACTTCGCTGGACCATCGCGGTCCCGAAAATGCTCAGGCGCGTTGATCTATTGTCGCTTCGGCGGAGCCGCCCTATACTCGCCGGGAAGTGATTACACAGGTGAGCGCAATGAAGGTTACGTGTCTCCAGGAAAACCTGGCGCGGGGGCTTGGCATTGTGGGCCGCGCGGTCGCCGTCCGCAGCACGCTGCCGATCACCTCGAACGTGCTGATCGCCACGGACCACGGCCGCATCAAGCTCGCGGCCACCAACCTCGACATCGCCCTCAGTTGCTGGATCGGCGGGCAGATCGAGGAGGAGGGCGCCATCACGGTGCCGTCGCGGCTGCTGACGGACTTCGTCAACTCGCTGCCGGCCGAAAAGATCACGCTGACGCTGTCGCCCCGCTCGAAGCAGCTCAAGGTGAACGCTTCGCGCAACAACGCGACGATCGGCGGCATGGACGCCGATGATTTCCCGCCGATCCCGAACGTCGACGACGGCGGCACGCTGGAGGTCGACCCGAAGGCGCTGCGCGAGGCGATCACGCAGGTCGTGTTCTCCGCCGCGACGGATGACTCGCGGCCGGTGCTCACCGGCGTCGACATCGTCGTCGAGGGCGACACCGTCACGCTGGCGGCGGCCGACGGTTTCCGGCTGGCCGTGCGCAAGCTCAAGCTGAAGAAGAAGGCCGCCGAAAAGCAGCAGGTCATCGTGCCCGCGAAGGCGCTCGCCGAGCTCAACCGCCTGCTGCAGGACCAGGACGAGCCGGTGGTGATGACGTTCAACGCGCAGAAGACGCAGGTGCTCTTCCGTCTCAAGGACGTTGAACTCGTCGCGCAGCTGATCCAGGGCACGTTCCCCGACTACAGCCGCCTCATCCCGAAGGAGTGGACGAGCCGCGCCGTCGTCGAGGTCGGCGACTTCCTGCAGGAGACGAAGATCGCGTCCATCTTCGCGCGCGATGGCAGCGGCATCGTCCGCATCATCTTCGAAGGCGGCGGCGACGGCGCGCCCGGCAAGATGAGTATCTCCGCGCGGGCCGAGGAGATCGGCGACAACGAGGGGTCACTCGATGCGGCCGTCGAGGGCGAGGCTTCGAAGATCGCGTTCAACGGCAAGTACCTGCAAGAGGTGCTGGCCGTGCTCGACGGCGGTCGCGTCGCGCTCGAGACGACGGGGCCGTCGCAGCCCGGCGTGATCCGCCCGGTCGACAATGACAACTACGTCCACGTCGTCATGCCCATGTTCGTGCAGTGGTGACGCAAGCGTAACCTCCCGCACCAGGCGAGCATGCAGAACGCGCACCCCGGGTGCGCGTTCTCTGTCATCACGTCTGCGCATGGAGCCGGCTGTTCCCCCCCCGCTCAGATCGCAGACATCGCCCAGCGCCGGCACGGTCGGCGTGATCCGCAATTCGCGCTCGATGCGAGCGGCGAAGGCCGCGGCGGCGTCGGGCTCGCCGTGCGTGACGAAGATGCGCGGCGGCAGCGACGGGCCGGAGCGCAACCACCGCATCAGCCCGCCCGCATCGGCGTGCGACGACAGGCCGCGCACCTCGATCACGCGCGCGCGGACGGGGATGTCGCGTCCGTGCATGCGGATCGTCGGCGCGCCTTCGAGCAGCGCGCGGCCACGCGTGCCCGGCGCCTGGTAGCCGGCGAGGGCGATCAGGTGCTCTTCCCCCGGCAGCAGCCGGCGCAGGTGGTGCAGCACCCGCCCGCCCGTCAGCATCCCGCTCGATGAGATGATGATCCGCGCGCCGCGCATGGCGTTGATCTCGCGCGACTCCTCGACCGTCTCGTGCAGGCGCACCTCGCGCGGGAACAGGCGCGCCCACTCGTCGTCGGTCATCGCCGCATCGAGCTCGCGTGATCCCGCGTACCGGCGGTAGATGCCGGTGATCTCGACCGCCATCGGGCTGTCGATGTGCACCGGCACCTCGGGCAGTTCCCCGCGTTCCATCAGCTGGCGCAGGACGATCGTCACCAGCTGCACGCGCGCCATCGCGAACGCCGGGATGAGCACGGTGCCGCCGCGGCGCAGCGTTTCGGCGAACGGCCGGCGCACCTGGTCGATGAACGGCGTCGGGTCGTGCGCGCGGTCACCGTACGTCGATTCGATGACGAGCGCGTCGCACGGCGGCAGCGGCGCGGGGTCATTGTGCAGCGGGGCGTCGTACTGACCGATGTCGCCGCTGAACACGAACACGCGCTCACGCCCCGCCTTCTCGACGCGCACCTCGGCGAACGCGGAGCCGAGGATGTGGCCGGCGTCGTGGAATCGGAACCGCACGCCGTCGCCGATGTCCATCCACGCGTCGCTGCGCAGCGCGCGGAAGCGGCGCATCGCACGCCGGACATCGTCGGAGTCGTACAGCGGCAGCGCCGGGTGGTGCTTGCTGAAGCCCTTGCGGTTGGCGTAGGCCGCGTCCTCCTCCTGCAGCTTCGCCGAGTCCATCAGCAGGACGGGCGCGAGTTGCTTGCTGGGCGCGGTGCAGTGCACGTCGCCGCCGAACCCCTCGGCGACGAGCCGCGGAATGTAGCCGCAGTGGTCGATGTGCGTGTGCGTGAGGATGACGGCGTCGACGTCGCGCGGGTCGAAGGCCGGGCGTTGCCAGTTGAGCAGACGCAACTGCTTCAGGCCCTGGAACAGCCCGCAGTCGACGAGCACCTTGCGCCGTCCCGCGCTCAGCAGGTGACGCGACCCGGTGACCGTGCCCGCGCCGCCGTGGAACGACAGTTTCAGTTCCATGCGTGCGAAGGCTATCGGACGCGCGCGCGTGCGGCGAACGCGGCGCGATCAGCCGTTTGGCCTATTCGGCGCATGCATACGGCCCCTCGCGCCATGCGCGGGCGCCCGCGATCATGCACGCGATACGGAAGGAGGCGCGCATGACCTGGCTGCCGGAAGATGTCCAGCGGCTGCTCGACGCGGCGCTCGTGGCCGAGGTCGCCGTCATCGACGGGGGCGGCCGGCCGGTCGTCCACCCGCTGCTGCCGCTGTGGGATGGCGAGCGCATCTACATCACGTCGAGCATCCTCTTCTCGAAGAAGCTCGAGCACATCCGCAACAACCCGCGTGTCAGCGTCACGATCAGCGACCCGGCCGCCGCCGGCGGCCTGCGCGCGCGCTGCGCCATCCAGGGTGACGCGCGCATCTTCGAGGAAGACCCGCACGAGACGTGGGAACGCATCCTGCCGCTCTGGCGCGAGAAGGAGCCGGCGATCGACGCCTTCCTCGGCAAGCGCTACGCGCTGCCGCTGTTCTTTGAGCGCTCGCTGATCGAGATTACGCCGCGACGCGTCGCGTGGTGGAGCGACGGCGACGTCGGGAGAGCGCCGGCGACCGCGGCAGGGCCGGAGGTGGCAGCATGAAGATCGATGTTGCGCTCCAGAAGTTCGCCGCGTACCCGCACGTCGTCGTGACGTGGGTCGGCGATGACGGGTATCCGGCGCAGACGCCGGCCGAGTTCAGCGCCGATCACGCTGCCGGCGTGCTGCGCATCCACGCGACGGGCGTGCCGCTGCCCGCCGGCCGGCAGGTCAACATCATCGCCAGCCACATCCGCCCGCAGGCAGGCACGGGGTACGACGAGCGCCGCTACGTCACCGCGTGGGGCGCGCTCGCGAGCGATGGTGACGGCTACGTGTTCCGCCCCGAGCGCGCCTGGGGCTGGGACGAGGCCGAGACGCCGTTCTTCGAGTATTCGGAGCGGTCCAACGAGCAGGCGCGGAAGTATCTGCGCACGCTCTCGGACGAACGCGGCGCCCCGGTGAAACCGCGGCTCTCGCGCTTCTGGTCCGTGCTGATCACGACACGCCTCCCGTTCCTGACGGCCACCTTCGTGCCGATCCTCATCGGCGTCGCCGCGGCGGCGTACGACGGCCACTTCAACATCTGGTACGCGCTGCTGACGCTGCTCGGCGGCGCGGCGATCCACGTCGGCCTCAACGTCGCCAACGACGTGTTCGATGCGATGTCCGGCGCCGACGAGGCGAACGTCAACCCGACACAGTACAGCGGCGGCTCGCGCGTCATCCAGCGCGGCATCGTCACGCTGAAGCAGATGGGCGCGATCTCGATCGGCGCGTATGCCGGCGGGATCAGCGTCGGCCTGCTCCTGCTGGCGATGCGCCCGTCCGTTGAACTCCTGGTGATCGGCGTCGCGGGCGTGTTCCTGAGCGTGTTCTACACGGCGCCGCCGCTGCGGCTCGTGCACCGCGGCCTCGGCGAGCTCACGACGGCGATCGGGTTCGGGCCGTTAATGCTGCTCGGCGCGTACGCGGTGCAGGCGCAGGAGCTGTCGTTCAGCGCCTTCGTCGCGTCCGTGCCGGTGGCGATCTTCATCGCGCTGATCCTGTACGTGAACGAGATCCCCGACCGCAACAGCGACGCGAAGGTCGGCAAGCGCACGCTGCCCGCGCGCCTCTCGCAGGGCGCCGTCACCACGCTGTTCCTGGTCTCGGCGCTGGCGGCCTTCGCCGTTGTGGCGGCGGGAGCGGCGTTCGGCACGCTGCCCTGGCCGACGCTGATCGCGCTGCTCGGATTGCCGCTGGCGTTCAGCGTGCACCGCGGTATCCGCATGTACTACGGCGACCCGTATGCGCTGATGGCGACGATGGGGAAGAACGTGCAGCTGCACCTGGTCGTCGGCATGCTGCTGTTCGCCGGCTACTGCATCGCGATCGCGATGGACTGACGCGCGGGCGCCGGCCGCGCCGCGCTACACGTCGCTCTTGCTCAGCGTGGCGAGGAACTCGGCGTTGTTGTTCGTGCGCGACAGCCGGTCGAGCAGCCGTTCCGTCGCCTCCGACGGGTTCGACGCGTTCGACGCGATCATCGACATCATCCGCCGCATGAGCCAGACCTGGCGCAGCGTCGCCTCGTCCATCAGCAGTTCTTCGCGCCGCGTGCTGGAACCGGCGATGTCGATCGCCGGGAAGACGCGCCGCTCGGCGAGCCGCCGGTCGAGCCGCAGCTCCTGGTTGCCGGTGCCCTTGAACTCCTCGAAGATCACCTCGTCCATGCGGCTGCCGGTGTCGATCAGGCAGGTCGCGATGACGGTGAGGCTGCCCCCTTCCTCGCACTTGCGCGCCGCGCCGAAGAATCGCTTCGGCGGGTACAGCGCGACGGGGTCCATACCGCCGGTGAGCGTGCGGCCGCTCGGCGGCATCGCCAGGTTGTAGGCGCGGGTGAGCCGCGTGATGCTGTCGAGCAGGATCACCACGTCGACGCCGCCCTCGACGAGCCGCTTCGCGCGCTCGAGCGCCATCTCGGCGACGCGCGTGTGGTCCTCGACCGGCTCGTCAAACGTCGACGCGACGACCTCGCCGCGCACCGACCGCTTCATGTCGGTGACTTCTTCCGGTCGCTCGCCGATCAGCGCGACCATCATGTGGATGTCCGGGTAGTTCGTGGCGATGCCGGCGGCGATCGCCTTGAGCAGGAACGTCTTGCCGGCCTTCGGCGGCGAAACAATGAGCCCGCGCTGCCCGCGGCCGATCGGCGAGATCAGGTTGATCAGCCGGCCCGACATATCGGGCGACGGCGTCTCGAGGTCGATGAGCTGGTCGGGGAAGACGGCGGTGAGGTTCTCGAAGTACGGGCGGTTCTTCGCCGTCTCCGGGTCGAGGCCGTTGATGTCCTCGACGCGCAGCAGGCCGTAGTACTTCTCGCTGTCCTTCGGCGGGCGCACCTGTCCGCGCACGTAGTCCCCGGGGCGCAGGCCAAACCTGCGGATCTGCGACTGGCTGACGTACACGTCGTTCGAGCCGGGGAGCAGGCTCTCGCCGCGGAGGAACCCGTACCCGTCATCGACGACCTCGAGGATGCCGCCGGTCGATATCGCGGTTTCGCGCTCGGCGGCCGTCAGTTCCGGCTGCGGCCCCTCGTCGATCACCGGGCCCTGCTGGGGCGCGTTGCGCTGCGCCACGCTGCGTCGTCGTTCTCGTACTGCCATGCTGGACCTCTGCCGTGCTCTGCTGGGGGTGCCGTCTTGCCGTGATGCCATGTGTTGAAATCCCGCGTCCGCTCCGCATCCCGAGGCACGTGCATGCTCGCTGGCGGCGGACCGAACGATGCCTGGATCGTGGGGTGTGCTGGGCGCCGGGAGACTGGCGCCGGAAGTAGGAGTGAATCTAGTTGATCTAGTTACCTCATTGCCGCGCGGTCTGTCAAGCGGTTCCGGCGCCCGTTGCCGGATTCCTTGATCGCGTGGACGGTAGGGGGAGCGCGAGCCGCGGCAGGATCGCCGTGCCGCGTTGTGCACATAGTATCGGATCCGCGCGGCGGATGCGCATCGGTGAGCGCCCTGATTTCGCAACGGCCGTGTCGCGGGGGCGGCGCTCGTTGATCGCGCAGCGACCCGGCGCGATACTGCCCGGGCGCCCGCGCCGCGAGGTGGCGCTGCCATGCCGATGTTCCGCAGCCTGCTCTTCGTCCCCGGCAACAACGAGCGCATGATCGAGCGCGCGCCGGCCGCCGGCGCCGATGCCATCGTCCTCGATCTCGAAGACGCGGTGCCCGATGGCGAGAAGCGCGCCGCCCGCGCCCTCGTCCGTCGCGCGGCGCCGCGGATCGCGGCCGCCGGCGTGCCCGTGTTCGTGCGGGTGAACGGCATCAGCAGCGGCCGCACGCGCGATGACGTCATGGCCGCCGTTTCCAGGAGCCTCGCCGGCGTCGTGCTGCCGAAGACCGAATCGGCGCAAGACCTGCGCGACCTCGACGTGATGCTGCGCGAGGCGGAGCTGAAGCGCCGCGTCCGCCCGGGCGACGTGCGCACGATCGCGCTGATCGAGAGCGCGGCCGGCGTGCTGCGGTGCGAGGAGATCGCGCGCGCCTCGGACCGGCTGCTCGCGCTGTCCGCCGGCGCCGAGGACTACGTCTACGACATCGGCGCGCCGCGAGACGCGCGCGCGCTGCAGCACATGCGCGGCGTGATCGTGCAGGTCGCCGCCGCGTACCACCTGGCGCCGATCGACACGCCGTATCCGGATCACCGCGACCGCGCCGGGCTCGAGGCCGAGGCGGAGCTTGCGCGCGCGGTCGGGTTCAAGGGGAAGTACGCGATCCACCCGGCGCAGATCGCGCCGATCCACGCGATCTTCACGCCGTCGCCGGCCGAAGTCGCCTATGCGCGACGCGTGGTCGAGGCGTACGACGCGGCGGTCGCCGGCGGCATCGGCGCCGTGAACGTCGATGGGCGCATGGTCGATGCGCCGATCGCCGAGCACGCGCGCGCGCTCATCGGCCGGGCTGAGGAGATCGCGCGGCCGCGCGGGCGCTCGCGCGCGAAGCGCGGCTAACAAGACAGCCCGGCGTGTGGCCGGGCTGCCGTGCTGCGCTTCGTCGTGACTTCAGTCGCGCCAGACCGAGTACTGCTGCGCGCGGCGGAGCTTGAAGTCCGTCTCTGGCAACTTGAATCCGAGCGCGCGCACTTTCTTGAGGATTGTCTCGACCTGCTTCTTCTCGGTCGCGCTGAGCACCGAGCCGAACATGTCGTCGTACAGCTCCATCGCGATGCGCACGATCTCCTCGGTGATCTCGCGGCCCTTATCTGTGAGCTCGAGGCCGACGGCGCGCCGGTCGTTCGGGTCGGGGAGCCGGCGCACCCAGCCGCGCGACTCGATGCGATGCAGGATGCCGGTGATGCTCTGCGTCTCCTGGAATAGCAGCGTCGCGACGAGGCTGGGTTTGATTGGTCCCTTCGCGAAGTGGAGCACCGCGAGCACGCGCGCCTGTGACGCCGACACGCCGAGGTGGTAGAAGCGCCGCTCGAGCAGCTTGTACGACATCCAGTAGATCTCGGTGACGAGCACCCACGGAAGCGTCTTCTGCTGCAGCGCCGACTGGTCGATGTTCCTGGACGAGGATTTTGTCGTGGTAGCCATCTGGGCCGGTACGCCTGCCTTTCTCGGCGCTGTGCGCCGGGTCAAGCCCTCTGCCTCCGCCGAGCATACATCGGCCCTGTGCCGGCGACAATGAAGAATCATCCGTGCGGCACGTTCATACGCCGCACTCGTCTCGCACCGGAGCCGTACTGACGAGTATTGCGCGAAGCCTGAACGCCGGCACGCGGTACATGCTAGATCGTCCTTGCACGCGGTGCTACGCTGCCGCTCCCGCAGCGGTTTGAAAGGAGCGCGGCATGGGCGCCTTCGAGAAGATCCTCTACGAGAAGCGCGGACGCATCGCCGTCATCACCATCAACCGGCCCCAGGTGATGAACGCGATCGACCCGCAGACATCATCCGAGCTGCACACGGCGTGGAGCGACTTCCGCGATGACGACGCATTGTGGGCGGCCGTGCTGACGGGCGCCGGCGAGAAGGCGTTCTCGTCGGGCAACGACCTCGTGGCGATGTCGAAGGCGCAGCAGACAGGCGACTTCAGCGGCGGCGGGCACGCCGCGCCGTTCGGCGGCATCACGCGCAACTTCGAGTGCTGGAAGCCGATGATCGCCGCGGTCAACGGCTACTGCCTGGCCGGCGGGCTGGAGATGGCGCTGTGCTGCGACATCCGCATCGCGGCCGAGCACGCGCAGTTCGGGCTGGCCGAGGTCACGCGCGGCATCATCCCCGGCGCCGGCGGCACGCAACGACTGCCGCGACTCGTGCCGTTCGGCCCCGCGCTCGAGCTGCTGTTGACCGGCGGCCGATTCGACGCTGCCTGGGCGCTGCGCCAGGGCCTGGTGAACTACGTGGTGCCCGCCGCCGACCTCATGCCGCGCGCGATGGAGCTCGCCGAGCGCATCTGCGAGAACGCGCCGATCGCCGTCCGCCTCGTGAAGGAGGCGGCGTATCGCGGCCTGAGCATGCCGATCGCGGATGGACTGCGGCTCGAGATCGAGCAGTCGAAGAAGGTGATCGTGACCGAGGACGCGCGCGAAGGCCCGCTGGCGTTCGCCCAGAAGCGCAAGCCCGCATGGAAGGGCAAGTAGCCGGCGCTAGAAGAACAGCCGGCCGATCACTGACCAGTCGTCCGGGTACGTCATGCTCGTGACGAACCAGCGCCCGGAATCTTCGGGCAGGGACTCGACCGTCCGGCTCAGCGCGGCGCGTGCTCCCTGCGCATCGGTCTCGACGAGCAGCGCGACAAGCGTGCCCGGCGCGTAGACGCCGACGATGTCGGACGCGCGGATCGTCGAGCGGATGCCGTCGAGCGCGCGGTCGAGCTCCTCGGCCGTCGGTGGCGTCCGCCGCTCTTCGCCCTCGAACACCTGCAGCGAGAACGCCCGGCCGTAGCGGCGCGAGCGGTCGACCTCTTCGAGCAGGCGCTGTTCGAGGTACTCGCGGCTGCGCACGGGCCGTCGCCGCGGCGCGGCCGGCGCCGATGGCGCTTCGGTCCACTCTTCCGGCAGCGGCAGGCCGTTCGGCGCCAGCCCCATCGACTCGGGCATGCGCGGCGGCGCGTGCGTGAGGCTCCCATCACGGCTGTCGGCGATCGCGAAGTACGACATCACTTCTGGTATCGGCGTGCGCCGCGCCGCCGCCGATAGGGCGTGTCCCTAAGGGGGACGCTACTCATCGCCGAGTCCTTCGAAGTCAAACGCGAAGTCGATGACCGCCAGCCCGCCGCTGGCGAGCGCGCGCCGCAGGCGCGCCGCGTCGGTGTCCGATGAAGCGTAGAACACGACGGCGCCGCCGCCGCCCGCGCCGCATGCCTTGCCCGCTGAGGCGCCGTTGGCCATCGCCAGGGCGAAGATCTCGTCGATGCTTCCGTTCGTGACGCTCGCGTGCAAGCGCTTCTGCTGGATCCAGTTCTCGTTCATCACGTGGCGCACGCCGCCGAAGTCGTTGCCCGCGAGCGCGTCGCGCATCGCCCGCCCGTACTGGCGCAGTGCGAGCAACGCGCCGACGACGGCGTCGTCGCCGCGGGCGTAGGCCGCCCACACCGCCGCGTGCACCTCGCCGGACAGGCGGGAGACGCCGCTGTCGACGAGCAGGAGCCGCTTCTGCAGCCCGAGCATGATCGGCTCGGGCAGCTCCAGCCGCTCGATGCGCACCGGCCCGCCGCTTGCGCCGGCGCGTCCAAATGTCATGAAGCTCAGGCCGCCGTAACACGCCGCGTACTGGTCCTGGCGGCCGCCCGGCACGCCTGCCGCGGTCTCCTCGGCGAATGCCGCCTCGGCGATTTCGTCGAGGTCGGCCTCGGCGTCGCGGAGCGCGGCCGCGAGGACGTGCTCGCACGCCGACGAGCCGAGCCCGCCGGCGCGGACGTCGTGCTCATACGTGATGCTGCCGTCGCCGCCAAGCGTGCCCCGGACGTACTTGTCGATCGCGACGTTCACGACGGCGCCGCCTTCGGCGTCCGCGAACGCGGGCACATCCGTCCAGCCGCCGGCGAGGTCGATGCGCAGGGGGACGCGTGCGCTGCGAGGCATGCCGTATTGTCGCCCGTCCGCGCATCGTGCGTCGATACGGCAGGCGGCGCGATGACAAGCGCGGTGCGGCGTGCGTGGCCGCGAGGGCGCGCTACCGCTTGTAGTCCAGCACCATGATCTGTGTTTCTTCGGGAAGCGTGCTGCGCGTGATCGTGAGCTTTGCGTGGCGTTCGCTCGACTTGACGCCCATCTCCTTCAGAAAGCGGTCGACGGGATCGAGCTTCGCGCGGTCGATGTCGGTCTTGTAGTTCATGGGGATGGCGATCTTCGGCTCGATCATGCTGACCGTCTCCGCCGCCGGCGTCGCATCGAGCGACTCGCCGCCGCCGACGGGCACGAGCAGGACGTCGAGGTTCGCCAGGTCCTCGAGCTGGTCCGACGTCGGCACGTGGCCGATCGCGCCGAGATGCCCGATGCGCATGTCCTCGAGCTCGATCACGTAGGCGACGTTACGCCCGCTCTCCGGCGTCTTTTCCTTCCCGCGATACGTTGCCACGCCGATGATCGACGTGCCGGAGATCTCGAACTCGCCCGGACCCTCCACGACGCGCGGGCTGCCGCCGACGCCGTCGACGTTCGAGTGCGCCGGGTCGGAATGGCTGACGGTGACGATGTCGGCCTGCGGACGGCCGAGGCTGTAGCCGGTCGCGCGGTCGTACGGGTCGGTGACGACCGCCGCTTCTTTCGCGCGGATGCGGAAGCACGACCGTCCCAGCCAGGTGATCTCCATGCGGCCATGGTAGCGAACGGCGCCCCGCCGCGCGATCATGCGCCCCCGGGCGTGCTGGCGCGCTATGCCTCCAGCGAGAACGGCGGATACTCGTCGCGCAGGAGCAGCACGTACGCGTCGACGCGCAGCGACCAGCGCATCACGCCCGTCGCGAACCGGTACAGCCCCTCCGGGTACGCGCCGGTGAACAGGATCGCGAACCACCCGATCACCGTCACGACGAAGAACGCGATCTGCAGGAAGAACAGCACGACCAAGTGCGGGATCGCGTAGAAGATCCGCAACCCCACCGACCACAGGTCGCGCTTCCCGTCGGGGTACTCCACCGTGAACGTCACGGGGTACGCGCCATCGCCAAACGGCGGATACTCGTCGCGCAGCAGCGCCGCGTAGGCGACCGCGTTCGCGCGCCACCGCATATAGAACCGCCCGAAGTCCCAGATGCCGCGAGGGTGCTTCCGCGCGAACAGGATCGCGAACCATGCGACGACCGCCGCGACGAACGCCGCGAAGCCGATGACGCCGTCGCCGCTGAGGGCGATGCCGGCCGAGTTCCACTCGTCGTTGCGCGGCCAGCCGAAGTAGAACGTCAGGCCCGGCGCGCCGACCAGGAGCACGTGCGGGATCGCGAGGATGATCCGGAAGGCGACGGTCAGCCGGTTGCGGCCCGCAAGCTGCGGCTCCACATCGAACTGGACAGGGTATGCGCCAGGCGCCGGGGGTGCCGCTGCGGTTTGTTCATTCATGCGCACATCATCAGCGCGCGCGGCGCCGTTGTACAGTGCCTGCCGTCATGCCGCCGCATGACGAGGGATACACGCGCTCGCCAGCCTACAACTCGACGCCGAGCTCCCGCAGATCGCGCTCCGCGGGCGGGTCGATGTTCACCTGCATCGCGTTCAGGAAGCGCGACACCATGTTGTAGTAGCCGATCGTCAGCGTCAGCTCGACCATCTCCTCGTCATCGAGGAACGCGGCGACGGCGCCGTACGCCGCGTCGGACACGCTCGACGCCGACGAGAGCTCGCCCGCGTATGCCAGCACCGCCATCTCGCGCGGCTCGAACAGGCCGGTGTGCGGCGCGCCGACGCCGCGGATCTGCGCATCGCTCAGCCCCACGCGCCGACCGAACGCGATGTGCTGCGAGAACTCGTACGGTGACCTGCACTCCCACCCTGCCCGCAGGATTGCCAGCTCGCGCAACCTGGCATCGAGCCGGCCTTCCCCGAGGACGTAGCTGCCGAGCTTCATGAACCGGCGCATGGCCTCCGGGCTGTGCGACAGCGCGCGGAAGATGTTCAGGATGCCGTCCCGCGCTTCCATCCGCTCGAAGATCCAGCGGTGACTCTCGGCGACGTCGCGCGTTTCGTTCAGGCGGACTCGTGCCATGTGTGTCTCCCCTCGCGCGGCCGCCGCCCGGCGTGCCGCCGCACAAGGATCGATCGCCCGAGCGCATGCGTCTAGCCGCTACACCCGTTCAATGACGCGCCGGAGCCGGGCGTCGGCCTCCGCCGACACCTCGCGCAGCGCCGCGTTCGATGTGAACTCCACGAACGTCGCCGGGTTGACGACGCCGACGCGCGTGCCCTCGGCCGTTTCGGCGACGATCAGGTTGCACGGCAGCAGCAGGCCGATGTCCGGCTCGATCTCCAGCGCGCGCGACGCGAGCTGCGGGTTGCAGGCGCCCAGGATCACGTACGGCGCGACGTCCTTGCCGATCTTCTCCTTCAGCGTCGCCTTGACGTCGATCGAGGTGAGCACGCCGAACCCTTCGTCCTTCAGCAGCGCGCGCAGGCGCTCGATCGTCTCCTCGTACCCCGCCGCGACGGTCCTGGTGATGCCGTATGCGCTGTCGGTCGCCGGTGCGTTCATCTGTCCGCTCCTTTCAAGCATCTCCTCCCAGCGTAGCGCGTGGGGCCCGGCGGGCGCGGCGGCCCGCTCGCCGTGTGCCCGCCGACCTCGCCGTGCGGTGTCTGCGGCCGCGGGACAGGCGGGCCCGTGGCGCAGGGGCCCGGGGCCATGACGCGGACATGATTGACCGGTTGAAGAAATTTCCGCCGAACCTATTTACAAAGGCCGCCGAATCCGGCTAGATTGCATGCAGGTCGCGGCCTCCCGCCGCGTACCCGCAAGATTCTCCCCTCTCTTGCGTGTCTGGAATTGTCGATACCTGTAGCAGGCGGAACCGCGCTGCCGCGTGTACCCCCGCATGCAATACACGAGGTGACATGGCACAGAAGATGCGCCGCAACAAGCGCCGCGGGCCGGCGAAGGATGCCGCAAAGGCACCCCAGCAGCCGCCGACCCCGGACCGCTACCAGAAGTTCCTTCCCGAGTGGATGCGCGGGACGAACGGCGCGCCGCCGCCGCGGCCGCGCACCCGCCGCGCCCGCCCCAACCGCCCGGCCGGTGGCTACACGCCCGGCAAGATGGCGATGGGCGACGCGCTGCTCGATATCTAGCCGAATCCCCGGCACGGCCCCCGCGTGAGCGCCACGTCACGCGCCCGCGTGATCGATGCCATCGTGACGGTGGCGGCGATTGTTGCCGTCTCGCTGTCGCTGCACGCCGTTGCGGGCGGGCTGTTTCCGGGCGACATGGCGACGGCCGAACGCCTGCAACAGACGCCCGGCGGCCGGTATTTCGAACCTGTCGCAGACGCCATCTACCTGATCCCGGTGCAGCTCGTCGTGCTGGTGACGGGGTTCGTGCTGGCGCTGCGGGCGCGGGACGCCTCGCTCGCGCTCGCGGTGGTGCTGGTCGCGGTGGCGCGCATCGCCAGCCCGATCCTGAAAGACGCCATCGACCGCCCGCGACCGGTCGCCGGCGAGCTGCTGATCCGCGAGCCGGCGCACGGCTCGTCGTTCCCGAGCGGCCACGCGCTGACGTCGATGCTCGTGTACGGCTACGCCGCGTACGTGGCGCTGCTGCACGCCCCGCGCCAGGCGCGCCGCTGGATGCTCGTCGCGGCGGTGACGGCGCTGTTGCTGGTCGGCTGGGACCGCGTGTGGGACGGCGCGCACTGGCCCTCGGACGTGTACGGCGGGTGGGCGGCCGGCGTGCTGCTGCTGGCGGCCAGCGTGTGGGCGACGAATCGCGCCGTGCGCTGGCTGCGCGGCTAAGCCGCAGCGGAAGAGGCGCATGCGCGTTAAGCACGCGTGCGGCGGGCCTGGCTCGAGGGTGAAGCGAGCCGGACGGCCGGGCGCGGTCGTTGCGTACGCAACGAAGGCCGTGCTTGTCCGGTCCCGGCCCTCGCCCTATACTGGTGCGCATCCCAACCGGGGGTGAACGTCCGGACCGAGGAGGCGGCGTGCCCAAGCGAACCTATCAACCGAAGCGGATCCCGCGCCGGCGCCGGCACGGGTTCCTGCACCGCATGGCCACCGTCGGTGGCCGCAACGTCATCCGCGCGCGCCGGCTGAAGGGCCGCAAGCGCCTGGTCGTCGTCAAGTAGCACTTCCCGCGCGACGTGGCGGCGCCCGCGGCGGGCGCATCGCCGATGAAACGTGAACAACGGCTACGGCGGCCCCGGGACTTCTCTGCGGCATATCGTTCGGGACGCGCCTACGGCAATCAGGTCCTCGTGGTGCGGGTGCGGCCAAACGCCGGTACGGTCACGCGGTTCGGATTCGCGGTGGGAAAGGCCGTTGGCGGCGCGGTGGTGCGGAATCGCGTAAAGCGGCGCCTCCGCGCGATTGCGCGAGGCGTCGTGCCGAGGCCGGGCCTGGACATCGTGGTCGGGGCGCGGAAACCGGCGGCGGACGCCACATACGGGGAACTCGAACGCGCGTTCGTGTCGCTGATGAGGCGGGCGGAGGCGCTGCAGGCCACGGCGGCAGGCGCCGCCAGGGAGACGGATTGAAGCGGGCGCTCCTCGCGATCATCTCGTTCTACAAGCGGCGTATTTCGCCCG
Organism: Dehalococcoidia bacterium; assembly: GCA_021462855.1. GTDB lineage: Bacteria > Chloroflexota > Dehalococcoidia > DSTF01 > JACRBR01 > DTUCFX13. The sequence continues at coordinate 206 of JAJTXQ010000056.1, read as the reverse complement.
GCCTGCCGCCGGCCTGCCGATTTCAGCCGACGTGCTCGGACTTCGCCTACGGCGCGATCGACACCCACGGCGCGCTGCGCGGCGGCGCGATGGCCGTGTGGCGCATCGTGCGGTGCAATCCGCTGAACGATGGCGGCTACGACCCGGTGCCGGAGCGCCGATCGAGCCACGGCCATGCCGGTGCGTGATGTTTCACGTGAAACAAT
>JAJTXQ010000055.1 GCA_021462855.1 Dehalococcoidia bacterium | reverse complement strand
CTTGATGTCGCGGTGCTGCCGGGCATGCGTTCCCACCGGGTGCTCGAAGTCAACGCGTTCGGCGACCTGCTCAAGGGCGTGACCCACGGCGGCCGCAACACCTATGACGCGCAGCTGGCTGCGGTACAGGAGGGCTGCCACGGTGAGTGATTTCGAACTGCTTGTGTTCGACCTCGACGGTACGCTGATCGACCGCGACGGCGCGCTGCTTGCCGCGTGCGAGAAGCTGCTCGGTCCGCGTCCGGCGGAGGCGCAGGGCGAACTCGCTTCGCTGGTGGCAGCTTCCGGCAGTATCCGACGCCTCGCGGCACGGTTCCGATTGCCGGCCGATCAACTGCGCAAGGCCATGCTGGAGGAGCTTCGCCCGCGTGCGGAAGTTCGGCAGCTGCTGGTGCGGCTGCGAAAGGATCACGGCCTCGTGTTGTACACCAACGGGTCCGCAGCTGTGCAGCATGCAAAGATTCGCGCGGCCGGCCTGGATGGCTGTTTCGACCGTTACCTGGTGTCAGGCGAGGTCGGACTGCGCAAACCGGACACCGCGTTCCTGAAGCTCGCCCTCGGCGGAACGCCGGCTGCAGACGCGCTGGTGGTCGGCGACGACCCGCGGCTGGACATCGCGCCGGCCGTCAGTCTGGGCGCTGCGACCTGCCTGGTGGGAAGCGCGGCGAAGCACGAGGCCGCGCAATCCCGATTTCACGTGGACGATGTGCTGGAGCTCACGGAGGTGTTGGCATGTCCAGCTTCGACATGAACGCCATCGTGGGCACGCACGACATTCTGTGGATCACGCTCGATACGCTGCGCTTTGACGTTGCCCGAAAAGCGCTTGCCGAAGGGCGCACTCCCAACCTGGCCGCGCTGGTTCGTGACGGCTGGGAGCGCCGCCACACACCCGGGAACTTCACGCTTGCCTCGCACGCCGCCTTCTTTGCCGGTTTTCTTCCGACGCCGGCCACGCCCGGGCCGCACCCGCGGCTGTTCGCGGCCGCGTTCGAGGGCAGCGAAACCACCAGCCCGCACACCTGGGTGTATGAAGCGGCGGACGTCCCCGGCGGGCTTGCCCGCGCGGGTTACCACACGGTATGCATCGGCGGCGTCGGCTTCTTCAACAAGCGCACCCCTCTCGGCTGCGTGCTGCCGGGTCTGTTTCGCGAGAGCTTCTGGGAACCTTCTTTCGGGGTGACCGGCCGGGACTCCACCCGGAACCAGGTCGATTGCGCGCTGAACGTGATCCAGCGCGTGAGGCCATCTCTGCGACTGCTGCTGTTCCTGAACGTGTCCGCCCTGCACCAGCCGAACTGCATCTTCGTGGACGGCCAGACAACGGACAGCCCGCACACGATGGAGGCCGCGCTGTGCTATGTTGATTCACAACTGCAGCCGCTGGTCCGCGCGATGAAGGCACGCGCGCCTCTGTTTTTCATGATCATGTCCGATCACGGCACGGCCTACGGCGAGGACGGCTATCGCGGCCATCGTCTCGGCCACCCGGTCGTCTGGGAGGTACCCTATGCCCACGGTATCGCCTGAACCGAAGCCGGCCATGAGAGCGGCCGCGGCAAGCATGCAGCAGTTGCTCGCCGGCACGTCGTACGTCAGCTACAGCTACGGCTATCCGCACAAGACGGCATACCGTGCGCTGAGTCCGCGCAGGCTGCAGGAAGTATGGAACGCCGAGCCGCGGGACGCATTGTTCCTGTACGTTCACATTCCCTTCTGCTCCGTGCGCTGCGGCTTCTGCAACCTGCTGGCCACAACCGGCGCCGAGGCAAGCCTCGTCCGGCGCTACATCGACACGCTTGAGCGCCAGGCCGTGGCCACCCGCGAGGCAGTCGGGCGCCGGACCTTCGTGCGGGCCGCCCTGGGCGGCGGCACACCCACCTTTCTGCAACCCGCAGAGCTGCGGCGCGTCCTGGATGTGATGCGCAACACCATGGGCGCGGACCTGGCCGCAATCCCGACGGGCGTAGAGGTTTCGCCCGAGACTACGGATGGGGAGCGCCTGGCCGTGCTGCAGGAGTTCGGCGTTGACCGCGTCAGCATCGGCGTGCAGTCATTTGACCAGCGCGAGGCCGGCGCCATGGGCCGCCCGCAGCGCGACGCCGACGTGCACCGGGCCCTGCGACTCATCCGCGACCACCACTTCCCGACGTTGAACATCGACCTGATTTATGGCGGTGCCGACCAGACCACCGCCAGCTGGCTGGCCTCGATCCGCGCCGCGATCGAGTACCGCCCTGAAGAGCTCTACCTCTACCCCCTGTACGTGCGGCCGCTGACCGGTCTGGGCCGGCGCGGCCAGTCGTGGGATGAACAGAGGATCAGCCTCTACCGGGCGGGGCGCGACTTCCTGCTCGAGCAGGGCTATCAGCAGGTGTCCATGCGGATGTTCCGCGCGCCCCACGCGCCGACATGCACCGCGCCCGTCTACTGCTGCCAGCAGGACGGGATGGTGGGCCTGGGTGCGGGGGCGCGCTCGTATACACGCGAGCTGCACTACTCCACGCGTTATGCCGTCGGCAGAGCGGGCGTAAGCGCCGTGATTGAAGACTATGTCAGCCAGGATGCCGCGGCGCTGGCGACCGTCGACTACGGCTTTGAGATGGACGACGGTGAACGGCGGCGAAGGTTCGTGATCCAGAGCCTGCTGCAGGCCGAGGGCCTTTCGCGTGCGGAGTACCGCAGCGCTTTCGGCCCGGACGCGCTTGGCGATCTGCCGGCGCTGCAGGAACTGCAGCAAGGCGCACTCGCGACCGTCACCCAGGACCGGGTTCGCCTTACGCCTGCAGGTCTCGAGCGATCCGATGCGATCGGTCCCTGGCTCTACTCGCCCCGTGTCGGTCGCCTGATGGAGGAGTTCGCGTGGACATAGGCTTCGACCTGGCGATCCTGTACCGCGGCTCCCTCGAGAGCTGCAACTACGATTGCT
>JAJTXQ010000054.1 GCA_021462855.1 Dehalococcoidia bacterium | reverse complement strand
GTAGCCGCCGCCACCGCCGCGGCCGCCGCGGTCACCGCCGCCGCGTCCACCGCGGTCGCCGCCCCGGCCGCCGCCGCGCTCCGAGCGCTCGGCCTGCTGCCGCTTGACCACTTCCGCCACGTCGGTCTGGCCTTCGAGGACGGCGCGCCGCGAGAGGTTCACGCGGCCCATCGAGTCGATCTCGGTCACCATCACGGAGACCTCGTCGCCAGGCTGCACGGCATCCTCGACGGAGGGCACGCGGAAGTCGGCGAGCTCCGAGATGTGCACGAGGCCTTCCTTGCCCGGCGCGATCTCCACGAATGCGCCGAAGTTCATCAGGCGCGTCACCTTGCCGGTGTACACCTGCCCTACCTCGACATCCTTCGTCATGCTCTCGATGATCTCGATCGCGCGCCGCGCCGACGCCTCGTCGACCGCGCCGATGAACACGCTGCCGTCGTCCTCGATGTCGATCGTCGCGCCGGTGTCCTCGATGATCGAGCGGATCATGCGGCCGCCTGGGCCAATGACCGTGCCGATCTTCTGCGGGTCGATCTGCAGCCGGTACATCCGCGGCGCGAACGGCGACATCTCCTCGCGCGGCTCGCTGATGACGTCGAGCATCTTCCCCATGATGTGCATGCGGCCCTCGCGCGCCTGCGCGATCGCCGCCTTCATCACTTCCATCGGGATGCCCTGGATCTTGATGTCCATCTGGAGCGCCGTGATGCCCTTCTCCGTGCCGGCGACCTTGAAGTCCATGTCGCCCATCGCGTCCTCGAGCCCGGCGATGTCGGACAGCACCTTGTAGGTGCCGTCCTCGCCCATGATCAGGCCCATCGCCACGCCGGCGACCGGCGCCGTGATCGGCACGCCCGCGTCCATCAGCGAGAGCGTGCTGCCGCAGACGCTGCCCATCGACGTGCTGCCGTTGCTCGACAGCACCTCCGACACCACGCGGATCGTGTACGGGAAGTCCTCGACATCGGGCAGGACCGGCACGATCGCCCGCTCGGCGAGCGCGCCGTGGCCGATCTCCCGCCGGCCTGCGCCACCCATGCGGCCGGTCTCACCGACCGAGTACGGGGGGAAGTTGTAATGGTGCATGTAGCGCTTGCTGTCCACGGGCGACAGCGTGTCGAGCCGTTGCGTATCGCCGACGCCGCCCAGCGTGGTGAGGCTCAGCACCTGCGTCTGGCCGCGCGTGAACAGCCCGGAGCCGTGCGTCCGCGGGAGCAGGCCGACCTCGCAGGTGATCGTGCGGATCTCCTTCGAATGCCGCCCGTCGGGCCGCCGGTCATGCTCGAGGATGGCGCCGCGCACGGTCTTCTTCACGAACGCGTCGAGCGCCTGCCCGACGGCGGGTTCGCCGTACTCCTCGCCGTACCGCTCGACGAGGCGGGCCTTGTGCTCGTCGAGCGCGCCCTGACGCTCGTCCTTCGCGAGCGCCAGGAACTCCTCGACGTTGCCGGCGAGGTCGGCGAACACCTTCGCCTTGAGCTCCTCGGGCAGCGCCGCGGGCTTGAACTCCCACTTCACCGGCGCGATCGCGGCGATGAGCTCCTCCTGCATCTCGAGCAGGATCTTGTTTTGCTGCTGCGCGTAGTCGAGCGCGCCCGTGATGATGTCCTCCGACGCCTCGTTCGCGCCGGCTTCGACCATCATGATCGCGTCCTTCGTCCCGGCGACGACGATGTCGATGAGGCTCTCGTCGAGTTGCTGGAACGTCGGGTTGACCACGTACGCGCCGTCGATGTAGCCGACGCGAACCGACGACACCGGCCCGCTGAACGGGATCTCGCTGATCCCCAGCGCGGCCGACGCGCCGACCGTGCCAAGCACGTCCGGGTCGTTCTCTCGGTCAGCGCTGAGCACGGTGATGACAATCTGCACGTCGTTGCGCATGCCCTTCGGGAAGAGCGGGCGCAGCGGCCGGTCGGTGAGCCGTGCGCTGAGGATGGCGTCGGTGCCGGGACGCGCCTCGCGGCGGAAGAACGAGCCGGGGATCTTCCCCACGGCGTACATCTTCTCTTCGAAGTCGATGGTCAGCGGAAAGAAGTCCATGCCGGGACGCGCGCTGCGCGCCATGGTGGCCGTGCACAGCACCACGGTGTCGCCGTAACGCACGAGCACGGAGCCGCCGGCAAGGTTCGCCACGCGCCCCGTTTCGAGCGTCAGCGTGCGCCCGCCGAACTCCCTTGATACGGTCCTGATCTCAGTCATCTGGATGTGTCCTCCATCCCCCCAATACATGTGGGTGTACGCAGGCCGCACGGCGGCCTGGTCGTAGCGGTGTTGCCAAGGCGTCCCGGGCGCAGGCACGGAGCGGGAATGTGCGGGATCGCACACCCGACGGTGTCTCGAATTGTGCTCGACGGTGCCTGCTGATGGCTTCTCACGGCGCCGGTCCCTGACCTGTCGCGCCCCATTATGAAAGGGCCCCCGCGGGTGTCTTCCCTACTTGCGGAGGCCGAGCCGTGCGAGGACCGCGCGGTAGCGCTGGACGTCCTTCTTGTTGAGGTAGGCGAGTTGGCGGCGACGCTGCCCGACGAGCTTCAGCAGCCCACGCTGAGTGTGGAAGTCATGCTTGTGCTGCTTCAGGTGCTCGGTCAGCTGGTTGATCCGCTCGGTGAGGAGCGCGATCTGCACCTCGGGTGAACCGGTGTCCGTTTCGTGGCCCTTGAAGTCACCGATCAGGGCGGACTTGCGTTCGGCGGTCAGCGCCATAAGCCTCGTTCTTCCTCTTTCTTCGCGTGGGAGTCTAACAGAGGCCCCACCGCACGGCAACTTCGCCCCGCCTGCGGCACGCCAGCCTCGGCGCCGGCCGCCATGACAACCGGCGGCGCCCCGCTGCGGCGCGCCCGCACATACAATGCCCGCCACATGACCGGAGAGCGCCCGCCCGTCGCCGTCGTCACCGACAGCACCGCCTGCATCCCGCCCGAGCTCGTCGAGCGGCACGGGATCGAGGTGGTGCCCCTGCACATCATCTTCGGCGGGCGCACGTTCGTCGACTCGCTCGCGGCCGGCACCCGCGAGTTCTACGACGTCCTGCGCCGCTCGGCCGACAAGCCGACGACGGCCGCCCCGTCGCCGGGCATGTTCGTCGACGCCATCCTGCGCGCCGCCAGCGGCGGCCGGCCCGTGCTCGTGATCACCGTCTCCCGCCAGTTCAGCGCCATGTACGACTCCGCGCGCCAGGCGATCGACATCGCCCGGGAGCGGGCGCCGGGCAGCGACATCCGCCTGTTCGATTCGCGCAGCGCCGCGATGGCGCAGGGCTTCGTCGCGATCGAGGCGGCGCGCGCGGCCGAGGCCGGCGCGGATATCGGCGCCGTGGTCGAGCGCGCGGGCGCCATGGCCGCGCGCGTCACGCTGATCGCCGTGATCGACACGCTCACCTACCTGGCGCGGAGCGGTCGCGTGCCGCGTGTCGCCGCATGGGCGGCCGGGATGCTGCAGGTGAAACCGATCGTCCGGTTCAGCGCGTCGGACATCAAGCTGGCCGGGCGGGCGCGGACGCGGGCGCGGGCGCTCGACCGGCTCGTCGACCTGGTCGCCGCCACCGCCGCGCGGAGCCGCGCGCACGTGGCCGTGCACCACGCCGCCGCCCCCGACGATGCCGCGTACGTGCTGGCGCGCCTGCGCGAGCGGCTCGACATCGCCGAGGCGTACGTCACCGAGTTCACGCAAGTGATGGCGGTGCACACCGGCCCTGGCCTCACCGGCGTCGCGTTCTGGACGGAGTAGGCGCGCGCATCGGGCGCGCGGGCGCACCCGTACGTGGATCGGCGCGGCCCGATGCGCGACTCCGCGCGCTGGCCTGATCGCCGATAACCTGTAACCTGTATCCGGTTTGCGGAAGGGAGATCGGGGAACATGAGCAGAGAACAGCGCAGGATGGACCGCCGCGGGCAGTCCAAACCCGGCAGCAGGGCAGCCGGCGGGCCGCCATCGCGCAGGACGCCAGTGAAGGCGCCGGGCGGCGGCGGGGTTCCGATCGTGCCGATCGCCGTCGCTGCGGGCACGTTCGCCGTCGTGCTGCTCGTGGTGTACCTCGTGCTGCAGTCACGTGGCGCCGACAGCGTCGACCTGAGCAAGCCCGAGCGCGAAGAGCAAAACGACAGCGCCAGCATCGCCGGCACCTACGTCGTATCGCAGGGGCGCGGGCACTTCAGCTATCGCTACTCGCCCGACCGCACGCCCACGCCGTTCTGCGATGGCGTCGCGTGGTCCGGCAACCCCAGCGGCTCGGCGAGCGGCTCCGGTTCGATCGCCGGCGCCACCACGCCCGCCGGCAGCGCCACACCGCAAGCCTCGGCGACGGGCGAGGCGACGGCCGCCGCGTCCGGCACCGCGCCAGCGGATGCGACGACGGCCGGCGGTACGCCCGTGGCGACCGCGACGGTGCCGACGAACTGCTACAACAGCAACCCGCCAAGCTCGGGGCGCCACGTCAACGCGCAGCGCAACGTCGACCTCGGCAACGGCGCGATCATCAACATCCCGCCCGACCCGGACGTCTACCCGCCCGACGTGCAAATTCCGCGCGAGGCGATCGCGCACATCCTCGAACACGCGGGCGTGTTCATCGGCTACAACTGCGAGAGCGGCAACACCGCGTGCGAAGACGTCGTCGCCGACATCGAGGACCTGGCCAACAACCGCATCGATAACCACGATGACCGCGTCGTCGTCGCCAACGACAGCGACCTCGTGCCGAACACCATCGGCGCCGCGGCGTGGACCCGCGTCCTCAGCATGAGCGTCGCGGACTACGACCGCGACGCGCTCGAAGACTTCATCGCCGACAACTCCTGCCGCATCGACTGGGAAGGCTTCTGCCGCTAGCAGACCGGCACCGGATCGCATCGCGAAGGCCTCTCCGCTGGAGGGGCCTTCGTTGTCGTCCCGGGATCGATCACGCGGCGCGTGGAATCGCGGCGGCGGCAGCGCCAGCGGCGTCCAGGCGGCCGCACTCCCGCGCGTCGCCTCTAGTCGCCTCTACCTCTAGTCGCCTCTAAACGAAGGGCGTTATGTCGTCCGGAGACTCGCCGCGCCCCAGCGGCGGTCGACCTCGCGCCGCACGTACGGGTACCCCCACCGCTGCATCGCCCCCGCCAGCGCCAGCCCCGCCAGGCACACCACGAGCCCCACGAACGCATCGACGATGAAGTGGTTCGCGGTGAAGACGATCGCCGCCATCTGCGCCCACGGCAAGAGCAACCCGGCGATCCGCAGCAGCGGCTGCCGCATCGTCATCACCATCGCGCCGCCGATGATCACCGCCCAGCCGAAGTGCAGGCTCGGCACCGCGGCGTACGGGTTCACGAACGCCTGCATCGACTGCGCCTGGTAGCTCAGATCGCTGTACTTCTCGATGGTGCCGATGAACTCGCCGCCGGGCATCAGGCGCGGCGGCATCACGGGAAACACGTTGTAGATCACCAGCGCGATCGCGCCCGACAACAACAGCGCGTCGCGCGCGATCGTGTACGCGTGCCGGCGCGCGAAGTACATCCAGAGCCCGACGGCGACGATCAGCGGGAAGTCGAGCCAGAAGTAGATGAAGTTCATCGCCTGGACGACGGGACGGTTGCCGAGCACCAGGTCCTGCAGCCGCGGCTCCCAGTAGATCCCCAGCGCGCGCTCGATGTCGATGACCGTGCGTGCGTTGTCATACGCCTCGCCCGCGCGGTCGACAACCATGCCGCGTACGATGAAGTACAGCAGGAACGCGATCGCGACGAGCCCGATCTCGAACACATCGCGGTACACGCGGCGTCGCCGCGCGGCCGCGACGGCGCGCTCGATCCACGACGCGCCGCTGGTCTGCGGCGCACTGCTGCTGTCGATGGTCAAGTGTCCTCCGGCACTCGCGATCGCGGTGCGCTGTGCATTACAGTAGGCGGCACGCACACGCGCTGCAACACGCGACGGCGCCCTCCGCAGCAGCGCAACAACGCGATGAAACTGCAATGCGCCCGCTACGTTTCAGCACAGTGTGGAAAGGTGGAAAACTCGTCGCTGAAGTTGGCATAAAAGGCCTTGATCGCGTAGGGGTGCAAAGGTACATTCGCCGTATCCCGAGAGAGACCGAACACACCTCACACGACGCGCCACACCACGGGTCTACGTCGTTCTCCGGGCAGGAGGGATCCTAGGAGCCGAGTGAGGTCGGCTCGGAAAACGACGGGACTTCGTACTCGGGTCTAGCCGTTACTGCCAGTCGTATCATTCATCGCGCTGTAACCGGACGCAACGTCGGGGGAGATGCCTGTTGCCCGCGCCACGAGCTTTCGTTCATCACGCCGCTCGCCGTAGACACATCGCACCCGCGCCGGCGGGAGCGCGCCCCCGATGACTCCGCACACGACCGCCGCCACCACGTGGACCGCCACGCTCGGCCAGCTCGAAATGCTGGTCACGCGCGCCAATTTCGACACCTGGCTCCGCGACACCGTCGGACTGCGGCACGATGACACGGCCTTCGTCGTCGGCGCGCAAAACGACTTCGCGATCGAGTGGCTGAGCACGCGCCTGCGCCCGCTCATCGCCAAGACGCTCGCCCGCGTGGTCGGCCGCGCGACGGACGTCCGCTTCGAGGTGATCCGGGAAGAAGAGCCGTCGCCGCCCGTGCTGCTCGCCGACGACGTCGTCATCCCGCCGCAGTTCCGCAAGCGCCCGGCGCCGCCCGCGCTGCACCCGGCGATGACCTTCGACACGTTCGTCGTCGGCGAGGAGAACGCGCTGGCCGCCCACGCCGCACGCGCCGCCGCCACTGCCGCCGGCGCGCCGAACCCGCTCGTCATCTTCGGCGCGTCCGGCCTCGGCAAGACGCACCTGCTCAACGCCATCGGGCACGAGGCGCACGCCGCCGGGCGCGCGGTGATGTTCGTCACGGCGGAGCGCTTCGGCAACGACTACGTGCGCGCGCTGTCGTCCGGGCTCGACGCGTTCCGCTCGCGCTACCGCGGCTGCGACACGCTGGTCGTCGATGACGTGCAGTTCTTCGAAGGTAAAGAGAAATTCCAGGGTGAGCTCTTCCACGCGTTCAACGAGCTGCACGCCGCGGGCAAGCGCATCGTCCTCGCCTGTGACCGCGCGCCGTCGGCGCTCAGCGGGATGTCCGAGGCGCTGCGCTCGCGCATGCAGTGGGGGCTCGTCGCCGACCTGCAGAAGCCCGGGTTTGAGACGCGCCTGGCGATCCTCCGCGCGAAGTCGCGCAACCACGCGCTCCAGCTCGGCGACGACGCGCTGCAGCAGATCGCCGGCACGTGCTGCCCGACGGTGCGCGAGCTCGAGGGCTACCTCAACCGCGTGCTCGCCTACGTCCCGCTCGTCGGCGGCGAGGTGACGCCGCAGGTGATCGACCGCGCGCTGTCCGCGCTTTCCGCGCCCGCATCCCACGAGCCGCCATCGCTGGCGCCCGACGCCGTGCTCGAAGCGGTCTCGCGGCGCACCGGCGCAAGCATCGCCGACATGCGCGGCCGCACGCGCAACCGCGAGATCGCCTACGCGCGGCACATGGCGATGTTCCTGCTCAAGGAAGAGACGCGCTGCACGGTGGCGGAGATCGGCCGCCTGCTCGGCAACCGCGACCACTCGACCGTGCTCGGCGGCATCGCCCGCATCAACATCGAGCGCACCACCCGCGCCGAGACCAGCGCCGACCTCCACGCCATCCGCGCCACCCTCGCGGCGCCGCCAGCCACCCGCGCCGTAGCGGGGTGAGCGCCTTGCCGCTCGCTTACGAAGTGACCACAATGGCGCAATGTCGCTAGAGGCGCTTCTCGAGATCGTCCATCGGCCCGATGCGCAGGCGTCCGCGCGCTCCCCGGCTGGTTCGCGGGAGGCAGCGACAACCGCGCGCAGGCTTACCCCGCGGGGGAGAGCGCGCGGATACGCGCTACCGCATCGGGCAGGGCGGCGAGGAGGCGGTCGATGTCGTCCATCGTGTTGTCGGTGCCGAGCGTGAGGCGCAGGCTGCCGCGCAGGTAGCGCTCCGGCACACCCATCGCCACCAGCACGTGCGACGGTTCGAGCGACGCCGTCGTGCAGGCGGAACCGCTGCTGGCGGCAAAGCCGAGCAGGTCGAGCTGCAGCAGCACCGCCTCGCCCTCCACGTGCTCGAAGGCGAAGCTCGCGCTGTTCGGCAGCCGCCGCGCGCCGTCGCGCGGGCCCGTGACGATCGTGCCCGGCACTCGCGCGGGGATCTCCGCCAGCAGCCGGTCGCGCATGGCGATGAGCCGCGCGTTGCGGGCGGCCATCTCGTCGTGCGCCAGGCGCAGCGCCGTCGCCAGGCCCACCGCACCGGCGACGTTCTCGGTGCCGGCGCGGCGGGTGCGCTCCTGCGACCCGCCGACGGTCTGCGGCGCGAACGGCGTGCGCTGCCGCACGAACAGCGCCCCGGCGCCCTTCGGCCCGTAGAACTTGTGCGCCGCGATCGACAGCAGGTCGACGCCCAGCGCATCGACATCGATCGGCAAGGCGCCCGCCGCCTGCACCGCGTCGGTGTGGAACGCGACGTGCCCGCCACGCTCGCGGACGGCGCGCGCCGCCTCGGCGAGCGGCTCAATGGCGCCGACCTCGTTGTTCGCCAGCATGATGCTCACGAGCGTGGTCGCGCCATCCAGCGCGCCGCGCAGCGCGTCGAGCCGCACGATGCCCTCGCCATCGACGGGCAGGTACGTGACGCGGAATCCCTCCCGTTCGAGCGCTTCGCACGCGTGCAGCACGGCGTGATGTTCGACCTGCGTGGTGATGATGTGGTCGCCGCGCCCGCGCGACGCCATCGCGACGCCGCGCAGCGCCAGGTTGTCGGCCTCGGTGCCGCCGCTGGTGAAGATGATCTCGTTCGGCTTGCAGCCGAGGATCTCGGCGACCGTGCGGCGCGCCTCATCGAGCCCCTTGCGGGCCTCGCGCGCCTCGGCGTAGATGCTCGATGCGTTGCCCCAGGCGCTCGTCAGGTACGGCAGCATGGCGCTGACAACGCGCGGATCGACCGGCGTCGTCGCGGCGTGGTCGAGGTACACGCGCCGTTCCATGCGCCCAGTGTACCGGCGCGCGCTACGGGTTCGGCGCGCCCTGCGGCGACGCACGCCGCGCGAGCCGCGCCAGCACGCCGCGGGCGGCGTCGGTGTACAGGCCGATGTCGGAAGGACGCGGCAGCACGGCACCGAGCACGGGCTGGCCGCTCAGGCGGCGGTACGCGAACAGCGCCGGCGCGAAGTGCGCCGCGTACGCCAGCGACGATGCCGCCGCCGCGCCGTTGACGCCGAACGCAGGCACCAGCGCGAAGTTCGCCGCAACGGTGACGACGAGCGACACCGCCGTGATCATCGTGTTCACGAGCGGGCGGCCGCGGCTGAAGATGTAGCTTGTCAGCACCTTCGAGCCCGTGAGCGCCACGGCCCCCGGCAGCAGCCACCACAGCGCCTCCACGCTGTCATCGAACGCGCGGCCGAACACGGCCGGAATGAGCCACGGCGCGATGGCCGCGAGCGCAAGCGCGCCGCCGGCCGCGATGAGCAGCGTGTTCCGCGTCGCGACGGGCGCCATCCACGCCACCTCCTCGTCATCGGCCCCCGTCATGCGCGGCATCAGCACGAGCGCGACGGCGTTGGCCAGCACGAAGATCGCCTCCGTCATCGACACGCCGACGGCGTAGATGCCGACGCCCGCCAGGCTCACGAACCCACGGACGATGTACTGGTCGAGACGGTAGTTCAGCAGCTGCAGCACGTTGCCCGCCTCGCCCTGCAGCCCGAACGACGCCAGCGCGCGGATCGTGCGCCATCGCGGCCGCGCGATGCCCGCGGGGTCGACGTTCGCCACGCCGACACGCGCGAGCGCGAACGCGCCCGCCGACACGCTCGCGACGATGAGCAACGCGACGACATCCGCCGGCGTCGCATCGGACGTGGCGGAGAAGATCGCGACCAGCGCGAGCAGCACCGCCTGCTGCCCGACCGTGGCGAGCCCGAGATCGCCGAACCGGCCGAGCGCCTGCAGCGCGAGCCGCATGAAGTTCAAGTGCAGGATCGCCGGGACCGCGAGCACCAGCAGCCACGCCGGCACGTCCTCGCCGAAGATGTCGTCGCCCCACGCCGGCGCGGTCGCGGCGACGACGAGCGCCGTGACGATCGCCGCGCCGAGCACGAGCGCGTGCATCGCCGTCACCGTTTCGCGCAGCGACAGCTCGCGCTTGTTCAGGTAGTACACCGCCGCGTTCCCGGCGCCGAGGCCGAGCACGAGTTGCCCGAACGCCGCCGCCAGCAGGAACAGCCCATACGCGCCGCGGCCGTCGGCGCCGAGCTCACGCGCGATCAACGCGCCCGTCGCCAGCGCGAGCAGGCCATCGAGCGCGTACGTGGCCATGACGATGTTGACGCTGCCGAGAAAAGAGCCGCGCGCGGGCGGCAGCTCGCCCGTCGTGTCGTCGAAGCGGGACATCGCGCTGATTGTAACGCTCCGGCAACGCGCCGCCGCCGGCCCGTTCCCGGGACATCGCGCTGTCCGGCGCTCGCGTTCTGCGAATTCCGCTGCGCATGACGCATTGCCCGGCGGCATGGCGCCTGCGACGATGGCCGCGTGAAGCGACGCAGCCTCATCATCGCCGCCGCGACGGGCGCGCTCGCCCTCGCCGTGAACGCCGGCGTCTCGCGCTGGATCACCGAACGCCGCGCCAAGACCGTCTTCCCCGCATCGCAGGCGGCGACCCTGCTGCATCCGGCGCGGCGCCGCATCCAGGATCCGCGCCGGATGGTCGCGGCGTTCGGCGTGCGCGACGGCGAGCGCGTGTTGGAGCTCGGGCCCGGGCCGGGGTACTTCACCGCCGAGGCGGCCGCGGCGGCGGGGCCGGGTGGCCGCGTCGTCGCCGTGGACGTGCAGCCCGCGATGCTGCGCGAGCTGCTGCGCCGCCTGCCGGTCGAGGCGCGTCCGCGCGTGCGCGCGCTCGCCGGCGATGCGGCGCGGCTGCCGCTCGCGAGCGGCGCCATCGACCGCGCCTACCTCGTCGCCGTCCTCGGCGAGGTGCCGGACGCCGGGGGCGCGATCGCGGAGATCGCGCGCGTGCTGCGGCCGGGCGGCGTCGTCGCCTTCGGCGAGACGCTGACCGACCCCGATTACGTGCGCGAGGGCGAACTGCGCCGGTTATGCGCTCGCGCCGGGCTGCGCTTCCTCGACCGGCAGCGGCACCTGCTCGGCTACACCATGCGCTTCACCCGGCAGGCCTGAGTCACCCGCCGCGACGCGCGACCGCCTGCACCGCCTCGAGCTCGGCCGCCATGCGCTGATCCCACGTCCAGAACCGCGCGCGCGCGAACGACGCAGCCGCATGAGCCAGCCGCTCGCGTTGCGGCGCATCGCCGGCGAGCGCGACGAGCAGGTCGGCGAGCCGCTCCTCCAGCGGGCGGGCGATGCCAGACCGCTGCGAGCTGTCGACGAGCCGCCCGGTCACGCCGTCATCGATCAGGTCGCGCGTATCACCGGCATCGACGGCGACGATGCACATGCCGCACGCCATCGCCTCGAGCAGCGGGTTGCCGACGTTGGACAGATCGGCGACCGCGAGGAACACGTCGCTGGCGTGCATGTAGCGCATGACATCTTCCTGCGGGACGGCGCCGCAGAACCGCACCTGCTCGCGCACGCGCAGCCCGGTCGCCAGCGCTTCGAGTCGCGCGCGCTCCTCGCCATCGCCGACGACGACGAGCATCGCCTGCGGCGCCCACGAACGCACGCGCGGCAGCGCGCGGATCGCGCGGTCGACGCGCTTCCACGCCGCCAGCCGCGACGCCGTCAGCATCACGAACGCATCGTTCGGGATGCCCAGCGCGGTGCGCGCGTCGCGCCGCGCTTCATCGCCGGCGGGGCGCAGGCGGTCGAGGTCGAGGCCGTTGCGCCAGAACCGCACGCGGCCCTTCATGCGCGGATTCAGGCGCGCCAGCCCCTCGTCCCCGCGCGTCCCGTCGTCGGTCATGATGACCAGGTCGGCGGGCGTCTTGAGCGCGAGCGCCTCCTCGTACCGGCGGGCGTAGAGCAACCGGTCCTTGAGCGCCGGGTGCATCACCGTCCCCTGGAACCGCGTGACCAGTGGCAGGCGGTACCCGCGCCGGCGCAGGAGCCGCGCCGCCAGCACGCCGTGCACCTCGTACGCATACAGCACGTCGTACGGAGCGCGCGCGTCGCGCAGCAGGCGCTCGGCCCGGCGCGCGGCGAGCCACGGGAAGCCCAGCGCGAACCGCAGCTTCTGGTCGACCTTCTCGAGCGCGGCGGGCGGCTGCGGCAGCGGAAGGTCGCGCATCGAAGGCATGTGGAATGCGTGGAACGCGACGTTCGGGATGTCCGGGCGGGACTCCGGCGCCTCGAACCGCGGCCCGGGCCTGCGATAGAAATGATTCGCGCCGATGTCCGGCAGCACGGCATCGATGCGATGGCCCGCCTCGCCGTACGCGCGGAGCGTGCGCTCGAGCGTCGGCGCGCCTTTCCCCTGGTCGAGCGACCAGACGTCGAGCGCGCACACGAGCAGGATGTTCATGCGTGCCGAGTGTAGGCGTGGCTCCGGGGCGCGGGCAAGCGAAATCGGTGGCCCGGCCATTGCCTCGCATGCCGCGCCTGTCGTACCGTCGGCGAGAAGGGGGTGGACGTGGACGAGCGCGCCGCAGACCCGCCCGCGGACGCCAGTTCGCACGGTGACGGCCGCTGCCCGCGCTGCGGCGCGGCGCACGACCCGTCGCGGCCCTGCGACGCCACGCCGCCACCGGCCCCCGCACGCTTCATCGACACGCTCTCGCGCGGACACGACCCGCGGGGCCTCGTGCCCGCGCCTGCAGCCGCGGCATACGCGCCTGCGCCGGGCGCGCCGCGCTACCGGTACGTGGCGACACGGCCGATGGTGTGGCCGCGGGCGCGCGGCGAGCGCATGCGCAGCACATGGCGCAGCGTGCTCGGCTTCATCCTCGCCGCGGTGGCGACGGCCGCGCTGATCGCCTGCCTCGCCGTCGCCGGCGTCTCGATCACGGACCTGGCGAAGGACGGCAACGACACCCGCGCGTCATTGCTCGCGACGGCCATCGCCGCGGCGATCGGCGCCGTCGCGGTGCTGCTGATGCACCGGGCCGCGCGCACCTACACGAAGGCGGTCCTCGCCGTCCTCGCCGTGACACTCGTCACCGGCGGGCTGGCGATGCTCGTCGCCGCGCCGATCGTGCGGCAGATGAACACGCCCGAGCTCGCCGAGTATCGCGGGTTCGCCGCGCTCACGTGGTTCGGCGCCGTGATCACGGCCGCCGGCCTCGCGCTCGGCGCCGCCTGCGTGCGCTGGTCGATGGCCAGGCGCGCGCGCCGGCGCATCGAACGGTGGGCGCGCTATGCCGGCGCGGCCTACGGCGTCATGCTCACGCTCTCCGGAATGCTGACCCTTCTCGGCATGCTGTCGCTCATCGGCGGCGACGCCTACTTCGACGGCGAGGGGAACGAGCTCAGCGTCGTCGAACAGACCGTGCTGTTCACGGCGATGGTCGTGCTGGCACTCGTGCCGGGCGTGCTGCTCGTGTACCACCTCATCTCGGCATCGATGGGCGAAGGGTCGGGCGCATTCCGCGCGCCCGTGGCGCTGGTGGCCGTCGCAGCGTTCGTGGTGGTGCTCGGACTCGGCCACGTGAACATGGAGAAGGACTCGCCGGTCGCGTTGCAGATGCCGCCGCTGCACATCCTGGCCGGAGCGCTGCCGGGCGTGGCGTACGTCGCGCTGGCGGCGCGCGGCGGCTGGGCGCGCGGCGTGCCCGTGCGCGGCGTGTCGTGGCGGCAGGTCGGCCTCGCCATCGCGGTCAGCACCGGCGTCGCGACGATGATCGCGATCTACGTCGAGTCGATCGGCGCGCTGTACGCCGTCGCGTTGCTGCTCGTCCACAACGGCGCCTTCGCCACGGCGGAGAACAGCGACGACGTGTTCAACGCGATCGCCGACGCCAACCTCATCCTCACGAACAACGAGCAGTTCGTCGCCGGGTTCGTCACCGCTGCGGTGCTCGCGCCGCTGAGCGAGGAGTTCGGCAAGAGCCTCGCCGTGCGGTTCACGATGCCGCGGGCGGCGACGCGCGCGCAGGTGTTCCTCCTCGGCGCGGCGGCCGGCGCCGGGTTTGGCATGCTCGAGTCGCAGCTCTACGGCCTCGATGGCATCAGCGAGGACCTGGCGGACTGGTGGCAGATCATGCTCCTGCGCGGCGGCAGCACGTCGCTGCACGTCATCTGCAGCGGGCTCGCAGGGCTCGCATGGTGGTACTGGAGCATCGGCCGGAAGCACCGCGTGGCGCTGGCGCTGTTCGGCGCGGCCGTGGCGATCCACGCAGGCTGGAATGGCTTCTTCACCGTGCTCGACTCGCGCATCTTCGGGCTCGACGGGCTCGAGGATCGTACGACCGAGATCATCGCCTACGCCGTCGTCGCGGTCGCGTCCGTCACGATGATCCTCGCGATCCCGCTCATCGCGCGGCGCCTGCGCGAGCCGGCGCCACCGCCGCCCGAGGGGACGCCGCTCGGCGCGATGGCGCCATGGCTCGGCTGAGCGCGCTTCGTTGACGCGCCAAAATGTTGCTTGCGAGGGTTCTTTCTGGTACCTTGTGACAAGCATCAAGAGAGAGCCGCGCGTGGCGGCTCCGGCAACCTGGCAACGGCAGCCAAGGTGCCATCCCTCCGACGAGGGGATGCGGCTCAGAAAGGAGCAACCAAGTGCCGGAACAGTCACGTCCCCTCGATCCCCCTACCGATTCGCCGAAGACCCTCGTGTACGGGCGCATCTCGGACTACGAATTGTCGCTCGTCTTCGCGCCGCTCGCCGAAGCGCAGCTCCACTTCGACCTGGCCACGTGCAAGGACTTTCCGATGACGTGGGGCGAGTTCCGCCACCGGTTCAGCGAATCGGCGTACGAGCGCTTCGCTGCACACCTCATCGAGAACGCGTCCTACGCGTCGTTCGAGGAGTTTCTCGAGGACTACCACCCCGACGACTACGACGGCCTCAGCGCGGAGCAGGCGTACGCAAACCTGCCCCCCGGCGACGCGGGACGCCCGCCGACCGATGACGACATCGCGGCGTTCTCGGACGGCGATGGCAACGAATATGACGCACCGCAGTCGGTGGCCTGGTGGCCGAACCAGATCATGCTCGAGTGGATGCCGCCGCAGATCATCGCGAAGTACGGGTACATCGAGTCAAGCGTCCTCGACGGCGAGTTCCTCGTGCTCGACAGTGAGCGTGAGGAGGAGATCGTCGCCGATCTCGAAGCGCTCGGCTACACGTGCGTCGAGGATTCCAATCTGCTGAACGTGGCGAGGGGGTACGCATGATGTTTCGCACCGACAAGCTCCGTGTATGCGCCGGCTGCGCCGAAGTCCTCGGCGTGCTCACCGGCGACGATCGCAGGCCGCTGTACGAACAGCCGGCCCGGGGGAAGTGCGACAACGCCTTGGCTGCATGGCACCTGCGCGAGTCGGACCTGCCGCCGCCGCCCGGGGATTTCCCCGCCGCCGTCGAGCTCTGCTACTGCTGCGCCGCCGAACTCATCCCGAGCGGCTCGAGGTACTCGAGCTTCTACTGCGACGCCTGCAGAGCGCTGGTGAAACGCGTCAACGAGTCCGCCGGGTTCGTCGCGCTGCCGTTCGGGCGCCATTCGCTCATGAACCGCATCGTGCTCGGCGGCGAGGCGGCCGGAGACAGCACGACCCCGGCGCCCGGCGCCAGGCCCGGCGATGCGGCCGATGCCGAGCAGCCGCCGCGCTCGCGCGCTTGCTCCGTTGAGGACATCCACCGAGGAGCGGAGCAGACCGGCAACGGCGCCGAGCCGATCGATGACCGCGCGATCGAGGCATTCGCCGCCGCCGCGATCGGCTCGTTCTCGCGCATCCAACGCGTGCACGACTGGCGTCAGATCGTCGTCCGCGACCGCATTCCGCCGGGCGGCGGCGAAGCTCCGTACAGGCCCGTGCGCGAGTACCTGGCGCTCGAGGCCGCCGGCCCGCCGAAGCAGGAGATGTTCCGGCAGCTGTGCCGCTACTTCGGCATCGAACTGACGGAGCCGCTCACGGATCGCACCAGAGAGTAGCCGCAATTACAGACGCGGCGTCATCACGAATAGCGCGCGAGTTCCCGCTCGCGCGCTATTCCGTTTCATCCCGGACAACCCGTGAGCACCGAACAGCGCGTCACCACCAGATGATGTCGTCGAGGTTCTCCTCGTCGTCCTCGCCGAGCGGCGGCGCGGACCAGAGGTTCGTCTCCAGGTACTTCCACCCGGAGTCGGCGAACACCATGACGATAGCGCCCTTGTCCATGCGCTCGGCGAACTTCAGCCCGGCGTGCAGCACGGCGCCCGCGCTGATGCCCCCGAACACGCCCTCGCGCTGCATCAGCAGGCGCGCCGCGCGGAACGCGTGCCCGCTGCGCACCAGGATCTTCCCGTCGAGGAACCCCAGGTCGAGGATCGGCGGGATGAATCCGTCGGCGAGTGACTTCAGCCCCTGCAGCGCGTTCCCCGGGTGCGGCTCGACGGCGATCACCTTCGTGCGCGGGTTCGCCTCCTTCAGCCGCTGCCCGGTGCCCATGAGCGTGCCACCCGTCCCGAGGCCGGCGACGAGCACATCGACCTCCGGCACGTCGGCGAGGATCTCCGCGCCGGTCCAGACGTAGTGCGCGCGCGCGTTGTGCGGGTTGCAGAACTGGTCGAGCATGAACGACCGCTGGCGCGCCGCCATCTCCCGCGCGAGCGCCATGGCGCCCGTGACGCCCTCCTCGGTCGTCACCCACGTGACGTCGGCGCCGTACACGGCGAGCGCGCGCGGGATCTCCGGGTACACGTTGCGCGGCATGACGATGTGCACGCCGTAGCCCATCGCCCGCCCGACCATCGCCAGCGCGATGCCGGTGTTGCCGGTGCTCGCCTCGTACACGGTGTCGCCGGGCACGAGCAGGCCGTCGCGCTCGGCGTGCTGGATCATATGCTTGACGATGCGGTCCTTGATCGAGCCGGTCGGGTTCCAGCCTTCGAGTTTCGCGAAGAGCCGCACGCCGGGGTTCGGCGACAGCCGCTTCAGCTCGAGCATCGGCGTGGCGCCGATCGTGTGCAGGATGTGCCGGTGGTGCATCGCGGTCAGTCTAGCGAGGCGCGAGCGCGCGGGGGCCGCGCGGGGCAGTTCAGGATGCTGCCGGGCGCCGCCGCGGGAATCTCCGGATTTCTTGACTTGCCAGATTCCGGCTACCTATACTGTGCGCGCGATACCCGCCGGGAACGGCGGGGCGTATTTTTGTTCGGCACGTTCACAATCAGAGCCGGCCCACCTTCGCTCCGCCGGCGTACCGGCGGAGGGAGCGGGGCGATCGAGCCCGAGTGGCGCAACGGTAGCGCAACCGATTTGTAATCGGTAGGTTAGTGGGTTCGAATCCCCTCTCGGGCTCCAGGTTGGTACCCACGGTGGAGCAGGCAGCGCGGACGGATGCGCGCCATGCCCGCCAGAACGACCGATCTGCCCACATAGCTCAGTTGGCAGAGCACACCCTTGGTAAGGGTGAGGTCATCGGTTCGAATCCGATTGTGGGCTCCAGAGGAGACACGCCCGCCGAAGGCGGGATGAAGTCGCACCAAACATGGAGCTCGCCCGCAGGCGGGCGGCGCTCCAGGACACGACGCGATCCGCCGGCGTGCGGAACGACAGCACCCCCTCCGCCAGAGGGGAACAGGAGGAGTTGCCAGACATGGCGAAGCAGAAGTTTGAGCGGACGAAGCCGCACGTAAACGTCGGCACCATCGGTCACGTCGACCATGGCAAGACCACGCTCACCGCGGCGATCACCAAGACCCTGGCGCTCAAGAAACTCGCGTCGTACCGCGACTTCGGCAGCATCGACAACGCGCCGGAAGAGCGCGCGCGCGGCATCACGATCGCCATCGCGCACGTCGAGTACGAGACGGAGAACCGGCACTACGCGCACGTCGACTGCCCGGGCCACGCCGACTACATCAAGAACATGATCACCGGCGCCGCCCAGATGGACGGCGCGATCCTCGTCGTCGCCGCGCCCGAGGGCCCCATGCCCCAGACGCGCGAGCACATCCTGCTCGCCCGCCAGGTCGAGGTGCCGTACATCGTCGTCTACCTGAACAAGGTCGACCAGATGGACGACCCCGAGCTGCTCGACCTCGTCGAGCTCGAACTCCGCGAGCTGCTCACCAAGAACGGCTTCCCGGGCGACGACATCCCGATCATCCGCGGCAGCGCGCTCGCCGCCCTCAACTCGACGAGCGATGACCCGAGCTCGCCGGAGTACAAGTCGATCATCGAGCTCATGGAGGCCGTCGACTCGTACATCCCGACGCCGGCGCGCCCGGTCGACAAGCCGTTCATCATGCCGGTCGAGGACGTGTTCGGCATCAAGGGCCGCGGCACCGTGGTCACCGGCCGTGTCGAGCGCGGCATCGTCAAGGTCGGCGACGAGATCGAGATCATCGGCTTCGGCGAAACGCGAAAGACGACCGTCACCGGCGTCGAGATGTTCCAGAAGACGCTCGACCAGGGCGAGGCGGGCGACAACGTCGGCTGCCTCCTCCGCGGCATCGAGCGCGAGGACATCGAGCGCGGCCAGGTGCTCGCCAAGCCCGGCTCGATCACCCCGCACAAGAAGTTCGAGGCCGAGGTCTACGTGCTCTCGAAGGACGAGGGCGGCCGGCACACGCCGTTCTTCAGCGGCTACCGCCCGCAGTTCTACGTCCGCACGACCGACGTCACCGGCACCATCGCGCTGCCCGAGGGCGTGGAGATGATCATGCCGGGCGACAACGTCAAGATGACGGTGGAGCTCATCACGCCCGTCGCCGTCGAGGACGGCCTCCGCTTCGCGATCCGCGAGGGCGGCCGCACGGTGGGCGCCGGCGCGGTCACGAAGATCCTCGAATAGAGGTACACGAATGGCGCGGCCCGCCCGTTCTATACTGTACGGGCGGGCCGCTTTGCCCGCCGCTACGGGCAGGAACTGACACATGGCGAAGAAAGAAGACCGATCGATCATCACGCTCGCCTGCACGGAGTGCAAAGAGCGCACGTACCCCACGACCAAGAACCGCCGGAACGACCCGGACCGCCTCGAGCTGCGCAAGTTCTGCCCGCGCTGCCGGACGCACCGGGCCCACCGCGAGGTCCGCTAAGGGAGGGACATCGCCATGAGCCGCGCCCTGCGCAGACAGCCGCTCGTCCGCAAGCCGCCCGCGAAGTCGCCTTCCTTCCGCCCGTCCGGCGGGCAGCGCCCGCAGAAGCAGCAGGCCGCCGCGCCCGAGGTGAAGGCGCGCCGCACGCTCATCGAGCGCATCCCCGTGCTCGGCGGCCCGGCGCAAGACATCGTCAATGAACTCAAAAAAGTCTCGTGGCCCACGCGCGAGGAGACGACGCGGCTCACGGTCGCCGTGATCGCCGTCACCGTCACGATCGGGCTGCTGCTCGGCGGCGTCGACATGGGATTCAACTGGGTGGCCGACAACACCCTCCTGCGATAGAAGGCACGATGGCACGCAAGGGCAAGGCAGTCGCCAGGGTCGAGGAGCCGGAAGAGGCGTCGGTAGCGACCGAATCGCCCGAAGAAGAGGCGATCCAGGAAGGGCGCTGCTGGTACGTCATCCACACCTACTCCGGCTACGAGAACAAGGTCAAGACCAACCTCGAGCACCGCATCCAGCCCATGGACGCGAAGGACCTCATCTTCCAGGTCGTCGTGCCCACCGAGGACGAGATCGAGATCCGCGACGGCCAGCGCCGGACCGTCGCGCGCAAGATCTTCCCCGGCTACGTCCTGGTGCAGATGATCGAGCTTCGTGAAGACGACATCGACTCGAGCCGCGCATGGTTCGTCGTGCGGAACACGCCGGGCGTCACCGGGTTCGTCGGGTCGGGCACCAAGCCCGTCCCGCTCGAGCCGGCCGAGGTCACGAAGATCCTCCGCCAGATGCGCGTCGAGGCGCCGAAGGTCAAGGTCGGCTTCGTGATCGGCCAGAGCGTGCGCATCGTCGATGGCCCGTTCCAGGACTTCGTCGGCCAGGTCGACGAGATCCACCTGGAGAAGGGCAAGGTCAAGGTGCTCGTCTCGTTCTTCGGGCGCGAAACGCCCGTCGAGCTGGACTTCCTGCAGGTCGAGCGGCTGTAAGGCCGAGGGTAGCCGCAGGCCAGCGCATGCGGTAGATCGAGACGCGCCAGGCCGCGTGCCTGGCGTCTCTGTGTAGCAGCGGCGGGCGCGGAAGCCCGCAGAGGTAGACGATGGCAAAGAAGATCCGCGCAGTGCTCACCCTGCAGATCCAGGCCGGCAAGGCCAACCCGGCGCCGCCTGTCGGACCCGCGCTCGGCCAGCACGGCATCAACATCATGGGCTTCTGCAAGGAGTACAACGAGAAGACGGCGAACCAGGCCGGCATGATCATCCCCGCCGAGATCACGGTGTTCGAGGACCGCTCGTTCGCGTTCATCCTCAAGACGCCGCCCGCATCCGACCTGCTCAAGCGCGCCGCCGGCATCGAGAAGGGCAGCCGGGCGCAGAAGCGCGAGAAGGTGGCGACGATCAGCCGCGACGAGGTGCGCAAGATCGCCGAGATGAAGATGAAAGACCTCAACGCGAACGACATCGAAATGGCGATGCGCATGGTCGAAGGCACCGCGCGCAGCATGGGGATCGACGTCGCATCGTAAACAGCGGTGAGCGTCCGCCCGGGCGGACTTTGCAGCGACGGAGGCACGATCCGTGCCGGCTCGGCCCGCAAGGGTAACGTCGCCAGGAGAAGCGAGAAGGATGAAGCGAGGCAAGAACTACACCGAGAAGTCGCAGCTCGTCGACCCGAAGAAGCTCTACGCGCCGGACGAGGGCATCAAGCTTGCGAAGGAAGCCTCCTTCGCGAAGTTCGATGAGACGGTCGAGTTGCACCTGCGCACCGGCCTCGACCCGCGCCACGCCGACCAGCAGATCCGCGGCACCGCGCTGCTGCCGCACGGATTGGGCAAGACCGTGCGCGTGCTCGTCTTCGCCGAGGGCGAAGGCGCGCGACTCGCGCGCGAGGCCGGCGCCGACGAGGTCGGCGGCGACGACCTGATCAAGAAGGTCGAGGGCGGATACACCGACTTCGATGTCGCGCTCGCGCAGCGCGACCTCATGGGCAAGGTCGGCCGCCTCGGCCGCGTGCTCGGCCCGAAGGGACTGATGCCAAACCCGCGCACCGGCACCGTCGTCGATGCCGAAGACCTCGCCAAGGCCGTGAACGAGGCCAGGCAGGGCCGCGTCGAGTTCCGGCTCGACCGCACCGCGATCATCCACGTGCCGATCGGCAAGGTGAGCTTCGCCGAGGCGGCGCTCGAAGAGAACATGGCGACGATCGTGTCGGAGATCGTCAAGGCGAAGCCGTCGGGCGGCAAGGGCGTGTTCATCAAGTCGATCACGCTCACCACCACCATGGGCCCCGGCATCCACCTCGACCCCACGCCCACTCTGGCGATGAAGACCGGCTGACGGCGCGCGCGCACCACCGTGCCGATGACAGAGGCTCGCCGAATGGCGAGCCTCTTCTGCTGCCCCGCCGCCACGGGCGATCGGGCGCATCCCGCGGCCAGCGCCATCGTCGCGCTCGCACCGTGCGGCGCCGCATCCCTACTGCGAGCGGTAGTTCCCGTACTGCAGCTCGACGTCGTACGACTGGTCCTTGAGCAACGCCATCACGTTCTGCAGCTCATCGCGCGAAGGCGACGTGACGCGCACGGCGTCGCCCTGGATCTGCGTCTGCACGTTCTTGAGCTTGCGCTCCTTCAGGAACTTGACGATCTCGCGCGCGGTCTCCTGCGACAGCCCCTGCGCGAGCTTCACCTCCTGCCGCACCGTGCCGCCGCCCGCTGGCTCCACCTTCTCCCGGTGCAGGTTCTTGATCGGCACCTTGCGGCTGATCAGCCGCTCCTGGAGCACCTGCCAGAGCGCGTTCAGGTAGAACTCGTCCGATGCCGCCAGCGTGAGCTTCGCCGCCTTGCGGTCGTACTCGATCTCGGCTTTTTGACCCTTGAAGTCGTACCGCTGCGCGATCTCCTTCTTCGCCTGGTTCACCGCGTTGTCGACCTCCTGCAGGTCGACGCCGGTCGTGATGTCGAACGACTGGTTCTTCGCCATCGCTTGCTCCTTCGCGCCGATCGTAACGTGCCCGCTCCGGCGCGGCCACCCGCGCGAGCACCCGCCGCCGCGACAGGGAGAACATAACGGGCCCGCCGCGATCCGCTACACTCGATCCTGCATGTCCCAATCGCCTGCGGAACGCATCGCCTACGCCCGCTCGTGGACGGGTGGCTCGCCGTATTACGGGCGGATGGGCATCGCCGTTGAATCGCTCGACGAAGGCCGCGCGATCCTGCGGCTCGACGTGGCCGCCGGCCACCTGAACGCCGACGGCATCGCCCACGGCGGCGTGCTGCCGGCGCTGGCCGACGCGGCGATGGGGAGCGCGGCGCGCACCCTGCACGGCGCGGCGGCGCAGCTGCTGACGGCGGAGAGCAACCTGCGCTATCTCGCCGCCGTGCGCGCGGGCGTGGTGCGGGCGGAGGGGCGCGTGGTGAAGGCGGGGCGCCGCGTCGTCTTCACCGAGGTCGACATTTCGGACGCCAACGGTTCGCTCGTGGCGCGCGGCGGCGCCACATTCATCATCCAACAGCGAGAAGCATGACGCGGAGGACGGCGGCGGTGGTGGAAGCGAAGCGACGGCGATGGCACGCGTCCGCATGGTGCGCGCTCGCGCTGCTCGCGCTCGCCACCGCCGCGTGCGACGGCTCATCGACCGCGACGCCGCTCACCGAGACCGCGCCCGCAGCGACGGCCAGCGCTCCGGCGTCCCCCGCCGCATCGCCCGTCGCAACGCAGACGCCGCGCACGCTGCCGGTCACGCCTGTCAACATCGCCTACCACGTCGCCGACCCGCGGTTCGATGCGCTGCCGGGCGCGACGGCGATCTACGGGCAGTACGAGGGCGGCGGGTACCAGATCGAGGTCCCCGACGACTGGAACGGCGATGTCGTGTACTTCGCCCACGGCTTCCGCGGCAACCCGCCCGAGCTCACGGTGACGTTCCCGCCGATCCGCGAGCACCTCATCCGCGGCGGCTACGCCTGGGCCGCGTCCTCGTACTCGAAGAACGGCTACGAGCCGGGCGCAGCCGCCGCCGACACGCACGCGCTGCGCGCCGTGGTCGAGCGCGAGATCGGCGCGCCGCGGCGGTCGTACATCTGGGGCCAGTCGATGGGCGGGCACGTCGTCACGTTCTCGCTCGAGCAATACCCGGATGCGTACGATGGCGCGATCACCGAGTGCGGCGTCGTCTCCGGCCACGAAATCCTCGACTACTTCCTCAGCTGGGGCGCGCTGTCGAGCTACTTCACCGGCGCCGACCTGTACACGCTCACGACCGACGCCGGCGCGTTCGGCAGCATGCTGATGGAACGCGTCGTGCCCGCGCTCGGCACGCGCGATGAGCCGACACTCGCCGGCCGCCGCTTTGCCGACGTGATCCAGCGCATGACCGGCGGCCCGCGCCCGTTCTTCCGCGAAGGGCTGGCCGCGAACTTCAACTTCAACTTCGTCATCCTGGTCAACGCCGTCGGCGCGGCGGGGCCGGCCAACGCCGCCAGCCAGAACGCCACGACGTCGTACGACATCGACCCCGCGCTCGGGGTGACGCCCGCCGAGCTGAACGCAGGCATCGGCCGCGTGATGGCGAACCCGGTGTTCCGCGACCCCGCGCGCTACCCGGAGTTCGCGCCGCTGACCGGCCGCATCGAGACGCCGCTGCTCACGCTGCACAACACCGGCGACCTCTTCGTGCCGATCAGCCTCGAGCAGTCGTACCGGCGCACGGTCGAGGCCGCGGGCGCGGGCGACCTGCTCGTGCAGCGGGCGATCCGGCGCGCCGGGCACTGCATGTTCAGCGAGAGCGAACGCATCCGCGCGTTCGAGGACCTCGTCGCGTGGGTGGAGCGCGGCTCGCGCCCCGCCGGCGACGACCTCGGCGCTTCGTTGCAGGACGCCGGCCGCACGTGGACCAATCCGATCGAGCCGGACGACCCCGGCGGCGTCGTGCCGTAGCCGCCGTCCAGTTGAGCCAACAGCGCCGCCGCACCGGCCGCCCGGTGCCGCGGCGCCCGTACGGCGCAGCGCGATGCTACGCCCGCGCGCGTTTCGCCGGCGCGCCTCGCGACTCGCGCTCCGGCACGTTCGCCCGTTCGTGGGCGAGCAGGCGGCGCTTCATCTCGCTGCCGTAACGGAAGCCGCCGAGGGTGCCGTCGCCGCGCACCGCGCGGTGGCACGGCACGACGAGCGGCACCGGGTTCGTCGCGCACGCCGTGCCGACGGCTCGCACCGCCTTCGGCGCCCCGATCGACGCCGCGATCTCGCCGTACGAGCGCGTCTCGCCGCGCGGGATCGCCCGCAGCGCCTCCCAGACGCGGATGCGGAACGCCGTCGCGCGCACATCGAGCGGGAGCTGCGGGTCGGGCGCATCGCCGGCGACGGTGCGCAGCACACCGTCGACCCACGGCCGCATCGCGATGTCGTCGCACGCGATCTCGGCCGCCGGGTACTCCCGCCGCAGCGCCGCTTCGAGCGGCTCGTCGCCCGCGTCGAACGCGATCGCCGACACGCCGCGCTCCGTCGCCGCGACGAGCATGCGCCCGAACGGGCTCGCGGCGATCGTGAACGCGATGCGCATCCCCTCGCCGCCGCGGCGATAGCGGCCCGGCGTCATGCCCAGGCGCGCGCCGTCCTGCTCGTACACCGCACGGCTCGAGCCGAAGCCCGCGTCATACGTCGCCGCCGCCACGCCCGGCGCATCCCGCAGGCGCGCGCGCAGCGTGCGCGTCCGCCGTTCCTGCGCATACTGCCGCGGCGTCACGCCTGTGATGCGGCGGAACGTCCGCTGCAGGTGGAACGGGCTCACGCCGCACTCCGCCGCCAGCGCCGCGAGGCTCGGCGCCGGGTCCGCGCGATCGATGCGGCGGCAGGCCTCGCGGACGAGCGCAACGGCCGGGCGGGCGGGCGCGTCCGGGCGGCAGCGCTTGCACGCGCGATAGCCGGCGGCCACGGCCTCGCGCGGCGTCCGGTAGAACGCCACGTTCTTGCGATGCGGGGTCTTCGCCGGGCAGGATGGGCGGCAGTAGATGCCCGTCGTGCGGACGGCCGTAACAAACAGGCCGTCCGATTCCGTGCGGCGCGCAACGACGGCGGCCCAGCAAGCGTCGTCGTTCAGCGCAGGGGCAGCGGGCTTCATCTCGGCGATCATCGTACCTCCTCCTGCACGAGACTAATGCCGCCCGGCCGCCGCATCTATCCGGAACTTGCGCTCAATGCCGGGCAACACGCGCAGCGGCGGCGCGCCGGGAAGTAGAATGATGGCGTAGCGACAGGACGGGCCCATGACGAGCGACAGGACGAAGGACGAACTCAAGCAGGTGGCCGACCACGCGAAGGGCGCGCTGCTGGCAACGCTCCGCGCCGCGCGTTCCGCGCTCGACGCGGCGATTGACCGCATCGACGCGGAGGAGAAGGCCGCGGACACCGCCGCCGGGGCCGCCGAAGGAGCGCCCGCGCAGGCGGACGGCGGCGAGCGCCCTCCCTCCGGCGAACCGGCCGCCTGAAGGCGCCAGCGACCCGCCGCTAGGGGAAACGCGCCGCGCCTTTCGGCGATCTGCCGATGCCATCGGCAGGGGCTAACCCCCAGAATACGCTGCATCACGCAAGGCAGCGGAGGGGGAGCGCCATGACCATGTTCCACCACCTCGAGGCGATCCGCCTGGAAGTCGTGACGACGACCTTCGTCGCGTCGGGCTCACCGGCGGGCATCCACGAACTCGGCCGGCTGATGGAAACGCTCAACAACCCGGCGCTCTCCGGGCAGTTCGAGCTGCAGTCGCCCGTCGTGCGCCCGCTGTACCGCGCCGGCGCCCAGCTCGAGCTCGGCGCGCCGCTCCTCGTCCGCCGCGACGACATCATCTTCGCGAACTTCGAGGGGCCACAGATGACGCACGACCTGGCCGAACGTGGCACCGTGCAGACCCCCGTCCTGCTGATGGCGCCGCCGTTCCAGGTGCAGGGCCTCGTGCGGGTGCTCGACGGCGCCGACGCGACGCAGGCGCTCCGCGCGCTGGCCGAGCGCTTCTTCGTCGTCACCGGCGCGACGGTCTACGACGCGGAGGGCGCCGTGCTCGGCGAAGGCGAGCACATCATCATCAATGGGACCGCCGTGCAGATGATGAGCGCGACGACGCGCCACATCGAGACAGCCTCGCCGGTGCCCGCGGCGGTCCGGCGCACGGACGGCGACGAAGCCGAAGACGCGAAGGACGAGCGCGCGGCACGCGCCGCGTAGACAGGCCGGATCCCCGTCTGGTGCGGTTGTGGGAGAGCGGGCGAATGGATTCGCCCGCTCTTCCACGTCCCCGCTGTGACGCGGCGTGCGCGCGCTGTACGCTTGCGCCATGACGATCGACGTCGCCGTCTCCGGCAGCGGCAAGATGGGCCGCGCGATCATCGACGCGCTCGCGCGGGTCGATGACATGCGCGTCGTCGCCTGCATCGACGGCCTGGCGCAGCCCGGCGCCATCGCATCTCCGGCGGGCGACGTGCCGCTCTTCGGCGACGCCGCGCGCGCGTTCGACGAGGCGCGCCCCGATGCCGTCATCGACTTCACCAATGCCGCATGGACGCCGCGGCTCACGGAGGCCGCCCTGCCGCGCGGCGTGCGGCCGGTCATCGGGACGACGGGGCTGTCACAGGACTACGTCGAGCGCCTCGCCGCCGAGTGCGGCGCCCGCAAGGTCGGCGGCGTGCTCGCCGCGAACTTCGCGATCGGCGCCGTGCTGATGATGCACATGGCGAAGATCGCGGCGCCGTACTTCGACGCAGCCGAGATCATCGAGCAGCACCACGAGCAGAAGGTCGATGCGCCGTCGGGCACATCGATCGCCACCGCCCGCGGCATGCGCGAGGCGCGCGGCAAGCCATTCGCGCGCAACGTCCCCGACGCCGAGACGGTCGCCGGCACCCGCGGCGGCTCGGTCGACGGCATCACCATCCACAGCGTGCGGCTGCCCGGCCTCGTCGCGCACCAGGAGGTGGTGTTCGGCGGCACGGGGCAGACGCTCACCATCCGCCACGACTCCACCGGCCGCGACTCCTTCATGCCCGGCATCATGCTCGCCGTGCGCGAGGTGATGAAGCGCCAAGATCTCGTCATCGGCCTCGACGCGCTGATCGGGCTGACGTAGCGCCGCCGGCGTCACCGGGGCAGACACTCCCGGCGCCATGCGCCGTCCAGGGCGCCAGTACCGGGGCCTTCCCCGCGCTTCAGACGTCGTCCGCGAGGGCGCGCGCCCATTGCGGGATCGAGGCGTCCGGCACCGCGTCGTGGTTCGGGAAGTACGGCTTGATGTCGAGCACGGGCGTGCCGTCGATCGCGTCCAGCCCCTCGACGCGCAGCACGTTGTGCCGCCGCTTCAGCAACCGCACGACGGACACGCCGATCGGGTTCGGCCGAAGCTGGCTGCGCGTGGCGAGCACGCCCTGCTCCGGGATGCGCCCGTCGCCGCGCGGCGCCACGCGCTCGCGCCGCGCGTGCTCCGGCACGCGGTCGAACGCGAACACCACCACGATGTGCGAGTACTCGTCGATGCCGTCGAGCATCGGCGCCAGGTCGTCGCGGACGACGATCTGCGAGCGCAGCCCCTCCCAGCCGTGCGGGCGCGGCTCGCGCACGTTGTTGCGCACGACGGCGATCGGCCGGAACGATGCCGGCTCGCGCGGGACCGGGCTCCGGCCAATGCCGAAGCGGCGGGGGAACCAGTCGACGAAGCGCAGCCACCACGACATGGCGGCAAGGTATCACGCCCGGTGACGGTTTCGGGTCAGCGGACCGCGGCGGGTTGCTCGACGACGACGCGCAGGTTCTCCGCCGCACGCATGCCGAGCGTCGCCGGGCTGCCTTCGACCTCCACCGTGATCGTCGAGTTGTACCCGGCGACCTCGATGATGCGCAGCCGCGCGCCCGGCGTCAGGCCATGACGCTGGTAGAACACCATCAACTCGCGGTCGTCTTCCGCCGGCTCGTTGATGCCATCGATCACCCACTCGCCGCCCTGCCCGGCGATGGCGTCGAGCGTGAGCGTGCGCGGCCGCAACGACGGGTCGAGTCCCGGCATCGGGTTGCCGTGCGGGCACGTCATCGGGTGCCCGAGCACCTCGGCGATCCTCGCCTCCACCTTCGGCGAGATCGTGTGCTCGATGAGGTGCGCCTCCTCGTGGGCATCCGCCCAGTCAAGCCCCAGGATGTCGACGAGCAGCCGCTCGGCGAGCAGATGGCGGCGCTTGATCGATTCGGCGAACTTGAGTCCCGCGTCGGTGAGGAAGATCTCCTTCGACTCGTTCGTCTCCACAAGGCCATCGCGGACCATGCGGTGCACCGTGTTCCACACCGTCGGCGCGGCCACGCCCATCTTCTCCGTCAGGCGGGCGGCGATGACCGTCCGCCCGTCCTGGTGCATGTTGAAAATCTCCATCAAGTAGTCCTCGATGGTCGATGACGGGTTCACGTGCTGCGTGCGTACCATGCTTGCGCTCTCACTCGGGACCGACTCCCGCCGCGTCCCGCGAGTATACGCGGCAGCGGGCGAGGCCCCAAACCTGCGTATTTCCCCAGAAGGAGGGGCCGAATGGCCGTGGCAGTTAGCTAGACCTAATGCCATATATTAGCATACGCTAAGAACCGCTAGGAGCCGTCCATGTTGTTCTCTCTGCTCGTCACATTGCGCGAAGGCGTCGAGATCGCGCTCGTCGTCACCATCCTGCTCGGCTACCTGCGGTCGCTCGACCAGCGGCAGCACTTCCGCGCCATCTGGCTCGGCGTCGTGGCGGCGGCCGCGCTCTCGCTCGCGTTCGCCGCGGCGCTCGAGATCACATCGCGCGAGCTCGACGGGCGCGTCCTCGAGGCGTTCGAGGGCTTCACCATGCTGTTCGCCGTCGCGGTGCTCACGTGGATGGTGTTCTGGATGAAGCGGCAGTCGGCGGGCATCTCGCGCGACCTGCGCGAGCAGGTGGACACGGCGCTCTCGCGCGGGTCGATCGTCGCGCTGGCGCTGCTCGCGTTCTCGTCGGTCGGCCGCGAGGGCATCGAGACGACGCTCTTCCTGTTCGCCGGGTCGAAGAACGCCGGGTCGGGCGTGGAATTCGTCGCCGGCGGTGTCGCCGGATTCGCGATCTCCGCCGTGATCGGCATCGTGCTCTACTACGGGTCGGCGCGTATCCCGCTCAAGCCGTTCTTCCTGGTGACAGGCGTCGTCGTGGTGTTCCTCGCCGGCGGGCTGCTGTCCAACGGCCTCGCTGAATTGCACGAGGCGATGATCATCGGCGACCTCGGATCGCGGCCGTGGGACATGGAGTCCGTCATCCCCATGACTTCCACCTTCGGCAAGTTCCTGCACACCGTGCTCGGCTATGACTCCGCGCCGCTCATGGGGCAGATCGTGCTTTACTGGGGCTTCATCCTCACCACGCTCGCCGCATACTTCATCATCCCCGTTTCACGCCCGCCGCAGGTACGGCGCGTCG
The DNA here is from genome assembly GCA_021462855.1 of Dehalococcoidia bacterium. Classification (GTDB taxonomy): domain Bacteria; phylum Chloroflexota; class Dehalococcoidia; order DSTF01; family JACRBR01; genus DTUCFX13. The sequence continues at coordinate 17,088 of JAJTXQ010000054.1, read as the reverse complement.
AGCGCGCGCCGGCGGCACCAACCATCACGGAGGCCTGAACATGTCTGGTCCTGAACTCACCTGGCGCCGGGCGCTCGGCGCGGGAAGCGTTGCGATTGCGTTGCTGGCCGCGGCCTGCACCGCCAGCGGCGAAGGCGGCCGCGCCGTCACCATCACGCAGGGCGATGAGGGCTGCACGCCCGCCCGCATCGAGGCCACACCCGGCGAGAAGCTGAAGCTCGTCGTGAAGAACGAGTCCGACCGCGACTATGAAGTCGAAGGCATCGACGGCATGAAGCTGGAGGAAGTCGTCGTCCCCAAGGGCCGGACGCGCGAGCCGGGGTACAAGGTCCCGACCGAGCCCGGCACGCACAAGATCAAGTGCTACGTACCGGGCGGCCCGAACACGATCATCGAGGTCGTCGCGGGCAGCGGCGCCGCACCGACAGACGACGAAGAGAGCGGCAGCGCCGAGACACCGGAGTCGCGCTCGAGCGATGCGACCGTGAACGTCGAGCTCATCGACTGGGCGGTGAAGCCCGACGTACCAACGGTCGCCGCCGGCGCGATCAAGTTCGTCGCCACGAACGCAAGCGCCGACCAGGTGCACGAGCTCGCCGTGCTGAAGAAGGCCGACGGCGACGCGTTCGAACCCCTCGGCGAGATCGAGGACATCCCGGTCGGCGTGACCGCCGAGATCGTGCTCGACCTTGAGGCGGGCGAATACACGCTGGCGTGCCTCATCGTGCCGGGCGAGGCGGGAAGCACCGAGGACCACTTCAAGAAGGGCATGACGACGGACTTCACCGTCACCGACTGACGCGGGCCGCCGCGCCACGCGCGTGCATCCGGCAAGGGAACAGGGTGTGCCTGCCGCGGTGGTGGGTCAGCGCTCAATCTGAGGCTGACCCGCTGCCCGGCTACGAGTGTGCGCCCTCGGCCGCAGACAGGGGCGGCGCCGTCCCGTCGGCGGACGCGCCCGTCGCCGGACCGGCGCCGTCCCCGGCGGCAGCCGGGTGCGTGATGCGCAGGTCCTGCGAAATGCCGACCTCCGGCAGGCGCGACGCCAGCAGGCGCAACTCCGCCACCAGCTCCCCGATCGTATACTTGCCCTGGCTCTTGTGGCGCATTAGCGCTTCGATGTCGACGGCGTAGCGATTCCGCCGCCCCTGTTTCGCGCGCGTGATGATGGCGTCCGCCTCCAGCGCGCGCAGGATCGACAGCGCGGCCCGGTCGGTGATCCCGACGGCATCGGCAATCTGGCGCAGCGTCGAGCGGGGGTGCTCGACGACGTGGGCGAGGACAAACGCGTGGTTCGTCAACAGGCTCCAGCGACTGTTACCGCTCATGTTGGTGGTCGCGCCTCACGTTGCTAGTTGACGGGGAAGCTTGTTAGAATTCAAATACCGGCAATCAGGAGCCGGAACTCTAATTCCGGTATTTGATATCCTGATTTTCCGTACCAGCTTCCGGTATCCAGCATTCGGGTTCTAGTTAATGCGCCGAGGCGGGTACTGTCAAGTATGGGACGCATATCAATAGACCGCGGCGGCGCCGGAGCCGGCCCGCCGCGCGGGGGAACGGTCGAAGGGCTACGGTCCGCCTTCGGCGGCATCGGATGGGAGCGAGCAGGATGCTCATATTGGTGCGGAAGGTCCAGCAGGGCATCTGGATCGAGGGAGACATCTGGGTGAAGGTGCTGAGCGTCGAGCGCGACCGCGTAAAGCTCGGCATCACCGCGCCGGGTGGCGTGAAGGTGATGCGGACCGAGTTGCTCGGCGTCGAAGACGGTGAACCGGCGCCCGAGGGCACCGCGCCTGTCGGCAAGCCGAACGGGTTCTCCGCGTCGGCTGGAGCCCACACATAACCCGGCGACGATGATGTACACCGCCCCGCCCGGCCGGATGCCCTCCCGGCCGAGGCGGGGCAGCGACGAAGGCACACCGCAGCACGAAGGCCGGCCCGTATGGGCCGGCCTTGCGCGTTGCTCCGTTGCCGCGGTGATCAGCGCCCCTCGAACTGCGGCTCCCGCTTCTCGATGAACGCCTTCACGCCCTCGGTGAAGTCCTGTGAGCGGAAGAGCGGCAGCAGCTGCAGGAACACGTGGTGCACGTTCGCCTCGAACGTCTCGTCCAGGCTCAACCGCATCATCCGCTTCGTTGCCTGCACGGCGAGCGGCGCATTCCGCGCGATCTCGCTGGCCAGCGCGCGCGCCTCGTCCATCAGCGACTCCTTCGGAACGACCTTGTTCACCAAGCCCCACTCGAGCCCCTCGCGCGCCGAGAGTGTGCGGCCGGTGAACGCGAGCTCCGCCGCCTTCGCCCAGCCGATGAGCCGCGGGAGCAGCCACGTGCCGCCGCTCTCCGGCAGCACGCCGCGCTTCGTGAACACCGCCGCGAGCTTGGCGTGCTCCGCCGCCACGCGGATGTCGCATCCGAGCGCGAGGTCCAGCCCGTAGCCGGCGGCGGCGCCGTTCAGCGCGCAGATCACCGGCTTGTCGGTCTGGTGAAGCACCACCGGCGGGCTCGCCGCCAGGGCGAACTTCGCCGTGGCGCCCGCGATCGCCGTGCCGTTGAGGCTGCCCGCCCCGGCACGCGCGCCCTGCTCCTTCAGGTCGAGCCCGGAGCAGAAGCCGCGTTCGCCCGCGCCGGTGAGAATGATCACGCGGACACCGGTGTCAGTGTCGGCCTCGCGAAACGCGGTGGAGAATGACGCGAGCATGGCGCCGCTGATGGCGTTCAGGTGATCGGGGCGGTCGAGCGTGATCGTGGCGATGCCGTCGGCCACTTCGTAGCGTAGGTCGCGGTACGTCATGGTGGTGCTGCTCCTTGGTGCGTCCCGCCGCCGGCGGGGGTGCAACGATCCTACCCCCCGCCGCGCGGGAAAGAAATGCCCGCGGGCGACAGGCGTTACGCGCGCTTCGGTGCGAGCGGCATGGTCGCGACGGCGCGGTGCGGTCGCACGCGCAGGACGATGCGGCCCTCCGTGCGGGCGCGCTCCTCGACCGTGGGGCGCGCGGCCTCCGGGACCGGGGCGCCGGTCATCCGCTCGCCGATGCGCATCATCAGGTCAGCCGCGCCGGCGTCCTCGATCGACGCCGCGCCGTAGACGAGCACGTACAGGAACGGGAACTCCTCCGCGAGCACGCACAGCGACACGTCCGGGTTGCGCCGGATGAGCTCCGTCTTCAGCCGCGACCGCGTCGTCGAGATGAGCAGGTCGTCGCCATCCATCACGTAGTACACGGGGGTCAGGTGCGGCGCGCCCGCGCGCTGCGCGCCGACGACGACAAGGCGATGCGCCAGCAGGAACGCGCGCTGATCGTCGGTGTAGACGGACGTCATGCCTCCCCCTATGCCACGGGCTGCACGCCGGCCGTCCGGCGCTCTTGCGGCCGGGCGATCGCCTCGGCCCCGCCGCGTTCGCCCAGCAGCGCGATGCCGCGCTCACGGAGCTCCTCGCTCGCCGCCGCCGCCGGCATCGCCAGTTCGATCTTGTCGCCGTCGTTCAGGTGCACGAACAGACGCACGATGTCCTCGCCCGGGTGCTCGCCGATCAGCGCGATCAGCGCGTCGAGCCGGGCGCGGTCCGCGGTCTCGTCATCGGACTCGTGCATGAAGAAGCGGAGCGTTGCCCGGGACGCCGCACGCCGCGGCTCCGGGACTGGCGCTGCTGCAGGGGCATCGGCAGACGATGCGGCAGGCGCTGGCTGCCCGGCGCCCGTGCGGCTCCCGTTGCCGTTGCCGTTGCGCGCGCTATCGCCGTTGCCGTTGGCCGGCGCGTGCTCGCCGCTGCCCGGCGGGAGCGCGCGCACCACGCCTACGCCCGCCGACGAGCGCACCGCCGCCGTCAGCCAGTCCGGCACCGTGAAGTGCTCGTGGCTCACCGAGCCATCGGCGGCCTGCACGAGCGACACCTGCTGCACCGCGATCTGCAGGCGGTCGGCACGCTCGCGCACCCGCACCAGCATCAGCAGGATGTTTCCCGGCGCCCACAGCTCGCGCGTCGGCTCGAAGACATCCGGCCAGACCGTCACCTCCTGCGTGCCCGAGAGGTCCTCCACCATCGCCACCATGAACGGCTTGCCGGCTCTCGTCGTGCGCGTGCGCACGTCCTGCACCATGCCCGCGATCACCACCTCGCGCCCGTCCATCTCCGTCGTGATCTCGCAGACCAGCGCCGACGTGTGCTGCGACAGCGACTTTGCCGCCATGCGGAACGGGTGCTCCGAGACGTACACGCCGAGCAGCTCGCGTTCCCACGCCAGCTGCTCCGCCTTCGACACCTCGACCTCCTGCAGCTCGAGCGCTGGCAGCGGCGTCGCGACGCTGTCGCCGAACATGTCGAACATCGTCGACTGGCCGGACTCCTTCAGCTTCTGCTCGCGTTGCGCCAGCGAGATGATGCGGTCGAGGCTGGCGAGCAGCGTGCCGCGGCCGCCGAGCGCATCGAACGCGCCGCACTTGATCAGCGATTCGAGCGTGCGGCGGTTCAGCGCCTTCAGGTCGATGCGCTTGGCGAAGTCCTCGATGCTCTCGAACGCACCGCTCTCGTCGCGGACGGCGAGCATCGCCTCCGCCGCGCCGTGGCCGACGTTCTTCACATCGGCGAGGCCGAAGCGGACCGCCACGTCGGCGCCGGCGCCCTCGAGCGCGAATCCGGCGCCGCTGGCATTGACATCGGGCGGCCGCACGGTGATGTTCAGCCGCACGCACTCCGCTACCGCCGCCGCCACGCGGTCCGATGTGCCCGCGCTCGACAGCACGGCGGTCATGTACTCGTGCGGGTAGTTCGCCTTCAGATACGCCGTCTGGTACGCGATCGTGCCGTAGCAGGCCGAGTGCGCCTTGTTGAACGCATAGCCGGCGAACGGCAGGATCAGGTCGAAGATCGCCGTCGCCTGCGCGTTCTCATAGCCGTTCTTCACCGCCGCGGCGATGAACTTCTCGCCTTCCGCCTCCATCAGCGACGCGATCTTCTTCGACATCGCCTTGCGGATCGCGTCGGCGTCTTTCAGGGAGTATCCGGCGAACTTCTGCAGCACCAGCAACACCTGGTCCTGGTAGACGATGACGCCGTACGTCTCGTCGAGGATCTCCGCCAGGTCCGGGTGCGGGTACTGGACGAGCGAGCGGTCGTGCTTGGCGCGGCAGTACGCGCCGATGTGCTGCATCGGCCCCGGGCGGTACAGCGCGACGAGCGCCATGAGCTCGGCGGTGCTGTCGGGCCGCAGCTCCTGGATCGACCGGCGCATGCCCGGCGACTCCAGCTGGAACACGCCGAAGGTGTCGCCCGCGCCGAGCATCTCGAACGTCTTCGCATCGCCATCGGGCAGCGCCTGCAGGTCGATGCGCACGCCCTTCGTCCGCTCGATGATGTCGATCGCGCGGCCGAGGATCGTCAGGTTGGCGAGACCGAGGAAGTCCATCTTCAGCAGGCCGATCTCGGCGACCTGCGCCATCGCATACTGGGTCGTGGGGATCGACGTCTCGTCGCCGCGCGTCGGGCGCTGCAGCGGCACATGCTCGGCCAGCGGCTCGCGCGAGATGACGACGCCGGCGGCGTGCGTGCTGGCGTGCCGCGCCACGCCCTCGAGCCGGCGCGCCGTGTCCACGAGCCGCGTCACCTGCGGGTCCGTCTCGTACAGCGAAGCGAGCTCGGGCGAATCCTCGAGCGCCTGTGTGAGCGTGATGTGCAGCGGCATGCTGGGCACGAGCCGCGCCACGCGGTCGGCGTCGCCGTACTGCATGCCGAGCGCGCGGCCAACATCGCGCACCGCCGCCTTCGCGCCCATCGTGCCGAACGTGATGATCTGCGCCACGCGGTCGTAGCCGTACTTCGCCGCGACATAGCGGATCACCTCATCGCGGCGCGCGTCCGGGATGTCCATGTCGACGTCGGGCGGCTCCTTGCGGTCGACGTGCAGGAAGCGCTCAAACACCAGCCGCGTCGCCAGCGGGTCGATGAACGTCACATCGAGCGTGTAGAGGATGATGCTCGCCGCCGCCGAGCCGCGCACGCCGAGCATGATCTGCTCGCGCTCGCAGAACTGCGCGATGTCGTAGACGACGAGGAAGTAGTTGGTGAACCCGGTCTTCTCGACGACGTCGAGCTCGTACTGCAGCCGCTCGCGCACCTCGCCGGACGCGAACGGATACTTGCGGTTCAGCCCTTCGCGCGCGAGGTCGGTCAGGTGCTGGTGCGGCGTCTTGCCGCCGGGCACTTCGGGCTCCGGCAGGTGCAGCCTCCCGAAGTCCATGCGCAAGTCGCACTGCTCGGCGACCAGCTGCGTGTTCGTCACCGCCGCCGGCAGGTCGGGGAACAGCGCGAGCATCTCGTCCTCCGACTTCACGTAGTACGACGTGTCATGCATCTTCAGCGCGCGCTTCGTGTCATCGACCGTGCTGTTCGTGCCGATGCACAGCAGGACGTCATGGATCGACGCGTCCTCGGGCGCGGTGTAGTGTGAGTCGTTCGTCGCCACAAGCGGGATGCCCTCGTCGCGCGAGAGGCGCGCCAGGCCTTCGAGGACCTTCGCGCACTGCGCGTTGATCTCCGGCTCGTCGTGGCGCATGACCTCCAGGTAGAAATCATCGAACACGTCGCCGAAGAAGCCGGCGAGCGCGCGCGCCTCGTCGTAGCGATCCTCGAGCAACAGCCTGTGCATCTCGCCCGAGGGGCAGCCGCTGAGCGCGATGATGCCCTTGCCGTGCGCCGCCAGCAGCTCTTTGTCCATGCGCGGCTTGTAGTAGAAGCCCTCGAGGTGCGACTTGGTGCTGAGCTGCAGCAGGTTGCGGTAGCCCGTCTCGTCCTTCGCGAGCAGCGTCAGATGGTAGTAGTTGTTCGCGCGCGCTTCGGAGCGCTTGTGGCGCGAGTCCGGCGCGATGTACGCCTCGATGCCGATGATCGGCTTCAGCTCGCGGGCGCGCGCTTCCTTGTAGAAGTCGATGGCGCCGTAGAGCGCGCCGTGGTCCGTCATGGCGACGGAGGTCTGCCCGAGCGCCCGCACCCGCTCCATCACGTCCGGGATGCGGCTCAGGCCGTCGAGCAGGCTGTACTCGGTGTGAAGGTGCAGGTGCGTAAACATATGTTCGGGTGCCCGACAGGCATCCTAGCAGACGCCGATCGTTCGCGGACTGCGCTTATGTTCGGTGTGAGCCAATCCGTTCCACGAGTGGCCCGGCGCCGGCGGCGGCTCGTACTATACGCGAATCGGGCTGAGAGCCCGGCGGGGCCGCGGCCAGCAGGTTCGTTCAAGTATTGACACATAGTACCGTATATAGTACTGTCGAGGAGCTGGCGGGTTGACCAAGTTCGATAAGCTGGTTGCCCGGATCAAAGCTCGGCCACCTGAGGCGGATTTCGGCGACGTCGAAAAGCTGCTTCGAGGGTACGGCTGGAGCCACGGTCGCCAATCCGGCAGCCACGTCGCGTTCGTGAAAGAAGGACAGGCGCCAATCATCTTCCCGCTGGTCCGGGGCCGGAAGGTGAAAGCCGTGTACCTCGATCAGATCATCGAGCGACTCGGCGTGTAGGAGCACCACAGGAATCCAGCATGAAGAAGCACCGTCGTCCACTCAACCACTACCTTTCACTGGCATACCCGTTCCAGGTCATCACCGGCAGCGACCCCGGCTACTTCGTGATGTTCCCTGACCTGCCAGGCTGCATGACCCAGGCAGACACGCCGGAGGAAATCGGAGCGCTCGCTGAAGACGCGCGTCGCCTCTGGATCGAGACCGAGTACGAACGCGGGAACGACATCCCGTTGCCTTCGGGCGTCGATGACTATAGCGGCAAGTTCGTGCTTCGCCTGCCGCGCTCACTGCACCAGCAGCTGGTCTGGTCGTCGGAGCGTGAGGGCGCGAGCCTGAACCAGTACGTCGTCATGCTACTCGCTCAACGCGACGCACAGGCGAGCATTGAAAGCAAGATCGACGCGCTCGCAGCGCGTGTCGCGGCGATGGATGCGCGCCTCCGCTATCAAATCGCGGGTCTGCCGCCGGCGCGCGCAGAGAAGCCGCGGCCACGCGCAAACGTCCGGCTGGTGGCGGCGTAGCTGTGGCCGACCCCCGCCGGGCGAAACGGAACGCTCCTCCTGTTCAGCTGTCTCCGGAGGAATACGCCGAGTTCATCGCGCAGATAGACCTCGACAAGATCTGGATCTCCAATGCGGAGATCCACTTACTGGGCAGCGACGCGCGTCCCGCGGATGCAGACATCACCATTCGAAGTGGCTCTGTCGGCTGGGGTCTCTGTCCCGGTGGGTTCGAGGCCGGGCAAACGTTTGCGCTATCAGTGACGGCCGACGGCGCGGATGCCGCGAGCATCACCGTCGAATTCCACCTCCGTTACCGGTCGGACGCGGAGATGACGGACGCGATCTTCCAGGACTTCCACTTCAATCTGCACGTGAACACATGGCCGTACCTGCGGGCGTTTGTCTCCGACATGGTCGGGCGCATGGGGTGGGAGCCGATCACGCTCCCGGTGCTTAAGATCGGAACCGTCACGCAGTCGCACACAGACGCCGAGCAGCAAGCGGAATCTCCCGCGCGGACGCCCGGGCGAGGCGGAGCAGCGGCAAAGCCCCCGCGACCACGCAAACGGCCGAAATCGAGATAGGTAAACGCGCTCCCGCTACACGTCGAGGTTCTTCACCTGCGTGGCGTGGCCCTGGATCCACTTCTTGCGCGGCGCGACCTCGTCGCCCATCAGCGTGGAGAAGATCTCCTCCGCTCGCATGGCGTCCTCGATCGTCACCTGCAGCATCGTCCGCTGCTCCGGGTCCATCGTCGTCTCCCAGAGCTGCTCCGGGTTCATCTCGCCGAGACCCTTGTAGCGTTGGACGTGCGCCTTCTGCCCTTCCTTCACGCGCGACAGGTGCTGGTCGCGCTCGTTGTCCGAGTAGATCCACGTGTGCTGCTTGCCGACCTGGATCCGGTACAGCGGCGGCTGCGCGATGTACAGGCACCCTTCATCGATCAGGCTGCGCATGTAGCGGAAGAAGAACGTCAGCAGCAGGGTGCGGATGTGCGACCCGTCGACATCGGCGTCGGCCATGATGATGACGCGGCGGTAGCGCAGCTTGTTGATGTCGAACGTGTCGCCGAAGCCCGTGCCGAGCGCCGTGATCAGCGCGCGGATCTCCTCGTGCGCCAGCATCTTCTCCATCCGCGCCTTTTCGACGTTGAGGATCTTGCCGCGCAGCGGGAGGATCGCCTGGAAGCGACGGTCGCGCCCCGTCTTCGCCGTGCCGCCCGCCGAGATGCCCTCGACGAGGTACAGCTCGCACTGGAAGGGGTCGCGCTCCGAGCAGTCGGCGAGCTTGCCGGGCAGCATCGTGCCGTCGAGCAGGCCCTTGCGCACGACGAGGTCGCGCGCCTTTCGCGCCGCCTCGCGCGCCCGCGACGCCATGATGCCCTTCTCGATGATCCGGCGCGCGTCCGACGGGTGCTCCTCGAGGTACTGCGTCAGGCTCTCGTAGACGGCGCTGCGCACGTGCGTCTGCACATCGGCGTTGCCCAGACGCGTCTTCGTCTGGCCCTCGAACTGCGGCTCCGGCAGCTTCACCGAAACGACGGCGACGATCCCCTCGCGCACGTCGTCGCCCGTGAGGTTGGCGTCATCGTCCTTGAGGAATTTCTGCTTGCGCGCGTACTCGTTGAGCGCGCTCGTGAGCGCCGCGCGCAGGCCCGTCAGGTGCGCGCCGCCATCGATCGTGTTGATCGTGTTGGCGAAGCTGAACTCGGCGACCGAAAAGCCGTCGTTGTACTGGATCGCCGCCTCGACCGCCGTCGTCTCCACGACCTTCTCGATGTAGATCGGGCGCGCGCTCAGCGTGTTGCGCCCCTTGTTCACGTGCCGCACGAAGCTCGAGACGCCGCCGTCGAAGCAGAAGTTCATCTCGCGCTCGCGCCCCGCGCGCTTGTCCTCGAAGCGGATCCAGATGCCCTTCGTCAGGTACGCCATTTCGCGGAAGCGCTGGAGCAGCGCGTCGTATTCGTAGTCAAGCGTGTCGAAGATCGTGTCATCGGCGAGGAACGCCGTCGTCGTTCCAGTCTGCGCCTGCCCGCGCTCCGGCGCGACCTTCAGCGAACCCTTCGGGATGCCGCGTTCGTACTCCTGCCGGTGGATCTTGCCCTCGCGGCGCACCTCCACCCACATCTTCGTCGCGAGCGCGTTGACGACCGACGCGCCGACACCGTGGAGCCCGCCCGACACCTTGTACGCGCCGCCGCCGAACTTGCCGCCGGCGTGCAGCACCGTCATGATCGTCTCGAGCGCCGACTTGCCCGTCGTCTTGTGCTTGTCGACAGGGATGCCGCGGCCGTTGTCCCGCACCTGCACCCAGTTGTCCGGCTCGATCGAGACTTCGATGCGGTCGCAGAAGCCCGCCATCGCCTCGTCGACGGAGTTGTCGACGATCTCGAACACCAGGTGGTGCAGCCCCGCCCGGTCCGTCGTGCCGATGTACATGCCGGGGCGGCGCCGCACCGCCTCCAGCCCCTCGAGGACCTGGATGTCGGACGCGGTGTAGGAGTCCTTCTCCTTGCCACGCTTTGGTGCCGGGATGTCTTCCGCGCGCTGTCGGACCATCGCCTGTTTCGCTATCTTCCCGGGCGCCGACCGCGCCCTGAGCTGATCACAAAGACCGCGCTTCCCGCCCCGGGAAACGCGCCCGAAATTGGATGCTAGATACGGCCTGTCATGCCTCCAGAGTATAGCAGATCGAGGCCCGATTTTGACCGCGTTTCTGATTCAAAACGAGGCGGATTCCGGCGCTCCGGCAGCCCTCGGGAGGGCGCGATCGCGGCACGATCAGAGCGGCTCCAGGTGCGTCGGCGAAGGCAGCGGTTCTGCGCCCTCGCAGAAGCCGCGGCCGGGGATGTAGCCGAACAGCAGATGCCGCCCGTCCGGGCTCCACGCGATCGGCACGAGCTCGCCGTAGTGTCCCAGCACGACGAGCTGCGACAGCACCATCTTCGGCAGGTGCAGCATCCCGAGCGTCCGCCGGTCCGGCGTTCCCGCGTTGACGATGCTGAGCGCGATCGCCTCGCCGCTCGGGTGCCACGCGTACGCGGTGACGGTGTCGATCGCCTCGGTGAGGTTGCGGAGCTCACTGGCATCCGCGTCGTACATGAAGACGTCGAACCCGGTGCACCAGTTGCCCTGCATCGCGAGCAGCGCCGGTCTGCCGGGCGCCCACGTCGCGTAGAACGCGTTGGCGATGCGCGTGCCGCCCGTGGCGCCGGCCGCCGGCCGCACGATGACGCCGCCCTCACCCGACGCCTCCTGCAGCGCCGACCATCGTCCGTCGGGCGACGTGCCGGCCTTTGGCGGAGGCGTCGCGCTCGCCACGGCGTCCGCCGCAAGAAGCTCGACGCGGCCGTCGAGGTGGAGCACGGTGGTCTGCGTCTCGCCGCCGATGGCCAGCGCGTCGACGGCGAGCCACCGCGGCTGCGCCGCTCCGCGTGATTCGATGACCTGCACGCGGTCCTCGTACCAGTCGTAGACCCACCACGTGCCCGCCGGCTGCTGCCCGGACGGGAACGCCTCTCCGGCCGGCACAGGCGCCGAGATCGACGCGTCCGGCTCGCCAGGCGGCGCGGTGACGAGCGGGATTGGCGACGCCGTGGGGGTCCACGTGGCCGGCGGCGTCGCGGTTGCGCTGGCGCTCGCTGCGGGTGACGGCGTCGCGCGCTCGCCGCCTTCGCCGCTGCACGCCGCGGCGGCTATCGACGCCGTTACGAGGACCACGACTGCCATGCGCATGCACCGATCGTAGCGCGTTCCGGTCCGCGCGCGCTCTCCCGCGGGGACGTCGCGACAACGCGCAGGTCGTCGATGAAGCGGGCGGTCACACCGGCTCGCGCCGGTGCGGCGAGCGCGTGGCTTCGTCAACCCGTCGCGGCGATGTTACGCTCGATCGATGTGCCCTCGCCGGAAGGCGATGATTCTGCAAGATCGATGCCCGTATGCTGGGATCTGTCACACTGCGCCCGCAGCGGGGAGGCCTTTGACTACCGATTCCGTAACACGGACGCCGGCCCGGGCGGGCCGCTTCGACGCCATCGCTCGCGGCATCTTGTGGCCGGCGGCGAACGAGGAGTCACCGAGCGTGCGGCGGACGCTGCTCGCCTGCGTCAGCGTCGTCGGCGCGCTCGCCGTGGCCCTCCTCCTCGCCGAGTTTGCCGGGATGGCGAACGGCGGGGTCGCGATCCTGGTCGTTGGCGTCATGATTGCGGTCGCCGTTGGCGGCGCGCGCGCCGGGCTCGTCGCGCTCGCGGTGAGTTCCGCCGCGACGTGGTACTTCATCCTCGAGCCACGCCCCTCGTTCGCGCTCGAAGGCGCACCGGGCGTCAGTTCACTGCTCGTCCTGTGGATCGCCGGCGTGATCGCGATGGTCCTGTACGGCCGCGAGCGTGCGGCGCGTGACCGCGCGGACGCGTTGCTCCTGTCGCTCCGCGAGAGCGAGCAGCACTGGCGCAACCTCACGGAGGCCATCCCGGCGCTCGTGTCGGAGACGACCACGAGCGGGCGATTGCTGTACGCCGGCGAACGCTGGACGGCCTACACCGGCATATCGATCGACGATCTCATCGAGCACCCGCTGCGCATCTGCCACCCGGACGACCGCGGGCGTGTCACCGCGACGTACATGAACGCGTTGCGGCGCGGCGAAGCGGACTCCGCAGAATGGCGGATCCGTGGGGCCGACGGCGCCTACCGCTGGCACCTGGGCTTCGTTGCGCCGATCCGCGACGGGTCCGGCGCGGTCGTCTCGTGGGCCAGTGCGAGCATCGACATCGATGAAGGCAAGCGCGCAAACGACGCGCACCGCGCGAGCGAAGCGCGCTACCGCGAACTGGCCAACTCGATCGATGCGATGGTCGTCGTCACCGACGCCGATGGGAGATTCACGTTCGCCAACGACCGCTTCTACGAGTACACGGGCTTCACCGCCGACGCGCTGCCCCGCGACCCGTTTGCCGCCCTGCTCCACCCGGAGGACGCCGCCTCCGCCATCAGCAACTGGCGCGAGACGATCGGCGGCGGCGCGCCACGCGCGGGCGAGTTCCGCCTGCGCAGCGCCAGCGGCGACTATCGCTGGCACCTCGCCGGCGTGACGCCCATCGGCGCCACGAGCGACGACCCGAGCAGCTTCATCCTCACGCTGGTCAACATCGATACGCTCAAGGGGACCGAGGAAGCCCTCATCGAGAGCGAGGATCGCTACCGGTCGCTGACGCAAGTGATGCCCGCGCTCGTCGTCACGACCAGCCCGTCCGGCGCCTTCGAATATGCGAACGACAGCTACTTTGAGTACACCGGCCTCACCGAGGAACAGGCCGGCAGTTGGACGGAATTCGCGACCGTACACCCGGACGACAACGAGCGCAGCACCACGCTCTGGCAGCGCTCGCTGGCCACCGGCGAGCCGCTGCGCAACGAGATGCGCCTGCGCCGCTATGACGGCGAGTACCGCTGGCACCTCGTGCGTGGCCTTCCGACGCGCCGCCGCGACGGCACCATCGAGCGATGGGTCACCGTGAGCATGGACGTGCACGAACGAAAGGTCAGCGAAGACGAGCGCGAGCAACTGGTGCGCGAGCTCGAGCAGGCGAACGCAGCGCAGGACGAGTTCCTGGGCCTGATGTCGCACGAGCTCAAGACACCGATCACGACGATCGCCGGCAACGCCGAAGTGCTCGACAACCGCGCCCACCTGCTCGATGACGAATCGCGCCGCGGCGCGGTGCACGACATCCGCCGCGATGCCACGCGCCTCCACAGGATCATCGAAAACCTGCTGCTGCTCGCGCGGATCAGCCAGGGCGGCACGATCGATGCCGAGCCGATCCTCGTCGGGCGCATCGTCGAACGGATCGTCGCCGAGCACCGCCAGCAGCACCCGCACCGCGAGATTATCCTCGACTCGCGCGGCCATACGCTGCCCGTGATCGCGTCGGACCTGTACATCGAGCAGGTCGTGCGCAACCTGCTCAGCAACGCGGAGAAGTACAGCCCCGCGCACGAGCCGATCACGGTCGTCATCGAACGCGCGCACGGCGAGATCACGGTGCGCGTGCAGGACCGCGGCGTCGGCGTCAGCGCGCAGGAGGCGGCGGACATCTTCACACCGTTCTATCGCTCCTCGAAGACGTCACACTACACGCCGGGGATGGGCATCGGCCTCGCGGTGTGCAAGCGGCTGATCGAGACGCACGGCGGCCGCATCTGGGTCAAGGCAGGGCCCGATGTCGGCTCGGAGTTCGGCTTTGCGCTCCCCGCCGTGTCCGACGAAGGCGACGACGGCGACGAGCCGCCCGCGCCGCGCGAGCAACCTGCCCGCGTCGCCGAGCAAGCGCCGCTCGGCTGATCCCGCCCGCCTGGATGGTGACGTGACCGCGCGGGCGGCTGCCAGCCGGGGCCGTACCACCGGCTCGCGCACCACCGCAGCGGCGGCCTGAAGAAGTCCAGAAACCTGCGTTACACCGAACGGCCTTGCATCCGCCGCGCCTGCGCCGATACACTGCCGCCGCCAGAGACAGCAGGCGCTCCTTCGGGACATAATCACAGCCTGCCGAGGCGCAATACGTGACCATCGCGTCCGCCCGCGGCGGACCCCGAGCGCGTGCGCCCCTGTCTCCACGGCAGGGGTTTCGTATTGTCCGCTCGCTGAGGGAGGCGACCGATGCCAACGGCACGCAAAGAAGCCACCGTCGAGGAACTGAAGAAGCTGTTCGCCAACTCCAGCGTCGTCATCGGCGCGGAGTACCGCGGACTGAGCGTGAAGGAGATGACGGCGCTCCGTCGCACGCTCCGCGATGCCGGCGTCGAGGCTCGCGTCGTGAAGAACCGGCTGTTCCAGATCGCCGCCGCGCAGGCTGGCCAGGAAGCGGCGGGCGGCGTCGTCGAAGGCCCGTCGCTCGTCATCTTCGGCTACGGGGATATCGTCGCGCCGGCGAAGGCGATCAGCGAGTACACCCGCACCGCGCGCAATGCCTTCGCAGCGAAGAAGGTGTACATCGACGGCGCCGTCGTCGATGGCAAGGTCGTCGCGGAGCTCGCGTCGCTGCCGTCGCGCGAGCAGCTCATCGGCCAGCTGGCGGGCGCGTTCATCTCGCCGCTGCAGAACCTCGTGAACATGCTCGATGACAGCATGCGGACGTTCGCGCGCCTGGTCGACGCGCGCGCGGAGCAGCTCGAATCGGCAGCGTAAGCACAGGCACACGATCCCGCACGGGACACAAGGAGGACGAACCATGGCGAAGGTTGAAGAGGCGTTCGACATCATCAAGGGGATGACCATCCTCGAGCTGCGCGACCTCAACAAGAAGATCGAGGACGAGTTCGGCATCACCGCCGCAGCGCCGGCGATGATGATGGCCGCGCCCGCGGCGGGTGGCGGCGGCGCCGCAGCGCCGGCTGCGGCCGAGGAAGAGCAGACGGAGTTCAACGTCGTGCTCAAGGACGCGGGCGCGAACAAGATCAACGTCATCAAGGCCGTCCGCGAGGTCACGACGCTCGGGCTCAAGGAAGCGAAGGACCTCGTCGAGAGCGCGCCCGTCAACGTGAAGGAAGGCATCGCCAAGGCCGAGGCCGAGGCGGTGAAGGCGAAGCTCGCCGAAGCCGGCGCGACGGTCGAGCTGGCCTAAACACGCGCTGCCGCAGGGGCGCGGCGCACCCGCCGCGCCCCTCGCTGCTGCTATCATTCCGTACGTGGACTGCTTTTCCTGCGCGAACCCCGCGATCAATGCCTGCAAGCGGTGCGCGCACCCCTACTGCGAAGATCACGGGAACGAGCACTACTGCGCGGAGTGCCTCCGGCCGGCGAGCGCGCTCCCCTCGTTCAACCTCTACCGCGGCGCCCTGCTGGCGATGCTCATCGGCACCGCGCTCGCCGTGATCCTGCTGCTGCGCCCGCCCGTCGAGACCCGCGGCGCGCCCGTGATCGTCGGCCAGTCGACGCCGACGCCGGCCGGCGGCGCCGGCGACGCCACGGTCGCGGCCGAGACGCCGCGCGCTACCAGCACGCCGTCCACCCCCTCGCCCACAGCGACAGCGACCGTCAGCCCGTTCCGGGAGTACACCATCCAGGAAGGCGACACGCTGTACGGCATCGCCGGCGCCACGATCTCGCCCACCGACGACATCGACGCCTACGCCCGCGCGATCGCCGCCCTCAACAACCTCGACTTCGATGCGCCGGTGCTCAGGGCGGGCGACGTCATCGCGCTGCCGCCGCTGCCCACGCCGGCGCCGTCGCCATAGGAGCATGGCCCGGGACCCCGAATCCATCGCGCGCTCGTCGCTGTTCCGCAGCATGCTGATCTACGCCCTCATGCTCGCGGCCGATGTCGCGGTGCTCTACTACATCATCCAGTCCGGCCCGGAAGGCGCCGGCTACGTGTCGCTGACCGTCGTCGGGCTCGTCGGGCTGCTGCTCGGCTACCAGGTCGTGCAGCACCTGCGCGACATGTCGTCGCCGCTCGCCGAAAGCGAGGGCGTCGTCACGCGCAAGTGGGCGCGCGCCGACCTGATCATCGCGATGCAATCGCACTACGTGAACGTTGAACGTGCCGTGTTCCGCGTGCGGCCCGAAGATTTCATCCACGTGTCCGAGGGGATGTACGTCAAGGTCGTGCACTTCCCCAACACGCTCAACGTCGTCACGATGCACGAGGTCATGCGGCCACCGGCGCCGTAGCGCGTCACGGCATGAGCCGCGCGGCGGCGCGCTGCTCCTCCAGCCAGCGGCTGAACTCCAGCTCCGGATCCTCGACGCCGAGCTCGTCGGCGGCGCGGCGCCGGCTGTGGATGCCCGCCGCCACCAGCGTGCGCTCATCCTCGACGAGCCGTCCGCGGTCGAGCGGCAGCACGCTGCCCCAGACGATGCGCGAACGATACGGCGCGTAGGACGCGCGCGCGTCGCCGAACCGCTCCAGCATGCGCAGGATCATCTCATTTCGCCGCCGGTACGCGGCGGCGCGGATCAGCCGCTTCCGCGCGACCTTCTTCAGCAGCGGGTCCAGCTCGACATTGAGCGCCACGCCCGACAGGCCGGCGCGGTTCTCGCCGAACGCCGTCCGCGGCGACTCGCCC
>JAJTXQ010000053.1 GCA_021462855.1 Dehalococcoidia bacterium | reverse complement strand
ATTTCCGCGTTTAAGTGCCGCTACGCGGCACCAGTGATCAGTGTTTCACGGAGATGGGGGCCGAAACCGCCAACCGCACCCCGACGTCGTAGTTACGGATGTCGGGAAAGTCCCTGACGCGGTCCGCGGCGCGAGCGAGGTTCGAGGGGAAGTCCCACGACCCGCCCCGCACCACCCGGCGGATACTCGGGGCCGCATCCGGTTTCTCGCGTCCGTCGGCAGCGTCGTAGGGATACTTGTATGCCGGCTCGTCGAGATCCTCGCCCCACAAGCTCGACGTCCACATCGCGACGTTCCCTGCCATGTCGCAAATGCCTTCCGGTGTGTCGCCCTCCACAAACACCCCCACCGGGGTGGGCCGCCTGATGCGCGTCGCCACCGTGTTGCTCCGCGTCGCGTCGAACGTCTCGCCATAGGCGAAGCGGCGTGCCACCGCGCGGCGTGTCGCCGCCTCCCACTCCGCTTCCGTCGGCAGCCGATAGATCTGCCCCGTCTGGGCACCGAGCCACGCCGCGCACGCTCGCGCCTCGTACCATGAGATCCCCACCACTGGTTGCGCGGGGTTGTTGTACCACCCGTCCCGCCAGTATCGCGGCTCGGTCTCGCGGCCGCCCGGGTACAACTCAGTCAGATGGGCCTCGAACTCGTCTGGAGTCATCGCCAGCCGCCTCAGCCAGCGTTCGTAGATCTCATCGTCGATCTGCCCGCTGTCATGCCATCCCTCCAAAGCCTGTAGGTTGCCCCGAATGTAGTGCAGACTATTACGCGCGCTCTGCTTAGGCCCTTCCGCAGTGCCCTCGCCTCGCCGCCAGGCACGCCCGTCCTCGGTGTCCCACCAGCGCTCTTCGTCGTACCCGCCGGCCGCCATGAAGCAGGCGTACTCGGCGTTCGTCACCGGATACCGCCCGATCGCGAATGCCTCTATGGCTACGGCATGCCGGGGCATGTGATCACGGGATTCTTCGCCGTCGATGGGGTCGATGATCGGCTCATCCTCCCCGATCGGATACACCCCGCCCGGGATCTCGACCATCGGCGGCACGAGGTACGCCCCATCCGGCCCCCCCCGCCGCTCGAACCGCGGATCCCCGAGCCACCCCAGCTCCAGCCCCGCCGTGATCCGCGCGCGCAGGTCCGCCTCCGGGTCACGGCTGCGGGCGACCAGCGCCCAGCGCAGCGCGTCGACGAAGGCCGTGCCCAGCCGCGGCCGGACCTCCGGGTCGTTCGCGCAGCGCCCCGCCAGCGCCAGGTTCGCGCCCATCAGCCCGCGCACGAACCCCT
>JAJTXQ010000052.1 GCA_021462855.1 Dehalococcoidia bacterium | reverse complement strand
CCGCCGTCGCGGCGGCCGCAAGCGCCAAACGGCAGCGGGAGCGTAGGGCCGGGTGTATCGAGGGCATGGTGCGGCTCCGGGGGAGGTAGGTGAGATCGGGGGTGGTGTCACGCCGCAGGAGGATCTCCCGCGCGGGCACAGGGTGCCGCCGCATGGCGCGCCGGCAGGCGCCCTCGGCGCGCTGGTAATCTACCTGCCGACGCGCGGATCGTCAAGGGCACCCCTTCGAATGCAGCTCGACGCCACGGGGCTTGGTCGCCGTACGTCGTGCGAGTATTCTATACGGCAGCCAGTCCTGAGCTCGCCCCAAGGAGTGACACCGTGCACACCAAGTTGACCGTCCGTGTGGAAGTGCGATCCGTGGCCAACGCCAAGCGTTTCGCCGCCGAGCATGGTACAACGCTCTCGGCGCTCGTCGACGCGTTCCTGCGTCGGCTGCCGGTGGAGCACGGCAACGTCGCGGGCATGGCCGTCGAGGACGTTCCCGTGCTGCACCGGTTGACGGGTATCCTCGATTCCACCACATCGATCGAGGACTACCACCGCCATCTGGTGGCTAAGTATGAAAGCTGAACCGCTTCGTGCCCTGCTGGATGTCAACGTCATCCTGGATGTCATCGCCCGCCGTGAGCCGCACTACCCTGCTTCCGCCTCCGCTTGGACGATGGTCGAGACTGGGCGTGCGATCGGTCTGGTCGCTGCCCATGGCATCACCACGCTGCACTACCTGATCGCCCGCCAGATCGGGCGCGCAGCGGCCGCCGCAGTGATCGCAGATGTGCTCAGCGTCTTCACCGTCGCAACCGTGGACGGCGCTGTGCTCAACACGGCGCTGGCTCTTGGTTGGACGGACTTCGAGGACGCCGTGCACGCTGCGGCCGCGTCCGCTGCGGGCGCCGATTACCTTGTGACGCGCAATGTCGCCGACTTCAAGGACGGCCTGATTCCGGTAGTGACACCTGATGCCTTCTCGGCACTCGTGGTCACCGTCGACGCATCGTAGGCGCGTGCGTATCACCGCACCGTGAACGCCGTGTGCATGCCCTCGGCGTAGTGGGCCTCGACCTCCTCGTCGCCTTCGACCTCGACGACGTTGCACACCAGCACGTAGTTGCCGGCCGGCAGGTCGAACATCGCGCTGCCCTCGGCGCCGACGGCAAGCTCCTCGATCTCGCCGATCACCGTGACGCCTGGGCCTGCCTCGTCAAACCGGCCGTCCGCCCCTGTCGGCAGCGCGTCGCCGGCCAGGTCGGTGCGGACGACGACCAGTTCGTGCGGGTCGCTTGGCCCGACGTTGCGGGCGGTGAAGGTGACCTGGCCGGCGGCGACCTCGGCCGCTGCCGGGTGGATCGTGTACTCCGCGAGGTCCACCGGGATGACGGCCGGACCGGTCGCGCCACGAGCGCAGGCGGCCAGGCTGGCGACGGCAAGCCCGGCGAGCGCCAGGCACGCCGGCATGGGGCAGCGCTGTGAGATGTGCACGCGTTCCTCCGTGTGTGGTGTGAGATGTGGGCGTGCAATGTACGGCACGTCGACCTCGGAATTCAAGACACCGCGTTGCCAGGATCCCTCAACGCGGGCGCAGTGCGGGCGTCGTGCGCCGACGACTTGGCTCCCAACCCGGTTGAGCGCCACCCACAACGCGGTGGGCGATTTTCCGCCGAGTCGGAGAGCCCCCCTGCCGTACCCCCGCCGCGACCGCGCGTCAGCGCTGGGCGCACCGCTACCCCCACCGCGGCAGGTACCGCCCCGTCCGCGCCATGTAGGCCCGGTAGCCGTCGCCGAAGCGAGCGACGAGGCCGGCTTCCTCGGCCGGCGTCCGCAGCATCAGGCCGGCCATGGCCGGGATCGCGAGCACCGGGATCAGCCAGCTCCCGAGCAGCGTGCTCAGGCCGAGCATGAACAGCACCCCCACGCTGTACAACGGGTGGCGCACCCAGCGGTACGGGCCGGTGGTCACCAGCGTGTGGTG
>JAJTXQ010000051.1 GCA_021462855.1 Dehalococcoidia bacterium | reverse complement strand
GCCCGCCTCGCGGGCGGCGCCGGATCCCGGCGACCCGGGCGATCCGCTCGACCGCCGGCGCTGGACGACCGTCGCCAACGGCGACGAGGTCCTGGCGCTGGCCGCCGACCCGGCGGACCCCGGGCGGCTGTGGGCGGGGACCGAGGGCGGCGGCGTGGTGATCTGGGACGTGGCGCAGGGCGACTTCGCGCAGCACGTCTTCCCCGCGCCCGACGGCCCCGCGGACAACGTCGTCCACGACATCGCCTTCGATCCGTCGGGCACGGCCTGGCTGGCCACGCGCACCGGCGTCACGTACGCGGACGGTGCGGAGTGGGGCCATTTCGCTCCGGGCGCGCTCGACCCGCCGGACGTGCGGGCCATCGCGGTGGCGGCGGACGGCACGGTCTGGGCGGGGGGCCCCGGCGGCCTGGCATCGCTGCCGGCCGGGCGCGCGGCTTGGCGCGATCACCCGGCCGTGCCGTACAAGCCGCGCGAGCCGACCGATCGCGACGGCCCCGGCTTCGGCCCGGTGGTGGACCTGGCCTTCGACGGGCGCGGCGACCTGTGGGTGGCCCACGGCCGCGGCGGCGTGGACGAGCGGCCGGCGCTGTCGGTGCGGCGCGCGGCCACCGGCCGCTGGGACCACGTGGCGGCCACGCCGCCCGACGGCGCCCCCGAGACGGGGCCGCCGACCGACCAGGTGATGGCGCTGGTGTTCGACGCCGCCACCGACCGGCTGTGGGCCGGCACCTGGGGGCGCGGCGTGGTGTATTACGACGGCGCGCGGCGCGCCTGGCGGCGCCCGCCCAACGACGGCCTGTGCAGCGCCTTCATCTGGTCGCTCTTCGCGCGCGGCGGTGCGGTCTGGGCAGGCTGCGGCGACGACTGGCGCGGCCGGGGCATCGCGCGTTGGGACGGGGTGGCGTGGGAGGCTTGGACCACGGCCGACGGCCTGCCGGACGACACCGTGGCGGCCATCGCCATGGCGGGCGGGCGCGTATGGCTCGGCGCCAACGGACCGCACGCCGGCGGCCACGGCATCGTCGCCTTCGACGCCCCCGCGGGCCGGGCGGACGGCCCCCGCCTCGTGACGCATCCGCGCACACCGGCGTCGAACGATGTCACCGCCGTGCTGATCGGGCCCGACGGCGGGCGATGGGTCGGCACGCGCGGCGCGGGGCTGCTCGGCCAGCCGGCGGGCGGGGGCGATTGGGCGCAGCACACCGTGGCCAGCACCGGCGGCAGGCTGCCCGGCGACACCGTGACCGACCTGGCCTGGCGCAACGGCACGCTGTGGGTGGCCACGACCCAGACCAAGGTCGACGGCCGGCAGCTCGTCGACGGCGGGGTGGGCCGGCTCGACACGGCGCGCGGCGCCTGGCTGCCGGCATTGACCGCCGCGACCTCGGGCCTGCCCGCCAACGATGTCGGGAGCCTCGCCGTCGACGCCGCGGGGCGCGTCTGGATCGGCCTCGGCGCCGCGGTCGGCGGACCGGCCAGCCCGGATGCCACCCACGCCGGCCACGGCCTCGCGGTGTACGCGCCCGAGGCGGACCGGTGGACGGTGCATCGCTTCGACAAGCAGCGCCCCAAGGCGCTCGTCGGCGACACCGTGATGGACGTCGCCGCGGCGGGCGACGACGTCTGGCTCGCCGCGAGCTACCACCTCGACGGCGGCGAACTGCGCAGCTTCGGCGGCGGCGTCAGCCGGTGGCGCGGCGGCGCGTGGGCCGGATGGGGCAACGGCGACGCCGGGCTGCGGACGTGGAGCGGGCGGCCGGGCGTGCCCGGCTCGACGGCGTTCATCACCGGGGACGTGCGGTCGATCCTCGCCGCGGGCCCGGACGACGTGCTCGCCGGCACGTGGTCGATCGAGGGCGACGGGTCGGTGGTCGACCGGTGGCCGGACGTCGACGCCGTCGTCAACCGTTGGGACGGCGCCGCCTGGTCCCCGACGGTGTTCGCGGGCGCCGGATGGATCGCGGCCCTCGCCCAGGACCCCGCCGGGCGCGTGTGGGCGGGCGCGACGCGCGGGCACGACCGACACGAGGTGTCGCTCACCGGCGCGCCGCGCGACGACGCGGCCGCCGGGCTCTTCGTGCGCGAGGGCGGACAGTGGCGCACCGTGGACCCGGCAGCGGGCGTCGCCGCCGGCGCGGTCACGGCCCTCGCCGTCGATGCCGCCACGGGCTCGGTGTGGGTCGGCACCGAGAACGGCGGGCTGTCGGTCTTTGCCCCGCCGACGGCGCGGCCGACGGATGGCCCGCCGACGGCGACGGTGCCGGTGCCCACGGCGTGCGGCGCGTGCGCATCGCCCACGCCGAGCGGCGGGACGCCGCCGCCCGGAACGGCGACGCCGCCCGACCGGCCGGTGCGCACCGCGACGCCCGAGGCATCGCCGACGCCGCGGGCCGGCGCCCGGCTGCACCTGCCTTGGGCGTCGACGCACGTCGCGCGCCTGCGCCGGCCGTGAGGCCGCGCGCCACCCTCACGCCGGCTGCAGGATCCAGTCGAGCGCGCCCCGGAGCCCGGCGCTGCCGGCCGGCCATCCTGCCGGCAGCCGGGTGGTGGCATCGATCCGGGCCGTGGCGAGCTGCGCCGGCACGAGACCGATGGCGTGCCGCAGGTCGGCGCCCCGCAGGTCCGCGCCCGCCAGATCGGTGGCCCGCAGGTAGGCCCAGCTCAAGCTGGCCCCGGCGAGATCGGCCCCCCGCAGGCTCGCCCCGCTGAGGTCGGCGGTGAAGAGGTCGGCGCCGGCCAATGCCGCGCGCGGCAGGCATGCGCCGCGCAGGTTCGCCCCGTGCAGCCGGGCACGGCCCAGTCGGGCGTCCGCGAGCTCGGCCCCGCGCAGGTCGGCGTGGTCGAGGTCGGCCTCCGTCAGGTCGGCGCCCGTCAGGTCGGCACGGCGCAGCGTGGCCATGTGGAGGTGGGCGCGGGAAAAATCCGCGCCCGCCAGATCGGCGCCGGGGAGAAACGCGTAGCTCAGGTCGGGACGGACGTCGGGGGCGCGGCGCCGCCAGGCGTTCCAGGCGGCTGCGGACTGGGTGAGCAGGTCGAGTTGCAGGCTGTTGGCCATGTCGGTCTTCCTCGGGCAGGGGATTTGGCATGTCCCCGTGCAAGAGTCGCGCCAGCCCGACCGATCTCCACCATGGGATCAGGGCTGGGCGCGCTCCGTGTCGTCGAGGATCTCGACACAGCCCCGATCGCCGTCGACGCGCACCCGCTGGCCGGTGCGGATGAGCCGCGTGGCGTCGAGGACGCCGACGACGGCGGGGATGCCGTACTCGCGGGCGACCACCGAGCCGTGGGTCATGAGGCCGCCGACCTCCATCACCAGCCCGGCCGCGTTGATGAACAGCGGCGTCCAACCCGGGTCGGTGAACGGCGCCACGAGGATCTCGCCCGGAGACAAGACCTCGGCGGTCGGGTCGATGACGACGCGGGCAACGCCCTCGACCTGCCCGGCCGAGGCGGCGCTGCCCGGCAGCGCGCCGGGCGGGAGGTCCGTGCGGCCATAGGTCACGTGTGGGATCTCGCCGTCGCTCGTCATCACGCGCGGCGGCCGGAGGTGCCAGTGGCGCCGGTGCTCGGCCCGCCGCGCCGCGACGCGCGGGCGCACGTCGACCGCCGGCGCGTCGAGCGCCGCGACCAGCTCGGCCAGGCTGAGGAACCACACGTCGTCGGCCGCGTCGAGGCGACCGGCGGCCACCAGGTCGTCCGCGGCCGCCTCGACGACGCGCTTGACGCGCCAGAGCACCTGGACGAGCAGGAACTTGGGGTGCTCGCGCACCGACAGCAGCCCGCGCGCGGCGTGCGCGAGCCGGCGCACCACCGCGGCGCGCGCGAAGCCGACCACCCCGCGCCGCGCGGCGG
>JAJTXQ010000050.1 GCA_021462855.1 Dehalococcoidia bacterium | reverse complement strand
GCGCCGGCGGGCGCCTTCGAGTACTTCGACGGGCGTCTCCAGGTCCACGGCTACTTCGGCCAGCAGGTGCGCGCGATCGGCCGCAACCTCGACCCGGGCGACGGGGTCGAGCTGGCGCAGTGGTACCACGTGCTCGAGGTCGAGATCGAAGGGGATCTCGCGCCCGAGGGCTTCGGCCCCTTCGAGATCGTCGAGGCCTTCGTCCGGCTCGAGGCGCGCTACGACTGCGTGTGGAGCCACGCCTGCCACCTGTTCCCGCGCGTCGAGACCTACGGCGACGGGGCGCGCCGGCTGCCGAAGCGCCTGAACAGCGGCCGCCTGGCGGGCCTGACCGGCACGCTCGCGAACGGCGACGAGCGCCGCCACGCGGCGCTGACCCGCGAGACCTACGATCTCTCGCACCGCTTCGACGAGCAGCGCAACCTGCGCGAGCCGATGCGGATCTCCTCGCTGCCCGGCTTCGTGAACGTGTTCAGCATCAGCGACGGGCCCAACGAGCGCTTCGAGCCGCTGCTCGGCCCGGACGGCGACGATCCGGCGCCCTTCCTGTTCGGCGGCATCCTGCGCGGCTGCAAGTGGGGGGTGAAGGAGATCGGGGGCTCCGAGAACGGGGTCACCACGATGTTCATGGGCCCGTGGAACCCGGGCTGCCGGATCCGCGAGAAC
The DNA here is from genome assembly GCA_021462855.1 of Dehalococcoidia bacterium. Taxonomy (GTDB): domain Bacteria; phylum Chloroflexota; class Dehalococcoidia; order DSTF01; family JACRBR01; genus DTUCFX13. The sequence goes on along the minus strand of JAJTXQ010000050.1, from coordinate 1,184 downwards.
CACGCGATGCGCTGGGCGCCGAACCCCTGGAGCTGGCAGGACTTCAACCCGATCCTGGCCGGTGTCGACCGCATCCCCGGCACCGCCGACGACCCGCCGAACCCGAACCTGCTGAGCGGCTCCCCGACCATCGTCCCGAGGGGCCGCGGCGCCCTGCCCTTCCGGCCGCCCACGCTGGCGCCGGTGGGGGCGCGGGTCTCGAAGCAGACGGCCCAGGGGGGCGAGTACCCGAGCCGCGGCATGCGCCATGCGCTCGACGAGGATCTCGACGACATCCAGCAGAACTTCAGCCAGACCGATCTCGCCTGGAACCACGGGGCGAGCCAGCAGGACGAGCGCGAGTTCAAGGAGGGCTATCTCGACCTCGAGGCCGCCGAGGGGCGGCTGTGGATGCGGCTCGGCAAGCAGACGATCGTGTGGGGCAAGACGGAGCTGTTCCGCAACACCGACCAGTTCAACCCGCAGGACCTCGCGCTGGCCTCGCTGCCGGGGCTCGAGGAGTCGCGCATCGCGCTGTGGGCGGCGCGCGGCACCTGGTCGTTCTACAACGTCGGCAAGCTCGAGGACCTGCGGCTCGAGCTGGCGGTGAACTTCGACGACTTCGAGCCGGCCGACCTCGGCCGTTGCGGCGAGCCGTTCGCCTTCGACCCGGTCTGCAACCTGACGATGGGCTACTTCGCGCACGGCATCACCGGCGTCGGGCTGGTCGGCGTGGACCGCCCGCCCGACCCGTGGAAGGACGTGGACGGGATGGAGTTCGGGGGGCGGGTCGAGTTCCGTTACAAGCGCTTCAGCTTCCAGATCTCCGACTTCTACGGCTACGACGACTTCCCCTACCCCCGGCGCGAGTGGACCTACGAGCGCAACGTCGATCCCTACACCGGGATGCCCCGGCGCGGCGGGGTCAGCGGGCCCTGCACCACCGGCGACTCGCGCCTCGAGAGCGCCTGCCTGGGCCGCGGCGACGGCACCGTGCAGCTCGACCCGACCGGCAACCCGCTGCGCGCGCGCGACTGGAACCGCGACGGCCAGCCCGACGACGTGAACGGCGACGGCACCCCCGACATCCTCGTGCGCAACGACCCGGCGCTCGGCGCCTACTACAAGGAGGGCGACGTCATCCCCTATCCCGAGTTCCAGCAGGACGTCATCGCCAACCACCACGCCAACCAGTCGCTCTTCGC
>JAJTXQ010000005.1 GCA_021462855.1 Dehalococcoidia bacterium | reverse complement strand
TCGGCGGCGCGCTGCGCCTCGCGGCCGGGGCGGCGATGGCCGTCGGCGGGGCGGCCTCGGGCGAGGCGATCGTGGCGGTGCTGCTCGTGCCCGCGGGGATCGCGCTCGGGCTGCCGGCGCTGCTGCGCCTGTCGCCGGGTGGCACGTTGCGCGCCGCGCCGGGCGTGCCGGCGGCGATCGCGGGCATGGCGCTGCTCAACATGGCCTTCTTCGGCGCGGAGGCGTTCGTGCCGCTGATGATCACCTCCGTGCGCGACGCTTCGTCGCTGGTCGCCGGCCTCGCGCTGACCGCCTCGACGCTCAGCTGGACGGCCGCATCGTGGGTGCAGGAGCGCGCGGGCGGCCGCGTGACGCGGCGCGCGTTCGTCGCAGCGGGGTTCGCGCTCGTCGCGGCGGGGATCGGCATCACCTCGGCGGCGCTCGCCGAGCCCGTGCCGGTCGCCGTGACCGCCGCCGGCTGGACGGTCGCCGGCGCCGGCATGGGGCTCGCGTACCCGAGCATTTCGCTGCTCGTGCTCGCCGGGATGTCGTCCGGCGAGGAGGGCGCGGGCGCGGCTGCGCTGAAACTGAACGAGGTGCTGGGCGCGGCGCTCGGCGCCGGGGCGGGCGGCGCGCTCGTTGCGCTTGGCGACGCGCGCGGATGGGAGACGGCGGCGCTGGCGCTTACGTTCGGCGCGCTCGCCGCCGTCGCGGTGCTCGGCCTGCGCGTGGCGCCGCGCCTCGCCGCCGGCACGGCCACCGCCGATGTGGCGATGTGACGCAGTTCACTGCAAGCGCGGGCGCGCTGGTGCGAAGATGAGCGCACGGGCGTCCCCCGGGTTGGCGCTCTTCGTGGGGCTTGGAGGGCAACCGGAGGGACGGGCCGCTGATGATCAGGAACCCCGCCGCAGGGACGCGACGGGGTTCCTGTTTCGCTTGCCGGCAGGCGTCGTCAGGACGCCGGCTTCTCTTCCTTCTTGGGGAACATGTTCTTGAGGTCGCCGGTGACGGCCTGCATCTCCTTGTCGAGGCGGTCGATCGTCCACATGTCGCCGCTGGTGTTGTCGACCTTTTTCACGATCTCGGGCAGGCTGTAGAGGCCGATCAGCGAGCCGCTGACGAGGAAGTCGCGGCCGTTGATGTTCGCGGCGGCGTCGGTGCAGAGCCATGCGACGAACGGGCCGATGGCCTCCGGCGGGTTCGCCTTCTCGAACTGCTCGAGGGCGGCCAGTCCCATGCCGGCGGCGCCGCCGCGCTGCGCCGCGGCCTTCATCTCATCGGAGATCACGAGGCGTGTCGCGGCGCGCGGGCGCAGCGCGTTGGAGCGGACGCCGTAGCCGCCCATATCGCGCGCGAGGGTGCGGGACAGCCCGACGATGCCTTCCTTCGCGGCGGAGTAGTTCGCCTGGCCGCGGTTGCCGAGACCGGACTCCGACGCGGTGTGCACGAAGACGCCGCTGCGCTGCTGGCGGAAGACGACCGCGGCGTGCTTGCTCAGGTTGAAGTGGCCCTTGAGGTGCACGGCGAGGACGATGTCCCACTCCTCCTCGGTCATGTTGAAGACCATCTTGTCGCGGAGGATGCCGGCATTGTTGACGACGATGTCGAGGCGGCCCCACTTGTCGAGCGCCTGCTGCACCATGCGGTCGCCCGCCGCGAAGTCGGCGACGTTGTCGTAGTTGGCGAGGGCGTCGCCGCCCATCGCCTTGATCTCCTCGACGACATGGTCGGCGGGGCCCTTTTCGGCGCCCGTGCCGGCCGCGGTGCCGCCGAAATCGTTGACGACGACGCGCGCGCCTTCGCTCGCCAGCGCGAGGCACTCGCCCCGGCCGATGCCGCGCCCGCCGCCCGTGACGATCGCGACCTGATCCTTCAGACGGTCACCCATAGTGATGCCTCCCATAACCCGCTTGTCGCCGGGTTCAAGGCCGCTGTCGATCGCCGCGGCCGTAGCTTCGGAATCGCGCGCCCGCGCCACCTGCGGGACGGCGATCGGACTGTACGAGAGGGTCGAACTAGGGGCAAGCGAGTGTACTCGTCCTGCGATGGCATGGCGGATGCATGTCGGGGATTGACAAGCAAACGGTCGTTTGATTGGATCAACGCATGCCGCCACCAGCCGCCGCCCAGGCCAGCGCACCGGCGCAGAGCGTCCGCGAGGCGATCCTCGACGCGGCGGAGCGCCGCTTTGCGGACCGCGGCTACGCCGGCGCGTCGCTGCGCGACATCGCCGCGGAGGTGGGGCTGAAGAACCAGGCGAGCATCTACCACTACTTCAAGAACAAGAAGGCGCTCTATGAGGCGACGCTTGCGCGCACGGTGCAGACACTCGTGCCGTTGTGGCAGGGCGCCGGCGACGCCATCGCCGGCGCGGTGGATGGCAGCGGCGCGGCTGCTTCGGCGGCGTTCCTCGACTCCGTGCTCGACCACCTCGAGCAGCACCCGGATGTCGCGCGGCTGATCGAGCGCGCCGGCATGGACGACGACCGCTATGCGCGCACGACGGTGCCGCGCCTGCTCCGTCCGCTGTACACCGCGGGGCTCGATGTGCTCGATCGCGCGGGTGGGCCGTGGCCGCCGGAACAGCTGCCGCACGTCGCCACGGGTCTCTACCACCTGATCTTCGGCTACTTCGCCAATGCGTCGCTCCTGCGCGCCGTGATGCAGGACGACCCCTATACGCCCGAGATGTTTGCGCGGCAGCGGGTCTTCCTGCGCGCCGCCGTCGCGCAACTGCTCGGCATCGCACCGGCGCCGGCCCGCCCGGCAGTACAGAAGGGGAGGAACCGCAGATGACCACCACGAACGTCGCCGACATCTATAGCCCGGACGTCTTCGCGCGGTCGATGCCGCACGACGTGTTCGCGCGCCTGCGCCGCGAGGCGCCGGTCTCGTGGCAGCGCGAGACCGATGGCGGGCCGGGGTACTGGGCATTCGTGAAGTACCACGACATCGTCGCCATCTCGAGCGATAACACGCTGTTCTCCTCGTGGCGCGGCGGCACGAACATCCCGACAATGACGGAGGATTCGCTGGCGGTGATCCGCACGCTGCTGGTGAACATGGACCCGCCGCAGCACACCAAGTACCGCCGGCTCGTCAGCACCGGCTTTACGCCGAAGATGATCGCGGCGATGGAGCCGCACGTGCGCGAGATCACGCGCCGGATCATCGATAACGTCGAGGCGCGCGGCTCGTGCGATTTCGTGCACGACATCTCGGCGCAGCTCCCGCTCGCGGTCATCGCCGAGTTGCTCGGCGTCCCGCAGGAGGAGCAGGAGATGGTGTTCGACTGGAGCAACCGGCTCATCGGCTTCGACGATCCGGAGTTCCAGACATCGCCCGAGGACGGACGGATCGCCGCCGGCGAGCTGTTCAAGTATGCGAACGCGCTTGCGGTCGAGCGGAAGGCGAACCCGCGGAACGACCTCGTCAGCGTGCTCATGGCGGCCGAGGGCGACGGCGAGAGCCTCACCGAGGCGGACTTCGACGGCTTCTTCATCCTGCTCGCGGTCGCCGGCAACGAGACGACGCGCAATCTCATGTCGGGCGCGATGCTCGCGCTCATCGAGCACCCGGAGCAGAGGCGGCGCCTGATCGACAACCCGGCGCTCATGCCGGCCGCCGTCGAGGAGTTCCTCCGCTGGGTATCGCCGTTGATCACGTTCCGCCGCACGGCGGCGCGTGACACGGAGGTCGGCGGGCAGCAGATCAAGGCCGGCGACAAGGTCGTCATGTACTACCCGTCGGGCAACCGCGACGAGGACGTGTTCGAGAACGCCTCGGCGTTCGACGTGGGGCGCGAGGTGAACCCGCACATGGCGTTCGGTGGCGGCGGCCCGCACTTCTGCCTCGGCGCCAGCCTGGCGCGGCTGGAGATCCGCTGCATGTTCGAGGAGCTGCTGGCCCGCCTGCCGGACATGCGCCTCGACGGCGACGTGCGGCGGTTGCGCTCGAACTTCGTCAACGGGATCAAGGAGATGCGCGTCCGCTGGGACTGATGCGCGTGCGTCAGTCGGTCGCGACGCTGCCCGCGCGGGAGCTGCAGCCCGGCGCCTACGCCGTACCCTCGATCGCGCGTTCGGGGGCGACGCAGATGCACGCGTTGTCGCCGACGCCGAATCGCAGGACGTACGCGCGGCTCTCCTTCGTCTGCGTGAGCCCGGCCACGGTGGCGATCGTCCATGCCGGCCTGAACTCCGCCGGCACGACGGCTCCGCGGCCGATGGCGTACACATCGACGCCGTCGAGCACGGCGACCACTTCTTCCCCGACGGCGTATGCCGGCGCTGGCGGCAGGTACGTGTGCATAGCGCCGCTCCCCATGTGCGACTGCGCGTGGCGGGGCGCCCGTGGACTGCGGATGCGATGGCGAAGCGTGCGAGAAGGGGCCGCCCCTCGCGTGGCGCCGCGCGCAAACATCCGGCGAGGTTGCGTGCGGCGAATGTACGGCCGGCGGCGGCGACGGTCAACTTACGAAACCATCTACGTGCAGGCGGTTCAGCCGCGGTCGCGCTGACCTTCGGCGCTCTCGCGTTCTTCGCGCCGGCGCGCGGCCTCTTCCTCGTCGCCGACCTGCGCTTCGCCCGCCTCCACGTCGCGCTTGATATCGGCCGGCGCAGGGATCCTCGCTTCGAGCATGTCAGCCAGCACGGCGTAGCGGTTGATGCCGAGGTAGTGCAGCGGGCGCGTCTCCGGATCATCGAGCAGCCACGTGTCATCGAAGGCGTCCTTCTCGACCGAGGCGGCGGCGACCTTGCCGACGAACAGCGTGTGGTCGCCGATGGCGTACGCGTCGTGCACGCCGCACTCGATCCAGCCGACGCAGCCTTCGAGCAGCGGCGCGTCGACGCGGCGGGCGCGGAACGTCGGCAGGCGCGTGAGTTCGAGCTTGTTCAGCTCGGCGCCGGTGACGCTGCCGAGGTACTGCACGTGGTGCAGCAGTTCGCGCGTCGGGATGTTGATGGCGAACTCCTCGCTGAACTTGATCATGTCGTGCGTGTGCCGCGAAGGGTGCACGGCCACGCCGATCAGCGGCGGGTCGATGCTCAGCGGCGTGACGAAGACGCACGGCATCACGTTGTGGTTGCCGCGCCAGGCCGTGCTGACGAGCGCCACCGGCCCGCCGCCAAGCAGCCGCCGCGCGTCCCGTTCATCGATGCTGTGGCGCATCCATCGCCTCCCGCCCCATCGTACGGCAAGGCGGGGCGTGTCTCACGCCAGGGCCTGATTGACGCGCGTGGCACCGCCGCGAGGCGCCTTGCTATGATTGGCCGCACGTTCGCCGGGGCGAGAGGAGCCTGACTGATGATTCGAAAGCTGAGCCTGGTCGCCGGATGCGCGCTGTTGTTCGCGTTCGCGGCGGTCGCCTGCGGCGGCGACGACGACAACGGCGGGGGCGACGGCCAGCCGACGCCGGCCGAGACGTTCCCGACGGATGTCACGCCGTTCGCGACGCCGCTCATCGAAGGCAACAACGTCGTGTCGGAGGCAAAGGGCTACTCGGCGACGTTCCCCGACGGCTGGAAGCCCCGCATCAACTTCATCCAGACCGTCGATGGCAGTGTCGACGCGTACTTCGAGCCGCAGAACCCGACGCTGAAGGTGCAGGCGAGCATCGCGCTCACCTGCGCGGTGGTGCAACCGACGGACGAACAGAAGCGCATCGAGCTGATGAAGACGACGACGGCGCGGCTCGGGCTGAACGAGAACATCCTGGTTGCCGACAACGTGCCGCTCGCCGGGCGCAACGTGACGGCGCTGTCATACGTGAACGTGTCGCAGCAGAATCCGAACCAGCCGCGTCTCGCCAAGACGGACTACCTGTTCAGCACCGACAAGTGCGACTACACGCTCACGACCACGACAGCCGAGGGCGACGAGGCCAAGTACAAGCCGCAGTTCGACGCCTTCCTCGCATCGTTCAAGCTGCTGCCGTAGGTCGCCCGCCCGCCCGCGTTACCATGCGGGCGTGGAGGTCCGTGCGATGACGCGCGTGGCGTACCTGGACTGCTTCTCCGGCATCAGCGGCGACATGCTGCTTGGCGCGTTGATCGACGCGGGCGCCGGCGAGCGGGCGCTGCGCGACGAGCTGGCGAAGCTCGACATCGGCGGTTGGTCGCTGCGGGCCGAGCGCGTGACGCGCGCGGGCATCGCCGCGACGCTCGCGCGCGTCGAGCTCGCCGAGCGCGCGCAGCCGCACCGGCGGCTGCCCGACGTCCTGCGCATCATCGAAGCATCGTCGCTCGGCGAGGTGGCGCGGGCGCAGTCGGCCGCGGTGTTCCACGCGCTCGCCAACGCCGAGGCGCGCGTCCACGGCATCGCGCCGGAGGAGGTCGCGTTCCACGAGGTCGGCGCGCTGGACGCCATCGTCGATGTCGTCGGGGCGGTTGCCGGGCTGGGGCTGCTCGGCGTGGAGCGGGTGTACTGCTCGGCGCTGCCCGCCGGAGGCGGCGCGGCGCGGTCGGAGCACGGCGCGCTGCCCGTGCCGGCGCCGGCGACGCTCGAATTGATCGCAGCCGCGGGCGCGCCGCTCGCGCCGCCGGGCCGTGAACCGGCCATGGAGCTGGTGACGCCCACCGGCGCGGCGATCGCAACGACGCTCGCGACGTTTGAGCGGCCGGCGATGACCGTGCGCGCGGTCGGCCACGGCGCCGGCGGGCGCGATCCGGATGGCTGGCCGAACATCCTGCGGCTCTGGGTTGGCGAGGCGGAACGCGGCGCCGCGCGCCCGGCGATGACGCTCGTCGAGACGAATATCGACGACATGAACCCGGAGATCCTGGCGTATGTCGTCGACCGGTTGCTCGCGGCGGGCGCCGTTGACGCGTGGTTGCAGCCGATACAGATGAAGAAGAGCCGCGCGGGCGTGCTGCTCTCGGCGTTGTGCGCGCCCGAGCGCGAAGACGAGATCGCAGGCCTGATCCTGCGCGAAACGTCGACGCTCGGCGTGCGCGTGCGCGAAGTGAGGCGCCACGAGGCGCAGCGCGAGTCGCTGGAGTTCGAGTCGAGCATCGGGCCGGCGGCGGTGAAGGTAAAGCGGCTGCCGGGCGAACCGCCGCGCGTCGCGCCGGAGTACGAGGCATGCCGCCGCCTCGCCGAATCCACCGGCCGGCCGCTGATCGAGGTCTACAGCATCGTCGAGCGGGAAGCGCTCGCGCGGCTGTAGGCGTTCGGGCGCATTGCCATAACGCCGTGCACGGGGCACAGTGCAGGGCCACGCAGCGCCCGGGGAGGGGCGAGCGACGCATGGAGTATGACCCCCGCCCGCCGGTCTCCATCAAGTTCGGCACCGACGGCTGGCGCGCCATCATCGCGCAGGACTACACGTTCGACAACGTGCGCGCCTGCGCCGCCAGCGCCGCCATGTACCTGCAGCAGCACGGACTGGCGGACCGCGGCCTGGTCGTCGGTTACGACGCGCGCTATGCCTCCGAGGACTTCGCCGTCGCGGTGGCGGAAGTGGTCGCTGGATACGGCATCAAGGTGATGCTGAGCAGCGTGCTCTGTCCGACGCCCGTCGTCAGCTACTCGATCATCGACCGTCATGCGGGCGGCGGCGTCGTGATCACGGCGAGCCACAACCCGTGGCAGTGGAACGGGTTCAAGTACAAGCCGGACTACGGCGGCAGCGCCGCGCCGGAGATCGTCGAGCAGATCGAGGCGCCTCTGCCGTCGCTCGTGGGCCGCAAGCTGCCGTCGGTGGAGGTCGCCGAGGCGCGTAAGCGCGGCCTCGTCGTGGACTTCGACCCGCGGGAGCGGTATCTCGCGCAGCTCGCGCGGCTCGTCGACATCGGCCGGCTCAAGGCGGCGGGGCTGCGCGTCTGCTACGACGCGATGTATGGCACCGGCGCCGGCTACTTCAACGCGCTGCTCGACGGCGGCGCGACATCGGTCACGGAGCTGCACGGCTACCGGAACCCGATCTTCCCCGGCATGCACGCGCCGGAACCGATCGCCCGCAACCTGGCCGATATGGCGGCGGAGATGGCGAGCGGCGCCTACGACGCCGGCATCGCCACGGACGGTGACGCCGACCGCGTGGGCATTGCGGACGAACGCGGGACGTTCATCGACCAGCTGCAGGTGTTCGGGCTCCTGGCGTACTACATGCTCGAGTACCGCGGCGAGCGTGGCCCGATCGTCAAGTCGATCACGACGACGGCGATGGTCGAGCGGCTCGGCGAGATCTACGGCGTGCCGGTGCACGAGACGAAGGTCGGGTTCAAGTTCCTCGGCCCGAAGATGATGGCGACGGACGCGCTGATCGGCGGCGAGGAGAGCGGCGGCTACGGCTTCCGCGGGCACGTGCCGGAGCGCGATGGCATCCTCGCCGGGTTGTATATGCTGGATTTCGTCGCGCGCAGCGGCAAGCGCCCGGGCGAGCTGCTGGCAGAGCTGTACGCGAAGGTCGGGGAGCACCGCTACGACCGCATCGACGTGGCGATCCGCGAGGAGCAGCGCGAGGCGATCCTCGCGCGCGCGGCGGCGGCGCGGCCCGACACCGTCGCCGGGATCAAGGTCAGCGGCATCGACACGACGGACGGCTTTCGCTTCGCGCTCGATGGCAAGGGATGGCTGCTGTTCAGGTTCAGCGGCACCGAGCCGCTCGTGCGCATCTACACCGAGGTCATCGGCGACGCGGCGCTCGTGCAGCGCGTGCTCGACGAGGGGCGCACGATCCTCGGGCTGTAGCGCGCCCGCTCACCTCGCAGCGCTGGTCATCGCAGCGGCACGATCGCGGACGCGTTGCATGCGGCGCCGGCGCTGTTGCGCCTGGATGACGCTGCGGCAACGCCCGCCGTGCGCTAACCTCATGCCGATGTCCGACGCCGACGACCTCGCGCGCCTGAAGTCTGCGATCGAGCGCCACTGCATCGAGATCCTGCCGGAGCCGGTGCAGCTCGCCTCGGGCGGGTGGAGCAACTACTACTGCGACGTGCGCGTCATCGCGCTGCACCCGGTGTACGCGCGCCTGATCGGCGCATTCATGGCGCCCGCGGTCATCGCGTCGGGCGCCGAGGCGGTGGGCGGCATGGCGATGGGCTGCATCGCCATCGCCAGCGCGGTGGCCGACGCCGCGCTGGACGCCGGCCATACGCTGCCGACGTTCTTCGCGCGGCCGCAGGCGAAGGACCACGGCCCGCAGTCGAAGACGCAGATCTCCGCATCGATCAGCGAGGACGGCGCGCCGCTGATCCGTCCCGGGCGCCGCGTGGCAATCGTCGAAGACACCGTGACGCAGGGCGGCTCGGCGATGCGCGCGGCAGAGGTGGCGCTCGCCGAGGGCTGCGAGGTGACGCTCGTCATCTCGGTCGTCGAGCGGCACGAGGGCGGCGGCGCGCGTTTCCGCGAGCGGGGCATTCCGTACCGGCGACTGTTCTTCACGCACGAAGACGGCAGCCTGCACGTCGACGAGGCGATCGCCGCGTCGATCCGCTGACGCGCGGCTACTGCGGCTACAGCAACGCGGCGACGTAGCGCGCGAGCGCGAGGCTCGCCGTGAGCCCGGGCGACTCGATGCCGCCGAGGTGCACGTACCCGCGGTCGTGCCAGGCGAGGAAATCCGTCAATGCGCCGCCGGGCCCCTGCAGCTTGGGGCGGTAGCCGACCTGGCCGGGGGCGAGGTCGCCGGCAGTGACCGACGGCAGATAGCGGGCGGCCGCGGCGGCAAATTCGGCGCGTCGCGTGTCGTCGGCGCGGAAGTCGAGAGGCACGCCGTCGGCGAGCCACTCCGTGTCCGGCCCGAGGCTCGCAGCGCCATCGACGTTGAGCGTCACGTGCACGCCGAGTCCGCCGCGCGCGTGCTCGGGCACCGGGTACACGAGGTGGCGCAGCGCGCGCGCCTTCGCCGGCGTGACGATGTCGTAGTAGCGGCCCTTGTTCACGTGATGCCGCATGGGCGGCGATGTCGCGGACCCATCGAGCGGGTAGCCGAGCATCGCCGCGATTGCCGGGGCGCCGAGCCCCGCGCCGTTCACGAGGCGGCCGGCGTCGATGACGCTCGTCGCGCCGTCGGGGCCGCGCACCTGCAGGCGGAAGCCGGCGCCGTGCCGCTCGGCGGATGTGAGTTCGTGCCGCAGGGCGAGCCAGCCGCCGCGTGCCTCGAAGGCGGCGGCAAGGGAGCGCACGTACGCCGCCTGGTCGACGACGCCCGTGCTCGGCGAAAACAGCGCGGCGACGCAGCGCACCGCCGGCTCCATCTCGCGCAGCGCCGCGATGTCGCTGATGTGTGACACGCCGGGCACGCCGTTCGCGCGCGCCTGCGCGGCAACGCCGGCGAGCGCATCGACCTCGCCCTCGTCGACGGCGATGATCAGCTTGCCGATGCGCCGCGCGCGCACGTCGTGGGCCGCCGCCCAGGCGTACAGCAGCCCGTTGCCCTCGATGCACAGCGTGTGCTTGAGGCTCCCGGTCGGGTAGTAGATCCCGGCGTGGATGACGCCGCTGTTGTGGCTGCTGTTCTCGAGCCCCGGCGCGTGGCGCCGCTCGATGACGGCGACGTGGCCGCGGGGCGCGAGCTCCATCGCCACCGCCAGGCCGACGGCGCCGCCGCCGATCACCGCGATATCGAGGTCCATGCCGGAACGCTAGCGGACGGGCGCGTGCCGCGGAACGGCGGCGGGCTCAGTCAGTGCGCCCGGCGCGCAGCGCGGTGCGGTTGATGATCGCCGCCATGTAGCCGCCGCCGAACCCGTTGTCGATGTTGACGACGGACACGCCCGCGGCGCAGGCGTTGAGCATCGCCAGCAGCGGCGCCAGGCCGCGGAAGCTCGCGCCGTAGCCGATCGATGTCGGCACGGCGATCACGGGCGCAGCGACGAGCCCGGCGACGACGCTCGGCAGCGCGCCTTCCATGCCGGCGACGACGACGAGCGCGCGCGCGTCGCGCAGCGAGGGCAGCTGGTCGAGCAGCCGGTGCAGTCCCGCGACGCCGACATCGAAGTGACGCGACACCTCGTTGCCCATGATCTCGGCGGTCAGCGCGGCCTCCTCGGCGACCGGCAGATCGGCGGTGCCGGCGCAGAGTACGGCGACGCCCGCGTGCCGCGGCGCACGCACGCGCTCGAACGTCACGCAGCGTGCGAGCTCGTGGTGCACGGCCTCGGGGACGGCGGCGAGCAGCTCGCGCGCGGCCTCGGGGGCGACGCGGGTGACGAGCAGCCGGTCCGAGCGCTCGAGCAGCGTGCGCGCGATCGCGACGATCTGCTCCGGCCGCTTTCCTTCGCCGAGGATCACCTCCGGCATCCAGTCGCGGATGCCGCGGTGGTGGTCGACCTTCGCGAAGCCGATGTCCTCGTACGGCAGGTGGCGTAGCGAGTCCACGGCAGCATCGACGTCGATGCTGCCGGCGGCTACGGCGGCGAGAAGCTCGCGGATGCGCTGCTCTTCGATGGCGCTCCTCCCGCGCTCATGATAGCGGCTGGGGCCGTTCGGCCCGGCGCGGACGTGTTCGCGGCGGCGGTAGCGATGCCCGGGCTTTTGCCTCCGCGTCCTCGCTGGCATACTCGAGCGATGCCCAAACGACCCCTGCCGCAACCGACGCCGGAGACGCGCGAGTTCTGGGAAGGCGCCAGCCGCCGCGAGTTGCGCATCCAGCGCTGCCGCGGCTGCGGGCGGGCGTACTGGTACCCGCGTCCGTTTTGCCCGAACTGCTCGTCGAAGGACGTGGAGTGGTTCACGGCAAGCGGCAAGGGGCGGCTGCACACGTACGTCATCGTGCACCGCGCCGCGCCGGGCTTCCAGGACTGGGCGCCGTACGTGATCGCCATCGTCGAGCTCGAAGAGGGGCCGCACATGATGTCGAACGTCGTCGGCATCGAACCGGCGCCGGAGCATTTGCCGGTCGGCCTGCCGCTGGAAGTGACGTGGGAGCAGCAGGAAGACGGCATCGCGCTGCCACTGTTCCGGCCAGCCGGGAGCACGCCATGAGCCTGCGCATGAGCGCCGCGGTTGTCGGCGCGGCGGAGACGGACAGCGTCGCGGTGCAGCCCGACAAGTCGGAGATCCAGTTGCACGCCGAAGCCGCGCTCAACGCGCTGGCCGATGCCGGCATGTCGAAGGACGACGTCGACGGCGTGCTGTGCGCGGGGCAGTCGCCCGTGCTCGTCGCCGAGTACCTCGGCATCACGCCGACGTTCATCGATGGGACGAGCGTCGGCGGCTGCTCGTTCATGCTCCACGTGCGCCACGCGGCCGCGGCGATCCAGGCCGGGCTGTGCAAGACCGCGCTGATCACGCACGGCCAGAGCGGCCGCTCGCGCGTCGGCGCCGGCGGCTGGGGCGGCTCGCGGCAGACGCTGAGCGGGCAGTTCGAGGAGCCGTACGGCGTGGCCGGCCCGCCGACGCGCTTCACGATCCCGATCCTGCGCCACATGCACGAATACGGGACGACGCACGAGCAGCTCGCGTCTGTCGCCGTCGCCACGCGCCGCTGGGCCGAGCGCAACCCGCGCGCGATGATGCGCGACCCGATCACGGTCGATGACGTGCTGCAGTCGCGGATGATCGCCTACCCGGTGCATCTGCTCGAGTGCTGCCTGGTGACCGATGGCGGCGGCGCGCTGGTGCTTGTCGCCGCCGAGCGGGCGAAGGACTTCCCGAAGAGGCCGGTGTACGTGCTCGGCACGGGCGAGTCGAGCGAGCACTCGATGATCAGCATGATGCACGACTTCACCGAGTCGCGGGCATTCAAGATCGCCGGCCAGTTGGCGTTCGCCGAGGCGGGCATCGCCCGCAAGGACATCGACCACGCGATGTTTTACGACGCGTTCGCGCACACGCCGATGTTCGCGCTCGAGGCGCTCGGATTCGTCGGCAAGGGCGAGAGCGGACCGTTCTTTGAGGCGATGCGCACGGCGCCGGGCGGCGACTTCCCGCTGAACACGAATGGCGGCGGGCTGAGCTACACGCACACGGGCATGTATGGCATGTTCGCGCTGCAGGAGTCGGTGCGACAGCTGCGCGGCGAGGCGGCGGCGCAACTGCCGGACGTGCGCACCAGCATCGCGCACGGCGTCGGCGGCATGTTCCACGCCGCCGGCACGATCATCTTCACGAACGATGATCGCGCTTGATCGCGCGTCGCCGAAACGCTTGCGCGTGAAACTCGGCCTCGCGCTGGTCGCGCTCGCGGCGCTCGTTGCCGCATGCGGCGGCGGCGGCGGCGGCGGCGGCGACGACGAGCTGCCGCCATTCCCCGCGGCCGAGGACGTCCCGGAAGGCGTGCTCCTGACGCCGGCCGCGGCCGAGGCCACGCCCGGGTACGACGCTGTTGACGTCGTACCCGGCACGGACGGCGCCACGTATCCCGCCGCGGCGGGCGAGCTGAGCGCGCTGCTGAATCGCGGACTCGCTTCGCCGTTTGTCGTCGCGTACAAGACCGCGGGGCCCGATGGCGATGCCGGCGACGCATACGCGCTGACGAACCGCCCGCCGCTCAGCCGGATCGATGTGACGAACGTGGGCGACGCCGAGCCGTCATCGCTCACGGCCGCGCGGAAAGGCGGCGCCACGGTCAGTTGCAGCCTCCAGGACGCCGGCTGGGAGTGCGCTCAGACGGAAGCGCTGGCAGAGCAACTCCTGCTGACCGCCGGGCCGGTCGTGTTTCCGCGCGATGACGACTTCCGGACAGGCGCGGTCGCCGAGGTGGAAGCGCGCGCCGTCGCCGGTGTGCAGACGCGCTGTTTCGACATGACGGACGCCGTCGGGACGTCGCAGTACTGCGTGAGCGCCGAGGGCGTGCCGCTGTACTATCAGTCGCCTTCCACCACGGCGGAGGCGACGGCGTACTCGCTCGATGTGCCGGATACGGCGTTCGACCTGCCCGTGGACGATTAGGAGATTCGCCTTCGCGAACTCGCGGCGGCCGGCGCTTGCGCGTGAAGCAGAGGAGCCCCGCGCCATTGGCACAGGGCTCCTCGCTTTTTGGCGGTGTGCGGCGAACCGCTACCGATACCTAGACCCGCGGATATGGCCGTGCGCGTCGATGTTGCAGCCGCGCGCATTGATGTAGGCGAAGATCATCTTCTGGTGTGCGTAGTTACCGGAGTCGAACGCGACTTGCCACGCGGCGATCACCGTGCCGGGTGACATCGGGAAGTCCACGTACGGGTTGGTGGAGTTCTCGTCGGCCGACGCGTTCAGCAGCGAGGCGACGGCGTGGCGCGAGAGGGCGTTGAGCCCGCCACCGCCGAGCCGGAGCACCTGGAGCAGCGTCGGGTCGCCGGCGAAGGCGTCCCGCCCGAACACCGTCTCGAAGCTGTCGTCCGGCGCGTAGTCGGTGAGCGCCCACGGCTTCATGTTGTTCTTCCAGAATCCGGACGTGCAACCGTAGTAGCAGACCGTCGGCGTCGGCGTGCAGTAGCACTTCGGCGTCTTGGTGGGCGTGCCCGTCGGCGTCTCGGTGGCGACCTCCTGCGTGTGCGTGGGTGTCGGCGTGTTGGTGGCGGTGTTGGTCGGCGTGTTCGTCGGCGTGTTGGTGGCGGTGTTAGTCGGGGTGTTCGTAGGCGTGTTGGTCGGCGTCGGCGTATTGGTCGGCGTATTCGTCGGCGTGTCGGTTGGCGTCGGCGTGTACGTCGCCGTGGGCGTGTGCGTGGGCGTCGGCGTGTGCGGCATCGAGATGACGGAGACAGCCGCCGCGTCGAAGCAGGTGGTCAGGTTCGTCGGCGTCCTCGACTCGGCGATGCACTCCTCGTCGCGGTCATGCTTGTTGCCAATGATCTTGACCCTGGCGGTGAGCAGGCTCCCGGTGCGGTCGGAGCCGGATGCGTTGTACACGGTGGAGGGATTCGCGGGGCATTCCGTGATCGCAGCGCCGGACACGAGCGTCGGTATGTTGCACACGAAGAAGAATCCGCCATTCGACGCGCCAGGGAAGTCGAGAAACACGTCGATGTTGAATGCGGTGCATCCCACGCCACTGACGGGCAGCGGGTACGCGGCCCCGACGCGGTAGTCGAGGGGCGTGCCGTCGGTGACCAGCGCCGGCTGCTCGTGGATGCGGATGGCGGCGGCCGCGAGCCCGACCGTGCCGTCGCAGTCTGCCGGCAGAATGTCCGCCATCGCAGCGCGCGGCGCGGTCGGCGTCGTGCCTCCGCCGCCGCCGATGAGCGGGATGACGATCGCTGCGGTGGTGGCAAGCGCGAGGCCGAGCCCGAGCGCCAGGCGGAGCGGCATCTGCCCCAGGTCAGTGGAGAACTTCAATCGTCTCTTCGCGTCTTTCATGCAACGACATCCTCTCTGCTGCACTCCGTCCCCAACGTCTTGTCGTGGATAAGCGGCGGCGCGCCGATGCCGGCGGCATCACACGCGAACCGCTCCTGTCCGTAATGGCTTGCCTGGTGGCGAAGAACGGCGGATGGGCCTCCCATGCCCTGGAGCGATTCCCGTGAAATCCACCCCTGTGCCGTCGCGGTCCCTCCGGCGGCGGACGAGTTACCAGCACCCTCGTCACGCCCGAATGTATGCGCGCCATGTGCGCATGTCAAGGCAACCGACGGTGAAACTTGACGCGTTCGATCGCGCGCGTCGCCGGGTGTTCGACGCGGGAAAAACATGCGTCGCCGCGCGTCGTCGGTGGCGCGTCCGCAACGGCATACTTGTGCGCGACGTAAGGCGGTGGAATGCGCCTTACGTAAACTGCAGAACTGGTGAACTCCCGATGGACGCCGTCCGCCGCTGCCGCGATGATGCGCGTGGAGGTTGCGATGGACCTTACAACCCGCCGCCGATTTTCGGTGCGAAACAGCGATCGGGGGACGGTCGTTGCGACGCAGGCGCGGCTCGCGTCGTCGTTCGTCGACCGTTTCCTCGGGCTGATGATGCGCAGCGGCGTCGGCGAAGGCGGCGGCATACTGCTCACGAAGAGCTCGTCGATCCATTCGTTCTTCATGCGGTTCCGGTTCGATGCGCTGTACCTCGATAACGACGGCCGCGTCGTGAAGGTCGTCACGGCGATGGCGCCGTGGCGCATTTCGTTCGGCGGCCGCGGCGCGAGGCACACGCTGGAGCTCGCGGCCGGCGCCGCGGCGGCGTCGGGCACGGTGGCAGGCGACCTGCTGGCGTTCGAGGATCCGGCGGCGTAACGCGCGCGATGTCGCGGACAGCAACGAGGCGGCATCTCTGCCGCCTCGTTTCGCGTCACCGGGACCGAGGGTCAGGAAGCGGGCGCCTGGCGCGACTTCTGCAGCCACTCGCCGATGTTGTCGGTGATCCGCTGCATCAGCCGGTCCGCTTGCTCCTGCGTGATGCGGCCGTTCGCGACCGCGTCGGCGGTCTTCGTCTCCGCGGCATCGAGGATGTGCTGCTTGACGTCTTCGAGCGCCACGCCTTGCTCGGCGGCGACGTCGGCGATCGAATCGCCGGCTACCAGCTCGTCGCGGAGCTCACGCGGGGGGATCCCGATCGCTTCGGCCGCCGACGTCACGAACGCGACGCGGAAGCGGTGGGTGCGCTCCTCGGCGGCCTGGCGGCGGAGGAAACGCCCGAGGCCGAATCCCTCGCCGCTGTTGATCCGGTCGCGCAGCATGTCCGCGCGCTCGGAGGTGATGCGGCCGTTCGCCTCGGCCTCGTCGACCATGTCGAGCTGGGCCTGGGTGATCGCCGCGCGCAGCCGTCCGGCGTCGATGCCGAGGGCCGCGGCGACGCGCTCGAGAAAGCGCACGTGCGCGGGCGCCGTCGCCGCCGGCGTGGGCTCGGGCTCCTGTGCCGATGCCGTGGTCATCGTCGCGGCGGCCCCGGCGACGAGCAGCGTCCCCGCGAGGGCGGCCGTTGCGATGCGTGTCTTGAGGTTCATGTCGGTCTCCTTTGTCCGCTATTGCGCTTATATCAACGGCATCGTAGCCATGCCCCACACGCGGCTGATGCAACCCAGCGTAATGTCTCGGTAAAACGACGAGTCCGCGCGGCCAAATTGACGCGGTTTCGTGATTGGACGGCCTTTCGGCGGCCTCGATACAATCGGGTGCGAGGCCCCATGCCCGGCAAAGAGCCCGACAAGATGCGCCGCGAGATCGAGGAGCTCCTCGACAAGCTCGACACGTTCGTGCCCGAGGAGCGTCTCGCCGCGAAGATCAAGAGTCGGCGGAAGCAGGAACGCGCGGCGTCGCGCGGCGGCCCGACGCCGTTGGAGCGAGCGCGGCGGCGCCTCTCGAACATCACGCTGGGGCAGGTGATGATCGCGGGGCTGGCGCTGCTGCTGATCTCGTGGCTGTTTGGCGATGCGCTGCCCGACGGCTGGGCTTTCTGGATGGGCATTGCGGGTATGGTGCTCACCGGGGCGGCATTCGTGATCTCGATCCTGACGCGCGGCGGCGCCGGCACGACAGTCGGCGGGCGACACGTGGAGAAGCGCTGGCGCGGCCAGGTGATCTCGTACAGCGAACCCTCGCCGATGGACCGCTTCCGCGAATGGGTGCGGCGGCGGGGGCGGCGATAGCAGCGGTGGCGCGACGCGGCGGACATCCGTCGCGGCGCGCGGCGCGTACTCCCTCGAAGCAAGACAGGAGTCAGCCGTGAGGCTCAACGGGGTTGCGCTCGCGCTCTTGTGCGCCGTGCTCGGCGCCGCGTGCACATCGGGTGGCGGTGATAAGGCGCCCACGGTCGAGCCGAGCGCGACCGCCGCGCCGGCGGCGACGGCGACCCCGCTGGGGCCGGCGGAGGTCGACGGCGCGCGCGCGTTCGAGCACGTGCGCAAGCTCGCGGCGGAGATCGGCCCGCGGCTCGCGGGCACGCCGGGCGAGCGCAACGCCGCCGCATACATCGAGGAGCAACTCAAGAGCTATGGCTACACCGTCTCGCTGCAGTCGTTCGAGTTCGATGCGACGCAGTATCTCCCGGCGCGCGTCGACGCAGGCGAGTACGCCGGCGCGGCGGTCGCGTTCGGTGGCTCGATCGCGGGCGAAGCGAGCGGTCCGCTCGTGCGCGCGGGCATCGGGCGGCGGGAGGACTTCCCGGCCGAGGGGATCGCGGGAAGCATCGTGTTGATCGAGCGGGGGACGATCACGTTCGCGGACAAGGTGCGCAACGCCGCGGCCGCCGGCGCGGTGGGAGTGATCATCTACAACAACGAGCCGGGGCTGCTCGTGGGCGACATCCCGGGCGGGACGACGATCCCGGCGGTGGGTGTGCGGCCCGAGGTCGGGCAGGACCTGGGCAGCCGCATCGCGACGGGTGCGGCAGACGTGAAGGTGACGGTGACGCCGCCGCGCGGCACGGCGGTGAACGTTGTGGCGATGCCGCCGGGCGCGGCGACGTGCGAGACGGTGACGGGCGGGCACTACGACAGCGTCGCGGTGACGGGCGGCGCCGATGACAACGCGTCGGGCACGGGGGCTGTGCTCGAGGTCGCGCGGGTGACGGCGGCCAGCCGGCTGCCGGGTGCGCACTGCTTCGTGCTGTTCAGCGCGGAGGAGCTCGGTCTCGTCGGGAGCCGCGCGTTCGTCGAGCGGCTGCGCTCGGCCGAGCTCGACGCGCTGCGGGTCATGCTCAACCTCGACGTCGTCGGCAACGTCGAACAACTGACGCTGATCGGCGATGCCGGGCTGGCCGAGGAAGCGCGCGTCCAGGCGCAGGAACTGGGCGTCGACGTGGTCACCGGCGAGTTGCCGCCGAACGCGGGCAGCGACCACCAGAGCTTCGCGGAGCAGGGCGTGCCGGTGCTTATGTTCAATCGAAACGACGGCCTGATCCACACGCCCGAGGACGCGATCGGCCGCATTCAAGCGGACTCGCTGGGCGATGCCGTCAGCGTCGCGTACGAGACGCTCGCCGCGCTTTCGGCGCCGTAGCGCGTTGCCCGCCCGGGCGCACTCCGATACGATCGACGCTGATCCAGCACGGCACGGAGGTTCGCTTGCGCATCCCGCGTTCACTCGTCGCGTTCGCCGTTGGGTGCCTGCTCACGACCGCGATCGCCGCGGCGTGCGGCGGCGGCGGTGACGGCGACGGCCCGCCGGACGCGGGCGAGATCCCCACGGCGACGCTGCCGGCGGAACTGCCCGAGCCGATGATCGTGTCGGGCGGCGTGGTGCAGCCGGGTGGCGGGACGACCTACACCATCAAGAGCGGCGACAGCTTCGCGTCGGTCGCGGCGCGCTTCGGCATCGCACTCGAAGATCTGCTGGCGGCGAATCCAGGCACGAACCCGGGCACGCTGAACGCCGGTGACGTCATCCGCCTGCCGTCCGACGTGCCGCGCGATGCGCCGACATCGACCGCGGAGCCGGCGCCGACGGAGGCCGAGGCGACCGCCGCCGCGACCGAGGAGGCGACATCGACGCCCGAACCGGAGCCGACGGCGACCAGTGAACCCGCCGCTACGGCGACGACGTCGTCGCTCGGGCAGACGTACACCGTGCAGTCGGGCGACATACCGGTGACGATCGCGGAGAAGTTCGGGATCACCGTCGAGGCGCTGCTTGCGGCGAACCCGGGCATCGACCCGCGCGGATTGCAGGTCGGCCAGGTGCTGACGATCCCGCCGCCGCCCGACGAGGGCGGGTAACTTCCGCAGTCCCCGCCTCGTACGCTAGATCTGGTCGAACCGCCGGCGAATCAGGGCTTCGGCAAGCGTGAGGTCTTCCGTGGTGGTGATCTTGAGGTTCCAGTAGGGCGCCTCGCAGATCACGACGCGCTCGCCGATCGCCTCGACGAGCGCGGCGTCGTCGGTGGCGGGGCCGTTCGCGGCGGCGTGCGCGCGGGCGAGCAGCTCGCGCGCGAAGACTTGCGGCGTCTGTGCGAGCCACGCGCGTGCGCGTGCGTGCGTGCGGGCGATCGCCGGCGGCTCGCCGGGATCCACTTCCTTGATGGTGTCGCGCGCGGGGGCGGCGCAGGCCGCGGCGCCGTGCGAACGCGCGAGCGCGACGCACGCGGCGATCTGGTCCGGCGTGATGAGCGGGCGCGCGCCATCGTGCACGGCGACGTACGCGGCGCCTTCTGCGGCGTCGAGGCCGGCGCGGACGCTGTCCTGCCGCGCGTCGCCGCCGGCGACGACATCGCGGACCTTCGTGAAACGCCACGACGAGACGAGCGCGCGCATGCGCTC
Organism: Dehalococcoidia bacterium; assembly: GCA_021462855.1. Taxonomy (GTDB): domain Bacteria; phylum Chloroflexota; class Dehalococcoidia; order DSTF01; family JACRBR01; genus DTUCFX13. Next base: position 10,659 of record JAJTXQ010000005.1, on the reverse strand, counting down.
GACCGCGCCCGGCGCGGCGACGACGATGATCGCGTCGATGGCGTCGCACTTCTGGAATGCGGCGATCGTCCACGCGATGAGCGGGCGGCCGGCGAGCGGCGTGAACACCTTGTCGGCGCCGCCCATGCGCTCGCTGCGTCCCGCCGCGACGATGATCGCCGTTACCGGATCCTGGTCCGTCATGACGGCAAGCATACGCGACGACCGATGTACACTCACGCCATGCGAGACGACGAGCGCATCCGCGCCGAACGGCTGCTCATGCTGTCGAGCGGCGCGCGGCGCATCGCCGATGTCGCCGCCGCCGCCTGGCCTTCGCCCGTGCGGTACGAGGTGCTGCGCCACCTGATGCGCATGAGCGAGGAAGCGATGGTGGCGGCGCTCGAGGAGGCGGTGGGCGCGCGGCTCGTGCGCCGCGGCGACGGCCCGTCGTCGTACGTGTCGTGGAGCGGCGCGCTGGCGGCGGAGATCGCCGGTGGCATGCCCGCCGGGCGCGTGGAGCGCATGCGGCGGCAGATCGCGTCGGCCGCCGAGCGCGTGTTCGACTCCGACCCGCCATAATCGCGCCGTTCGCGCTCGCCCCGGCGTAACGAATCGACCCGTTCCAGCACCGTGTCCGTGCCGGCGAGAACCGGCGCGCATCGCGCGTTCGTAACGCATGTGCAGACGGTTGCGGATGGTGGCGCTCACGGACTGACGTCGATCAGGTGCTTCGAGCGGGCATGTCCGAGTCCGCGGGCGGGAGGACGGCGGTTGTTGCCGGTTGACACGTCGCTGTTTGGCTTGCTGGAGGAGGTTGCGGGTGACCTCTACCCGTACCGGTGGCCGATCGGCGTTGCGCTGCTCGCGGGCGTGGCGCTGTCGCTGCGCGTCCTGTGGCGCCTGGGGTGGCAGCGCGTGGCGTTGCGGCGCCGCGTGGCAACGGCGGTGACCGCGACCGTGGTACTGGCAGCGCTCGCGCCAGTGGCGCACTACGCATTGTCGCCGCTGTGGGAGCGGTCGCGGCTCGATGAGTCGAGCCCGCTCGCCACGGCGCCGCGCGCGGCCACGGACGATGTTGCCCCGCCGGGCGCGGAAGCGACGCCGTTCGCGCCGCGCGTCGTCTACGGCGGCGAGGTGATGGGCGAGGACGACTTCCACTTCGGGCGCGGCAGGGCGCAGATCATCGAGACGTCGCCAGGTCGCTATGTGCTGCGGTTTGAGGAGTTCTCGGTGCGCAACGGGCCGGACCTGTTCGTGTACCTCTCGCGTGCGGGAGATGGCTCGTCGGTGGAGGGCGCGCTGAACCTCGGCCGGCTGAAGGCGACGGACGGCGCGTTCAACTACGAGATCCCGGCGGGCACGGATATCACGCAGTACCGCACGACGATCGTGTGGTGCCGGCAGTTTTCGGTGCTGTTCGCCTCGGCGCCGATCGCGCCGGTGTAGCGATGCTCCGCGCGCTCGCGCGCGCGGGCGGGCTCGCGCTACTTCGGCGGGGCGCCGGCGCAGCGGTCGAGGTGGCGGCGCAGGGCGGCGTTGAACTCGGCGGGGCGCTCGTCCTGCGGCGCGTGCGCTGCCTCCTCGATCACCTCGAGGATCGCGCCGGCGATGTTCGCGGCGAGCCAGAGGGACGCGTCGGCCATCGGCTGCGGCTCGAGGGCGCCGTAGATCACCATCGTCGGCGCCGTGATCTCGTGCGCGCGTTCGCGCGTGCCGGCCCACGTCTCGAGCGCGCGCCACGCGCCGATGTACGCGTCGACCGACATGCCGGCGAGGCGCTGCTTCTCGTACGCGGCACGCTCGGGCGTCTTGTGCGGCGGCTGAGGCGCGGGCGACGGCATCGCGGCGAGCGCGGCCATGCCTTCGCGCTCGGCGCGGGCGTGCATCGCTTTGATCACGTTGCGGATCGTCTCGTTCCGGCCGAAGCGGAAGTCGGGCCCCGTGTCGTGCAGCGTCAGGGACAACAGCCGGCCAGGCCAGCGCAAGGCGATCTCCTGCGACACGGACCCGCCCATGGAGTGTCCGACGAGGTGGAAGCGGTCGAACCCGGCAAGGTCGGCGACGGCGAGCACGTCGTGCGCCATGTTCTCGATCGTGTAGGTGTCGCGGTCGGACGGCGCCTCGGACTTGCCGTGGCCGCGGTGGTCGAGCGCGAGCACGCGGTGCGTGCGGGAGAACTCGGCGATCTGGTGCCGCCAGTCGTGGATGTCACCCGTGTAGCCGTGGACGAGGACCAGGGGCTCGCCCTCGTCGCCGTGGCGTTCGAAGTAGATCTCGACGCCGTTCACGCGCGCTCGCTGCATGCTGCTGGCTCCTTCATCTTGCGCGGGGTGCCGGGTGCGAACATGATACGCCGATGGCGCGCCGGTGTCCCGCGCGGCGCGAAGGGGGATTGAGCGATGTGCGGCCGGTTCACGCTCACGCGGAAGGACTTCCGGATGCTCGCGCACGACCTCGGCGCGACGTTCGGCGAGGATGCCGCGGCGTCGTATCGCCCGCGCTACAACATCGCCCCGACCGATGACCATTGGATCGTGCGAACGAAGGCCGAGGAGCGGCAGCTGCTGCCGGCGAAGTGGGGGCTGGTCAACAGCTGGGCGGCGGACACGAAAGGCGCGGCGCGCCAGATCAACGCGCGCAGCGAGAGCGCAGCGACGCGCCCGGCGTTCCGCGACGCCTTCCGCGAGCGCCGGTGCATCGTGCCGGCCGACGGGTTCTTCGAGTGGATCGGCGCGAAGGAGTCGCGCCGCCCGGTCTGGTACCACGCGCCGGACGGCGGCCTGTTGCTGCTTGCCGGGCTGTACGAGTCGTGGCGCGACCCGCGCGACGGCACGCGCACGCGCACGTTCACGATCCTCACGACCGCGGCGAACGACGCCGTTGCGCCGGTGCATGACCGGATGCCGGTAATCCTGCCGCCGGACCGCGTCGACGACTGGTTGCACGTGCCGGCGACCGCCGCAGAGGCGTACGCGGCGAAGGTGGCGGAATTGCTCCGGCCGGCCGCGGCGGGTGCGATCGTCGGGGCCGAGGTGTCGCGCCGGGCGAACTCCGTGCGGAACGACGACGAAGCGTGCATTGCTCCGGCGGATGACCGCGAGCGCGGCGACGCGCCGAGGCTGCTGCAGGGTTAGCGCCGGCCGAGCGCCGTGCGGATGTTCTCGAGCATGCCGGACTGGGCGCCTTCGTGCGCGGTGTGGAGCGCGTTCTTGATCGCGCGGGCGTTCGAGTTGCCGTGCGCGATCAGCACGAACCCGTTGACGCCGATCAGCGGCACACCGCCGTAGGTGCCGGGATCCATGCGGTCGCGCATCTTCAGCAGCGCCGGGCGCAGGATCATCGCCGCGAGCTTGTAGTGGAGCTTTGCGGTGAGGCTTGCGCGCAGCTCGCGAAAGATGAAGTCGGCGACGCCCTCGGTCACCTTCACGGCGACGTTCCCGGTGAAGCCGTCGGTGACGACGACGTCGGCGCGCCCGCGATGCACCTCGCCGCCTTCGATGTTGCCGATGAAGTTGATGCCAGCGTTCTGCAGGCGGCGGTGCACGTCCTGGGCGAGTTCCGTGCCCTTCGTGTCTTCGCCGCCGATGTTCAGCAGCGCGACGCGCGGGTTGCGGACGGCCATCACGCGCTCGGCGTAGATCGAGCCCATCTGCGCGAACTGCACCATGTAGCTCGGCTTCACGTCGGCGTTGGCGCCGACATCGAGCACGAGCACGCCGGTGTCGCTGAACGGCGCGACCGTACCGAGCGCCGGCCGCTCGATGCCGTGGATGCGGCCGAGCGTCATCAGCGCCGACGCCATGACCGCGCCCGTGTTGCCCGCCGAGACGAATGCGCCCGCGACGCCGCGCTTCACGAGGTCCATTGCGACGTTGATCGATGCCTCGCGCTTGGCCCGCACGGCCTGCGCCGGGTGCTCGTCCATGCCGATGGCCTCGGACGCGTGCACGATCTGGAACGCCGATGGCACGCTGCCGTGACGCACGATCTCCGCTTCGATCGCGTCCTTCGGGCCCACCAGCGCGACGTCGATCCCGTGCTCCCGCTGGGCAAGAAGCGCACCGGCCACGATCTCGGCCGGTGCGTGGTCGCCGCCCATGGCGTCGAGCGCGATCAGCACGCTAGCTTCCCTCCCCCTCGGCAACGATGATCATCGTATCGCTGTCATCGGTGAAGGGCGAGAGGCCGGCGTCGCCGTACACGTGCGCGAGCCGCAGGCCGGCGGCGCGCAGCAGGAGCTCGACCTCGGCGCGCGTAAAGACGCGCAGCGTCACGTCGAACGCGCGGCGGTGCACCGGGCCGCCGCCCGCGGGCACGCGGTCGAAGATCAGCGCCGTCGTCGTCGTCTGTGATGCCAGGGACGCGCGCATTGACGAGAACTTGCTGACCGTCGAGCCATCGGCGCCGGCGCGCGTCCACTCGTGGCGCAGCGGCGACGGTTCGCCCGACCAGTCGACGGACCGCAGCGTGCGCAGCTCGGCGACGAACGCGCCGCCCGGCGCGAGGTGCCGCGCGACGCACCGGAGCGTCGCGGCCGCGTCGTCGGGCGTGAGCATCTGCTCGAACGAGTCGAGCGCGCAGTACACCATGTCGAACCGCTCGCCGAGGTCAACTGCGCGCACGTCGCCTTCCACGAGCCGGATGTTTGGCGCGGTGCGCTCGTCGAGCGCCGCCTGCAGGCGGGCGAGCATGGGGCGCGACGCGTCGATGCCGACGACGCGCAGCCCGGCGCGCGCGAGGTGCAGCGCGACACGCCCGGAGCCGACGCAGAGCTCGAGCGAGGGCGTCTCGCCGCGCCTGGCGAACCCGGCGTAGAGGTCGAGGTCATGGTCGTAGTCGCTGTAGACGAGGTCGTAGAGCGCGGCCAGCTCGTCGTCGCCGTAGACGTTGTCGCCGGTCAAGGCGCGTCCGGCGCCGGCAGGTCGTCGCGCGCGTGCTCGAACTCGTCGCGCATGCGGCGGCGCAGGTCCGCGTCGGCGAGGATATCGATGGCGGTCATCGCGAGTGCCTTCGCGCCGTCGATCACCGCGCGGTCGCCGGACTCCGACGCGGCGAACGCGGCGAACTCCGGCGAGTGGCCGTTGACTTCGAGCGGGGCGATCGCGATCGACGGATGGATGCCGGGCACGACCTTGCTGACGTTGCCCATGTCGGTGCTGCCGAGCGGGCGCGGCGTCTCGCGCTCCGGCACGACGCGGCCGACCGCGGCGAGGTTGGCACGGTGCGCCGCGGCGATCGCCATGTTGGTGCGCATGGCGCAGTACTGGTTCTCGTTCCACTGGAGCGCGAGCGTGGCGCCGGTCCCCGTCGCGCCCGCCTGGAAGCACGCGGCGACGCGCTGCTTGAGTTCCTCCAGATAGTCGTCGTCCTCGGCGCGGACGAGGAAGCTCGCGGCGGTGTGGCCGGGGACGATGTTCGGCGCATCGCCACCGTGCGTGATCACGCCGTGCACGCGCGCGGTGCGGCGGATGTGCTGGCGCAGCGCGTTGATCGCGTTGAACGCGATGATCATCGCCTCGAGCGCGTTGATGCCGCGTTCCGGCTGCGCGGCGGCGTGCGCCTCGCGGCCGGTGTAGTCGACGCGCAGCTCGGCGCAGGCGAGCGCCTTTGCGATGACGGAATCGCGCGTGCCCGGGTGCGTCATGATCGCGGCGTCCAGGCCCTCGAATGCGCCCTCGCGGATCATGGCGACCTTGCCGCCGTAGACCTCCTCGGCCGGCGTGCCGATGACCTGCACCGTGCCGGGCAGCGCATCGATCACGGCGCGCACGCCGAGGCCGGCGCCAGCGGCCGCCGTGGCGATGATGTTGTGCCCGCAGCCGTGGCCGATCCCCGGCAGCGCGTCGTACTCGGCGAGGATGGCGACGGCCGGGGCGCCTTCGCCGGCGGTCGCGCGGAACGCCGTCGGCAGTCCGGCGATCCCCGATGTCACGCTGAAGCCGCCTTGGGCGAGGTACCCGGTGAGCCAGGCGGTCGCCTGCACCTCGTTGTAGGCAACCTCCGGGTTGGCGTGGATGCGGTGGCTGAGCTCGATCAACTCGGCGGTGCGCGTATCGATCGCTGCAGCAGCGCGGGCCTTGAGGGCGGCGACGTCCATGCGCGAAAGCGTACCCCACGCCGCGCGGGCGGTGTAGCCCCGGCGGTCAGGTTGCGGGCGCCGCCGTGGGCAGCGTCGCGACGAGCCAGATGGCGTCGGCGGTGGCGTACAGCGTGCCGTCGTCATCGAACAGCGCGGACAGCCCGAAGAGCTTGCGGCCGTCGCGTCCGAGTGACCGCGCGACGACGCGATAGCCGCGGCCGGCGGGCGGCGTGCGGAGGAAGCGGACGTCGAGCGTGCCGAGCAGGAAGTACGCGCCGGCAGCGAGCAGCTCGCGCTGGTCATCGAGCGGCAGGCAGATGCCGGAGCTGCAGTCGAGCGCGGCGACGACGACCGGCAGGGCGATGCCGCCGGACGGGTCGGTGAATTCCGGCGCGGGGCGCCAGGTGGCGCACGTCGTGTCGCGCGCGACGAAGCGCGGGTACGCGTACAGCCCGTCGGGGTGATCGGGGCCGCAGGAGAAGCAGCCGGTGACCTGGTGCTGCCCGAGCTCCTCGTAGAACGTCGGGCGGCCTTCGGCGGTGACATGCGCCATCTCGGCGAGCGGCGCGCCGCCGGCTTCGCGCGGCGCTGTGGGCAGCGTGTCGCCCGCGCGCGGCGGCGCGGACAGCGACGCGATCTCCACGCGGGCGGTGACGAGCGCGTCCTCGCCGCTGAGGGCGACCTCCCACGTATCCCCATCGCGCGCGGTCGTGGCCGTGAGCGGCGCTTCGAGCACGATGCTGCGGCGCAGGCGCGCCGTGATGCGCGTCGGCGCCGGATGCGCGATGCCGGCCGTGGTGGCGGCAGAGAGCGCGGGGCACGCGAGCGCCCCGACGGCGACGCCGCCGTTCACGTGCGCGGGCGGGCCGACGAAGCGCGCCGCGAAGCGGACATCGGCCGCGCCGTCGCCCGGCGTGACGATGCGGTGCGGGTTCACCGGGTCGCAGGCGTAGCAGCGGTGCGGCATCGCCGGGAGTGTAGCGGGTGGGCGCGCCCGGGCGATCCGCCGCGCGGCCGGATGCGATGGCCGGACGGCCGGCGATGGGCTCGATGCCGGCATCCCGGTGCTTCGACCGTGAGTCCGCGGAGGCGCGCGAAACGGAAGGTTGCGATGCGCGTACCGGCCGTCAAGACAAGATTCCCCGCGCTGTTACCATTCGCGCGGCGTCGAAGATGTACTGGGCGGGACAGCTTGCCGATGACATCAGCGAAATGATGCGACATAAGGCAACCCCGGAGCCGCGGGCCTTCGAACGCGAGGACGAACTGGCCTCGGCGCTGGCGGCCCGCGATGCGGCGGCCTGGCGGCAGCTGTTCGAGGAGCAGTATCAGCGCGTGTACAACTACGCCTACGTCCGCACAGGGAACGCCGCCGACGCTGACGACATCGCATCGGCGACGTTTGTCGAGGCGGTGCGGGGGATCGCCCGCTTCGATTATCGCGGGACGCCCGTGGCGGCGTGGCTGTTTCGCATCGCGCACCACGAGACGGTGGACCTGTTGAAGCGCCGGAAGCGGACGCAGGCGGCGCCGCTCGACAGCGACGGCGCGATGCATGTCCGCGGGCTCGACCACATCGCGCGGGCGGGCCAGCAGCGCGAGCTCGCGGAAGCGATCGGCGCGCTACACGAGGAGCAGCGGAACATCGTCGTGCTGCGGCTGGTCGAAGGGCGGAGCGTGACGGAGACGGCGGAGCTCCTCGGCAAGAGCGAGGGCGCGGTGAAGATGGGCCAGGTGCGCGCGCTGAAGAAGCTGCGCGGCCTGCTGGCGAGATAGCGGAGGGCCGGGCACAGACGCCCGAGTGGACCATGGAAGCGCAAAGCCTCGACGAGATCATCAACCAGTGCATCGACCGGATGCTGCGCGGGGAGCCGCTCGAGCGGGTCCTGGCGTCGCACGCGGACCGCGCGGCGGAGCTGCGGCCGGCGCTCGCGCCGGCTGCGGCGCTGCTCGGAGCACCCGCGCCCGTCGCATCACCAGCGCCGCGCGCACGGGCGATGCAGACGATGCTGGAGGAAGTGAACAAGCCGCAGGCTGCGGTGGGGATGAGAGGAGTGAAGGCGATGTTCGGTTCATTCGGCAAGTATCCGCTCGCGCTCAGAGGCGCGGCGCTCGTCGCGGCGATGGCGCTCGTCGGCGCGGCGGGGCTGGGCGGCGCGGCGGCGATGGGCGGCGGCCCGGAGCCAGTGCGCGAGTTCTTCGGGTTCTCGCGGTCGACGATCGAAGCCGAGTTCGAAGGCGTCATCGTCTCCGTCGAGGGCGACACGCTGGTGATCGCCATCGGCGCCGATGAGCGCAGCGTGACGGTCGCGGCAGACGCCGAGATTTCGCGCGGCGGCCATGCGCTGACGCTCGCGGACCTCGCGGCGGGGGATTTCGTCGAGGTGGAGGGCGTGCTGCAGTCCGATAACAGCATCCTCGCCACGCGCGTGCACGTCGAGGACGACGATGATGACGACGGCGGCGCGGCGACGCCGGGACCGACGCTCGGCCTGCCGGTCATCGCTCCGGCGGACGACCACGGCGACGACGACGACGACGGCATCGATGACCACGGCGACGACGCCGACGACGACATCGATGACAGCCATGACCGTGATTGCGACGCGACGCCGGCGCCCGGCGACCACAGCGACAGCGGCGCCGGGTCGTGCGACGATGACGACGACATCGACGGCCACGACGACGCCGGCGACGACATCGACGGCCACGACGACGGGACGGAGACGCCGGAGGTGGACGACGACGGCGACGACCATGACGACGACGCCTTCGAAGACAGCCAGCACACGCCGGACGTGGATGACGACGATGGCGACGACGACCACGAGGAGACGCGCACACCCGAGCCGGACGATGAGGATGAGGACGAGGAGGACAGCTCGGGCTCCGGCCACTGAACGCAGGGCCGGGAAACGCAGCGAAAGGCGTCCGATGGGGCGCCTTTCGCGTGTCGCGCTGCGTGCGCTGCCCGGGCGGGTGGTTGACGTGCGCGGCGCGCGGTGGTAGGTTAGTGTCATAGATACACTAAGTCGGGCGGCGGCGATGCGCCCGGCGGACGGAGGTATCAATGACGGAACAGACGGGGACCGCGACGCTTGTGCGCCCGGACGCAGCGCCGGGGCTGGGTTGCGAGGCCGACGCGATCGTCACGGTGCCGCTCACCGAGGAGCGGGCATTCGCGTACTGGCAGCAGGACATCCCGGCGGAGTACTGGGCGCTCGATGCGGCGCAACTGACGCAACGCGTCGCGGAGGCGCGGCGCACGCTCGGCACGCGGCTGATCATCCTCGGCCATCACTACCAGCGTGAGGACATCATCGCGTTCGCGGACTACCGTGGCGACAGCTTCAAGCTCGCGCGGTGGGCGGCGGAGCACGGCGAATCGGAGTACATCGTCTTCTGCGGTGTGCACTTCATGGCGGAGGCGGCGGACATCCTGAGCCAGCCGCACCAGAAGGTGATCCTGCCGAACATGGCGGCGGGCTGCTCGATGGCAGACATGGCCGACCCGGACGACGTGTACAACGCGTGGGCGGAGCTCGAGGAGCTGGGCATCGCGCAGGACACGCTGCCGGTGACGTACATGAACTCGGCGGCGTCGCTGAAGGCGTTCGTGGGCGAGCGCGGCGGCGCCGTATGCACGTCGAGCAACGCGACGAAGGTGCTGGAGTGGGCGTTCGCGCAGAAGAAGCGCGTGCTGTTCTTCCCCGACCAGCACCTGGGCCGCAACACCGGCTACAAGATGGGCGTGCCGCTCGAGCAGATGGTGCTCTGGGGTTGGGCGCGCCCGTACGGATCGATGGGCGGGCGCACCCTCGATGAACTGCAGCAGAGCCGCATCATCCTCTGGGCGGGGCACTGCTCGGTGCACCAGCGCTTCACGCCGCAGCAGATCGCGGAGGCGCGCCAGCGCTACCCGGACATCACGGTGATCGTGCACCCGGAGTGCCGGTTCGAGACGGTGCAGGCCGCCGACCTCAACGGATCGACGGAGTTCATCGCGCGGACGATCGGCGAGGCGCCGGCGGGGTCGAAGTTCGCCGTCGGCACGGAGATCAACCTGGTGAGCCGGCTGGCGAAGGAGAACCCCGACAAGGTGGTGTTCTGCCTCGACCCCGTGGTGTGCCCGTGCTCGACGATGTACCGCGTGCATCCGGCGTACCTGGCGTGGGTGCTCGACTCGCTGGTCGAGGGCCGGGTCGTGAACCAGATCGTCGTGCCGGACGAGGTGCGCGGGCCGGCGAAGCTCGCGCTCGACAGGATGCTGGCGATCCCGTAACGGGCGCGTCGCGCGGGCGTTCGGATTGTCGGCCCAAAGCGTCGTTTGGTACGATGCCGTGCCGTCGGGGTGTAGCTCAGCCAGGCTAGAGTGCACGGTTCGGGACCGTGAGGTCGACAGTTCAAATCTGTCCACCCCGACCATTGCCGCAATCGAAGGGGCAGGCGCCGCGCCTGTCCCTTTCGCGTCCGCCGCGGTCTCGCCCCGGTGGGGCTTCAACCGAGGTGCGCGCGCGCGGGCCGCGCTCTACACTCCCACCGATGACCCTCTCCCTCAGCACCATGTGGGCGCAACCCCCCGCGCTCAACGCTGTGCT
>JAJTXQ010000049.1 GCA_021462855.1 Dehalococcoidia bacterium | reverse complement strand
CGGCACGAGCGAGATCCAGCGCAACATCGTCGCACAGCGCGGGCTCGGCCTGCCGCGCGACTAGCAGGGCGCGTACCGGGAATACGAATCGACAGGCGACCGCACCGCACGTAGCGCCGCGGCGGCAGTTTGGACGTGCCATGCGCGGCGACGCCACCGGGCCCGGCGTGATGCTGAGGGCCGCCGCCGGTCGCCGGCGGGCGCAGCCGTGGGACGGCATCGCGCCCCTGTACCCGGACGCACGTCTCGCGCGCGAGAGAGGCGCCGGCGGCTAATCCTTCTTCCGTCGCCGGCTCGGCTGCACGCGCGGCGGCTCGGCTTCGCCCTTCGGGAACTGCGGCGGCCACGGCGCGTCGCCCTCGCCCTCCCGCTCGTGCCGCGCGACGAGCTCGAGCAGCGGCTCCAGCGAGTGGCGCACTTCTTCGATCGTCTCGTGCGGGTCGCCGATCCGCGCGAACCGCTCCGGCACCGTCCGCAACGTGAACGCCGCCGGATCGACGTCGGGCACTTCATCCCACGTGAGCGGGCATGAGACGCGCGCGTCAGGCAGCGGCCGGACGGAGTACGCCGAGGCGACGGTGCGGTCGCGCGCGTTCTGGTTGTAGTCGATGAACACGCCGCGGCGCTCCTCCTTCCACCACGCCGTCGTCGCGACGCCGCCCATCCGCCGCTCGACCTCGCGGCCGAGCGCGAGCGCGCAACGGCGCACCTCCGGGAACCCCCAGCGCGGCTCGATGCGCACGTTGATGTGCATGCCGCGCGATCCCGAGGTCTTCGGGTAGCCCGTGTATCCGAGCTCCGCCAGCACGTCGCGCACGGCCAGCGCGACGTCGCGCACCTGCGCGAACGTGGCTTCCGGCGTGGGGTCGAGGTCGACGCGCAGCTCGTCCGGATGATCGACGTCGCCGGCCCGCACGGGCCACGGGTTCAGGTCGATGCACCCGAGATTCACCGCCCAGATGATCGTGGCCGCCTCGCCGGCGACGGCGAGATCGGCGTGGCGCCCGCTCGGGAACGTGATGCGCGCGGTCTCGATCCACGGGGGGCGCTGCGCCGGCGCACGCTTCTGGAAGAACGGCTCGCCCTCGGCGCCGTCGACGAACCGCTTCAGCACCATCGGCCGCCGGTACACGCCGCGCAGCGCGCCATCGGCGACGGCGATGTAGTAGCGCGCGATGTCGATCTTCGTGATGCCGGCGCGCGGGAAGAACACCTTGTCGGGGTTCGTGATGCGGACCTCGCGCCCGCCGGCTTCGAGCGTTGTCGATGGTGTTGCGGCCATCCGGCGTGGCCCGCGCGTCAGCCGCGCCCGGCCGCCTCCGTCACGCCGTACGCATCGAGCTGCGACTGGAACGCGCGCACATCGTGCGAGTAGACGAGCAGGTCGTGCTTCTCCCCGCGCCGGTCTTTGACATGGTCCCGCAGCAGCGCCTCGGCCCTGAATCCCAGCTCCTCGAACGTCGCAATGGCGCCCTGCTGGTCGATCGTCATGTTCGCGATGATCTTTTCTACGCCGTGTTCGAGCGCCAGCGAGAACACGGCCTCGGCCAGCGCGCGGCCGAGGCCCTTGCCGCGCGCGCCCTCTTCGAGCAGCACGCGCACCTCGCCGACGTGCCGCGACCAGGGCGCGTTGCTGTAGTGCAGGCTCCCGTATCCGACAACCTTGCCACCCGTCTCGGCTATCACCGTGACGGCGCGGTCCAGGTCAATGCTGTCGAGCCAGGCGTCGACGACGTCGGGATCGGTGATGTCACTGCGCAGGAAGAGCAGGTCGTGGTCCGGCAGCGACTGCGTGAACGCCAGGAACCGCTCGCGGTCCGTCCGCTCCAGGAAGCGCAGCGTCGCCGTCGTGCCGCCGGGCAGCGCGATGTCTCGCGGCACGCCGCTCATACCGACCGCACCGAGAGCCACGCGTCGACCTTCGGCCATAGCCGCATCACGGCGTTCGCGCCGGCGACGAGGCTCACGTGCCCGCCCTTCATCACGACGTCCTCCTTGTCCTCGCTCCCCAGCAGCGACGTCAGCTTGTGCGTCGCCTCGTACGGCGCGATGTGGTCGTGCTGCGCCATCGCGTTCATCGCCGGGCACGTGATCCGCTTGAGGTCGCCCTTCTGCCCGCCGATCTCCAGCCCGCCGGTCATGATCTTGTTCTCCCACATGAGGTCTTTTGTCGTCTGGCGGAAGCACTCGCCGGGAAACGGGATCTGCTCGCTGGTCCACTTGTTGAACAGCCGGTAGTGCTTCACGTACTGGTCGTTCCACAGGTTGTCCCACAGCCGCACGTACGCCGCCAGCCGGTCAGCCGGACGCAGCAACTCGAATGAGCGGTACATCATCTCGGGCGGGATGTTGCCCAGCGTGTCGACCACGCGGGCGACATCGAACCAGCGCTTGTCGCTCCACTGGCGGAACAGCCCCATACCCTCGTAGTCGACCGGCGTCGCGATCGTGACGAGGTTGGCCATCGGCGCATCGTCGTGCAGGCCGGCGTAGATCATCGCCAGCAGCCCGCCCATGCAGTAGCCGATGAACGAGATCTCGCGCTCGCCCGTCGTCTCCTGGACTTTCTCGACGCACTCGGGGATGAAGTCCTGCGTGTAGTCCTCGAGCCGCAGCTTCGAGTCCTCCGGCCGCGGCGTGCCCCAGTCGATCATGAACACGTCGTACCCGTTGCGCAGCAGGAATTCGACGAAGCTCAGCCCCGGCGTCAGGTCGAGGATGTATGCCTTGCTGATCAGCGACATGCACAGCACGACGGGGATGCGATACACCTCGTCGGCCATCGGGTGGTAGTGGTAGAGCCGCAGCGTGCCGCGGGAGTGGATGACGTCCTTCGGCGTCCGCCCCACCTCCGGCTCGTCACGGTTGAGCAGCACGTCGATGCCGCGGAGCGAGCGCTGGATCGTGCGCTCGACCTCCTTCGTCACGATCTCGGCCATGTTCTCGGGCGCGGGTGGCGATTGCGTGGTCATGGTGCGCCTCCGGCGGTTGCTGCGGGCGACCGGTGGTGCCGCCCCGGACGGGGTCGGGACAAGTATGCCACGGCGCGGCCGGGCTGCGGGAGCGGCCGGCCGCACCTATGCGCGAACTGCGGATATGACGTGCGCTACTTCTTCGCGCCGTTCGGGTTGGCTGCCGCCGGCCTGCGCGTGCGCGTCGGGCGCTTCCGCGCCGCGCGCGTCGATGCCGCAGCCGCCGCGCCCGCCGGCGACGACGCCGCAACCAGCGCCTCGAGGCTCGTGAGCTTCTCCTCGATCGCCTGCATCCGCTCGCCCAGGTCGACGAGATCACCGTGCGTCGGGATGTTGAACGCGCTGTACAGCCGCTCGAGCTGGTCGGCGACGATGCGCTGCACGGTGAGCGTGCCCTCGACCCAGGCGTTCATCGTGTTCGAGAACTGGTCAGTGCCGAGCACTTCCTTGAAAAACGCGTTCCACTGCCGCTCGGAATCGGTGATGTACTGCCGCCAGAGGTCGAGCGGGTTCTGGGTTTCCGTCGTCATGTTCGCCTCCTCGCGTCCTGCGCCCCGTTACTTGCGCGCCGTGCGTTTCGGTGCCGCGGCGCCGCCTGTCTTCTTCGTGTCCGGGTCGAAGCCATCCATCGTCTTGCGGAGGACGTCCTGGTAGCGGCCGAGGACATCGATCCAGCCGGACAGGAAGATATCGCCCGCCCTCGTGAGTGAGTACATGCGCCGCGCCGGACCGGATTCGGACGTGTCCCAGAACGAGGACACGAGCCCCGCTCGCTCGAGTTGCCGCAGCGTGCGGTACACCGTCCCCGAGTCGAACGCCGGCAACCCGGCCTCGGCCAACTGCTGCGCGAGCTGGTACCCGTAGGCGTTCCACTTGCGCAGGAAGGCGAGCAGCGTCGTCGTCAGCAAGTCGCCGTGGAGACGGAACGGCGTCTCGGGCTGTTCCGCGTCGTCGCGTCGCTTGGCCATGCTAGCACCTTTCACCGGCCCGGGGGCCGCACCTCAGCCCGGAAATTTCGCCCGGCGGGGCGCTTGACAGCGCATCGCCGCTATGTGTAAGTTACACATAGAGGCAGCCGGGCGCAAGTCCCGTCCAGAAGCAAGCACAACCCAGAGGAGGCAAGACATGTCCAACACAGCCATCGACAAGTACTTTGAGGCCCTGACCGAGAGCTACGACGCCATCATCGAGGCCATCCGCTCCGGCAACGAGCGCGGCTACCGCATCTCGACCAACCTGCTGACGGAAGCCCAGAAGGGCCAGCGCGAGGCCGTCGAGCTCGGCAAGAAGTTCGCCGAGGACCCCAGCGACGTCGGCGGCTTCTACCGCGCGGCGATGGAGTCGACCACCAAGGCGCAGGGCCGGGCGCTCGAGCTCGCCCGCCAGATGTTCGACGAGATGTCCGAGTCCCGCAGCGAAGCGCGGGAGGCCATCGAGCGCGTCGTGAAGGCGCAGCGCTCCGCCGGCGAGGCCGCCATCGAAGCCGCGCGCGATGTCGCCGGCACGACCGCCGAGCGCGTCCGCACCGGCGTCAACCGCGTCGCTACCCGCGGCAAGGAGACGGCCGCCCCGGCTGCGTCCGGCGCCGCGACCGAGTAAACTGGACCCAACAGGCGCCCGCAGGACGGCGGAGGTCAAAAACCTCCGCCGTCCTCATTTCTCGCCCTGCTCGTGGCCCTGTCACGCCGCCCCGGACAGCATCTCCGCCAGCGTGCGGTAGACCTCCGGATTGAACGCCATGCCAACGTGCGTCGCCGTCACCTCGCGGTTCAGATCGTTGTCGTCCTCGATGCACGAGCGCCAGTCGACCACGCCGTCCACCTTCGAGTAGATCGCGCGCCGTTCGAACGGCCCGGAGATGCCGCCCTCGGCGTGCGCGTCCTGCGTCAGCGTCGTCACGAAGCCGCACGTGCACTCCGGCGTGAAGCAGTTCTGCGTCACCTCGCGCCGCGTCTTACGCTCGCGGACGATGTTCGACCGCACGAAGTTCGCCGCGCTCAGGATCAACGGATGCGCCCGCACCGACCGGAATGGCGAGCCCATCGTGATGACTTCCTTCACCAGCGCCGGCGCACGGTGCGCCGCCGCCCGCGCCAGCATCCCGCCCAGGCTGTGCCCGATGATCGTCACCGGCAGCCGGGTGTCCGTGTGCGCCTGCTGGATCGTGAAGAGGAGCCGCTGGGTCAGCAGCTCCGGGCAGTCGACGTTGCGCCCGATGCCTGAGAAGTACGACCGGTAGCCGATGCGCCGCAGCCACAGGTGCAATTCCGTCAGGTAGCGGTCAGAACCCAGGAACCCGGGCACGAGCACCACGGGCTCGCCACGCCCCCGTGGCACGCCGAACCCGTAGTACACGGGCGACACGTGCAGCGCGAGCCAGTCGACGGGAAAGAACGCCTCCAGCCAGATCGGGCGAGCGGTGGGCTCGTATCCGGCCAACTCCCGCGAGGGCAGACTGCCGTTGGTCGTCACCTGGCCATCCTTACCCGGTCCCGCGTACATCGCGATGCTTGCCATCGTCGCTCGTCGCTCTATCAGCTTATAATGCGGCGCGGCCGGAAGTCATTTCGCGCCGTGGACCCTGCAAGGACAGGAAATCGCGGCAAATTTCATCCCACCTTAACGCCCGTTCAAGGTCACGGGAGTATAATCCGGTAGAGCACAGCCCGTCTACCGTTGGCGGCACAGGAGGCTGCCCCCATGTCCGCTTCGCGCCTGTCCCGACGCATGAGCGCAGAGGACGCGTGGTTTCTGTACTTCGAGAAGCCGGAAGCCCCGCTTCACATCGGCTCCGTCGGCATCTTCGAAGGCACCATTCCGTTCGATACGGCGTTTGACAGCCTCAACGCGAGGATGCACCTCATCCCGCGCTACCGCCAGCGCGCGGTCATCCCCCCGTTCTACGCCGGCCACCCCACGTGGGAGGACGACCCGAACTTCTCGCTTGAACGCCACCTGCGGCGCATCGACCTGCCCGCGCCCGGGACCGAGGCGCAGCTCGCCGAGCTCGCGAGCGACATCTTCAGGGAGATCCTGCCCCGCGACCGCGCGCTCTGGGACATCACGATGGTGCACGGGATCGAGGGCGGCCGCACGGCGCTCATCAGCCGCGTGCACCACTGCCTCGTCGATGGCGTCAGCGGCATCGAGCTGCTGCTCGCCGTGCTCGACCTGGTGCCGAACCCGGAACCAACGCCGCCGCCCGCCGAGCCGTGGCAGCCGAAGGCGCCGCCGTCGCCCGCCAAGGCGTGGAGCGACGCCGTCTTCGACAACTGGGAGAGCGGCTTCCGCGCGATGACGGAGTTCCAGGAGAGCCTGCTCGACCCGCGCGGCCAGTTCCGCACGGCGACCGAGTTCACGCGCGCCCTCGAGGTCGCATTGCCGGCGGCGCTGCGCCGCCCCGCGCACATGCCGTGGAACCAGCCCGTCAGCGGCGAACGCCGCGTAGCCTGGACTGAAATGAAGTTCCAGGAGGTGCGCGGCATCCGCAGCCGGCTCGGCGGCACCGTCAACGACGTCGTGCTCACGGTCCTCACCGGCGGCATCGCCCGCTACCTTGAATCGAAGGGCGTGACCACCGAGGGCACGAACCTCCGCCTGATGATCCCCGTGAACGTCCGCTCCGAAAGCGAACAGGGCGCGCTCGGCAACCGCGTGTCGATGATGCTGCCCGAAGTCCCGCTCGGTATCGCCACCCCCGCCGATCGGCTGATGGCGGTGCGCACCGAGATGGAGCGCCTGAAGTCACACAACCAGGCCGACGCGTTCGAGGCGCTCGCCCGCTGGTCGCAGAACCTCCCTGCCGCCGTGCACGCCATCGCCGGCATGGGCGGCGTGCCGGGAGGCACGTTCAACGTCATCTGCACGAACGTGCCCGGGCCGCTGATCCCGCTGTACTCCGTCGGCCACCGGATGCTCGCGCACTACCCGCTGGTGCCGCTTGCCGGCGACCTCGGCATCGGCGTCGGCATCACGAGCTTCAACAAGGGCCTGTACATGGGCATCATGTCCGACCCGAAGGCGCTCGACGACGTCGACGTGCTGCGGCGCTTCGTCGCCGACGAGTTCCGCCTGCTGCGCACACTCGCCGACGTGCCGGAGAGCGACCTGCCGGACTTCCACGTCCCGCCGCAGCGCAACGGCCACGCGAGGGGCGAAGCGCCAGCGCCATCACCGGCGCAGGAGGCAATCACCGCCAGCGGCTGAACCCGCCCGTGGATCCACCGCGCGCGACGTGCGCCTGCGCAAGACGCGGGTCCGTCGGGATCCGGGCGCGAACCGTCAGTCGTTGAACCCGTCGATGTCGTAGGACATGATCAGCATGTCGTGCGTCCGGCCCTCGCCGTCGATCACGTAGTCGGCGAGGAGCGCCTCCGGGCGGAAGCCGATGCGCTCGAACGTGGCGCGGGCGCCGCGCTGGTCTGTCGTCATCTGCGCGGTGATCTTCTTCAGCCCGAGGTCCTTCGCGATCTCGAAGATCTCCTCGACCAGCCGCACGCCGAGGCGGATGTTTCGGTAGTCGGCGCCGACAATCGTCCGGATCTCGCCGACGTGCCGCGTCCACAGCACCTCGTTATGGTGGACGCTCGCCCAGCCGGCGATCTTCTCGCCATCGAACGCGACGACCGTGGTGGTACGGCCCGCGGCGATGTTGCGGATCCATTCGTCGATGTTGCGGGGGTCGGTGATATCCATGCGCAGGAACAGCACGTCCTGGCGCGGCAGCCCGCGTGCAAACGCGATGAGCGCATCGCGGCTGTCCGCGTCCATCAGCCGCAACTCGAGCGTCTTCTCGCCCAGCCGGACCTCGCGCGGATACGATCGCTTCGTGCTCGCCTGGACGTCGGTGGTCATCGCAAGCTCCTTCGGGCGGCCCGTCGGCGGCCGTGCCCGGTGGTCGATCCTATCACAGCGAACCGTGCATTGTCAGCGTAGCGGGCAAGGCCTGGTCCAGCGCACCGTGGCGGCTCACGCGCGACCCGCGTACGATCACCCTCCGGAGGCAGCGAATGGATGACCTGAGTGCCAATGACGCGACGGACGGTGGCTCGATCAGGCACACGGGCGGCGGGCTCGGCCGCACGCTCGGCATCGTCGTCGAGCACCTGTCGCGGGAGCGCGTGGTGATGAGTCTCGCGGTCGACGAGCGCGTGCACCAGCCGTACGGCGTGCTGCACGGCGGCGCCTCCGTGGCCCTCGCGGAGAGCGCGGCGTCGGTCGGCGCCAACCTCAACTGCGCGGAAGGCTTCGTCGCCCTCGGCCAGGAGATCAATGCCAACCACCTGCGCCCGATGCGCAGCGGCACGCTCCGCGCGGTCGCTGTCCCGCTCCACCGCGGCCGTCGGTCGCAAGTGTGGTCGGTCGAGATGCGCGACGGCGAGGGACGCCTTGTCTGCGTCTCGCGGTGCACGCTCGCCGTCGTCCCGGCGCGCGAATCCTAGCCCGTCGCTACGGCCACCAGAGCGCGCGCGCCTCGGCGCGCAGCCCGTCGCGGTGGTCCGGGTGGGCGATGCTGATCAGCTCCTCGGCGCGCTGGCGGTGGTTCTTCCCCCACAGCCGCGCGATGCCGTACTCGGTGATCACGTAATCGGCGTAGAACCGCGGGATCGTCACGAACGACCCGGCATCCATCTGCGCGACGATGCGCGATATCCCGCCGCCCATCGCCGTCGAGGGCAGCAGCGTGATCGCGCGGCCGTGCGGCGAAAACGCGCCCGCGAGGTGCATCTCGGGCTGTCCGCCGGTGCCGTTGATGATGCGGCCGCCGAACACGCTTTCGCTGTTGATCTGGCCGAGCAGGTCGACCGTGATCGCGTTGTTGATCCCGACGAACCGGTCGAACCGCGTCAGCGTGCGCGGGTGCAGCACGTACTCCGGGTCGTACAGCTCGAAGTGCGGGTTCCCGTCGATCAGGTCTTGATCGTTGGGGTCGCAACCCGTCCACGCCGCGGCGACGGACTTTCCGTTGTGGATCTCCTTGCGCGACCCGTCGACGATGCCGTCGCGCCACATGCGCGCCAGCCCGGGCCAGCCGAGCTCGGTGTGGATGCCGAGATGCTTGCGCCCGGTGAACGCGCCGAGCCGCGCCATCCCGCGCGAGGGCTCGCCGGTGCCGATCTGGATGGTGTCGCCGTCGTGGACCAGGGTCGCCAGGTGCCCGGCGATCGCCGGCGCCTCCGGCGGCGGGTCGGCGAGGCCGAGCACCCGGCGCGCGTCGTCGGGCGACACCGCGGCCATCACGCCCGCCACCACCGCCAGCACGCGGATGTCCGGCAGCTCGTCAGCCAGGTCCTTCCACGCCTCCCGCCGCGCCGGGTCGGCGACGTTCTGCACCGCGCGCTCGAAGTCCTCGCGGCTGAAGGGCGGCGCGTGGAACTCGACGAACCGGTCGATCTCCGACACGTGGATGTACACATCGCCATGCACCTGCGGCAGCGTGTCGTTGACCTCGGCGATGACGATCGGGCAGCGCCGCGCGTAGGACCGCTGCATCCAGTGGTTCATGCCGAAGTGGCAGTAGCCGGCGCGGTTCGGCGGCGACACCGTCACCATGACGACATCCGGCACCTTCACGTCGGGCCGCTGCTGGTCGTACGCCTTCATGCCGAGCGAGAACAGGTTCGGCAGGTATGTGCCGCGCTTCTCGTCGGTCACGAAGCGGCCGAAGTCGCCGATGTACAGCTCGAACTCGACCTTGAACGCGTCTTCATCGGGCAGGCGCAGCCAACCCGGGTCCGTCGCCGGCGCGAGCAGACGGATCGTGACGTCGCGCAATTCGTCCTTCCGCGCCGCGAGCGCGGGCGGCAGCGTCAGCGGCGGGAAGATCGAGCAGACGACCGTGTCGCCCGGCTTGACCACCTTCACTGCTTCCGCCGGCGTCGTCAGGCGCTGCTGGTAGATGTCGTGCCAGTCCATGCATCCTCCCCTGTGCGATGGGCCGATTATGCGCGAACCGATGCGCTGGGTGAAGTGCCGGCGCTCAGGCGTCCGTCGCCACGCCGTGCTCGCGCAGCATCTCTTCGAGCGAGTGCCCAAGCTCGATGCGGAAGTGCACCCCGCGCATCCCGCCGTCGCGCGCGGCAGCGACGTTGCTCTCCATGTCATCGATGAACACGCACTCGTCGGGCCGGAGCCCCAGGCGATCCGCCGCGAGCTCGTACACGCGCGCGTCGGGCTTCGCCATGCCGACGTCGGCCGAGCAGACGATGTCATCGAACAGGTGGTGGATACGGTGCACCTCGCGCAGCCGGTGCATCAGCGTGCGGTCGGCGTTGCTCAGCACGCCGGTGCGATAACGCGGCCGCAGCCGCTCGATCAGCTCGATGTTCGGCGCGATGAGCCGCTGCTGGTCGCGCCAGCGCTGGTGCAGTGGCGGCAGCGCGCGCCCCGCGCGCGTTTCCAGCGCCACGTGCGCCTCCGCGAGCCACGCCTCGCGGTCGCCGATGCCGACCTCGATTTGGCGCCACGTCTCGCTCGCGTACATCGTCTCGACGATCGCGCGCTCCGGCACGCCGTGCTCCTCCTCGAGCGCGCGGCTCACGTCGAACCGCATGTCCCACAGCACCCCGCCGTAATCGAAGATCAGTCCGCGGACGGTCATGCGCTCGCGCCTCCCGCGTGCTACCTCGGCCTGTACCGGTTCGCGATCGGCAGCCGGCGGTCGCGGCCGAATGCCCGCGGCGTGATCTTGATGCCTGGCGGCGCCTGCCGCCGCTTGTACTCGTTCCGGTCGACCATCCGCACAACGCGTTGCACCAGAGGCGCCTCGAACCCCATCGCCACGATCTCGTCGACGCTGCGGTCGTCCTCGACGTACGCCTTCAGGATCGGGTCGAGCACCTCATATGGCGGCAGCGTGTCGCTGTCGAGCTGATCCGGGCGCAGCTCCGCGCTCGGCGGCTTGTCGATCACACTCTGCGGGATGATGTCAGCGCCGGCGAGCGCGTTGCGGTAGCGCGCCAGGTCATACACCAGCGTCTTCGGCACATCCTTGATCACGGCGAACCCGCCTGCCATGTCGCCGTACAGCGTCGAATAGCCGGTCGCCATCTCGCTCTTGTTGCCGGTCGTCAGCACGAGCCAGCCGAACTTGTTCGACAACGACATCAGGACGTTGCCGCGGATCCGCGCCTGCAGGTTCTCTTCGGCGACACCGAACTCCGTGTCGGCGAATGCCTCGGTGAGCATGTCGAGCGACGCGGCGAACGCGCCCTCGATCGGGATCGTCAGCAGCCGGATACCGAGGCGATCGGCCAGCGCGCGGGCATCGTCGATGCTCCCCTGCGACGAGAACCGCGAAGGCATCGACACGCCGACGACGTGCGACGGCCCCAGCGCATCGACCGCAAGCGTGGCCACGAGCGATGAATCGACGCCGCCCGACAGGCCGATGAGCACCGTGGCGAACCCCGTCTTGCGGATGTAGTCGCCGAGCCCGAGCGACAACGCCTCCCACACCTCGCCGACGCCGTCGAGCGGTTGCGCGAGCGTCGGCGCGAGCGCGCTCTTCTCGGGCGGCAACGGCGCGGTGGACACGACGATCTTCGCGTTGCGCCCGGCCGCATGGGCGGCGAGCCGCTCCTTGCGGTGCCGCGGGTCGTGCAACCGCGTCTGCATCACGCCCTCAATGTCGACATCGCACACGACGAGGTCCTCGCGGAACTGCGCGCCGCGCGCGATCACCTCCCCGCGCTCGTCCACCACCACGCTGTGCCCGTCGAACACCAGCTCATCCTGCCCGCCGACCGCGTTGACGTACGCGACGACCAGCCCGTTGTCCGTCGCCCGCGTCGCTACCAGCGCCTCGCGGAACGCACCCTTGCCGCGATGGTACGGCGACGCGTTGATGTTGATGATCACCTCGGCGCCGGCGTGCCCCTGCTCGCGCGTCGGCCCGTCCGTGTACCAGATGTCCTCGCACACGTTCACGCCGACATCGATGCCGGCGATGACGAACACCGGCGATGAGGTGCCGCGCTGGAAGTAGCGCTCCTCGTCGAACACGCCGTAGTTCGGAAGAAACTGCTTGTGGTACCGGTGCGCCAGCCGGCCGTCGTGGATGATCGCCGCCGCGTTGTAGATGTCGTCGTTCATGTCGACGAACCCGACGACCGCGGTGATCCCCTTCGTCGCGGCGACGATCTCGTCAAGGGCGCGAAGGTTGTCCGCCACGAACGACCGGCGCAGGAGCAGGTCCTCGGGCGGGTAGCCGGTCACCGCGAGTTCGGGAAACGCCACGACATCGGCCTGCAGGTCGCGGGCGCGGCCGATCCACTCGATGATCTTCACCGTGTTGCCGGGAAGGTCGCCGACGGTCGTGTCGATCTGGGCCAGGGCAACGCGGAGGGTTCGCATCGGCCTCCTTTCACCGAGATTATCGGTTTCTTGACGCCGGCCGGGCAAGAATCGTCTCGTCAATGGCCGAAATGACGGAGCCCTTCGGGGCGTTTCCGGTTGGTGAAGGCAGGCAGATGCAATGCGTCGGGACCGCGGCGCTGGAGGGATTCATGACGTCAGCGATAGCCGCACCCTACCCGTACAGCCAGCGCGAACCGCTGTCGGTCGAGGAGCTTCACCTCGATCGCGAGTTCCTGCGCGACCTGATGCTGAAGACCATGTTCCACCGCGGGCGATTGACCTGCGCCGAGCTGGCCGATGAGCTCCGCATCTCGGCAACGGCCACGGAGGAGCTGCTCCAGTCGCTGACATACGAGGGCCTCGCGACGGTGCTCGGCGCTGGCGGCATGAACCCGGCCAGTTACCTGTACGCCCTCTCGCAGAAGGGCCTCGACCGCGCCGAATCCACCTTCTCGCGCAACGGCTACGTCGGCCCGGCGCCCGTCCCGCTCGACGAGTACGTGCGCTACCTGCGCCTCCAGGCGATCGGCGGCGCCACGGTGACGCGAGACCAGATCGCCAGCGCGCTCGGACCGCTCGTCCTCTCCGAGCACACGATGATGGGGTTCGGTCGCGCCGCGTCTTCCCGGAAGTCGACGCTCATCTACGGCGCGTCGGGCAACGGCAAGACGACCGTCGCCCGCACGATCGGCGGCATCGTCGGCGGCAACATCAGCATCCCGTTCGCCATCGAGGTGGTCGGCCAGATCATCCG
The DNA here is from genome assembly GCA_021462855.1 of Dehalococcoidia bacterium. Lineage (GTDB taxonomy): Bacteria > Chloroflexota > Dehalococcoidia > DSTF01 > JACRBR01 > DTUCFX13. The sequence continues at coordinate 291,135 of JAJTXQ010000049.1, read as the reverse complement.
CCTCTACGACCCGTCGAAGCACGAGAGCGTCGACGATGCCTCGCGCGACGCTGACCACAACATCTTCCGCGCGCGTCCCGACCGCCGCTGGGTGACGATCAGGCGGCCCGTGATCTCGGTCGGCGGTGAGCTCACGCGCCACAGCCTGGAGCTCGTGTACGACGAGAAGACGAAGGTCTACGAGGCGCCCCTGCAGCTCAAGGCAAACGGCGGCACGCTGATCATCGATGACTTCGGCCGCCAGCAGATGCGGGCCGCCCAGCTGCTGAACCGCTGGATCGTGGCGCTCGAGGGCGGCGTCGACCACCTGACAATGCACACCGGCCAGACGATCGAAGTGCCCTTCGACGTGCTCGTGCTGTTCTCCACGAATCTCGCGCCGGAGCGGCTCGCCGACGATGCGTTCCTCCGCCGCATCCGCTACAAGATCGAGATCCCGAACCCCACGCGCGACGAGTACATCCAGATCTTCGAGCGCGAGTGCGCGAGACAGGGCGTGCCATTCGACCGTGCCGCGCTCGACCACCTGTTCGCCGAGTGGTACGACGGGCACGAGCGCGAGATGCGCGGCTGCCACCCGCGCGACCTGGTCGAAGGGATCGTTGACACGTGCGCGTACGAGCGCGTGCCGCCGCACATGAACGCCGCACTCCTCGACGAGGTATGCGCGATGTACTTCCTCCGCCCGTTCAGCGCGCCGGCGTAGCCCAGCCGCAAGACGCGACGATCCAACGGCGCGCCCGGTTGGGCGCGCCGTTGCGTCTTGTGCCGCGGGCGGCCCGGCGCGCCCCTGCGCGTGGGCGCTGAAGCGCGTGCTAAGCTGTCCGAGGCCTGTTCAGCCCGCCGAGATTTGACTGTTTCCACGCACCTGCACGCACCTGAAGAGCACACCGGCGCGCGCGACGCCGCCGTCAGCGTTTGCGATGTCTCGTACCGGTTCGGCGACCGCGTCGCGCTCGACGCGCTCTCGCTCGATGTCCGGCGCGGCGCGATCTTCGGCGTGCTCGGCCCGAACGGCTCCGGCAAGAGCACGCTGCTGTCGCTCCTCATCGGCCGGCGCACGCCCGCGGCGGGCGAGATCCGCGCGCTGGGCGAGCCGCTCACGCGCGCCCTCCGCGCACGCATCGGCATCGTCTTCCAGGAGCCGTCGCTCGACCCCGTGATGACGGGCGCCGAGACGCTGCGGCTCCAGGCTCGCATGTTCGGCATGCGCGATGCGCAGCCGGCGATCGACGCCATGCTCACGCGCGTCGGCCTCGCGGACCGCGCCGGCGCCGCCACCGCGACGCTGTCGGGCGGCATGCGCCGGCGCCTCGACCTGGCCCGCGCGCTCCTGCCGCGACCGGAGCTGGTGCTGCTCGACGAGCCAACGCTCGCGCTCGACCCGGACGCGCGCCACGCGATCTGGTCCTACCTGCTCGAATCCAATGCCGCCGGCGCCACGCTCCTCCTCGCGACAAACGACGTCTACGAAGCTGAGCGCTACTGCCACGAGGTCGCGCTGCTCGCCGCGGGCCGGCTCGTCGCGCGCGGCACGCCCGCCGAGCTCAAGCGCGACCTGCGCCCGAACGCGGTGCGCATCACCTGGCGCGACGGCGCGGCTGCGCGCGTCGATGCGCTCGCGGCGATGCCCGGCGTCGGGCGCGTGCGGCTCGCCGGCGACACCACCCACATCACGATCGATGACACCGGCGCGTTCCTCTCGGAGGTGTTCCAGCGCGACGGCGCGTCGATCACGAACGTCCACATCGAGGAGGCGACGCTCGAAGACGTGTACTTCCAGCTTGTCGGGCGCGGCATCACCGCCGCCGCCGCGCAGGGGGCGCCGTGAGCGCGTTCGATGCGGTCGCCGCGCTGGTGGCGCGCGACCTGCGCGGCGTCGTCCGTTCGCGCTCGCAGCTCTACTCGTCGATCCTGTTCCCGCTGATGCTGCTCGCGATCCTCGGGGCAGGCGTCTCGGACGGGCTCGACCCGAAGAACGTCGATGACTACGTGACGTTCCTGACGCCCGGGATCGTCGTCATGACCGCATTCTTCTCGTCAACCTTCTCCAGCGCCTCGTACTACGCCGACCGCGACACCGGCGTCCTGCGCGCCCTGCTCGCATCGCCGCACTCGCCGCGCCTCGTGCTGCTCGGCAAGACGCTCGCAGCCACGCTCATCGGCGTGGCGCAGGCGCTCGTCGTGCTGGGTGTGGCCGCGCTCGTCCCCGCCATCAACTTCCAGTGGCAACACGGCGTCCTTGCCGGCATCGCGCTCGCGCTCGCGGCGATCGTGCTCGTCAACGTATTCCTCGCCGGGCTCGGACAGCTGCTCGCCTCGCGCATCAGTTCGATGCAGGGGTTCCACCTCGTGATGAACATCGTGCTGTTCCCGTTCCTCTTCTTCTCCGGCGCGTTTTCCCCGCTCGACGACCTGCCGCTGTGGCTCGCCACGCTCGGCGCGATCAATCCGCTGTCGTACGCCGTCGATGCGATGCACATCGCGCTGTATCACCGGGCGGACGGCGGTTTCTTCGGGCTTGCGATGGACTTCGCGGTGCTCACGGCCGTCGCCATCGCCGTGTTCTGGCTCGGCACGGGCCGCCGCCTGCATAGCGACCAATGATCCGCGCCCGGCGCGTCATCGCGCCGCTGTTGGCCGTGCTCGGCGCGATGGCGCTGCTCGCTGGCTGCTCGTCATCGCCCGGCGGCGAGGCGTTCCCGCGCGTCGTGACGCTCGGTGAGGGCGAGGTCTTTCCCGCGATCCTCAACAGCAGCCTCACCGTGGGCGACAACCGCCTGGTGATGACACTTACGGACGACAGTGACGAGCCGATCCTCGGCGCGCGCGTGCGCCTGCGGTTCTTCGACCTCAACAACGGCGATACGGTCGCCGCTGGCGAGGCCGACGCTGGCTGGGTGCCCGTCACCTACGCCTATATCGACGAGCAGTCCGGCCGCGTGCGCGAAGAGACCGGCGAGGGCGGCGCGTACATCGCGAGCGTGTCGTTCTCCCGCGCCGGCGACTGGGGCGTGAAGGTCGCCGTCACGGCCCCGGATGGCCACGCGCTCGAGGAAGCGCCATTCCGCTTCACGGTCCGCGACCGCAGCGCCGAACCGATGGTCGGCGACGACGCGCCGCGCAGCCGCCAGCAGGTGCTCGCCCAGGCCGCCGACATCGCCGAGATCGACTCCTCGTACCCGCCGCGGCCGCACATGCACGACCTCACCATCGCCGACGCGCTGGCGGCTGGCCGCCCGGCGGTCATCGCCTTCGCCACGCCGGCGTACTGCGCGTCGCGGCTCTGTGCGCCGGTGATGGACACGGTGATGGACCCGCTGCAGTCCGCGTACAGCGACGCCGCGGCGTTCATCCACGTCGAACCCTACGTCCTCCGCGACATGCGCGAGGGGTTCGTGCAGAACGCCGCCCCCGCCGCCCGCGAATGGAACATCCAGTCCGAACCGTGGATCTTCGTCGTCGGCCCGGACGGCAGGGTTGCCGCCAAGTTCGAGGGCGTGATCGCCCGCGACGAGGTGGAGGCGGCGCTCCAGCGCACGCTCGCCGCGCCCTGACACGAGCGTTCCAGGACGGGCCCGGGAGCCTCGCCGCGCGCTAACGCGCAAGGGCCGAACGCTGGATTCAACGCAGACATCGGGGTACTATTCCGCGGCTGCCGGGCGGAGGGACGCCGGCGACAGGTTCGGGCCAGGTGAGGTGCATGGAATACGTACAGAAGGTCGTGGTCCAGGTCCCGGCGGCGAAGACCGGCGATGTCAGGCGCCTGGTGGAGCAGATCGAGGCGCACCGCGCCTACCTGCGCCAGCAGCGCGGATTCCAGGACATGCGCATCACGCGTTCCAGCCAGGCGGGCGGCAACGCCCAACTGTCCGTCGAGACGCGCTGGAAGGACGGCAACGCCCTCACCGACTACACCATCGGCGCCGAGACCGTCGAGAGCATCATCAACGCCAACGCCGAGATCGTCGTGCCGGGTACCCTCTCGGTCACCCGCGGCGAAGCGACCGGCCGCGACCCGGAGACGCGCGCCAGGGACAGCTACGAGCGCATCATCATGGCGCTCCTCGTGCCCGTCGGCGCCGTCGTCTTCGGATTCGCCATCATCTACGCTCTGAGCCGCATCTACCTTCAGATCGAGGGCGACGCCGCCACCGGGCTCTCGGCAGCGGTGGCGCTCGGCATCCTGCTCCTCGCCTGGTTCTTCGCCGCGAACCCGAAGATGGCCGTCTGGCAGATGACGGGCATCCTCGGCGTCATCGCCGTCGCATTGGTCGGCGGAGCGGTGTACGCGCAGGTGAAGGACGGCCCCGCCATCCACAACCTCGTCGAGGACGGCCACACGGCGGAGCCCGGCGAAACCCCCGGCCCCACCGAAGGCAACCTGGTGGAAATGCACGACAACTACTTCGCCCGCCCGGACGACAGCGCCCGCAACCCGACCCTCAACGTGACCGCCGGCACGGAGATCACATTCGACCTGTCCAACAAGGGCGCCGCGCTGCACAACATGCAGGTCGCTGCCAGCGGCTCCTTCGCCGCCACGTTCTGCAGCGCGACGAGCGGCGACCCCTGCTCGGTGCCGCCGCGCATCGCCGCGGGCAAGACGGGCACCATCACCTTCACGCTGCCGGCCGGCACGTACGAGTACCGCTGCGACTTCCACACGGCCGACATGCACGGAGAGATCGTCGTCAGTTAGGGCGGCTACCTCGCGCCGACTTACGATCGCCCGCTACCCCGCGGGCGATCGCGTTCCATGCCGGGCTGTGGGGCCTGAGCCGGCGCGGACCGGTGCGCATCGGAACTCGGGGCATCCCGGACGCCGCCTGCCGGCCCGTCAGTGGGACCGCGCAACGCGCGCACGCCGAGGTTCAGGTTCAATACCGGCTGACCGCGCCGGCTCACGGGTCCCCGGGGGACGCTACGAGCTCTTCTCCATGGGCAGACCCATGCGGCTCATCTCGTCCCTCACCTCGTCGCCGCGCGCCTCGCGAGACCCGGCGTTCTCCCGTTCGTACCACTGAAAGAACGCCCAGCCGATGAATCCCCACAGGATCAGGCTCCCGAGGATCTTCATCACGAACCCGGCCAACTGCTGGTCCTCCAGCGCGTCGATGCCCCACAGCCGCGGCGCCGTCGCGTAGTAGTGATAGAACACGCCGCTTGAGAACGTAATGAAGGCGGCAATGACGGTCGGGATCAGCGACTGCACGAACAGGTAGCCCATTTGCAGCGGGTAGGACAGCCGCGGCAACTCCTCGAGCGGGCTCAGGATCGGCCACCACATCAGCAGCGCCGATGACACGAGCCCGATGTGCACGACGAGGTGGAACCAGTGCGTTTCCAGGGCGGTGTCCACTGTCTCGGGAAGGTGCGTGAGCACCTGCAGCGCGTTGAAGATGACGATCGCCACGATCGGCAGCGTGAGCCACTTCGCGACGCGGAACACCCGCCGGTCACGCAACGGCACCCGCAGCAGCCAGGCCGGCATGCCGGCGATCAGCAGCGGCGGCGCGATCATCGTGTACAGCATGTGCTGCACCATGTGCATGCTGGCCAGGTAGTTCTCGGCGATCTCGTGGATCGGCCACGCCGAAGCCACGTACAGCGCCAGCACCCCGCTCACGTACAGCGCGACGTGCCGCTTCTGCACGTGTGCACCGTCGCTGTACCGCGCCCGCAGGCTCGTCACCGCGTACCAGTAGCCGATGAGCATGACAGCGCACAGCGCGAGGACGTCAGGGTGCCAGTTCCAGCCGAGCGCCGACTCGCCGGGGGAGACGTGCAGCAGGGGCAGCATCATCGCGTACCCCTCCGGTCCCGCCCGGCGCGCGGGACGCTAACGTCAGACCAGTCCCGCCTCCATCGTCACCAGGACGACGGTGAACACGGCGATCGCCAGCAGCAAGCCGCCGACGAACAGGTAGCGGAACAGCTTGCTGTCGAACTTCAGGTGCATGTACCAGCCGACGACCGAGATGAACTTCGCCGCCGACAGCGCCAGTAACGTCACGATCATCCCGTTCCGCGGGAAGTCCTCGACGTAGTACAGCCCGACTTCGACCGCGGTGATGAACACCAGGATGAGGAAGATCACGACGTATTCGCTCGGGTCGGGGTGCGCGCCCGCAGGCCGCCGCGCCACTGCGCGCGCCGCGCCGCCCTCGGCCTCCTGGGCCGGAACGGCGAGGAGCGACATTGCGATCAGCAGGCCGATCGCGCCGACGATCGCCATCGGGATGCCTACGAGCAGTGCCGGATCTTCCATCGGACCTCGTCCTTTACTCCGCGCCGCCGCGTTCGCGCTTCTTGCCCGTGAAGGGCAGGAGCGCCACCGCGACGAGCAGGCCTACCGCTCCGATGATCGCCATGGGGATGCCTACGAGCAGCGCCGGGTCTTCCATGTGTGTATCCAGTCTCCGTTCCTGCTTCTCGCGCCCGGCGTGCGCGCCCTTCCGCCTATTGTGGCTCGATGAGGTACACGAGCGTGAAAATCACGATCCAGACGATGTCCACGAAGTGCCAGTACAACCCGCCCAGTTCGACCGCCAGCGAATCGTCCGGCGTCAGCTTGCCACGTAGCGAGGCATCGAACAACGACAGCAGGATCACCACGCCGACCGCGACGTGCGCGCCGTGGAACCCCGTCAACACGAAGAACGACGTGCCGAACAGGTTTCGTTCGAGCGTCAACCCCGATTCCCAGAAGTGCGTGAACTCGAACGCCTGCCCTGCCAGAAACGTCAGGCCGAGCAGCGACGTCGCCAGCAGCCAGATGCGCAGCGCGCGCATATCCGCGCGCTGGATCGCGGCGAGCGCCAGCACCATCGTCAGGCTCGACATCAGCAGCACGAATGAGCTCACCGACGTGAACGGGATGTCGTACAGGTCCTTCGCGAGCGGCCCCTGCACGTTCCGGTCGCGGTACAGCATGTACGTCGCGATAAACGAGCCGAAGAACAGGCAGTCCGATGCCAGGAACAGCCACATGAGCAGCTTGCGGTTGTCGAGCCCTGTGTTCGTCTCGACCGTATGGCCGTGCGTCGCGGGGGATACTGCGTGAGCCAACGTCTCCGCCCTTTCTTCCGGCTACTCCGACGCCGGCTCGTACACCCAGCCGTACAGGCCGATGAGCAGCACCGCCGCGCCGACGAACACCAGCGGGATGTAGTAGATCAACCCGAGCGCGATGATCGGCAACCCGATCGCCGCGACCAGCGGGAAGTACGACGTCGACGGCATGTGAATGCCGAGCTCGTGCGCGCTTCGCCCGTCGTCGTGCTCGACGAGCGCGGCGCCGCCCGCGGGCACCGGCACCGGCCTGCCCTGCGCGTCCTCGGCGTACTTGCGGTGCCAGAAGTCATCGACGCTATGGACGTGCGGGATCTCGCGGAAGTTGTACTCCGGCGGCGGCGACGGGATCGACCATTCGAGCGTCCGGCCGTCCCATGGGTCAGCGCCGACACGCTCCTTCCTCCGCAGGCTGACGATGACGTTCCACATGAACACGAGGATGGACAGCGCGATCGTGAATGCGCCGAGCGTCGCCATCATGTTCCACAGGTCCCAGCCGTAGTCCTCCGGGTAGCTGGCGACGCGGCGCGGCATGCCCATCAGGCCGAGGATCATCATCGGCTGGAAGGTCAGGTTGAAGCCGATGAGCATCAGCCAGAAGTGCACCTGTCCGAGCGCCTCGTTCAGCAGCTTGCCGGTGAACTTCGGGAACCAGTAGTAGATGCCCGCGAACAGCCCGAACAGCGCGCCGCCGAACAGCACCTGGTGGAAGTGCGCGACGATGTAGTACGTGTCCTGCTGCTGGTAATCCGACGGCACCATCGAGTGCGTCACGCCCGTCAGCCCGCCGATCGTGAACATGGTGATGAACCCGAGGCAGAACATCATCGGCGTGTTGAACGAGATCGAACCGCCCCACAACGTCGCGAGCCAGTTGAAGATCTTCACGCCCGTCGGCACGGCGATCATGACCGTCGTGATGCCGAACGCCGAGTTCGCCACCGGGCCGAGGCCCACGGTGTACATGTGGTGCGCCCACACGCCCCAGCTCATGAACCCGATCGCCACGCCCGAGAACACCACGAACGGATAGCCGAACAGCGGCTTGCGCGCGTAGACCGGGAGCACCTCCGACACCATGCCCATCGCCGGCAGGATGAGGATGTAGACCTCGGGATGGCCGAACAGCCAGAACAGGTGCTGCCACAGCAGCGGCGACCCGCCCGCGGCGGGATTGAAGAAGTTCGCGTCGAACAACCGGTCGAAGCTCAGCTGGAACAGCGCCACCGCGATCACCGGCATCGCGAAGATCAGCAGGAACGACATGACGAGCGTCATCCACACGAACACCGGCATGCGCATCAGGGTCATGCCCGGCGCGCGCATGTTCAGGATCGTGACCGCGAAGTTGAACCCGCCGGCCAGCGACGCCACGCCCAGGATCTGCAGCCCCAGCATCCAGTACTCGATGCCGTGGCCGCCGGAGTAGCGCTCGAGCGTCAGCGGCGCGTAGCCAAACCAGCCGCCGTCGGGCGCGCCGAACTCGCCATCGAAGATGTTGCCGCCGGTGAAGAAGCTCGCATTGAGCAACAGGCCGCCGGCGAGGAACACCCAGAAGCTGAACGCGTTCAGCCGCGGGAACGCGACGTCGCGCGCGCCGATCATCAGCGGCACGAGCAGGTTGAAGAACGCCGAGCTCATCGGCATGACGACCAGGAACACCATCGTCGTGCCGTGCATCGTGAAGATGCGGTTGTACGCGTCCGGGTCGAGGAACCCGTTCTCCGGCGTCGCCAGCTGGATGCGGATGAGCAGCGCCTCGATACCGCCGATCAGGAAGAAGAAGAACGACGACACGCCGTACAGCACGCCGATGCGCTTGTGGTCGACCGTGACGAGCCAGCTCCAGATGCCGCTTTCGGACGTTGCGCCGTGCGCCTTGAGCGCGCCTGCCGTGGAAACCGCCATCTGCCTACTCCCCGTCCGTCGCGAGACCGACCTGCGGCTCGCCCTGCTTCGCACCCGCGGCGGCCTGCTGTTCCGCGACCCACGCGTCGAACTCCGCCTGCGGCATCGCATACACGGTGAATCGCATCTTGTAATGGTCAAGGCCGCAGAACTCGGCGCACTGGCCGGCGAATTCGCCTTCCTTCGTCGCGCGCAGCCACATGTGGTTCGGGTGGTTCTGGATCGCGTCGGTCTTGCCGGCGAGCTTCGGCACCCAGAAGCTGTGGTTCACGTCCGTGGACCTGATCTGCACGTCGATGTCGCGCCCGACCGGGATGCGCAGTTCGCCCGGCGTCGTGCTGAGCGGCGCCCCGCCGGCATCGATGTCGGGGTACTCGAACAGCCACGCCCACTGCACGCCGGTGACGTTGATCGTCAGCGCGTCGTCGCCCGGATCTCGCGCAAGCTCGCGGATGCCTACCACGGTCGGCACGGCCACCGCGGCCATCATGATCGCCGGGATGATCGTCCATGTGAGCTCGAGCGGCGTGTTGCCGTGCACCTGGCGGGGCAGCGTCGTGTCGCCCTTCTTCCGGCGGAACTTGATGGCGATAACGACCGTGCCCACCCACACGCCAATGAGGATGACGAGCGCGGGCCACATGACGAACAGGAAGTCGTCGCGCTGGCCTTCGGCCACTTCGCCGGCGGGCGCGAACGTGTTTTGCGGGCTGCTGAAGTATTCACAGCCAGAACCGAGGACAAGACCGAACGTGAGGATCAGGAGAAGTGGCGCGATGCGTGTTACGAGTGACCTGCGGACCATCAACGACCTCCGCGAATCGTGCTGCCGGCCCGGATGCCGGTTGGTACTCCCGGTCGGCGACGCGTCGAAGGGTTGCGATCCGCGCAGGGTGCTCCTGCGAGCATCCAGCCTCCTCCCCTCGCTTCGAAATGCCGACGGGATTATTGCTCCCGACTCAGACTCGGTCAAGCTTCGGGGCTGACGGAAACCGCTGGCGCAAGGGAGGTTCGGCCCGTTTGGGCATGACCTATGCCAGCAACAGGCGGTCGGCCGCGCCCGCCACGAAGAGCAGCGCCAGGTATGAGATCGAGTGCTTGAACACGCCCATCGCCGCGCCGGGCCGGTCGTCGCCGCGCAGGACCCACGCCTCCCGCACGAAGAGTGCGCCGAGCGCGACGGCCGCCGCCGTGTACAGCCAGCCGACCGTGCCCGTCACCGTCAGCAACAACGACACCGGCACCAGCGCCACCGCGTACCAGAAGATCTGGTCCTTCGTCTCCTTCATGGTCGCGACCACCGGCAGCATCGGCACGCCCGCCCGGGCGTAGTCGTCCCGGTACTTGATCGACAGCGACCAGAAGTGCGGCGGCGTCCACACGAACACCACCGCGAACAGCACAAGCGCCGGCCACGCAATGTCGCCGGTCACCGCCGCCCAGCCGACGAGCGGCGGCATCGCCCCGGCCGCGCCGCCGATGACGATGTTCTGCCGGCTCGACCGTTTCAGCCACATCGTGTACACGAACACGTAGAACGCGGTTGCCGAAAGCGCGAGCGCCCCGGCGAGCACGTTCGACGTCCCGCTCAGCAGCGCGAACGCCGCGACCTCGAGCACGAGCGCGAAGATCAGCGCGTGCTGCGGGTCGATGCGGCCTCGCGGCAGCGGCCGCCCCTGCGTGCGGTGCATCAGTTCGTCGATGTCACGGTCGAACCAGCAGTTGATCGCGTTGGCGCCGCCCGCGGCAAGCGTGCCGCCGGCGACGGTCGCCAGCACGAGCCACGCCGACGGCCAGCCGTCGTTCGCCAGGATCATCGCCGGGATCGTCGTGACCAGCAGGAGCGAGATGATGCGAGGCTTGGTGAGCGCCACGTACGCCGCCGCGGTCTCGCGCAGGCGCAGCGTTGCCGGTCGCGCCAGCGGCGCGTTTATCGCGCCCATCCCGTCACCTTTCCGGAGCGCCGATCGCGTTCGCGCGCGTCGTCCGTCGCCGATTCATTGCCCGGAATGTAGAACGCCAGAGCGGAGATCGCGACCATCATGCACCAGAGCAGCGCCGCGAGCGACAGGTGCGCGACGACGACGCCCGCCGCCAGCTCCGTCCAGATGTTCGCCGCGCCGATCAGCGCCTGCGCGACGAACACGGCGCCGGCGCCAATCGACCCCGCCATCAGCCACATCGCGCGCCGTTCGGCGAAGCCCTCGTAGATCAGTCCCAGCAGCATGATGCCGAGCAGCCCCGCGACGAGCCGGTGCAGGAAGTGCAGCCCCTCCGCGCTGTCGCCGCCCGGGACCAGCGAGCCGTTGCACAGCGGCCACCCGCCGCACGCCAGCGACGCATCGGTGCCGGAGATGTATGAGCCGAGCACGAGCGTCACGAACGCCGTCCCCGCCGTCACGATCGCCAGGCGCGCGAACGGCGAATCCAGCGCCCCCGCCGGCACGCTCGCCCCGCGCGCCCGCATCAGCGAGATCGCCGCGGTGACGATGAGCACGCCCATGAACGTCATGGCCGTGCCCAGGTGCGCCGCCACGATCTCCGGCGGCAGCTCGTTCACCACCGTGACGCCGCCCAGCGCGATTTGCGCCACGAGCAGCAACCCCGCCGTGAACGCGAGCCAGAATACGAGCGGACGCTTCCGCTCGGTCTTGAACGTGAAGAACGTGACGCCCAGGAACAGCACTCCGACGATCGACGCCGCCGTCCGGTGCGAGAACTCGATCAGCGTGTGGTACTCGGCCGGCGGGATCCACTCGCCGTGGCACTGCGGCCAGTCCGGGCAGCCGAGCCCGGAGTCCGTCGCGCGCACGGTGCCGCCGATCACCACGAGCACGAACGTGGCGAAGATCGTCACGAGCAAGAGACGCTGGAACCAGCTCATCGTGATGCGGACCGCCGCCGGCGGCCGAAACCCCTCCCCGAATGCGTCACGAATCGCTCGCTGAGCATCGCTCCGCCAGACACGAGTAGCACGGGGGCGATGCCCGGTCAAGCAATCGGCGTTCGTTGACACTGCGCGACGCACGCACGACACTGCGATCCGCGCACGCGCGCACATCCGCAACAACGAGCAACGAGGTGATGTTCATGGCGACCGGCAAAGCCGCAGTCCTCCTCGGCCCGGGCAAGGGCTACGAGATCCAGGAATTCGAAGTCCCGACGCCCGAGCCCGGCGGCATCGTCGTCAAGGTGTCGATGGGCGGCATCTGCGGGTCGGACCTGCACATCTGGCGCGGCGATTCACCGGTGTTCGCCGCGATGGCCGGCAACGTCGCCGGCCACGAGATGACGGGCCGCGTGCACGCGCTCGGCGCCGGCGTCAGCACGGACTCCCTCGGCCAGCCGCTGAAGGAAGGCGACCGTATCGCGTACGCGTACTTCTACCCGTGCGGCCGCTGCTACCAGTGCAACCGTTCCGAGTTCGCCACCTGTCCCAACAAGCTCGCCACGATGGGCCCGTCGATCAGCCGCTTCAGCGGCGCCTACGGCGAGTACTACTACGTGAAGCCGGGCGGCTGGGTATTCAAGGTCCCGGACGCCATCACCGACGAGATGGCCACGCCCGTCAACTGCGCGCTTTCGCAGGTCACGTACGGACTGCAGCGCGCGGGCATGCGCTACGGCGACACCGTCGTCGTGCAGGGCGCGGGCGGGCTCGGCCTGAACGCCATCGCCGTCGCGAAGGAGATGGGCGCCGACGCCGTCATCGCGATCGACGGCGTGCCGAGCCGCCTCGAGCTGGCGAAGCGCTTCGGCGCCGACGAGACGATCGACATCACACAGGTCGCCAGCCCGATGGACCGCATCGCGCGCGTGCGCCAGCTGACCGGCAACCGCGGCGGCGACATCGTCGTCGAGGTCGTCGGTGTGCCGGACGTCGTCAACGAAGGGCTCGGCATGCTCCGGGAGGGCGGCACGTACCTCGAAATGGGCAACATCTCCTTCGGCAGAATGGCGCCGATCGACCCTTCAGCGCTCGTATGGGGCTCCAAGTGCATCCGCGGCGTGATCATGTACGACCCGTGGGTGATCCCGCAGGCGCTCGACTTCCTCGTGCGGACGAAGGACAAGTACCCGCACGGCGACGTCGTCTCGCACAAGTTCAAGCTCGCCGACATCAACGAGGCGTTTCAGAACAGCGAGTGGATGCGCGACGGCGAGGCCACGAAGGTTAACCGCGGCGTCGTCGTCCCGGCGTAGCTATCGACGAAACGGATCACCTGCCCGCCAAAGATCTGATCAGATCGATGATCGAAGGGCTATACATCCACAGCCGGTGAAGCTATACTCGCCGGAAATATGGAGCAACTCAGCCGCGCGACCCGTGGCGGGGTGGGTGCGGTTGCTGTCGCACTTGCGGTCACTGCCATCGCGCTGACCGCCGGTTGGGCGTCCGCCGCAGTCTACGAGCGCGTCATCGCCGCCGACGGCTGCGTCGGCCAGTGCGCGTCCCCCGCCCTCGCCGAGTCACACGACGCCCCCGGGACGCCCACCAGCACGCCCGAACCGACGCCGACGCTTCCGGCCGGGTTCCCCTTCGTCAGCGCGCGCTCGATCGCCATCATCGAGGGCGGATGCGGCGCCACGATCTACGGTCGCGAAGAGCACCTGCGCCTGCCGCCCGCGAGCCTGACAAAGATCATGACCGCCGCGGTCGCCGTCGAGAACGCCAGCCTCGACACCATGATCACCAGCAACGTCGACGGCGCGGCGATGTACGACACGACCGGCTCGACGATCATGGGACTGACGCCCGGCATGGAGCTCAGCCTGCGCGACCTGCTGTACGGGCTGATGCTCCCCTCCGGCAACGATGCCGCAATCGCCATCGCCGAGGGCGTTGCCGGCAGCGAGGAGAAGTTCGTCGATCTGATGAACCAGAAGGCCGAATCGCTCGGCCTCGACGAGACGAACTTCACCAACCCGCATGGCCTCGACCACCCCGACCTGCTTTCCAGCGCGCACGACATGGCGATGCTCGCGCGCTACATGATGCAGAACGCCGACCTGCGCCAGGTGGTCAAGACCATCGAATGGCAGCCGGCATGGGACGGCCCGCCGATGTGGAACGGCAACAAGTTCATCGCCGAGTACGAGGGCGCCGACGGCGTGAAGATCGGCTACACCGAAGAGTCGCAGCAGACGATCGTCGCATCGGCCACGCGCGGCGGCAGGCAGATCATCGCCTCGCTCATGCGCAGCCAGGACCGCTACGCGGACGCAGCGCGCCTGCTCGACTGGGCGTTCGCGCAGCCCTCCGCCTGCCCGTAGGGACGCTCCCGTCCGACGCGCCAGCCTGCCTCACGCGAGCAGCCCGCCGCCGCAGTCAAGCGCGGACGGTCAGAGTCCTCTGCGCGGCGGCGGCGGCGCCTGGCGCGCCCGTGTCAACGGCGGCGCTTCGGCGCGCGTGCATTGCGCCGGGCCACGTCGCCCATGGCCGGGTAGCCGCCGAGCGACTCGGCCGACTCGACGCCGCCCACGATGGCGCGCTCCACCGCGTGCGTCGCCAGCGCCTCGAGGATGCGGTAATCCGCGCCATCGAGCGTGTGCTCGCCCGTGGCGAGCGTGAAGACGATGTCGCCATCGCTCGGCGTGTGCGCCGGCCGCACCGCGCGCGCGATGCCGTCGTGACACACGGTGGCGAGGCGATTCGCCTGCTCCTTCGTCAGCGCGGCGTTCGTCGCGACGGCGACGAGGACGGTGTTCTGAGCCGCCACCTCGGGCTGCCAGATGCGGCCGCTACGCAGCACTTCGACCGCGTCGGCGAATGCGCCGTCCTCCTCGCGCGCGCCGGCGATGATCCGTCCCGTGGCCGGGTCGACGATGTCGCCGGATGCGTTCACCGCCGCGATCGCTCCGGCGAGCAAGCCGTGGAACGCGCGGCTGCTCGCCGTGCCAATGCCCGCCTTCATCGCGCGCGCCGGACCGAGCGCCTTGCCGGCCGTCGCCCCGGTGCCCGCGCCCACGTTGCCTTCGGCGCACGACCGGCGCGCGGCGCCGCATGCGCGGTATCCGGCGTCGGCGTCCGGCCAGCGGTCCGGCCGGCCGATGCCGAGGTCGAACAGGATTGCCGCCGGCACGATCGGCACGACACCGCGCCCGAACGGGAACCCGATGCCGCGCTCCGACAGCCAGCGCATCACGCCGTCCGCCGCTGCCAGGCCGTACGCGCTGCCGCCCGCAAGCACGACGGCATGCACCCGCTCGACGAGGTTGCCGGGCCGCAGTAGGTCCGTCTCGCGCGTCCCGGGCGCGCCGCCGCGCACGTCGGCGCCGGCGACGGCGGGCCCGTCCGGCAGCACGACCGTGCAGCCGGTGATCGCGCGCCGGTCGCTCCAGTGCCCGACGCGAATGCCCGGGACGTCGGTGATCGAGCCTCGTTGCATCGGGGAGAGTGTAAACGGCACGCGTCGCGCGCGCAGCGACGGTCCTTCCGGCGGTCCTAGCGGCGGTCCGGCGCCGGGCGGCCGTCCTTCCGCGTGCGGCGGCCGGCGCGCTCGTCCTCCTGGTACATGGTCAGCGCCGCGTAGATCATGTTCTGCGCCGCGCGCGTCATGGCGTTGATCGACGTGACGATGTGCTCGAGCTTCTTCTCGTCGACGGCGATCGCGTTCACGTTGACCGTGCGACGCTCCTCGTCGATCGACATCGCCGCCACCTGGTCGCCTCGCAGCCCGTAGTTGTCCAGCCACGCCGACTGCTGCACGAGCGCAGAGCCATCGCGGTTCTGGCCCGCCATCTGCGCGAGCGCGAGCGCGGCCATCTCGCCCATCCTGCCGGTGAACTGCAAGTCGTACAGCATCTGCTCGACGACGCGCTTCATCTCCTTCACGTCGCGCTCGGGCAGCGACGGACAACGCGCCGCGACGGCATCGGGCATCGGCAGGCCGAGCCCCTCGAGGAGTTCGAGGGTTGGCGTGTTCATGATCTCGTGGAAGAAGCCCATCGCCGACGCGCGGTCGAGCTTGAACTGCGACATCGTGCGCATCACCGGCGCTCGGCCACGCTGCTTCAGCGCGTGGTACAGCGCGACGAGGTCGCTCGCCGCCAGCGCGTACTGTTCCATGATGTTCATCGCCAGCACCTTGCGATGTGGCGGTGATTCCATCACCAGCGCACGAAAGCACGTCTCGGCGACGATGCGGCGCGACGTGACGCCGATCTCGCTGTAGCTGCCCAGGAACTCCGCATCGCGCTCGCTGAGGAAGTCGTCGAAGCACGCGGCGCAGCGCACCGCGCGGTCGTCGCGATGTGATGACACCGGCCTGCCGCACTCACGGCACACCGTTTCGAGCGACCGCTCATCCACGCGAACCCTCCCCGTGCCCGGGCGGCACGCCGGGCCATGCCGTCACGGTGACGCCGCGGCGCCCCGCCTGTCAAGCCGGACGCCGCTTCGGTGCGGCCCGCTTCCTTCGCGCGGCCGTGGCGCCGCGGCCCGCGCGCGGCGCCGGCTGGCACCTCGGGCAGAAGACGCTGCTCCGCCCCCGGACCTTGATGCGCCGCATCAGCGTCCCGCACGCGTAGCAAGGCTCACCCTCGCGCCCGTAGGCGCGGACGGTCTCCTGGCTCGCGCCCGGCGCGCCGTCGAGGTTGATGTGGTCGCGCAGCGTCGTGCCGAGACTGCTCCCGCGGCCCTCGATCCCCATGCGCAGCGCGGCGAGGATGCCCGCGTGCAGCCGCTCGAACTCCGCCGCCCGCAGGCGGTTCGCCGGCCGCAGGGGGTGGATGCGCGCGTGGTGGAGCGCCTCATCGGCGTACAGGTTGCCCATGCCCGCGAGCACCGTCTGGTCGAGCAGCACCGCCTTGACCGGCGCAGATCGCCGTCCGGCGCGCTCGCGCAGCACACCTGGCGTGAACGCGGCGTCCAGCGGCTCGGGGCCCAGCGACTCCATCACCATCGTCGCGTCCTCGACGAGCCACATGGTCCCGAACTTGCGCAGGTCAGTCCACCGCAACTCATGCCCGTCGTCGAGCCCGAAGACCGCGCGCGTGAAGGCGTCCGGCGCGTCATCCGGCGCGCGATACAGCAGGTTGCCGGACATCCGCCGGTGGATCACCCACGCCCGTCCATCATCGAGGTCGACGATCAGGTACTTGCCGCGGCGCCGCAGCCCGGCGATTGCCCTCCCCCGCAACTGCCGGCAGAACTCGTCGCGCGTCACCAGCTGCACCAGCCGCGGCGCATCCGCCGACACCGCGCACGAGGTGATGCGCCGCCCGAGCACACGCGCTTCCAGGTCGCGGCGCAAGGTTTCGACTTCCGGCAGTTCGGGCATGCGCCGAGCATAGCGCACGCGCCCGGCCGCCCTGCCGGTACAATCAGCGAACCACCACGAAGGAGCGCCGATGCCCGAAGAGAACGCCACGCCCGCGCTCGACATGATGAACTACGGCATGTACGTCATCGGCTCGCGGGGGCCCGCGGGCATGAACGTGATGGCCGCACACTGGCTGATGCAGGTGTCGTTCAAGCCCCGCATGGTCGCGCTCTCGCTCGAAAACGACGCACGCACGCTCGCCAATGTGCGCGAGACGCGCGTCTTCAGCGTCAACATTATGGGCGACGACAGCATGGACCTGATCGCGTCGTTCCTGCAGCCCTCCGACCCGCGCAAGATCATCGGCCGGACCGCGGCCGGCGCGCCGATCGTCGACAAGCTCGCCGGCGTCCCCCACAAGTCGATGGCCACGGGGTGCCCGATCCTGCGCGCCGCCCTCGCCTGGTTCGAATGCGAGGTCGAGGGCGGCCTGCCGGTCGGCGACCATACGCTCATCGTCGCGCGCATCACCGACGGCGGGCAGATCAGCCACGGCCGCCCGCTCCGCGACGACGATCTCGGCTGGACCTACTCGGGCTAGGGCGAAAAGCGGACAAGCGTGCCAGCCGCCGGAGCCAGCACGCCTGCCCTAGGGGAGGAGCGAGGCTAAGCTCCCGGCTTCGCGTCACCGGTTGCCATCACCTCGATCTTTCACCCCTACGCTACCAGCCGCGCCCCGGGGCGTTCGATGGCCGTGTGTCAGGTTCCAAAGGGCCGATCGGCCTATCCTGCCGTGGCCGCGGAAAGCACCACCGCCCGCGGACGCACCACCGTGCGGTCGAGGAAGAGCGCCATCAGCGCCGCGCACTGCCGCCCGAACTCCGGGATCGCATCGAACGCGTGCGGCGCGCCGTCGTAGACGTGGATCTCGGCGCTCGCGCCCGCTCCTGAGAGCGCGGCGTACATGCGCAGGCTGGACTCATCGGGCACCAACTCATCGCGGTTGCCCGTCAGCAGCATCGTCGGCGGAAAATCCGCGCGCGCATACGTGATCGGGCTCGCTTCCGCGACCCGCGCCTCCGGCGCGTCGTGCCCGAGCAGCAGCCGCACAACCTGATTGAGGACGCCGCCGGGGCGGGCGAGCATCGTCGGCGCGTAGAAGGCGATCGCGGCCGCGACGCCGGTCGGGACGCCGGCGTTGCCGCCTTCGCCTTCGAACTCCGCGACGTGCGGCGTGCCGGCGACCATCAGCGCCAGGTGCCCGCCTGCCGAGTTCCCCGAGACGGCGATTTTCGCCGGGTCGACACCGAGTTCACGCGCATTGGCGCGCATCCAGCGCAGCGCCGCCTTCACATCGTGGATCTGCGCGGGCCACCTCGCCTCGCCGGACAGGCGGTACTCGCACGCCACCGACGCATACCCCATGCGACCGAGCAGGATGCCGTACCCGCGCAGCTGGCTGCGGTCCCCGTTCGCCCAGCCGCCGCCATGGACCAGCAGCACGCCAGCGCCGTTCGCCGTGCCGGGCGGCGGCGTGTACACGTCGGCGTGCAGCGCACGCGCGCCGCCTGTCCCGACCACAACGCCGTGTTCCACGCTGACCCGCGCGCTCGCGTCCGCAACCGCCATCGAAGCCTCCTATCGCAGCAATACGCGCAGCACTGACACTACGCGCGGCGCACTCGTGGCGCAACCTTCGCGGGCCGAAAACGTGCCGTCCGTCGATTGGTTCTAACGTCGCGCGTGCCTAGAATGTCGTGCCCGCGTCGATACCGCGGGACAGCGAGGATAGACATGGCACGCAAGAACGGCAGCAATCCGAACGAACTCCCGGCGGCGACGTACACCTTCAGCTTCCAGGCGCAGTACCCGAACAAGCCCGGCATGCTTGCCCAGATCGCTACCGCCGTCGGCGACTGCGGAGGCAGCATCGGCGACATCGACGTTGTCAAGTCAACGGGCACGATGATGCTCCGCGAGATCAGCGTGTCGGCGCGCGACAGCGAGCACGCGCGCGAGATCGTCGAACACGTCAGGGCGATCAAGGGCGTCGCCATCAAGCAGGTGTTCGACCGCGTCTTCCTCAGCCACCGCGGCGGCAAGATCGAGATCCGCAACAAGGTGCCGGTCACCAGCCGGCGCGACCTGTCCGTCGTCTACACGCCCGGCGTCGCCCGCGTCTGCCTCGCCATCGACAAGGACCCCGACGCCGCGTACTCGATGACGATCAAGGGCAACACGGTCGCCGTCGTCAGCGACGGCACGGCGATCCTCGGCCTCGGCGACCTGGGCCCGAAGGCGGCGATGCCCGTCATGGAGGGCAAGGCGATGCTGTTCAAGGCGTTCGGCGGCGTCGATGCCTGGCCGATCTGCCTCGACACGAAAGACCCGGATGAGATCGTCGAGATCGTCAAGAAACTCGCGCCCGGCTTCGGCGGCGTGAACCTCGAGGACATCTCCGCGCCGCGCTGCTTCTACATCGAGGAGCGGCTGAAGAAGGAGATGGACATCCCGGTCTTCCACGACGACCAGCACGGCACGGCCGTCGTCGTCCTCGCGGCGGTGATCAACGCGCTGAAGATCGTCCACAAGGACATCAACCAGATCAAGGTCGTCGTGCTGGGCGTCGGCGCGGCGGGCGTCGCCTGTTCGAAGATCCTCATGTCAGCGGGCGTCAAGAACATCATCGGATGCGACCGCGCGGGCATCATCCACAAGGGCCGCACCGAGAACATGAACTTCATGAAGGACTGGTTCGCCGAGAACACGAACCTCGAGGGCGTGAGCGGCAGCGTCAGCGATGCCATGGAAGGCGCCGACCTGTTCCTCGGCCTCGCCGGCCCGAACATGATCACCGTCGACGACGTGAAGAAGATGAACCGCGACCCGATCGTGATGGCGATGGCCAACCCCGACCCGGAGATCCGCCCCGAGCTCGCCGGCCCCTACGTCCGCGTGATGGCGACAGGGCGCTCGGACTTCCCGAACCAGATCAACAACGTGCTGTGCTTCCCCGGCCTGTTCCGCGGTGTCCTCGACGTGCGCGCGCGGCAGATCAACGAGGAGATGAAGCTCGCCGCCGCCGAGGCGATCGCTGCCGCGGTCAGCAAGACCGAGCTATCGCCCGAGTACATCATCCCGAGCGTGTTCCACTCCACGGTGTTCAAGAACGTCGCCCGGGGCGTCGCCGAGGCGGCGATCAACACCGGCGTCGCCGAGCGCGAGAAGAAAGCGATCCCGATCTTCGTGTAGTCCGGGCGGCCGGCTCTACCGACGCGACGCGCGGCCACCGCGGCCGCGCGTTTCGCTATGCCTCGAGCGGCGCGTTGTTGTCGTACAGCTTGATGATGCGCACCGCGCCCGCTGGCCCGACGGCCAGGCACAGCCCGCAGAGGATGCACTCGTCGAGGTTCTCGTCCACGATGCCGACCCCTTCCGGCGCCGCCGCGAAGATGTCCACCGGGCAGATGCCGGCGAGCCGTTTCGCCGACTCGGCGTCGCTCGCGAGCGGCTCGCCGACCTCGACGCGGATGAACATGCCCGAGCCTTCGTGCGTTGCCATCAGCCCTTCACCTCGCCCAGGCGCTGCTTGACGATGCCCGGGATGTCCGCGATCTCTTCGGCGACCGAGATGCCGGCGTCGAGCAGCCGCGCGATCTTCTCCGATGTCGTGTCCGCCTTGCCCTCGACGATCGTGCCGGCGTGCCCGAACCGCATGCCGGGCATCTCATCCATGAACCGCCCGGCCATGAACGCGACGATCGGCAGGCGCGTGCCGCGTTCCTTCACGTACTTCGCCAGCTGCGCCTCCATCGGCCCGCCGGGCTCGGAGTAGACGACGATCGCCTTCGTGTCCGGGTCCGCTTCGAACAGCGGCAACAGCTCCGCGTATGCCGACCCGACGATCGCGTCGCCGCCGATGCTCACGGCGGTGCTCTGGCCGAGCCCGGCCGCCGTGAGCGCGTTGGCGATCTCCGTCGTCATGCCCCCTGAGCGCGACATGATGCCGATCGGCCCCGGCTGGTACGCCCGCCGCGCCGCCACCGCGGCGCCGCCCATGCCTCCGACGCGCGACTTCCCCGGCGACAGCACGCCGAGGCAGTTCGGGCCGATGACCCGCGCGCCGTGCCGGCGCGCGAACTCGATCAGCTGCGCCACCTCCAGCCGCGGGATGCGCTCCGTGACAATGACGACGAGCTTGATGCCGTTCTCCACCGCCTCGAACGCCGCGTCGCGCACGAACGCCGGCGGCACCGAGATCACCGACGCGTCGACCCGCTGCTTCGACGTGATCTCCTTCACCGTGTCGAACACCGGCACGCCGTGCACGTCGCGGCCGCCGCGCCCCGGCGTCACGCCGCCGACCAGCTTCGAGCCGTAGTCAAGGCACTCGCGCGCCATGTTCACCGCCTCGCGGCCGGTGATGCCCTGGATGATGAACGTCGTGTCCTCGTCGATCAGGATGGACATCTACGCCCCCGCCTTCACCTTCTCGACAGCGCGCCGCGCGGCCTCCGACATCGGCACGGTGCGGTCGCAGTAGTCCACGCCGTACTTCTCCAGGATCTTGAATCCCTCGTCTTCCCATGATCCCGGAATGCGGAAGATCGCGATCTTCTCCGCCGGGTCATAGCCCGACTCGACAACGCCCTTGATCACGCCTCGCGCGACGATATCCACGCGCGTGTTGCTCACGACGTTCATGATCACGCAGATCTTCTCGACGCCGGGCTTGCTGAGGATCAGCTTGGTGAGCCCGCACGCCTTCTTCACGCTCGGGTTGCCGCCGATCTCGCAGTAGTTCGCCGGCCGTCCGCCGTGCTTGCGCAGCGCATCGAAGATCGTGAGGCTGCCGCCGCCCGCGCCGATCACGCAGCCGAGATTCCCGTCGAACTCAACGACGCGGCCGGCGACCCCGCGGTGGTCCGACGCGTCGACCTCCGCCCCGCGGATCTCGAATGGCGTCGGCGGGCGCGCCTGTCGCGTCTCCTCCTTGCCAATGCCCAGTTCCGCGAGCAGCGCCGCCTGCCCGTCGCGCGCCTCGTCTTCCATGTCCAGGTGCGAATCCAAGGCAATGAAGCTGCCGTCCTCGAGCTGCGCGAGCGGGTTGATCTCAGCGAGCGTCAGCCCGTGCGCCAGGAACGTCTGCGCCAGCTTCGACATCACGCGAGTGAGCGCGCCGAGCTCATTGCCGCTGACCCCGAGCGACGCCACGAGCTCCTTCATCCTGAATTCCTGGAACGGCTGGAACGTGGAGAAGTGGGCGCGCGCCACATGCTCCGGATGTTCCTCCGCCACCTGCTCGATGTCGATGCCGCCCATGTCGCTGAAGATCGCGACCGGCAGCTTCGCCACGGCGTCGTAGATGACGCCGGCGTAGAACTCCTTCTTCACCGGCGACTTCGCCTCGACGAGCACGCCGCGCGGCGACTGGCCGTTGATCTCGAGCCTGAGGATGGCATCGGCGTGCGCGCGCGCCTCTTCCGGCGTCGACGCGAACTGCACGCCGCCGGCCTTCATCCGGCCGCCGGTGAGCACCTGCGACTTGAGCACGACCTCGCCGCCAACCTCGCGCGCGATGCGCTCCGCTTCGTCCGGCGAGTGCGCGACGCCGCCCCTGGCGACGGGGACGCCCCTCTTCGCCAGCACCGCCTTCGCCTCGTACTCGTAGAACCTCATGCGACCGCGTCCGCTTCGATCTCGATCATCAGGCCCTCAAACGCCAGCCGTGTCACCCCCAGCAGCGTGCCCGCGGGCTGGATGCCCGCCGCCGCCGTCCGCTGTCCGACCTCGCCCTTGTTCGCCAGGAACAGGTCAACGTCCGTCGTGTAGTAGTTCAGCCGCACCACGTTCGCGAGGGTCATGCCCGCGGCCTCCAACACCTCTTCGAGGTTGTCCATCGCCAGCGCAACCTGCGCGGCCATGTCGCCGGCGTGTTGCGGCTCGCCGTCGGCGTTCACCGATGTCTGCCCGGCGCAGCGCAACACGCGCTGGTGCCCCGTCGTCTCGATCGCCTGCGAGAAGCCGGCCGCATCCTGCCATGTCCAGGGGTTGACCTTCCGGTTCGTAACCATCGCTGCTCCCTACGCCACCCGGCCCATCACTTCGAGGATGTCGTAGCCGGACACTTCCTTCGACTTCGCCGACAGCTCGCCCAGGTAGTCGTACGACACCCTGCCGGCCTGTGCTGCCTTCGCGAGCTGCATGAGCATCATCTTCGTCGTCGCTTCATCGTAGAACTCGCCCGTCTCCGGGTCGGCGATCGACCCGCCGCCGAGCCGGTGGTACACGTCGAGCGAGCGCTTCGTCGCCTCGATCTCCTCCTCCGTCGGCGTGAACACGTCATTGGCGATGTCGGCCTGCGCGGGGTGGATCACCCACGTGCCGTCCATGCCGAGGTCGCGCGACTGCTCGTTCTTTTCGCGCAGCCCCGCGCGGATCGCGTCGGCCTCGCCGGCCGGCGTGTCCGGCCGCACCAGCCGCAGGTACGCGTTGTCGATCGCGTGCAACCCGGCCGCCTTCGCCGCGACGACCGTCGCCTGCTTCGCATAGTGGAAGTTCCGGTTCTGGTTGTCGATCATCTCGCGGACGCCCATCGCCGCGCTAAAGTCGGCGATGCCGAAGATCAGCCCCGCCATCCGCGGCGACGACGTCGCGATGTCGTACGCGTTCACGACCGCGAGCGGCGTCTCGATCAGCGCCTCGATCTGCACCGTCGTCGTCCAGCCGCCCTGCTCCTCCAGCGCGTCGAGCAGCCGCGACAGGTGCACGATGTCCTCCGGCGTCTCCGTCTTCGGCAGGATGATGCCGTGGAAGCGGTCCGGCGCGCCGAGCATGATCGCCTGCACGTCGCCCAGGAAGTACTTCGAGCGGATGTTATTCGGCCGGATGGCGATGACCTTGCCGCCGTAGTCGAGCGTGTTCAGCGCCTCGACGAGCACCGCCCGGCTCTTCTCGCCCTTGAACTCGTACGGGCACGCGTCCTCGAAGTCCGGCATCACATGGTCGACCGGCGCGGCCGACGCCTTCTCGTTCATCTTCAGCGTGTGCGCCGGGTACGTCAGTTCCGTGCGCGGGATGACGAACCGGTTGAGCTTCTGCAGGACGTACATCGTGCCTCCCCTTGTGTTCGCTGCTCGGTCACGCCGGCGCGACAAGCGCCTTTGCGATCACCTTGAGTTCGAGAATGGCTTTGACGCCTTCGAAGATCGGCAGCACCTGCGCATCGACGACGTAGCGCGTGATGCGGTCCTCCTCCGCGTACCCCCAGCCGCCGTGGAGCAGTTGCGCCGCCTGCGTAACCTCCACCGCGACATCCGAAGCGAAGAGCTTCGCCATCGCGGGGCCGAGCGGCGCCTTGCCCCTGGGGTCCGTCGTGCGCGCGCAGTCGTACGTCAGTTGCCGCGCCGCGGCGATGCGCGTCGCCATGAGGCCCACCTGGTACTGGGTGAGCTGGAACTCCCCGATGAGCTGGTTGAACTGCACGCGCTGCGAGACGTACGCGCACGCCTTCTCCAGCGCCGCCTGGGCCACCCCCAGCGCCCGTCCGCCCGTCTGCAGCCGGCCGATCGCAAATCCGCCAAGCGTCAGGTAAAACCCGCGTCCTTCGCCCGCGTCCTCGCCGACGAGGTTCTCCGCCGGGACGAAGTAGTCCTCGATGTTGAGGATGTACGAGTGCATGCCGCGGTAGCCCGGCGTGGGGATCGCCTCGCCGGTCATCAGGCCGCCCTCCGGCTGGCGATACGCGAACTTGTGACCGTCGAACGGCGCCTTCGGGACGATGAACAGCGAGAGCCCGCGGTTGCCGTTCGGCACGGGGTCGGTGCGTGCCAGGAGCGCGAGGACGTTGGCACGGCCCGCGAACGTGCACCACGCCTTCGCGCCGTTGATGAGCCAGCCTTGCCTGCCGTCGCGCTCGCCGCGCGTCGCCTTGCACTGGGTGCCGGCGTTGTGCGAGCCAATGTCGGGTTCCGTGACGGCGATGCCGACAAGCACCTCGCCGGTGGCAAGGCGCGGAAGCCAAGCCTGTTTCTGCGCATCGGTGCCGCCCTCGAGGAGCGCGCGCGTCAGGATCTCGGAGCGCGTCAGCAGGCTCCCCGCGATCAACGATGCGGCGGACAGCTCCTCCGTCAGCACGATCATCGTCAGGTAGCCCATCTCGGTGCCGCCGTACGCGTCGGGCACCGAACTGCCGAAGAATCCAAGCTCCGCGTACTGCTTGATCCACGACTCGGGGATCAGCAGGTCATCGCGGTGGATGAGGTCGGCGATGGCGATGCCGTCTTCTTCGCGCAGCAGCTCCTGCCTGGCGAACTGACGCGTGAACGTGCGCGTCTGGGCGGCGTCGTCATCGAACAGGTCGCTGGCGTTGATGCCGCGGCTTTCGATCGTCCGTGCGCCGATGCCGCGGATGCGGCCATCGTCGAGGCCGGCGCCGATGAGTTCACGCTCGTCCGCGCTCAGCGCCGGCGCATCGGCGAAGTCGCCGGGATGCGCATCGGCCAGGGCGGCCAGCCTGTGCGCGACCTCGGCCGCGAACGCGAACGCCTGGTTTTCGGCGTTCGCGTCGGCCTTGCCTTCGGCCGCGAGCCGTTCGGCGTACGCCGTGAGCGACGCGGCCGCGCGCGCCTCCGTGGCGACATGGGCGAGACGCGAGCACAGCGCCTGGTGCCCGTCGATGTCCTCGCCGCCGGCCGTGAGATCGGCCGCGCGGGCCACCGCAGCGCCGGCGAAACGGCGCGCGGCTTCGGCGAGCCCCCGCGCCCCGGCGAGCGCGCCGGTCGCAGTGTCCGATGTCATGTACGCGCCTCCTGTCCGGCGATGACTGCGCGCTTCGGGACGAGCGCGACGAAATCGAGGTCCAGCACAACGTTCTGATGGTATCGCTCGCGGCCGCTCTGCTCGTCGCGCACCTTGAGTTCGACGGGCTCGGCGCCCGGATCGACGTTCTTCACCGCCACCAGCCGCAGCCGCAGCGCGCCGATATCCGGCCGGCCGAGGTCAACCGGCTCGAGGACGTCGGTCCAAGCGAACAGCGTATCGCCCGCGAACGTCGGGTTGGTGTGCGAACCGGCGTTCCACGCCGCGATCCCCAGCTCGTTCTCGAGTCCGTCGAACGTCAGCGCGTGGGCCGTCGAGATCACGTGCCCGCCGTATACGATGCGCCGGCCGTGACGCGATGCCTGCTGCTGGTGCTGATTGAAGTGCACGCGCGCGCTGTTCTGGTACAGGCGCGTCGCCATCTGGTGCTCCGCTTCTTCGATCGTGATCCCCTGCGGATGCGCGATGCGCTGACCCGCGGCGTAGTCCTCCCACGCCGTCGTGCTGCCCGTCGCGCGCGCGTCGAAACGCTCGATCGCCGGGAACGAGACCACCTCCAGCGATGCCGTCGAAGGCAT
Source organism: Dehalococcoidia bacterium (assembly GCA_021462855.1). GTDB lineage: Bacteria > Chloroflexota > Dehalococcoidia > DSTF01 > JACRBR01 > DTUCFX13. Next base: position 264,488 of record JAJTXQ010000049.1, on the reverse strand, counting down.
CTCGGGCGCGTCGTCGGCGTGGGTCGGCGTGCCCGGGTCGCGCTTGTTGACCATCACCCAGCGGTAGAACTGGAGCACCGGCTCGCCGCGCTGGTTCAGCCCCGTGGTCCGCACCCACACCACGCCGGTGTCGCCCTTCGATGTCTCGCGCCAGCCCAGCGTCTCGGTCTCGGCGCGGAGCGTGTCGCCCGTGTACACGGGCCGCAGGAACCGCAGGTCGGCATATCCCAGGTTTCCCGGCGAGTTGAGCGAGATCTCGCCGACGGTCCGGCCAAAGACGATGTGGAATACCAGCAGCGAAGCCACCGGCGCACGCTCAAATCCCAGGCTGCGCGCGAACTCGTCGGAGCAATACAGGGGATTCCGGTCGCCGTAGAGCGCGATGTACATGGCGACATCGCCGGGCGTGATCGTGCGCGGCACCGGGTTGACGAGCGTCTGCCCCGGCCCGAGGTCCTCGAAGAAGTTGCCGCCGATCTTCACGCCCGCCTGCCTGCCTCACGTCCGGATGCGGGGATGCGTCTGTATACCGCAGCCGCGCGCGAGGCGGAACTTCGCCCGGCCCGGTTCAGATGTCGCTCCAACGTCCGATTCATGAGCTACGGGGAATTGGACGTTTGGGGGTCTCATGATTCGTTCACGCGCACTTCGCGTGGCCGCGCCCATCGCGCTGGCCGCGCTGCTCATCGCCGGCGCCGTCTCCATCGGGCGCGCCGGCATGACGACTCAGGGCTTGGCGGCAGGCGACTGCACCGTCGACCCGGCGCTCGATACTGAGGAGCTGTATTTCTTGCAGCTCATCAACGACTATCGCGCGCAGAACGGGCGGGGTTCGCTGGCGCCTTCGCACACGCTGTCGAAGGCGGCGCAGTGGAAGTCGCAGGACATGGCGACGAACCGGTACTTCGCGCACGATGATCTGACCCGCTCGTGGTCCCAGCGCATCCGCGACTGCGGCTACGGCTACAACGCCTGGATCGGCGAGAACATCGCGGCCGGCAACAGCGGCGCACTGGCGACGTTCAACCAGTGGAAGAACAGCCCGGCGCACAACGACAACATGCTGAACGCGAACTACACCGCCATTGGCATCGGCCGGGCGTACGCCGCGGGCGCGCCCTACGGCTGGTACTGGACGAACGAGTTCGGCAGCGTCTCCGACGGCTGGCCTTCGGGCACGCCCGCGACGAGCACGCCGACGCGCACGTCCACACCCACGCGCACCGCGACCGCCACGCCCACGCGCACGGCCGTGCCGCCAACGCCGACACGCACCGCCGTGCCGCCAACGCCGACCCGCACGGCGGCGCCCGCGGCGCCGACGGCCACCGCGACCGCGCCATCCGGCACCAGCGCGCACGTCAGCGACATCGACGGCGCCACGGCCGCCGGCGGCTCCCGGTGGCGCGCCGTGATCGCCGTGTGGGTGCACGATGCCGCGGAACGCCCGGTCGCCGGCGCGGCGGTCAAGGGCAAGTGGTACGGGGTGAAGTACGCGTCCTGCACGACGAACAGCGTCGGCTATTGCATCATCTGGTCGCCGCAGTTCTCGTCGGGGCCGTCCGTGAAGTTCTCCGTGACGAGCGTGACGTCCCCGACGCGTCCCTACGCCGCGCCGCTGAACCACGATCCCGACGGGTCCAGCAACGGCACGACCATCACCATCACCCACTGAAGGCGGGTGGGCCGATGAACGAAGGGACGGGGAGCGCACACCCCGTCCCTTTTTTTGCTACACCACCTGGCGCCTCTGGTCGACCTCGAAGGCTGGCGATGATGAAGGGGGCCGTCTACAGCCCGGCCTTCTCCCACTGCTCGCCCCAGACCCCGCGCAGTCGCGCGCAGATTTCGCCGAGTGTCACGTAGTTCTCCACCGCCTCGATGATCAGCGGCATCATGTTGTCGGCGCCCCGCGCGGCATCGTCCAGCCGGCGCATCGATGCCTCCGCCGCGGATGCGTCGCGGCCGGCGCGAATGCGCCGCATCTGCTCGGCGCGCCGCCTCCCGACTTCGATGTCGTGCTTGTGCAGGCCCTCCGGCGGCGGTTCGTCATCGACGAACTCGTTGACGCCGACGACGATCTTGCGCCGCGCCTCGATATCGCGCTGAATGCGGAACGCGTTTTCGTGGATCTCGTTCGCCTGGAAACCTGTCTCGACCGCTGCGAGCGCGCCACCCATGTCGTCGATCCGGCGCACATACTCCATCGCTTCAGCCTCGACCTGGTCGGTGAGGCTCTCGATGTACCACGAGCCCGCCAGCGGGTCGATCGTATCGCCGACGCCGCTCTCGTACGCGATGATCTGTTGCGTGCGCAGCGCCAGCTCCGCCGCGTGCTGGCTCGGCAATGACAGCGCCTCGTCGTAGCTGTTGGTGTGCAGCGACTGCGTGCCGCCGAGCACCGCCGACAGGCCTTGCAGCGCCGTGCGGACGAGGTTGTTCACCGGCTGTTGCGCCGTCAGCGTCGCGCCGCCCGTCTGCGTGTGGAAGCGCAACATCATCGATCGCGGATCCTTCGCGCCGAACCGCTCCTTCACGATGCGCGCCCACATCCGCCGCGCCGCGCGGAACTTCGCGATCTCCTCGAGGAAGTTGCTGTGGCAGGCGAAGAAGAACGCCAGCCGCGGCGCGAAGTCATCGATCTTCAGGCCGCGATCCAGCGCCGCCTGGGTGTACTGGATCGCGTCGGCGATCGTGAAACCGACTTCCTGCGCCGCCGTGCACCCCGCTTCGCGCATGTGGTAGCCGCTGATGCTGATCGTGTTCCATTGCGGCAGGTTCTCGTTGCACCACGCGAAGATGTCCGTGATCAGCCGCAGCGACGGCCGCGGCGGGAAGATGTACGTCCCCCGCGCGATATACTCCTTGAGGATGTCGTTCTGCGTCGTCCCGCCGACCTTTGACAGGTCAGCGCCCTGCTTCTTCGCCACCGCGACGTACAGCGCCAGCAGCACCGACGCCGTGGCGTTGATCGTCATCGACGTCGTCACCGTCTCGAGTGGAATGTCGCGGAACAGCGTCTCCATGTCCTCGATCGAGGCGATTGACACGCCGACCTTGCCGACCTCCCCCTCCGCCATCGCGTCGTCCGGGTCGTAGCCGATCTGCGTCGGCAGGTCGAACGCGACCGACAGGCCCGTCTGGCCTTGCGAGAGCAGGTATTTGTAGCGGCGGTTGGACTCCTCGGCATCGGAGAAGCCGGCGTACTGGCGCATCGTCCAGAAGCGGCCCCGGTACATCGTCGGCTGTACGCCGCGCGTGAAGGGAAACTCGCCTGGAAACCCCAGGTCGTCGAGGTAATCGAGGCCGGCGGCGTCGGCGGGCGTGTACTCGAGCTTCACCGGCTTGCCGGACGATGTTTCGAACGGCACATCGCGCTCGCCGGCTCGCGATTCCCTGTTGTCGGTGGTCATGCCGCAGTCTATGGAGCGCCGATCACGGCGTCAACGTTCCGTCAACCAGCGAGATGCTCGCGCAGGAACGCGGCGATTTGATCCGTAGCACGATGCCGCCGCTCGATCGTCGGAAACAGCACGAAGTCGTGCAGCATGCCCGCGTGCTCGTGCAGCGCGACGACCCGCCCGGCGGCGCGCATCCTTCCGGCGAACATGCGCGCCTCGTCGAACAACGGGTCCAGGCCCGCCGCGACGACACACGCCGGCGGGAGCGACGACACGTCGCCAAGCAGCGGACTGACGTACGGGTGCGCCCAGGACGCCGGGTCCGGTGCGTAGCACGACCGCGCGAACCGCATGATCGTGTCGTCGATCAGCGGGTCGTCCGGCCCGAGCGCGCGAAACGACGGCGAGTCCATCGCCATGTCGAGCCACGCGCAGATGAGCACCATCGCCTCCGGCGGCACGCCGCCCTCGTCGCGCAGGCGGTGGACCGCTCCCGCGGCGAGCATCGCCCCCGCCGAATCGCCGCCGATGGCAACCCGTCGCGGGTCGCCGCCGACGGCCGCGGCGTGTTCGCGCAGCCAGCGGTACGCCGCGACGGTGTCGTCGAGCGCCGATGGATGCGTGTGCTGTGGCGCCCGCCGGTAGTCGATGCTGACGACGACCACGCCGGACTTCGTCGCGATCGCCCGCGTGACCGCCGCCAACACCTCCGGGCTCCAGACGATGAACGCGCCGCCGTGCATGTACAACAGCACCGGCGACCCGTGCGACGCGCCGCCGTCCGGCGCGAACACGAGCGCGCGCACGCCACCGCCGGCCGGGATCGTGACCTCGCGCGCTTCCGGCGTCGCAGGCTCGCCGTGGTTGAACCACGCCGCGCTCGCCATGTCCGCGGCCTGCATCGCCAGCGGGTCTATCGCGCGGCCCGCGCCGCCCTGCCGCGCGGCGCGCAGCTGCTGCATCACCGCCTGCACCTCGGGCGGCGCGGCGGGCCGCAGGTCGTCCGCCGAAATCATGCCAGGAATCGCGCGATCAGCGCCGCCAGCTCGGCCGGCCGCTCGATCGCGGCGAGATGCGCCGCGTCCGGCAACTCGGCCAGCCGCGCGCCCGGGATTTCGCGCGCATACGTCTCGGCGTGCGCGGCCGGGATCAGCGTGTCTTGCGCCGCCCGCACGACCAGCGTCGGCGCGGTGATGCGATGAAGCCGTTTCCGCAGCTTCGGGTTGTGCAGGTACGGGTCCCAGCCGAGCCGCGCCGTCGCCGCCATCGTCTGGAGTTGCGGCTTCATCGCCTCGAACGGCAGCACGAAACGCGACCCACCCTCGCGCACCATGCGGTCCAGCTCGAGCATCATCGCCGCCATCGGGTGCCGCAGGTCGGCGAACATGTCGCGCGCCATCTCACCTGGCGACCGGCCGAAGATGTCCTTGATCTCCGCGCCCTTGATGTACAGTCCCGCCGCGTTGATCAGCACGAGCTGCGACACGCGTTCCGGGTAGCGCGTCGCGATCTCCGCGGCCATCCAGCCGCCGAGCGACATGCCGGCGACGGCAGGCGCTTCGAGCCCGAGCCGCTCGAACAGGTCGAGGAGGTGGAAGACGGCGTCCTCCATGTCATCGATCTGTTCGATGCCCTCCGACGCACCGAACCCCGGAAACATCGGCGCGATGACGTCATGCCCGCGCGCAAGCTCGTCGAGGAACGGCAGCCCGGCGCCTTCTCCCGACGCCGAGTGCAGGTAGACGAGCGGCGCCCCCGCGCCGCCGCGCCGGACCTCCGCCTTCCCAACGTGCGTATCGATGTAATCGGCGGCGAGCATCGTCGTCGTCATGCCACACCGCTCGCTTCGAGCATCGGCTTGCCATCGGGAAAGCGCGCGCGGAGCTTCGGCATGACCTCCGTCGCAAACAGCTCGAGGTTGCGCCGCGTCAGGCCGGCCGGCAGCGTCCCCAGCTGAAACAGGCCGAGCAGGTTCCCCGTCCCGAGCCGTGCGAGGTTCCTCTCGAGCTTCTCGAGCACGGTCGAGGGCGACCCGACGATCGCGTACTCGCCGTCAACCACCTCCTGCCAGTCGCGCAGGCTCAGCGCGAACGACCCGACGCCCTTCATGATGTTCTCCATCGACCGCAACGATGTGTAGCCCGGCGGATTGATGTTGATCCCGGGCAGGAGCCGCTTCGTGAAGTACCACCAGTGCTCCTCGTACTGCCGGCGCGCCTCTTCGTCGGTCTCGGCGACGTAGATCGGCGCGAGCCAGCCCGCCTGCTTCGGGTCGTACTGGTAGCCCTCCCGCTCGCACGCCTCGCGGAACATGCGGAAGCTGCGGTCGAACACGTCCATGTGGAAGTACGGGATGCCCATGTACGCGTAGCGGTGCTTCGCGACGAACTCCATCGTCTCCAGCGACCCCGCGCCGGGGATCCACACCTCCGGGTGCGGCTGCTGGTACGGCCGCGGCCACGTGTTCAGGAAGCGCAACTTGTAGTGCTTGCCGATGTACTCCTGCGGCCCCGGCTCCGTCCACGCCTTGATGATGATGTCGTGCGCTTCCTGGAACCGCTCGCGGGCATGCGCCGGGTTGATCGAGAACGAGTAGTACTCCGGCCCGCCGCCGACGACGAACCCCGCGATCAACCGGCCGCGGGAGATGTTGTCGATCATCGCGAACTCCTCCGCGACGCGCGTCGGCGGGTCGTACAGCGGCAGCGCGTTGCCGACGATCGCGATCTTCACGCGCGCCGTCTGCCGCGCGAGGATCGCGGCCATCAGGTTCGGCGACGGCATGATGCCGTACGCGTTCTGGTGATGCTCGTTCACGCACACGCCGTCGAACCCGAGTTCCTCGGCGTAGACCAGCTCATCGAGGTAGCGGTTGTAGACTTCGGCGCCGATCGCCGGATCGAAGAGTTCGTTCGGGCACGTCACCCACGCCGGGCCTTCGTAGTCCGCCGGCAACGCAGGGTACGGCGCGAGATGGAAGCTGAAGAATCGCACGCTGGTTTCCTCCTCCCCAGGCAGGAAGCCCGATCGTATCCCCGCGCACCGGCCGCGGTCAATGCGCGGCGATCTGCGCTACGATGCCCTTCCAACCGCCGGAGGACGCTTGACCGACCGCGCGCATCGCATCGACCGCCCCCACATGCCCGAGAGCTACGGCATCACCGGCGCGCCGGGCGCGGCGGCGCTCACCTGGCAGTGGGCGCGCGAGCAGCTCGTGGCGTCGCGCAACTACTGGATCGCCACCGCCCGCGACGACGGCCGCGCGCACGCGACGCCGGTCTGGGGCGTGTGGCACGACGACGCGATCTGGTTCGGCGCCGACGCACGCTCGGTGAAGGCGCGCAACCTCGCTGCGATCCCGTACGCCGTCGTCCACCTCGAGAGCGGCGACGACGTCGTGATCCTCGAAGGGCGCGTCGCACGGGCGCATCCGCGCGCGATGTCCGACGTGCTCGACGCGTACGAGGCGAAGTACGGGTTACGGCCGTCCGAGAGTGATCCGCTGTACCGCTTCGTCGCCGACCGCGCGCTGCTCTGGCGCGAGGCCGATTTCGTGAACAGCGCCACGCGCATCACGTTCGGCTAGGCTGGCAGCACGGCCCCGAACGACACCGGCAGCGAAGCGAGCCCCCGCAGCGTGATGTTCTCCTTGTACACCGGCGGGCCCGCGAGTTCGGGGCGCACGAGCCGCGACGCCAGCGCACCGATTGCGATCGCGCCCTCGACGCGCGCCAGGGGCGCGCCAAGACAGAAGTGGACCCCCATGCCGAACGCGACATGCCGGTTGTCCTCGCGCCGGATGTCGAGACCCTCGGCGCCGGCGAACTGGCGCTCGTCGCGGTTCGCCGAGCCGAGCAGGACGACCGCCTGCTGGCCGCGCTCGAGCGTCACGTTCTCGAGCTCGATCGTCCCCAGCGCGTTACGGCCGGTGAGCTGCACCGGCGGGTCGTAGCGCAGCAACTCCTCGACCGCGCTCCTGATCAGCAGCGGGTCGTCCCGCAGCAGCGCCAGCTGGTCGGGATGCCGCAGCAGCGCCAGCGTGCCGTTGCCGATCAGGCTGACCGTCGTCTCGTGGCCCGCGATCAGCAACAGGATGCACGTGGAGATCAACTCCACCTCGGTGAGCTTCGCGCCCTCGTCCTCCGCCGCGATCAGCCCGCTGACAAGGTCGTCGCCCGGGTCGGCGCGCCGCTTCGCAATCATCCCGGCGACGTATTCCGAGAATGCGCCGACGGCCGCCAGCCGCCGCTCCGACTCCTCCGGTGAGACGAACGCGTCAGGGTCGAGGTTGCGCGCCATCACCCGGGACCAGGCGGTGAACTTGCCGTGGTCCTCCGCCGGCACCCCGAGCATCTCCGAGATGATGCGCACTGGCAGCGGGTACGCCAGATCCTCGATCACCTCGATGGAGCCCTCGCGCGCCGAAGCCGCGAGCAGCTCGTCGACGATCGCCGCGATCCGCGGGCGCAGCCCTTCGATGACGCGCGGCGTGAACGCCTTGCTGACCAGTCCGCGGAGGCGCGTGTGGTCCGGCGGGTCCATGAACAGGAACGGCCGCCGGGCCTCGGCCGCCGCCTCCACCGGGTCACGGCCCTGCCGCCGCATCTCGGCGGCGAACGCGTCGGACTTCGTCGCATCGCTGCTCGCAAGCGGGTGCCGCAGCAGCGCGACGCAGTCCGCATACCGGCTGAGCATCACGAACCCGAGCGGGGTCAGGTACGCGGGCGCCTCATCCCGCATCCGCTTGTATACCGGGTACGGGTCGCCGCGAAATGCGACGTCGAACGGGTTGTACAGCAGCCCGGGCGCCGGCGCGCCCTCGTGTGTCGATGTCATGGCGATCCTCCCCGAGCGCGAGGCGCGCAGAGCATCGTCGCACGAGTCCCGCCCCGCCGCCACTCCCCTCGATGCGGAATCCGCAACGGCCAGCGGCGAGGAGAGAGCCTGCCCGCAGGCGGCGAGCCTACACGGGGCGCGCCTTGTCCACCCGCGAGCGCCACGCCGGCGCGAGCTGGCTGAGCGCCAGCACCGCCCACAGCCACGCGACCGGCAGTGCCTTTGAGGCGTGGTGCAGCACCGAGGCCCACGCCGGCCAGTAGTTCTCATCGCTCAGCAACGGGTCGCGCGGATGGTCGCCCGCCGCCAGCTCGCCGAGGGCGTAGGGCGTCGGCGACGCGCACAGGACGAACACGACGAGCGCAACCGTTCGGTACTCCGGGCGTGCGACGATGAGCAGGGTGAGCGCCGGCAGCATCATCACGTAGTGGTGCTCCCACGCGGGGTAGCCAAGGAAGAACACGCACGTCCACACCGAAATCAGCGCGATCACGTCCACCCGCCGCGGGAGGAATGTCGCCGCGAGCGACGCCCCGACGATCGCGACGAGGTATGCCCGCTCGACGAGGCGCGGCACGTGGTCGGCCTGGCCATCGACCGCGAACCAGACGGCGCGCACGAACGCCTTGCCGCTCAGGTCGCCGGATATGGTCAGGACCGCCCGGTCACGGACCTCCTCGCCGTAGTAGCTCCCGAAGTTCAGCCGGAGGAACGTGTCCCAGTCGTCGGGCCGGAACAGGAAGTACGGCGCATTCAGCAGGACGATGATCACCGCGGCGACGGCCAGCATGCGCCACTGCCCGAGCCGCAGCCACAGCGGCCCGAGCAGCGCGCTGTTCGTCTTCACGAGCAGCGACGCCACCCACGGCACGGCGGCGCGGATGGGCGCCCCGCGCACGAGCAGCAGGCCGGTCCACCAGGTGAGCGTCGCCATCAGGATCGACCACTGGCCCATGTAGATCTCCAGGTAGAGCGGCGTGAACGCGTACCAGCACGCCGCCCCGGCGTATCGCCACTTCCCCGCATCGGTGAACCGCAGCGCGCCCCACGCGTTGACCGCAACCATCAGCTCGATGCAGACAACCCACACCCAGTACGCCCCCCGCGCGGGGATCGCGTTGAACGCGGCCCCCACCGTGTGAGCGAAGAACGGCAGATACCGGTACGGCGTCGAATACGGGACGGTGTCGGCCACCGCCCAGTCATAGATCGTGTGCCCTTCGAGCGCGTACGTGCCGCCCTGGTAGATGCCGTAGAAGTCGATCCCGCGCGAGAACCGGCTCGCATCATCGAACAGGAAGTTCAGATACCCGGTAAACAGCGAGACGAGCATGGCGGCGTGCAGCGCGATCGCCGCCGCCAGCATCGCCTGCGGCCATCGCTGGCCGGTCACGTCACGCATGCGCGCCCGCCCGGCCGCCGGTCCGATCGGCGCCGCTCGCGGCGGAGCCGGAGATGAAGGGGGAGATGGTAGCGCCAGCGGGATTCGAACCCGCGATCTCCGCCTTGAAAGGGCGGCGTCCTGGGCCTCTAGACGATGGCGCCACGCGGAACGCAGTATAACAACGCGCGCGCGCGCCGCCGCTCGCGCTTGCACGCCGGCCCGGCGCGGTGTTTGCTTCCAGCGCAATGCCACAGAACGACGACCTCCTGCCCGTGATCATCGGCGTCGGGCAGGTGACGCAGCGTCCCGGCGCCGAGCGCCCGCGCGAGCCCCTCGCGCTCATGGCCGATGCCGCGCGCGCCGCCGAGGCCGATGCCGGCGCAGGCGACCTCCTGCACGCGCTGGACTCGCTGCGCGTGATCAACGTCCTGTCGTGGCCGTCGCGCGCGCCGGCGCACGACCTGTCGCGCGCGCTCGCCGTCGCCCCGCGCGAGCAGCTGTACACCGCCGTCGGCGGCAACGGCCCGCAGTGGATGGTGAACGACGCGGCCGCCGCCATCCATGCCGGGGACGCCAGCCTCGTCCTCATCGCCGGCGCCGACGCCGTGTACTCCGCCCGCCGCGCCCGCCAGCAGGGCATCGACCTCGCGTGGTCGCCGCGCGGCAACCCGGCGCCCGACGTCGGCGACACGCGCCCCGGCTCGACGCCGCACGAAGTCGCGCACGGCGCCGCCCTGCCGGCGCAGATCTACCCGCTGTTCGAGAACGCGCTCCGCGCGCACTACGGCCGCACGATCGAGGAACACCAGCGCGCGCTCGGCGAACTCATGGCGCCATTCAGCGCCGTCGCCGCCGGCAACCCGCACGCCTGGTTCCGCGAAGCGCGCGGCGCGCACACCATCGCCACGCCGACGACGGACAACCGCTATATCGGCTTCCCGTACACCAAGTTCATGAACTCGATCATCGATGTCGACCAGGGTGCGGCGATCCTCATGACGAGCGCCGGCGAGGCGCGGCGCCTCGGCGTGCCGGAGGATCGCTGGGTGTACCTGCATGGCTGCGGAGACGCCAACGACCACTGGTTCATCACCGAGCGTGTGGACTACCACTCCTCGCCGGCAATCGCCGCCGCCGGACAGCGCGCCTTTGCGATGGCCGGCGTCACCGTGGCCGACATCGCCCACTTCGACCTGTACTCGTGCTTCCCGTCGGCCGTCCAGATCACGCGCGACGCGCTCGGCATCCCGCACGACGACCCGCGCCCGCTGACCGTGACCGGCGGCCTGCCCTACTTCGGCGGCCCGGGCAATAACTACGTGAGCCACAGCATCGCATCCATGGTCGAGCGCCTGCGCGGCGACCGCGGCGCCTTTGGTCTCGTCACGGCGAACGGCTGGCACGTCACGAAGCACTCCATCGGCATCTATTCATGCCGCCCGCCCGAGCGGCCGTGGGCGCGCAGCGACCCGAAGCCCGACCAGGCGCGCGTCGACGCCGAGCCCCATCCGCCGCTCGATGAGACACCGGCCGGGCCGGCGACCGTCGAGACCTACACCGTGCTGTTTGGCCGCGACGCGCCGGAGCGCGCGATCATCATTGGCCGCACAGAATCGGGCGCGCGCTTCATCGCCAACACGCCCGACGACCGGCGCCTCCTCGAGTCGATGACGAAGCGCGAAATGGTGGGCACGCAGGGCACGGTCGCACGCGGCAAGGACGGACGGAACATCTTCGCGCCGGCGTGACGGCCATGGGCCGGTTGGCGCATCCATGCGGGGCGGCGCGTCCCGGCCCATGCGTTCGGGCGAGCATGCGGGGACGGGGGAGCAGTTGTCCTCGCATGTATCCCTGGCGCCCACTCTAGGCCCGGCGTGTTAAGCGCGGCCTAAACAGGGATGAACACTTCGCACCCCGCTGCTACAATCGCCCCACCACGCCGCCTGGAGCACGAATGAACGACCTCGACCTGCGCGGGCTCGTCCCCGCCACGCTGCTGCCGCTCACCGCGGACCACCAGGTCGACGAGCCGGCACTGCGCGGGTACATCCGCTGGCTGCTCGGCTACGACGGCCTGAAGGCGCTCGCCGTCAACATGGACACCGGCGAGGGCCCCCACCTCTCGCGCGATGAGAAGCGCCGCGTCCTGGCCACCTACGCCGACGAGGTCGGCCGGCGCGTGCCACTGCTCGCCGGCATCGGCGCGCGCTACACCGCCGAGGCCGTCGACCTCGCGCGCGACGCCGAGGAGCTGGGCGCGTCGGGCACGGTCGTCTTCCCGATACCCGCGTTCGCCGGAGAGCCGCTGCCGCCCGACGTGCCGTACGAATACCACCGCGCCGTTGCCGAAGCGGCGCCGCTGCCGATGGTGCTGTTCCAGCTGCAACCCGCCCTCGCCGGCGTGCTGTTCTCGCGCGAGGCGTTGCTGCGGCTCATCGACATCCCGAACGTCATCGCGATCAAGGAAGCCTCGTTCGACGCGGTGCGGTTCGTCGCCACCCGCCGGATCCTCGACGAAGCGCCGCGCCGTATCCAGCTGCTCACCGGGAACGACAACTTCATCTTCGAGTCGTTCGTCCTCGGCGCCGAGGGCGCGCTTATCGGCTTCGGCACGATCGCCGTCGCCGAGCAGGTCGAGATGTTCGCGCGCATCGCCGCGGGCGATCTCGCCGGCGCCGCGCGCATCAATGAGTACGTCGTGCGGCCGCTGGCCGACGCGCTGTTCGCGACGCCCGTGCGCAACTACCGGGCGCGGATGAAGGAGGCGCTGGCGCAGCTCGGCGTCATCGCCGGGGCGCACATGCGGCCGCCGCTGCTCCCGCTCGACAACGCAGAGCGCCGCGCCGTCGCCGAGGCGCTGGCGCGCGTCCGCATGGCGTCGCCGGTGCGGCTGTGAACGGCGCGCCACTGGGCGTCGGCATCATCGGCGCGGGCGGCATCTCGCACTCGCACCTGCTGGCGCTGCGCAGCCGCGCGAACCGCGACACCGCGCGCGCCGTCGCCATCGCCGACATCGACGAGGCGCGCGCAAAGCAGCAGGCCGACACGTACGCCATCGACCGCGTGTACCAGGACTACCGCGACATGCTCGCCTCGCCCGATGTGCAGGCCGTGTGCATCTGCACGCCGCCCTTCCTGCACGTCGAGCAGTCGGTTGCGGCGTTGCGCGCCGGCAAGCACGTGCTGTGCGAGAAACCCGTCGCGCCCACCCTCGCCGGCCTCGACGCCATCGCCGAGGCGCAACGGGAGTCCGGCGCCACCTTCGAGGGCGTGTTTCAGCACCGCGCCGGCCAGGGCGCGCAGCAGGTCAAGGCGCTGATCGATGCCGGGCGCTTCGGCCGCCTGCGCTTCGGCATGACGGAGACGCTCTGGCAGCGGCCCCAGGCGTACTACGACGTCTGGTGGCGCGGCACCTGGGCGCAGGAGTGCGGCGGCGTGACGATGGGCCACGGCATCCACGGTATCGACATGCTGGCGTGGCTCATGGGCGACCCGGCATCGCTCGTCGCCGATGCCGCGACCGTCAAGCTCGAGATCGCCGTCGAGGATACGTCCGCGGCGATCGTGCGCTTCCGGAACGGCGCGGTCGGCCAGATCATCGTCACGGTCAACGCGCAGGACAACCGAAGCCGCCTCGAGGTCTACGGGGACGGACTCCAGGCCGTGTCATCGGAATCGCCGTACGACCCGACGGCCGCCCCGTTCACCTTCGCATCGCTCGAAGCTGGCGCCGCCGGCGCCGCCCGCGACGAGGCCGCGCGGCTGTTCCCCGAAGAGACGAAGCACCTGCACGTGCCGATGATGTCGGACTTCCTCGCCGCCGCCCGCGGCGAGCGCGCGCCGCTCGTGCCGGTCAGCGAGTGCCGCCGGTCGATGGAGATCATCACCGGCATGTACCGCTCGGCGATGACCGGGCAGCGCGTCACCTTCCCCATCCCGTCGACGGATCCGTTCTACGCGTCCATCCCGCCCCAGGGGTTCGGCCTCGCGCCGGTGGCCACAAGCGAGGAGTACGCTTCGTGACGATCACCATCGAGCTGGGCCCGTGCACCACGCCGCGCGACAACTTCATCGCCGAAGCGGCGCTCTCCGCGGACGCGGCGGCGAACAGCCGCTGGCGCATGGTCGACACCACGAGCGGCGATGCCGTGCCCGCACAGATCGACGCGGTCGAGGGCGCGCCGCGCCTGAGCTGGTTCGTGAAGGAGCTCGCCCCCGGGGAGAAGCGCCTCTACGAACTGCAGCCCGACGACGGCGAGGCGCCGCGCGGCATCAGTCTCGACGACCAGGCCGAGAACGGGCGCGTGGTCGTCTACTACGGCGGCGCGCTGCAGACGATCTACCACTATGGCATGCCGAACTACCGGCCATACTTCGCGCCGAACGTCGCCCCCGCGGGCCGCGCCGGCTCGAACGTCACCAGCATGGACGGCTCGCAGCCGAAGTCCATCACCGACGACGGTCCGCCCGACCACACGTGGCATCGCTCGCTCTGGTACGCCTGCGGCGACCTCAACGGCGTCGACTTCTACCTCGAGCCCGCCGCCTTCGCCGAAGGCTACGGCCCGCACGTCGGCACCGGCTACGGCCGCATCGTCCACGGCGGGTTCGACTGGATGGTCTCCGGCCCGGCGTGGGGCGGGTTCCAGCAGCGCGCGGCGTGGGTCGCGCCCGGCGGCGCCGTCCTGCTCGACGACGTACGGCGCTTTCGCATGTACCGGCTGAAGGGCCGCATCCGCCTCTGGGACATCGAGGCGACGTTCACGGCGCGCGACGCCGCCGTCACGTTCGGCCAGACGAACGAGAACGCGCTGCCGTTGATGCGCGTCGCCGACATCATCGACGAGTGGGACGGCGGCACGATGTCGCTTTCCACCGGGATCAGCGGCTCGGCGAATTGCTTCGGCGAGCGCGCCCAGTGGGCGGACTGCAGCGGACCGCTCGCCCGTGCACCCGGCCACGACCCCGAGGTCTTCGGCATCGCCATGCTCGACCACCCGTCGAACCGCAACCACCCGAACGCCTGGTTCGTGCGCGGGTATGGCCCCGTCGGCGCCAATCTGCCGTACTTCGACGGCGCGCTCACCCTCGCGCCGGGCGAGGCGTGGAGGCTTCGCCACCGCATGTACATCCACCAGGGATACGCCGCCGAGGGCGGCGTGGCGGACCGGTTCGACGAGTACGCGAACCCCGTGCCCGCCAGCGTGATCTGAACGGAGGACCGCCATGCCTGCCGAGACCAACGAGCGCTACATCATTCGCCGCCTCGGCGAGGTCCCGGTCGAACGCGGGGTCTGCGGCTGGCGCCGCACGCTCATCAGCCACGACGACACGCCAGTCGCCAATGTCTCGCACCTCGCCATCGACGACAGCAAGTACCACTACCACCGCGAGATGACGGAGTACTACTACGTGCTCAACGGCGGTGGCACGATCACCCTCGACGGCGAAAAGCGGCCGATCGCGGCCGGCGACCTCGTCGTCATCCGCCCCGGCACGTGGCACACATCCGATGGCAAGATGGACGTGCTGATCTTCGGCGTGCCCGCCGGCGAGCAGACCGACGTCTGGTTCGAATAGGCCGCGTCAGCGGATCTCCACGCGCGTGCCCACCCCCGCGAACCGCCAGAAGAACTCCGCGTCGGCGTAGCGCATGCCCACGCAGCCGTGGCTCGATCGGATTCGCCCGAAGTACCAGTCATCGCGCCAGTAGTTCAGGTGCAGCGCGTGCCCGCGGTTCGTGAAGTACTGCGTGTACAGCACGTCCGTCAGCACGTACTCCTCCTCGGCCCCGATCGCTGCCGAGGTCATCGTCTCGTTCTCGACCCGCGACACGATGGAGAACGTGCCGCGCGGTGTCAGCCAGCCGTCCTTGCCGGTCGTGACCAGCGCCGTGTACAGCGGCGCGTCGCCGACCATCGCCGACGCGGTCTGGCTTGCCAGGTCGACGAGCACCCAGCGCTCGCCCGCGACATCCGGCCCGGGCACCGCGGGCGGGTTTGGCGCCGGGATGGCGGGCGTCGCCGTCGCCGTGGGAAGCGGCGTGTCGGTCGGCGTCGGCGTGCGCGTGGCGGTGAGCGTCGCGGTCGGCGTGCGCGTCGGCGTTGCGCTGGGCGTCGGCGTCGCCGTGTCGGCGGCGAACACGTTCCACGACGCCTGCGGGCCGGCGACGCGCAGCGTGAACCCCGCGGCAACCAGCGCCAGCGCGGCGAGGGCCACCGCTCCGGCGAGTGCCTGCATCCTGCGCCGCGCCATCCGCTTTCGCGCCTCCTGATCGATCAAAACGCGCGGCGGCGCGGAAGGTTAACCGCCGTGGGCGGCGGGACGCGAAACCGAAGGGGACGGCTGCGCGCCGTCCCCTTCGTCGTTGTGCCTGAGGCGAGGCGGTTACTTCGCCTTGCCGATCTTGTACATCCCTGTGCCGCAGACGGGGCACGTGCCCTTCGTCGCGGGCTTGCCATTCTTCATCGTCACCGCGGACGGGTCCTTCATCTCGCGCTGCGTCCGGCACTTCAGGCAGTAGGCTTCCACGGATTTCCCTCCTATTCGGCTTGGCGTCGGCACCGGTCGGACTACCGATTACGCTGATGAGCAGTTCTGCTCGTTTGCCTCGGGTCGTTCGCATAATAGACCCGGCCCGGAAGTTGTCAAGCGAATCGCGGGCGAATCTGGGCCGAATCTGGCCAGATGCGCGAAATTCACGCCTGATCGGCCTGTTTTGTCCGCTCCAGGAGCACTTTTCGGGGCCGCCAACGGCCCGCCGCCGCCGGCGCGAGCATCGCCACGAGCGCCCCTTCGACGCTGTACGCGCGGCACGACGGGGCGTCGGACGCGCGGTCGAGCGTCACCTCGCGCCCGTCCGCCACGTCTCGCGTGCGCGCGCCGCCAAGGATGGCCGCGGGCAGCCGCTCTACCGCCCGGTCGGGCGCCAGCAGCAGGTCCTCCAGGCACCCGCCCTCCGCCGCTTCGCGCAACGCCTCGGGCGTGTGCGCGTCTCCGATGCCGAAGCCGCCGCTGCGCGTGCGCCGGAGCGCCGCCAGGTGCGCGCCGCATCCCAGCCGCCCGCCCAGGTCGTGCGCCAGCGACCGGATGTACGTCCCGCCGCCGCAACGCACCTCGAACTCCACCACCGGCGGCTCGAACCGCAGGAGCTCGATCGCGTCGATGCGCACCGTGCGCGCGCGCGGCCGCGGCACCTCCCCCCCGGCGCGCGCGTAGCGATAGAGCGGCTTCCCCGCGACCTTGATGGCGCTGTACACCGGCGGCGTCTGCTCGATCACACCGACAAACGACCGGAGCGCGTCCCGCACGGCCGCCTCGTCGACGTCCGATGCGTCGGCTTCGGCGGTGACGGCGCCCTCGGCGTCGTACGTATCCGTCGCGATGCCGAGCCGTACGGTGGCGAGGTAGGTCTTGCGGTCCTCGTCGAGGTACTCGATGAGCCGGGCGGCGACGCCGACGGCGATCGGCAGCACGCCGCTGGCGAGCGGGTCAAGCGTCCCCGCGTGACCGACGCGGCGCACGCCCGTCAGACGCCGCGCCAGTGAGACGATCGAAAACGAGGTGACGCCCGAAGGCTTGTCGACGACGAAGAAGCCGTCGAAGGTCACGCCGTCGACGCGCTCTGCGTGCGTCCCGCCGCCGTCTCGCGCGTCCCGGCATGGTCGCGCGCCTCGAACTCCGCGCGCAGGACACCCATGATGACCTCGTCGTTGTAGCGGCCGTCCGCGTACGCGGACTCGCGGCGCCGCCCTTCGAGCGCAAACCCGAGCTTCGCGTACACGTGCAGCGCCCGCTCGTTCTCCGGCGCGACCGACAGCTCGATGCGGTGCAGGTTGAACTCGCGGAAGCCCCAGCGCATCAGCGCGCGCATCGCGTCGGTGCCGTAGCCGCGGTCGCGGTCTTCGCGCCGCCAGATGCTCAGGCCGATCGAGGCGTTGCGGTTCTTCGCGTCGTAATGGAACAGGTTCACGTCGCCGACAACGCGCCCCTCCGCCTCGATGATCAGCGCGACGGTCGCCGGGTCGGGGTCTGCCTGCTGGGCGTCGAACTCCGCCTCGCGCTGCTGGAGCGAGCGCGGCGGCTCGTGCCAGTCACGCAGCCGGATCTCCGTGCTGTCCGCGGTCTGGTCGGCTTCCCAGCGTGAGCGCACGTCCTCGCGCTCCCACGCCCGCAACATCACCTTCTCGCCGGCGATCCATGCCATTACATCAACTCCCCGCGCTCCGCCGCGTTGCGACGCATCATATCCGTCAGCTCCTGCGCCCGTTCAAGCGACATGTCGGCCACGAAGTCAACGTCCGGCACCTGCTTGATGTGCAGGCGGCGGCCCAGCTCCCGGCGGAAGAACGGCCGCGCGCTCGCCAGCCCGGCAAGCGTCGACGCGCGCTCCTCGTCGGTGCCGAGCACGCTCACGTACGCCGTGGCGCGCCGCATGTCCGGCGAGACGTCGACGTGTGTCACCGACACGAGCCCCGCGATCCGCGGATCGTCGAGGTCTTCGCGGAGGAGGTCACTGATCTCCTCGCGCAGCTGCGCGTTGATGCGTTCGGTCCTTCGGGACATGTCGGGAGCCCGTACGCGGGCCGGCTAGCTCTCGCGTTCCATCTTGAAGAACTCGATGACGTCGCCGGGCTCGAAGCTGTCGAATCCGTCGACCTGCACACCACACTCGAAGTTCGTCTGCACCTCGCGCACGTCCTCCTGGAAGCGCTTGAGCGAGGCGATGCGGCCTTCGTGGATCACCGCGTCGTTGCGCAGCACGCGCGCCGTGTCCGTGCGCGTCACGGCGCCGTCGCGCACGTAGGCGCCGGCGATGGAACTCTTGCGCGCGACGCGGAACACCTGCCGCACCTCGGCATGCGCCGTGACCACTTCCTTGAACGTCGGCTCCAGCATGCCCTTCAGCGCCTTCTCGACGTCCTCGACGATGTTATAGATGACGCTGTATCGCCTTATGTCGACCTTTTCGGACTGCGCCAGTCGCTCCGCGCCCCCCTCCATCCCCGTGTTGAACGCGATCACGATCCCCTTCGACGCGACCGCCAGCATCACGTCCGACTCCGTCACCGATCCCGAGCCGGTGTGGATGATCTTCACCTTCACCTGCTCGTTCGACAGCCGCTCGAGCGAGTTCCGGATCGGCTCGATCGAGCCCTGCACGTCGGTCTTGAGGATGATGTTCAGTTCCTTCAGCTTGCCCGCGCTGATCTCGCCGAACAGCGAGTCGAGCGACACGCGCTGCTGCTGGTGCATCGCCGCCGCCTCGCGCTCGCGGATGCGCTCCAGCACCATCTGCCGCCCTGTCTTCTCGTCGCCAACGACCTGCACCATCTCGCCGGCTTTCGGCACGCTCTGCAGGCCGAGAATCTCCGCCGGCGCAGACGGGCCCGCGGACTTGATCCGCTTGCCGTGCTCATTGTGCATCGCCTTGATGCGCCCCATCGTCTCGCCGACGACGACGTAGTCGCCGGCGTTCAGCGTGCCCGTCTTCACGAGCACCGTCGCCAGCGGCCCGCGCGTCTTGCTCAACTCTGCCTCGACGACGATGCCGACGGCGCTCCGGTCCGGATTCGCCTTCAGCTCCAGCACCTCGGACACCACGAGGATGTTCTCCAGAAGCTCGTCGAGCCCCGTCCTCGTCTTCGCCGAAACCGGGACGAGCGGCGTCTCGCCGCCCCACTCCTCGATCACCACGCCGTTGTCGGACAGCTCCTTCTTCACGCGGTCCGGGTTCGCGTTCTCAAGGTCAACCTTGTTCATCGCCACCACGATCGGCACGCCGGCCGCCTTCGCGTGGTCGATCGCTTCCTTCGTCTGCGGCATCACGCCGTCGTCCGCGGCGACGACCAGCACGGCGACGTCGGTCACCTGCGCGCCGCGCGCCCGCATCGCCGTGAATGCCTCGTGTCCCGGCGTGTCCAGGAAGGTGATGTCGTGGTCGTTGTAGTGCACCTGGTACGCGCCGATGTGCTGCGTGATGCCGCCGGCCTCGCTGGCCGTCACCTTCGTCTCGCGGATCGCGTCGAGGAGGCTCGTCTTGCCGTGGTCGACGTGGCCCATGATGGTCACGACCGGCGGGCGCGACGCCAGCGCCGCGCCCTCCTCCTCGGGGATGTCCATCTTCCCGTCGGCGCGGTCAATGACGACTTCGGCCTGCTCCGCCGTGCGCGCCTCGGTGGCGTCGAACCCCAGGTCCGTCGCCACGATCGCCGCCGTGTCGAAGTCGATCACCTGGTTGATGGACGCCATGACGCCGTTCTTCATCAACTCCTTGATCACCTCGACCGGCGAGATGCCAAGCAACTCCCCGAGCTCCTTCACGGAAAGCACTCGCGGGATATCGACCTGCTTCGGTTGCGCGTTGGTAGTCATCTACACCCGTTTCACGATGTTGCGGCCAGCGTCTCAGCGTGCGCCTTCAGCTCCGCGAGGTCCGGCGCCGGCACCTGCACCTTGAGCGCGCGCGCCAGGCGGTCCTTCTTCAGCGCCTCGTCCCAGCAGGCGCGTTGCTCGTGCACGTAGGCGCCGCGGCCGTTCTTCTTCCCCGTCGGGTCCAGCTCGACGCGGCCTTCCGGCGTGCGCACGACCCGCACGAGCGCGCGCTTCGCCTCGGTGCTCCTGCAGGCGATGCACGTGCGCTGCGGCACGGTGCGTGGGCGGGCGCCTGACGTTGCCTTTGTCATGGTACTAGATAGGGTCGCTGTACTCGTCTTGCCCGTCTTCGTCTTCTTCGTCCATGTCCGGCAGGATGCGCTTCGAGCCGCCGCCTCCCTTGGCGCGCTTCGCGGCGGCGGCGCGCTCCCGCTCCTCTTCGTCGCGGCGGCGGCCGGGCGTCCCGCCGCTGCTCGCCTTCTTCTTCACGCCCGGGCGCAGATCCTCGAGCGGTGGCCGCACGAGCTCCTCGGCGAACCGGATGGCCGGCTTGACGCCGGGCGCCGCGGGCTCGGGCGTCGGCGGAGCCGCCGTGGTCGCGGCCGCGGCCGCCGGTTCCGGCGCCACCTCCCCGACCGCGGTCTCTGCGTCTGTCTCGGCGTATTGGAGCGCGACCTCCTCCTCGGGCGTCAGCGGGCGCGACGCCGCGGCCACGCGGGCCTGTTCCGCGGCCGCCGCAGCTGCCTCGCGCGAGCGCCGCAGCTGCTCCTCGCGCAGCGACGCCGCCGCCTGCTCCGGCGTGATGCCCTTGGCCGCGAGCTCCTCCTCGTAGGCGCTCTGGCTCTTGATGTCGATGCGCCAGCCGGTGAGCTTCGCCGCCAGCCGCGCGTTCTGCCCTTCCTTGCCGATCGCGAGCGACAACTGCCGGTCCGGCACCACGACCTCCGCGGTGTTCTCCTCCTCGTGCGTGAAGACGCTGACGACCTGCGCCGGGCTGAGCGCGTTCGCCACGAACCGCGACGGCTCCGGGTCCCATTGCACGACGTCGATGCGCTCGCCGTTAAGCTCATTCACCACGTTCTGGATGCGGATCCCGCGCATCCCCACGCACGCGCCGACCGGATCGACGCCCTCCTGCCGCGACCATACCGCGACCTTCGAGCGATACCCCGCCTCCCGCGCGATCGACTTGATCTCGACGATGCCCTTGAAGATCTCCGGCACTTCGAGCTCGAACAGGCGGCGCAACAGGTCCTTGTGCGTGCGCGAGACGAGGATCTGCGGCCCCTTCGTCGCCTTCGACACCTCGACGAGCAGCACCTTCAGCCGCTGGCCGGCGCGGTAGTGCTCGGCGCGCACCTGCTCAGCCGGCGGCAGCACGCCCTCCGTCCGCCCCAGGTCGATGATGACGTTGCGTCCTTCGAGCCGCTGCACCAGGCCGGAGACGATGTCGCTCTCCTTGCCGGAGTACTCCTCGTACACCACCTCGCGCTCGGCTTCGCGCAGGCGCTGCAGCACGACCTGCTTCGCCGTCTGCGCGGCGATGCGCCCGGCGTTGGCCGGCGTCGCGTCGAACAGCAGCGTGTCGCCGATGCGCGCGTCCGGCTTGTACGGGCGCGCCTCGTCGACGGTCATCTGCACCTTGTCGTCCTCGACTTCTTCGACGACGTCCTTCTGCGTGTAGACGTGCACCGAGCCGTCGTCCGGGCTGATCTTCACCACCACGTTCGACTGCGCGAGGTTGTCCTTTTTGTACGCCGACGCAAGCGCAACTTCGACCGCCTCGAGTACCACATCCCTCGGCAGGTTCTTCTCGGCGGCAAGCGCCGTGATCGCCGTAATGAACTCGCTCTTCATCGCACCCCTGTAGCGAACAAAAAAGTGGGCGCAGGCCCACTTCTGAATCGGAATCTTCAGAGTTCGTCGCCAGTATACGGAACTCGCCGGGCCAGTTTCAAGACAGGGTGATCCCCAAGATCCGGGCGCCGTTGCGGATCCCGCAATCGCGCCCGTGCGGCGTGACGGCGTCCGGCCGGTAGACTGAGACGCCGCCGCGCCCATACGGCCGCAGGGGAGGACGCTCTGACCGCGATTTTCGCCGAGGGGCTCCAGAAGCACTTCGCGCCGGATATCCGCGCCGTCGACGGCATCGACCTGGCGATCGGCGACGGCGCCATCTTCGGCTTCCTTGGCCAAAACGGTTCCGGCAAGACGACGACTGTCCGCATGCTGACGACGCTGCTCCGCCCGACCGCCGGCACGGCGCGCGTCGCCGGGCTCGACGTGGCGCGGCAGGCGGCGCAGGTCCGCCACGCCATCGGCGTCGCGCTGCAGGAGGCCGGGCTCGACGACCTCCAGACGGGGCGCGAGCTGTTGACGCTGCAGGCGCGCCTCTACGGCGTGCAGCCGCGCGACCTGGCGGCGCGCGTGCAACAGCTGCTGCGCGTCGTCGACCTCGAGGACGCCGCCGACCGCGCCATCAAGACGTACTCCGGCGGCATGCAGCGGCGCCTCGACCTCGCCGCCGCCCTCGTCCATCGCCCGAAGGTGGTGTTCCTCGACGAGCCCACCACCGGCCTTGACCCGATCAGCCGCGAGGCGATCTGGCGCTACGTCCGCGAGCTGAACCAGAACGAGGGCGTGACATTCTTCCTCACCACCCAGTACCTGGAAGAAGCCGACCGCCTCGCCGACGACGTCGCCATCATGGACGCCGGGTGCATCGTCGCGCAGGGGTCGCCGGCCGCGCTCAAAGCGAGTATCGGCAACGACCGCGTGACGGTGGCGCTCGATGGCAGCGATGCCGAGCTCGATCGGGCGGCCGCCGTGATCCGCCGGCTCGAAGGCGTCGGCGACACGCGCACCGTCGCCGACACGCTGATCGTCTACGTGCCCGATGGCGCCGCCGCCGTCGCCCGCATCGTGCTGATGCTCAACGAGGCTGGCATGCGCGCGCGCGAGGTGTCGGTCGCCCAGCCCACGCTTGACGATGTGTTCCTGCGCGCCACCGGCCATCACCTCGAAGAAGATCACGCCGTGCCGCAGCCCGTGGGCGGGAGGAAACCATGACCAGGCTCATCGCCGACACCTGGTGGCTCACGCTTCGCGCGCTGCGCGAGACGATCCGCCAGCCGGTGTTCGAGATCACGAACATCTTCATCCCGATGTTCTTCTTCGCGGTCACCGTCGGCGCGATCGGCAACGTCGCCGGCCGCGCGTTCGGCGTCGAGAACTACACGGCGTTCCAAATGCCGGTGGCCATCCTGCAGGCGGCCGCCGGCGCGGCGGGCGCATCCGGCCTCGGAATGACCACGGACATCGAGCGCGGCTACTTCGACAAGTTGCTGCTCACGCCGACGCCGCGGCTGTCGCTCGTGCTCGGGCGGCTCGCCGCCGACGGGATCCGCGTCACCGTGCTGACGGCGGCGATCGTCCTCGTCGGCATCATCGCCGGGTCGGGCATGGAGTCGGGGCCGCTCGGCATCGTCGTGCTGTTGTTCATGAGCGGGCTCTTCGGCCTGACCTACGCCTGCATCGGCGTGGCGATCGCGCTGAAGACCGGCAGCGCACAGGCGGCGCAGACCGGCTTCCTCCTGTTCTTCCCCCTGCTCTTCCTTTCGCCGGCGTTCGCGCCGAAGGAGATCTTCGCCGGCTGGCTCGAGTTCCTCGCGACGATCAACCCCGTGACCTACGTGCTCGAAGGCATGCGCGGCCTGGTGCTCGATGGCTGGGACGCCGGCTCGCTCGCCGCCGCGTTCGGGGCGATCGCCGGACTTGGCGCATTCACCGGCGGGCTCGTCGCGCTCGCGCTGCGCAGCCGCACCGCCTGACCGCCGCCGTGTGACTCCACACCCCGCCTGATACGATGCAGGCGCATGGAACCATCGCGCATCCGCAACTTCTGCATCATCGCCCACATCGACCACGGCAAATCCACCCTCGCGGACCGCTTCCTGGAGCAGACCGGGACGATCGCCCGCCGTGACATGGCCGAGCAGGTGCTCGATGCCATGGACCTCGAGCGCGAGAAGGGCGTCACCATCAAGGCCAAGGCCGTCCGCATGGCGTTCACCGCCGGCGACGGCGTCGAATACGAGCTCAACCTGATCGATACGCCGGGCCACGTCGACTTCGGCTACGAGGTATCGCGCGCGCTTGCCGCCTGCGAGGGCGCCGTCCTCGTCGTCGACGCCGCGCAGGGCATCCAGGCGCAGACGCTGGCCAACGTCTACCTCGCCGTCGACGCGAATCTGCAGATCATCCCCGTGATCAACAAGATCGACCTGCCGAGCGCCGAGCCCGAGCGCGTCGCGCAGGAGCTGGTCGACACGCTCGGCTTCTCGCACGACGAGATCCTGTTCGCGTCGGCGAAGGAGGGCATGGGTACGCACGAGATCCTGGAGGCCGTCGTCTTGCGCGTCCCGCCGCCGGCCGCCGCAGAGGGGCGGCCGATGCGCGCGCTGATCTTCGACAGCAAGTACGACGCGTACAAGGGCGTCATCGCCTACGTGCGCGTCGTCGATGGCCCCGTGTCCACGCGCCGGCGCATGCAGCTGATGGCGACGGGCCTCGCCGTCGAGCCGCTCGAGGTCGGCGTCTTCCGGCCGTCGCTCGAGCCGGTGCCCGAACTCGCCACGGGCGAGGTGGGCTACGTCGCGACCGGGCTGAAGAACGTGAAGGACTGCCGCGTCGGCGACACGATCCCCGACGCCGCGCGCCCCGCGGCCGAGCCGCTTCCCGGCTACCGCCCCGCCAAGCCGATGGTCTTCGCCGGCCTCTACCCGCAGCAGGCCAACGAGTACGCGCTCCTCCGCGACGCGCTCGACAAGCTGCAGCTCAGCGACGCGTCGCTCGTGTACGAGCCCGAATCGAGCGTCGCGCTGGGGTTCGGGTTCCGCTGCGGCTTCCTCGGACTGCTGCACATGGAGATCGTGCAGGAGCGCCTCGAGCGCGAGTACAGCATCGCCCTGCTCGCGACGGCGCCGAGCGTCGAGTACCAGGTGACGAAGACCAACGGCGCCGAGGCGGTCATCGACAACCCGGCCGAACTCCCGCCACCGCAGGAGATCGAGGAGATCCGCGAGCCGTGGATGGACATCTCGATCATCTGCCCGGACCGCTACATCGGCGCCGTCATGGAGCTCGTCACGGGCAACCGCGGCGAGTTCAAGCGCATGGAGTACCTGCAGCACGGCGTCATCCAGGAAGACGGCACCAAGAAGGGCGAGGGCCGTGTGCTGCTCGAGTACCGCGTGCCGCTCTCCGAGATCCTCGTCGACTTCTACGACCAGCTGAAGTCGCGCACGCAGGGCTACGCGAGCCTCGACTACAGCTTCCACGCCTACCGCCCGGCCTCGCTCGTGAAGCTCGACATCCTCGTCAACGGCGCGCCGGTCGATGCGCTGTCGCTGATCACGCATCGCGAGAACGCGGCGCAGCAGGGCCGCCAGCTCGTCGAGAAACTGCGCTCCCTGATCCCGCGGCAGATGTTCGACGTGCCGATCCAGGCGGCGATCGGCGGCCGCATCGTCGCCCGCGAGACGATCCGGGCGATGCGCAAGAACGTGCTCGCCAAGTGCTACGGCGGCGACATCACGCGCAAACGCAAGCTGCTCGAAAAGCAGGCCGAGGGCAAGAAGCGCATGAAGCGCGTCGGCAACGTCGAGATCCCGCAGGAAGCATTCATGGCGGTGCTGCGGCTCGATAAGTAGCCCCCGCTCCCCGCCGCGTCCCGGCGCGCCGAGCAGCTCCTCGTAAGGCGCTGCGCGACCTCGGCCGTGTGCCACGAGCCCGGCTCGATGCGTCATTCGCCGGTGCGTCCTGCGCGCGTCACGGCTACAATCGTCGAATGAACGCCCCGTTCGACCTCACGCGCTTCAACGCGCTGCTGCAGACACGCTCGTTCGGCCAGAACCTGATGTTCGAGGCTACCACCACGTCGACGATGGACATCGCACGCGACGCGGCGATGCACGGGGCGCCGGAGGGCACGCTCGCCCTCGCCGACGAGCAGACCGCCGGACGCGGCCGCCTCGGTCGCGGCTGGATCACGCCGCCGGCGGCCAACCTCGCGTCAACGCTCGTGCTGCGCCCGCGCGCGCCCGTCATGCGCGCAATCGCGATGATCGCGCCGCTCGCCATCGCCGCCGCGGTCGAGGCGGCGGGCGTGCGCTGCGCGCTCAAGTGGCCGAACGACGTGCTCGCGGGCGACGAAAAGAAGCTTGCGGGCGTGCTCATTGAGACACTCTCCAGCGGCGGCGCGGCCGTCGTGCTCGTCGGCGCCGGGATCAACGTGAACTTCGACCCGCGCGGACACGCCGAGATACGCGACATCGCCACCAGTGTGCGTGCCGAGCTTGGCCGCGACGGCGACCGCGAGGCGATCCTCGCCGCGTACCTGCGCGCGTTCGAGGACCTGTACGCCGCCGCGGACGCCGGCGACGACATCCGCGCGCGCTGGCGCGACCGCCTGATCACGCTCGGGCGCGAGGTCACCGCCACGACGCCAGCCGGCAGCGTCGAGGGCGTCGCCGAGGACGTCGATGATGACGGCTCACTGATCATCCGCACGCCCGCCGGCGCCCGCGTCACCGTCGAGGCGGGCGACGTCACGCTGCGGCGTTAGTGCGCCGGCGCGTCCGCGCCCGCAAGGTCCGGACGGCCTGACCAGCTCCACGCGAGGTTCGTGCGGCTGCAGCCCATCAACACGCCGTGGAACGTCGCCGGGTGGATGAAGATGCCGGCGGGGTGCGGATCCTTCGGGTCGCGGCCCGCGTACCGCATCCCGCGCGCGTCGAGGCGCTCGGCGATCGGCATGATCTCCTCCGCTTCGATGTAGCACATGTACAGCGTCTGCCCGCCGCGCCGCTTCATGAAGCGGCCCATCGCCTTCTCCCAGTCGGTGATCTGCGACAGCTCGATGCGGTCGAGCCGCTCGGGCGGGTTGAACATCGTCAGCTGGCCGGTGTAGCCGTACGCCTTGCTCGTGATCGGCACAAAGCGCGAGGCATCGAGCCCGAAGCGGTCGGCGTAGAACGCGGCGCAAGCCGCATGATCGTCGATCAGGTTCGTCGCCTCGTACAGGTAGCGGATGAGCCCGTGCATCGGCCGCGCGGCCTCGGCGGAGATCACCATCCGCAGCCCCGGCGTCTGGTCCGGCGCGATGTGCAGCTGCCCGCCCTCGGCGGTGTACGCCACGCCTTTCGCGTCGAGTCGCCGCGCCAGCGCATCGACATCGTTCGTCGAGAAGCCGGCGGCGAACAGGCCTTCGCCCCACGCCGAGACGTAGTCGCGCACCGGCCCATCGCCCGACGGTTCGAGCAGCTCGAACTCGCTCGTGCCCGCGTGCACCACGCGGCGCTTCGCGCCGAGCGCGCGCACCTCGTCGTCGCGCACCACCACCGCGCCGAACGCGTCGATGTACGTCTGCGCCGCCGCCGCGCGGTCGGTGACGGCGATCTGCATGCGGTCCACGTGCTCGAGCATGCCGGCGCTCCTCTCGCGTCGTGCTTCTGCCAGTCCCTGCGCCCTGACGTGAACGGCACGGCGCCGGTGGCGTAGAATACAACGCGCGCACGCAATAGGCGACGCGGCAACGAAGGAGCACAGCCGTGACCATCGAAACCCCGCCCGAGCAACGCGACCCGCGCGCAGCCGACGAGGGCGGCCTCGCCGCGATCGTCCGCTGGCTCCTCACCGCCTTCGCGTTCTTCCTGCTGATCCCGCCGTGGGGATTCCTGGTCTGGTTCTACTCGGTGAAGATCGTCGCCGAGTACGAGCGCGGCGTGATCTTCCGCCTCGGCCGCCTCGTCGGCGCGCGCGGCCCGGGGCTGTTCGTCATCCTGCCCATCGTCGACCGGATGGTGACCGTCGACCTCCGCACGGTGACCATGGACGTGCCGAGCCAGGAGTGCATCACCCGCGACAACGTCACCGTGAAGGTCAACGCCGTCATCTACTTCCGCGTCGTCAACCCGGAGGACTCCGTGACGCGGGTGCTCGACCACTTCCGCGCGACGTCGCAGATCTCGCAGACCACGCTTCGCAGCGTGCTCGGCCAGTCCGACCTCGACGAATTGCTCTCCGAGCGCGAGCAGATCAACGCCAAGCTGCAGCAGATCATCGACGAGCAGACCGAGCCGTGGGGCGTGAAGGTCTCGACGGTCGAAGTGAAGGACGTCGAGCTGCCGCAGGGCATGCAGCGCGCGATGGCGCGCCAGGCCGAGGCCGAACGCGAGCGCCGCGCGAAGGTGATCAACGCCGAGGGCGAACTGCAGGCGTCGGAGCGGCTCGCGGAGGCCGGCCGCATCATGGCCACGGAGCCGGCAACGCTGCAGCTCCGCTTCCTGCAGACGCTGTCCGAAGTCGCCACGGAGAAGAACAGCACGATCGTCTTTCCCGTGCCGATCGACCTGATCCAGATGTTCGCCACGGGCCTGGCGCAGAACGGCGGAGGCGGCGGCGGCGACCGCCCGCGCATCCACGTCGGGCCGGCCCCGGAGACGGCGCCGCGCGACGTGCCGCGCGAGGGCACCGTCAGCTAACGCGCCGCCGCGGCGACCATCGCCGCACCGCCAGCGCGACGAGCACCGGCACGGCGACCGCCGCGACGACGATCGCCGTCACCTCGGGACCCCACGCCACGGCGTCGCGGTCGAACAGCGCGATGACCGCAAGCCCGGCGCCGATCCGCACGACCGCGATCAGCACCACGACGCCGGCAATACGCCGCGCCACGACGCCGATCCGCTGCCACAACCCGGGTATTGAGGTAACCATCGAGTCCACAAGGGTGACACAGAATCGTGCGCGCCGGCACGGCACGCGCCAAGCAGGGCGCGGCCGCCGGCGTACAAACGAAATCCGTGGCCCCGCCGAAGGAGCCACGGATCTCCTCATGTCCGCACCAGGCCGGGCTACGTCGGGAAGCCCTGCATGATCGTGATCGCCGCCGGGCCCAGGATGACGATGAACAGCGTCGGGAAAATGCACAGCACCAGCGGAAAGAGCATCTTCACCGGCGCCTTGTACGCCTGTTCCTCGGCGCGCTGGCGGCGCCGCACGCGGAGCTGGTCCGCCTGCACGCGCAGCACCTGGCCGACCGATGAGCCCATCGTCTCGGCCTGGATCACGGCGTTGGTGAACTGGATCAGGTCCGGCACCTGGGTGCGCTCGCCAAGCTCCTTCAGCGCTTCCTTGCGCGACTTCCCGAGCGCGACATCGCGCAGCGAGCGCGAGAGCTCGTCGGAGAACGGACCCTGGACCTTCTCGGCCACGCGCGAGAGCGCGGCGTCCAGGCCGAGCCCCGCTTCGACACACGTCGTGATCAGGTCGAACGCGTCCGGCAACGACTTGATGATCGCCGATTGCCGCTGCCGCGCCCGCGACGCGACGATGTAGAACGGCAGGTAGAAGCCGATCGCCGCGAGCATGCACATCACGCCGATCTGCATGGCGCCGAACGTGCCGCCCATCGCGATCACGATCAGGAAGCCGAACCCCACCGACCCCGTGCTCGTGAGCAGGAGCATCGTCAGGAAGCCGCTGATCGTCATCGGCTCCCCGGCGGTAATGAGCTTGCGCTCCACGCCGCTGAGCATGGACTTCGGCAGCAGATTTCCCAGCGTGCGCGTGGCGCCGCGGAGCGCCGGCCCGATGACGCGCGTGCCCACGCCCGCCCGTTCGTCGGGCGCCCCGGGCTCGGCAGCCCCGCGCTTGAACGACTCGAGCCGCTGGCGCGCGACGACCGCGCCGCGGTCACGCTGTCCGGCGAATCCCAGGAAGAACGCCAGCACGGCGCCCGCGATAACCAGCGAGGTAATCAGTGCGAGAGGGTCCATCAGCTACACCTCGATGTTCAGGATGCGCTGGATGATCATCACGCCGACGACCTCCAGGACGGCGGCTGCGCCGAGCAGAATCTGGCCGATCAACGTCGTGAACAGCGGCGCCACGTAACCGGGGCTCAGGACCTGGAACATCACGCCGACGCCGACCGGCAGCAAGCCGATGACGATGCCGGTGAGCTTCTGCTGCGCCGTCAGCGTCTGGATCTCGCCGCGGATGCGGATGCGCTCGCGCATCGTCCCCGCGACGGTGTCCAGGATCTCGCCCAGGTTGCCGCCGACCGTGCGCTGCACCAGGATGGCCGTGACGACGATGTCCAGGTCGTAGCTGCCCGCGCGCTCGCTCAACCCGACCAGCGCCTCCTCCGCGCTCGAACCCACGTTCATCTCGTGGATCGTGCGCGAGAGCTCGGTCGACAGGGGGTGCGGCAGGTTGTCCGCCGCGTTGTTCAGCGCCTGCAACAGGCCGAACCCCGCCTTCAGCGCGTTCGAGATGATCGTCAGCGCCTCGGGCAGCTGTTGGTTGAGCTTGTCGATACGCGACTTGCGTCGCCGGTTGAGCCAGATCTTCGGCAGGTTGTAGCCGACGACCAGGCCCGCAACGGCGACGGCGTACGCCATCACGCTCGGGATCGCGAACACCGGGACCACGGCGAGGATCAGCGCCAGCGCGATCCGCGCGAACACGAACTCGCCCGGGCTGATCGTCAGGTCCGCGCGCTCCAGCTGGAGCTCCAGCTTCTCGCCGACCGCGCCCTTGGCCAGCCCCTGCAAGAACGACGGGCCATCGCCGGACTTGCGCAGCGCGCCGGGCGCCGTCGCCTCGACCACCGACGTCCCGGACATCAGGCCCTGGAGACGGCCACGCGCCACGGCCGAGGGCACCGTCGCGCCGTAAAATGCGAACAGTGTCACGACGACCGTGCTCATGACCGAGATTGCCGCTACTGCTGCAAGCGGATCCATATCTTAGAACCCCGCTGGTGCGAACAGGTCCGCGGGCAGGTGAATACCCGAGACCTCGAACTTCTCTGTGAACCGCGGGCGGATGCCGGTCGTGCGAAGCTCGCCGAGCACCCGGCCATCGGAGTCGATGCCGGTCTGCTCGAACCGGAACAGGTCCTGCATCGTCACCACCTGGCCTTCCATGCCCGACACCTCGGCCACCGACACGACCTTGCGCGTGCCGTCCTGGAACCGCGCGATCTGGATTACGACGTGGATCGCCGACTGCATCTGCTCCCGGATCGCCTTCACCGGCAGCTCGAACCCCGCCATCATCACCATGTTTTCGATGCGGGCGAGCGCGTCGCGCGGCGTGTTGGCGTGCACCGTGCCGAGCGAGCCTTCGTGGCCGGTGTTCATCGCCTGGAGCATGTCGAACGCCTCCGGCCCGCGGACCTCGCCGACCAGGATGCGGTCCGGGCGCATGCGCAGCGAGTTCCGCACGAGATCGCGCTGCGTCACCTCGCCGCGGCCTTCCAGCGACGCCGGCCGCGCTTCGAGCGTCACGACGTGACCCTGCTGGAGCTGGAGCTCCGTCGGGTCCTCGATCGTGACGATGCGCTCGGTGTCGGGGATGAACGCCGACAGGGCGTTGAGCATCGTCGTCTTACCGGAACCCGTACCGCCGGAGATGATGATGTTCAGCTTCGCCATCACGCAGGCGCGGAAGAACTCCGCGAGTTCGTTCGTCAGTGCGCCCGTCGCGACCAGGTCGTTGATCGTCATCTTGTCGGTCCGGAACTTCCGGATGGTCACCGTCGGGCTCTTCGGCGCGACGGGCGGGATGATGATGTTCACGCGCGACCCGTCGGGCAGGCGCGCGTCTACCATCGGCGAAGACTCGTCGACGCGGCGGCCGAGCGGCGCGACGATGCGCTCGACGATGCGCATGATGTGCTGGTCATCGCGGAAGCGCACCGAGCTCAGGTACAGGCGGCCTTCCTTCTCGTAGAAGATCGTGTCCGGAGCGTTCACCATCACTTCCGAGATGCTCGCATCGCGGAGCAACGGCTCGATCGGGCCGAAGCCCAGCACCTCGTCGGCCACCGCGGAGACGAGCTCGTCCCGCGTCGTGCCGACGATGCCCGGCATCTCCTGCGCGATGAGCGTGCGCGCGGCCTGCTCGACCGCCTCGCGCGCCTTGTCCTTGCCCAGCCCATCGAGCTTGTTCGGGTCGAGCTCCTCGATCAGGCGCTGGTGCAGCGTGAATTTCAGCTCATTCAGCGCGATGACGTTCTGCGAGAGCTGGCCGGGGCGGTTGTTGAACGCGCTGCCGCCGCCCGACTGGGTTTTCCTCGACTGCCATTGGAACTGACTCATGGCCTCATCCTTCGCAGGTGATCCTTACGCGCAGATGCTTCTTACGCGGACCGGCCCAGGAACCGGTCCAGGAATCCACGCTTCTCCTGTCGCGTCCCCGTCAGCGTGTGCGCCAGGTCGATGATCGACCGCGACACCCGCGCGTACGGCTTGGCGACGACGATCGGCTGGCCGAGCTGCGTGCTGCTCGACACACTCAGGTCGTGCGGGATGCGCCAGAACACGTCGTACTCCAGCACCCGCGCCACGTCCTCCTCGCGCAGGCTGTTCGCCGCGGTCGAGTGGTTGATCGTCAGCTTCACCTTGTCCTCGGGCACCGCGGCCGCGCGGAGCATCTCCAGCGCCAGCGCCGTGTCCTTGATGCTGGCGATATCCATGCTCGTGATGAGCAGGATCAGGCTTGCCAGCTCCAGCGTGGTCGCAATGAGCTCGTTGAACGTGCCCGGCGTGTCGATGACGACGTAGTCGTGCGTCTGCGCCAGCAGCTCCACGATCTTCTCGATGTGCTGCGGCGTCATGTTCCGCCACTCGGTCGGGTGGAGGGGCGCCGGCAGAATGCTCACGCCGCTGTAGTGCTTGACCAGGAAGTCGCGGATCTTGTCGCGATCGATCTCGTCGATGTGCCGCGCCACGTCGGCGATGCTCGCCTCCACGGCCACGTCCATCATGATCGCCACGTCGCCGAACCGCGTGTCCATGTCGAGCAGGCACACGCTCGCGCCGGTGATCTTCGCCAGCGTCGTCGCCAGGTTCGTCGAGATCGTCGTCTTGCCGATGCCGCCCTTCGCGCCGAACACGGTGATCACGGTCCCGCGCGCCGGCGCCTCCGACGTCTGGCCGTCGGCGCGCAGCCGCTTCCGTTCTTCCTGCTCCAGCACGCCGTACACGGCGCGGCTCAGGTCCTCCGGCTTCAGCGGCTTCACGATGTAGTCGCGCGCACCCGCCACCATCGCCCGGCGCACCGAGCCGGCGTCGGCGAGCGAGGAGTACACGATCGCCGGCGCGGCTGGCACCGCGTCCGCGAGCGCCTCGATCGTCTGGAGCGCCAGCGCCACCGGCTCCTCCATCGCGACGAGGAAGACGTCCGGGTGGTGCTCCTTGGCCACGGTCACGGCTTCGACGCCGTAGCCGGACTCGCCGACCACCGTGAAGTGGCCCAGCTGCGCCGCCCGCTTCGTCTCGGCCCTGCTACCGAGGTCCGGGTCTACCGTCACGATCTCCGGATTTCGCGCCATCGGCTACGTCTCCTGCCTCATCAGGACCGGCCAGGCCGGCCAGACATCCTCTGCCTTACTGCTCCTGCTTGTAGCCGTCGGGCTTCAGGTTCTCCGGCAGCCCCGCCAGGACGGCTTCCGGGAGCAGCTCCGTAAGGAGCAGGAAATCCGGGTCGACGATCTGCTCGTCGCCGAGACCGCGCAGACTGAAGCGCAGCTTGCCACTCTGCTCGGCCAGGACCGCCGCCTGCGCCTCGTCCGGCGTCAGCAGCAACGTCGTCGTCACGGCCTCCGGGATTGGCTCTTCGTCGCCGGCCGAGATCGGGCCGCTCGTGTTGCCTTCGCCGACCGCCGGACCGCTGTCGATCTTCGACTGGGCGATCGCGGCGACCTGCACGTTGCGGAGGATCGTCTTCGCCACGACTTCCTTGTCGTCGCAGCACGTCCACACCACGTCGACGAAGTCGCCCGGCAAGATCAGACCGCCGGCGTTCGTCACCTGGCCCACCGAGACCGAGATCGCGCGGCGCCCCGCCGGCACGACCGCCGCCAGCGCGTCGGTCGACGCCGGGTTCTCGAGGTCGATCACCGAGCTCGCGACGACCTGCTGGTTCGCCTCGATCGGGAACTTCGTCACCTTGCCCACGGCGTCTTCCGTCGCGAGGTACGCGCCCGTGATGATGCCGTCCGCCGGCACTTCCTTCAGCTGCAGCATCTCCGCCGTCACGACGGTGTTCTGCTTGATCGCCGTCCGGGCAACGACAACGGCCGACCCCGGACCAGACGAGCTCGAACCACCCCCATCGCCGGAACCGTTCCGCGCGAGCACCGCGTAAATCAGCACCGCGCTCAGCCCCGCGAGGAGCAACGCGATGAACAGGAAGCGCCGGTTCGTCCGCCCCTGCGAAGCCGCAATCGATCGTGCCATGGCGTATCCCCCAAAGTCCTGAATCTGGCTACCTGCCAACGGGCTGTATAGGTATCGGAAACTCGGGACGCGGCTTTATGTCCCCGGACCCCCAACCTGCCCCCGGCGCGGCCGTGCGGCGCCCGGAGACCTCACTCACCCCCGCCGGAACCCCTATACCGCCGGGTCGAGCAGCTTCATCTGCTTTCGCAGCGAATTGAGCGCGCGGTGCTGAATGACGCGGATCGCCGCGACACTCTTGCCAATAATGTCGGCCACTTCGCGGTAATCTAAATCTTCGATGAATCGCAGGAGGATGACCTGGCGCTGCTCCTCGCGCAGTCCCAGGATCGCCTGCCGCACCATCTCCTCCTCGGCGGTCTGCGCGTACGCCCACTCCGGGTCCCGCGGCAGCTTGTCGTCGATGATGCCCTCGTGGACCTGCGACGTCTCGCGCTTCGCCCGCAGGTGGCTCACCCCGAGGTTGTGCGCGATGCGCAGCAGCCACGACACGAACGGCGCCCCCCGCACCTGGTAACGGTCGATCGCCTCCCACGCCCGCAAGAACGTCTGCGAGGTCAGGTCCTCCGCTTCGGCGGCGTTCCCCACCATGTAGTAGATGTGGCGGTACACGCGGACGACGTGGCGGTCGTACAGTTCGCCAAACGCCTCCTGGTCACGCTGAATCGCGCGCAACACGATGGGCGTATCGTCATTGGCTCGTGGTACGGCGGTGTTCGCGCTGACCATCGGCAGTTGCACTCCCCCTGCTGCCGGGACGTCCGCGTGAAGATCCGCTTGGGTGCGCCGCCTGCGTGATTCCCTTACGGGTGCTCCCTACGTCCCAATGAGCATCGGCAGTGGGGGGCGCTGTCTTGAGTGGATGGCCGGCGCAACCCCGGCATGCGGGCCGCAGGAGGCCCGCGGCGCGCCCTGGCGGCGCGTTTACGACGCCTCTTGTTCGCGGTCCTCCCGCGTGAAGCCGCCGTCGGTCTTCGGCATCAGGTCCGCCATGCGGATGACGTTGCTCGGCAACTCGGCGACGGCCGGCGGGGCTTCGGGCCGCTTCTTGCGCTTGCGCTCGCGCTTCGGCACTGCTGCGGGCTCGGGCGCGGCTTCGGCCTCCGGCGCCGGCGCCCCGGCCGGCAGCAGCTTGAATTCGAAGCGGTGCGCTCCAATATCGAACGTGTCGCCCGGCTCGAGGATCACCCAGCCGCCGCTCACCCCATTGGCGGCGATGACCGACAGCCGAGTCATGCGGTGCACGAGCAGGTTTCCGCCCCGCACCCAGATGCGCGCCTCCTCGGTCGCCAGCTCCGGGTCATCGACGCGCACGCCGCAGAGCGCCCCGAAGCCGATGCTCACCGGCCGGCCGCCGACCAGGTACTCCCGGCCGATGTCGCTGCCGCTGCGCGAGATCAACACCCCCATCGGTTCGCCGATCGCTTCCGCTTCCGGCGTCTCGGTTGCGTGCTGCGGGATGACGACGCGCCGCGCTGCCGCCTTCATCTGCTCAGTGAGCGGCGCCAGGTGCTCGGCCGCGGGAGCGCCACCCTTGCGCCGACGGTTGACGAACCACCATGCGCCGGCCGCGCCGATGACCAGGACGGCGGCGACCGCGGCGATCGGCGCCAGCGGGAACCCGCCACCACCCGACGCCGCCGGCGCGGCGCTGAACTCGATCGCGCGCTCCGCCATGATCGGGCCAAAGTCCGCTTCGACGCGCATCGTCCGCGCCCCGGCGCCCGCCTCCCGCGGGTCGTAGCGGTAGACGAACGGCGCGGCGACGCTCTCGAACACCTGCGCGCCGTCGACATACCAGCGGACGCGCGTCGGCGCGACGCCCGTCTCGGTCGTGACGCGCACCTCGCGCTCGGCGGCCACCGAATCGCCCGGCGCAATACCTTCCACGATCAATTGCGGCGCGAACGCTGCATCGAGGTGCAGCGCGCTCGCCGCCGACGCCGTGCGCCCTCCCGCATCGACGCTGATCTCGACCGTCACATCGCTCGCCGGCGCGCCCGACGCGTCGAACAGAACGACGTACTGGCTCCGCAGGAGCCGGCCGATGCCCGCGTACAGCGCCTCGAGATCGCCGGGCGACGGCGCTTCGAGGAAGCGCCCGCGTGTGATCCCGGCGATCGACTCGAGGTACGGCCGGTCCAGGTCCGTCCCCTGCGCGATCGTGAAGAACGGCACGCCGCTGTTCGCAGCCGCCGTGGTCGCCTCTTCCCGCGTGGCGCGCGAGCGGCCGCCGAAGTCGGCGCCGTCGCTCAGCAGCACGACGACGCGGCGCGCCGCCGTCGAGGCGGCCGCCCTCGCGGCGGCGTCGGCCGTCGCCTGGTACAACGCCGTGTTGCCCGCCGCCACCAGGCCATCGATCGTCACCGCGAGCGCTGCGCGGTCCGCCGTGTAATCCTGCAAGAGACGCACCTCATCGCCGAACTCCATGACGGCGACGCGGTCCTGCGGCCCCAGCTCGGCGATCAGCGCGTGCGCTGCGGCCTTCGCCGCGGCGAGCGGAGCGCCCTCCATGCTTCCCGAGGTGTCGAACACGACGAGCGCGTCGAGCGGCGCCGCGTCACTCGACGCCAGCTCGGCGGATTGCACGGGCGCCGGCGCCCCGTCGACCGTCACGCGGAACTGCTCGGCGCCCAGCGGCGGCGTCTCGCCGCCCTGGTCCTCGATCGCCACGACCGCCTTCGCGTACGGGAACGCGTCGCCCGAAACGGAGATCACCTGCAGGCCGAGCGCGCCTTCCTGCGCCGCCGCCGGCGCGCCGAAGACGCCGCAGAGCGCGGCCGCAACGGCCAGCAGCGCGATGCCCACGCGCACGTTCAACGCTCGCCTTCCAGCTTCACCCGGCACATCATCCGCCCGGTCTTTTCGTGTAAAGTTAGGCTTCCTCGGCCTCTTGACAGCCCACCGAGCCCATGGGAGAATCGTCCCACCTTGCGGGGCATCGAGATGGTGCTGGTGGAGCCGCAAGGGCTGTTTCACTGATAAGTATCGGCCGAAGAAGGGCCGCATTGAGGCGGCGGGCCGCGCCGTCGGCGGCGCTTGGCCATGCGGCGATCCGCGCGACCGTAGTCCGCGCGCATCGCCCGCCTTCCCCTAGGGGAAGGCCCTGTGTTGGGGCTACGGGTCCAGGGGACGCGCGTTCAGGAGGCGGGGCCTGGCTGGCGTCCCCTGGCCCCAACCCGTTTCACCGGCAACCATGCGCGGCGCACGCGGTGCGCCGTTTTTGTTGCCTTCCCGGCATCTCCACTTTCCTTGCGCCATACCGATACTAAGGTCGAGGACTTGGGGGAGCCACCGCTCTTCCCTCGTGCCTTTCGGTCAGCGCGGCCGCTCCCCGCCCCGGGGAGCCGTCGCGACCGCAACGGCGAGGCGCGTGCTGGAGAGCTGTGCATGACCATCGAGATTGCGGGCGGCGAAGTCCGCGCAGGCGCCGCATCGAACGGCAACGGCAACGGTCACGGCGATGCGCAGGGCGCGCCGTTCGTCCCGCAGCCGCAGACGATCGAGGAGACGGGCCTCGACCTCTCGATGATCCTCGACCTCGTCGTCAAGTCGATCTACTTCGCCGGACGGCCGTCAGCGCGCCAGATCGCGGCGCAGCTCGCGCTGCCGTTCCCGGTGATCGACGAAGTGCTCACGTTCCTCAAGCGCGAGCAACTCGCCGAGGTCGTCGGGTCGTCCGGCACGGGAGAGCAGCTCTACCAGTACTCGCTCTCCAGCAAGGGGTTCGAAAAGGCCGAAGAGGCGCTCTCCCGCAACCAGTACATCGGCCCGGCGCCCGTGCCGTTCGCCGTGTACCTGGCCGTGCTCGAGAAGCAGTCCATCCGCGCGATGCGCGTGACGCCGGACACGGTGAAGACCGCCGTGTCCCAGCTCGTGATCTCCGATGACGTCATCGGGGCGCTCGGCCCCGCCGTGAACTCGAGCCGGTCGATGCTGCTGTACGGCGGCTCCGGCAACGGCAAGAGCACGATCACGACCGCGATCGGACGCATGCTCCCGGGCGAAGTGCTGATCCCGTACGCCGTCGACCTGAACGGCATCATCGTCAAGGTCTTCGACCCCCGCGTGCACAACGAGATCCCGCTCGACCAGCAGCGCGACCGGCGCGGGGCCGATGCGGGCGTCATGCCCGGCATCGAGCGACGCCGCGACCGCCGCTGGGTCGTCGCACGGCGGCCGATGCTGAGCGTCGGCGGCGAGCTGCAGCTCAAGGACCTCGAATTGCGCTATTCGCCGCAGTCCCAGTTCTACATCGCGCCGCTGCAGTGGAAAGCCAACAGCGGCATCCTCATCGTCGACGACTTCGGCCGGCAGATGATCCAGCCGAAGGAACTGCTCAACCGCTGGATCGTGCCCATGGAGGAGCGCGTCGACCACCTCTCGCTGCACACCGGCGACGTCGTCGAAGTGCCGTTCGATGTGCTGCTCATCTTCTCCACGAACCTGCACCCCTCGCAGCTCGGCGACGAGGCGTTCTTCCGGCGCATCCGCCACAAGATCGAGATCCCCGACCCGACGCGGGATCAGTTCCTCGAGATCCTGTCGCGCGTCTGCCAGCAGCGAGAGATGCAGATCGACCCCCAGGCGGCGCAGTACCTGGTCGAACGCTATTACGTGCAGACCGGGCGCGGCTTCAAGGGCTGCCACCCGCGCGATATCGTCGACCTCGTCGCCGACATCGCCGCGTACCACGGCGAGAAGCCGGCGTTCACGCGCGCCCACCTCGATGCCGCGTGCCACTCCTACTTCGTATCGCTCACCGCTCCCGAAAACGTGACCCGGTTCGCGGGACTCGAGCCCGCGGCGTAGCTCCCGCATCGTCCGGCCTGGCGCAGAGGTGCGCGGCGCCCCGCGTGCCGTCGCACCCGCGGCTTGCAACGCGAAGGGGCGCCGATGGGCGCCCCCTCGATTCCGGCCTTCGGATAAGCGCGGGGCTACGGCCCCGTGAAGATGATCGTGAAGTACTTCATCCCGCTGCCGTCGATCACCAGCGCCATGCCGACGTCGGTGTAGTGCGGGCCGAGCGTGTTCTCGCGATGCCCCTGGCTGTCCCAGAGCGCCTGCTCCGCTACCCCGACCGCCTCGGCGTCCGGGTAGTTGTTCTTCGCCAGGTTCTCTCCCGCCCACGCATAAGGCACACCGTGCACGTCCATCAGGCTGAACGCGTTGTGGCCGGTGACCGGACTCTCGTGCGCGAAGTAGTTGTACTGCGCCATCTCCGCCGAGCGGATGCGCGCGATGCCGTTGAGCAGACCGTTCTCGCGCAGCGGCGACAGGCCGGCGGCGACGCGCCTCGCGTTCGTCAAATCGAACAGGTTCCGCGCATACGCATCCATCGGCGACGTGTCGAGCGATGACGGCGCGGGCGCCGGTGTCGGCGGCACAGCCGTCGCCGTCGGCGGAATCGCGGTCGGCGGTACCGCCGTAGGCAGTGCGACGGTCGGCAGCGGCGGCGCGGCCGGACGCGACGTGGTCGGCGTCGGCGTGGGCGGCGGCGGCGGTGGAAGCGGCGCCGTCGCCGTCGCGGTTGGCGCGCCCGCGATTTCGGTGAACTCAATAATGGCGCGCAGGATCGCGGCTTCGCCGGACGCGAACTGCAGAGGCAAACCGAAGCCTGAAAGGATCTCCGGCCCACCCATGGGCGCCGGCGTGGTGGCGGCGGGTGTCTCGGTCGTGACGGGCGTCTCGGTCGTGACGGGCGTGGGTGTCGGCGCCGCCGGTCCTTGCGTAGCCGACGCGGTCGCCGACCCGAGCGCCGCCAGCGCGGCTGCGACGGCGAGCGCCATCGCCGAGACGGACGCCACGCCCACGCGCCGCGAGCTCGCGATGCGCTGCCAGTACGACCGGCGGATGTCGTCGTCCATCAAGAAGCCCCCAGCGTGCGTGCATTCCCTTAGGGGCTCCCGCCCCATCCGTCACTGGAATGCTCGACACCCTTAGGGGTGCTCTTGAGGTGGTCCGAATCCGCGCGCGCCGCGACCGGCGATGTCGGGTGCCTGCACCCTTACTCCCTGTCAGGGCCGTAGGCGCTGGCCTCGTTTGCCCGCGGACGGGGGC
Source organism: Dehalococcoidia bacterium (assembly GCA_021462855.1). GTDB lineage: Bacteria > Chloroflexota > Dehalococcoidia > DSTF01 > JACRBR01 > DTUCFX13. The sequence goes on along the minus strand of JAJTXQ010000049.1, from coordinate 224,121 downwards.
CACGTTACGATGCGGCACGGCTGCCGTACGGCGGCATCCCGCGCACTTATGTCCAGCAGACCGCGGCCCCGCTCGATCGCCGCCGCTCGCTGAGGGGACCGATTCACATGCCCGAAGGCTCTTTCGACGCGCTCGATTACCTGTTCCACCCCCGCTCCGTCGCCGTCGTCGGCGCGTCCACCTCGCTGGGGCCCGGCTCGTTTGTCGAAGCCATCCAGCAGATGGGGTTCAAGGGCGACCTCTACCCGGTCAATCCCAAGGCGCAGGAGATCAACGGCCTCAAGTGCTACCCGAGCCTGGGCGACGTTCCCGGCGACGTCGACTACGTGATCTCGAGCGTCCCGCTGCGATTCGTCGAGCAACTGGTCGAGGACGCCGGGCGCAAGGGCGTGAAGGTGATCCACTTTTTCACCGCGGGCTTCAGCGAGACCGGCGACGAGGACGCCGCCGCGCTCGAGGCGCGCATCCTCGCCCGCGCGAAGGAACTCGGGATGCGCGTCATCGGCCCGAACTGCATGGGCCTCTACGTGCCGGAGTCCGGGCTCTCGTTCATGCCATTCCTGCCGGCCGAGCCCGGCGACATCGCCCTGCTCTCCCAGAGCGGCGCCAACGCCGGCGAGTTCTGCCGGAGCGGCAGCGTGCGCGGCCTGCGCTATAGCAAGGTCGTCAGCTACGGCAACGGGTCCGATGTCCGCGAGTCGGAGCTGCTCGAGTACGTCGCCGAGGATCCGGCCACGTCCGTCATCGCCTGCTACATCGAAGGCATCCGCGACGGCGCGCACTTCATGCGCGCGCTGCGCAAGGCGGCCGCCGCCAAGCCGGTCATCATCCTCAAGGGCGGCCGCACCGAAGCGGGGACGCGCGCGGTGAACTCGCACACCGGCAGCCTCGCCGGCTCGCTGCAGATCTTCGACGCGGCGGTGCGCCAGGCCGGCGCGATCCGCGTCGACCGCATGGAGGAGCTCATCGATTCGGTCGTCGCCGCCCGCTTCCTGCGCGGCCTGCGCGGGCCGCGCGCCGGCATCGTCGGCGGCGGCGGCGGCCACAGCGTGCTCGCGTCCGACGAAGTCGGCGCAGCGGGCCTGCAGATGCCCGCCCTGCCTGAGCCGACGCAGCAGCAACTGCGCGACTTTACGCCGGCGGCCGGCACGAGCGTGCGCAATCCCGTCGACACCAGCGTCGGCATGGGGCCCGACGGCAACAAGGCGATGCTCGACACGATCCGCATCGTCGCGTCCGCGCCGAACATCGACTACGTCATCTACCACACGACATGGGGCTGGGGGCCGATGCGTCCGGGCATGCCCGACTTCGTGGCCATGGCGCGCGAGCAGGCGACGAAGCTCGGCGAGCTGTCGCGGGAGACCGGCAAGCCGATCATCGGCGTGGCGCGACATCCGACGTCGGCGAACGGCATGGAGGCAACGCTCGTCTTCCTCGAAGACGCGGCGGCCGGCGGCCTCGCGACGTTCAGCAGCGTGCAGTCCGCCGCCCTGGCGATCGTCCGCCTGCTCGGCTGGCAGTCCCGCCGCGAGGACGCGTTCGTCCCGGCGAAGTAGCGCTCCGCGCACGGCGAATCGCGTACCATGCGCCGCATGGCGGCGCCGACCATCGAGCGGGAACTCGCGCACTACCGTGTGGCCGGGCCGTTCACGTCGCCCGGCAGGCCGTTGCGCTAGCTACCTGCGCCGGAACTCGCGCGCGAGCGCATCCGCCGTGAGGTGCACCATCGTCGGCCGCCCGTGCGGGCACGTGCGCGGCGATTCGCTCGCCTCGAGCAGCCGCAGCAACTCCCGCTGCTCCTCCCCGGACATCGTCATGCCGGCGCGCACCGCCGCGTGGCAGGCAAGCGACGCGGCGACGCGATGCGCCGACTCGTCCGGGCCGTCGTCCCGCGCCATGCGGTCGAGCAGTTCGCACACGCGCCGCCCGACGTCGTCGCCGGCCAGCCCCGCGGGCAGCGCGCGGACGACGTACGCCGCGTCGCCAAAGTGCTCGATGTCGAAGCCCATCCGCGCGAGCGACGCGGCGTGCTCGTGCAGCAGCGCCCGGCGCGCGCCGCCGACCTCGATCGTCACCGGCGAGAGCAGCGCCTGCACCTCGGGCGCGCCGTCGCGCGCCGCCTGCAGGAATCGCTCGTACAGCGCGCGCTCGTGCGCCGCGTGCTGGTCGATCAGGTACATCCCGTCCGGCCCCTCGGCGATGATGTAGGTGTTGCCAACCTGCCCCACCGCGCGGAGCAACGGCAGCCGGTCGAGCATTGGCGCCGGCGCCGCTGGCTCGGCGCCGGGCGCGCGCAGATGCTCCGGCACCGCCGACGCCAGTGGCGGCTGCACCGGCAGCGGCCGGAGGATCAGCGGCCGCGCGGCCGTCGCCGTACCGCCGCCGCCGGCCCATAGCGCCGGCGACGCCGAGGGCACCGCCGCGTGCGCCGAGAGCGCGGAGCGCACGGCCCGCTGCAACGCGCCGAAGACCTCCCGCTCGCGCCGCAGCCGCACCTCCGCCTTCGTCGGGTGCACGTTGACGTCGACCTCCTCCGCCGGCAGGCGCAGGTCGAGCACCGCGATCGGGTGCCGCCCCACCGGCAGCATGCCCTGGTACGCCTCCTCCACCGCGAACGTGAGCGCGCGGTTGCGCACCCAGCGCCGGTTCACGTACAGGCCGATGTAGTTGCGCGTCGCGCGGTGCAGCCGTGGCTCGACGACAACCCCGCGCACGCCCGTATCGCCCTCGACCGCCGGCGGCGCGTCGATGGCGATGGCGGCTTCCGCCACATCCGCGCCGTGCACGGCGGCGACGGCGTCGCGCAGGTCGCCGCTGCCGGGGGTCTGCAGCGTCACGCGGCCATCGATGACGAGCGTGAAGCGCACTTCCGGATACGCCATCGCGTAATGCGTAACCGCGGACGACACCTGCGCCGCCTCCGACGCCGGCGCCCGCAAGAACTTCAGTCGCGCGGGCTGCGCCACGAACAGCGCGCGTACCGTGAACGATGTGCCGGGCGCCGACGCGCCGGACCCTTCGTCCACGATCTCGCCCCCCCGCAGGCGGATGCGCCCGCCGACGTCGTTGCCGGCGACGCGCGACAGCCCCTCGACATCGCCCGCCGCGGCGATGCTCGGGAGCGCCTCGCCGCGAAACCCGAGCGTGGCCACGCGCCAGAGGTCGTCCTCCGACCGCACCTTGCTCGTCGCGTGCCGCTCGAACGCGAGGCGCAGTTCCGACGGGTCGATGCCGCAGCCATCGTCGACGACACGGATCAGCGCGAGGCCGCCCTCGCGGACCTCGACCGAGATCTGCGTCGCGCCGGCATCCAGTGAGTTTTCGATGAGTTCTTTGACGACGGAGGCAGGACGCTCGATGACTTCGCCCGCAGCGATCTTCGCCGCCTCGTGCGGGGACAGGATGCGGATCGCCACCGGCAGCCTCCAGCGGCGATTGTAGCACGGGCTTCGCGCGCCTCCCGGTGGGCTTATGGTATGCTCGCGCACGTCATCGTCCACGCGAGCGGGAGGCTGCTGAGTTGATGGGGATGGTGCGCAACCTGCGCGCCGTTGCGTGCGCCACCGCGCTGGCGCTCCTCGCCGCGACCGCGGCAACCACGCTGCATGACACCGCACCCGCACCGCCGCCGGCCTCCGCCGCCGCGCCCGCAAAAGCCGCCCCTGCCGGAAGCCTGACCACGCTCACCGTGCGCGCGCGCTTCGGCCAGCTCGACGCCGTCACGTGGCTCGCCGCCTCGCGCGGATACGACGTCGCGCGGCGCAGCGACGACCTCAACGCGCTGCAGGTCAAGGTATCGCCGGACGCCGTACAACGCGCCGTGACCGACTTCGCGCGCAGCGGCGCCGTGCTCTACAGCGAGCCTTCGTACCGCATGGCGGCCACCGACGCGCCCGCCGACCCGCTGTACGCGCGCCAGCAAGACTATCTCGTCCCCGTGAATGCGCCGAAGGCATGGGACATCGAGCAGGGCGACCCCTCGGTGATCGTCGCCGTGCTCGACACCGGCGCGGACCTCGGCCATCCAGACCTCGCCGGGCGCTTCTGGACCAACCCCTCCGAGATACAGAACGGGCTCGACGACGATGCCAACGGCTGCGTCGACGACCTGCACGGCTGCGCCTTCGTCGACAGCCCGCAGCCGCTGTGCTCGCCTGCCTCCGGCGGCCAGGTCGACGACGATCGCGGCCACGGCACGTTTGTCGCCGGCGTGATCGCCGCGAACGGCGACGGCGCCGGCATGGTCGGCGTGGCGCGAAACGTCACCGTGATGCCGGTGAAGGTGCTCGACTGCAGCGGCACGGGCAACTCGTTCGCCTTCGCCGAGGGCATCATCTACGCCGCGAAGTCCGGCGCGAAGGTGCTCAACGTCAGCCTCGCCGGCAGCGGCGACGCCGCGGTGGTGCGCGAAGCCGTGCGCCGCGCGAACGACGAGTTCGGCGCGCTCGTTGTCGCCGCCTCCGGCAACTCCGGCGAGACCAAAGTCGCCTACCCGGCGCGCTACGACACCGTGCTCGCGGTCGGCGCGGCGTCGGGCGCGGACCCCGACACCCGCGCCCCGTTCTCGGCGTACGGACCGGAGGTGGACGTGGTCGCCGTCGGCGAGCGCATCGTCGGCACGGTGCCGCGCGGCGGCTGCCGCGTGTTCCTGCCGTGCATCAACAACAGCCCGTATGCCCTCGCCGACGGGACATCGTTCTCCGCGCCGCAGGTAACCGGGCTCGCCGCGCTCATCCTCTCGCACCGGCCGATGTCGCCCGCCCAGGTCATCGACGCGATCAAGTACAGCGCCACGCCCCTGCCTGACGGAAACACGACCGGCTGGGCCGGCGCCGGCCGCATCGACATGCTTGGGGCGCTACGCCTCAGGTACCGCATCGGCGCGCCCGGCGTCACGCGCAACTAGCGGCCGCCGGTTCACCATCCGGCGAACTGCTCCGGCGTGATCACCACCAGCACGGCGTCCCCCGCCGGCGTCGACTCCGCGTAGCGCCGGCCGAGATCCTCGCCCAGGTAGTGCAACGCGATCGCGCGCCTCCACGCCGCGTCCGGCGCCGGCCGCAGCGAGGCCCGCCCGCGCACGATGACGGTGTGGAACGGCGGCCGCTCGCGGTCATCGATGCACAGCTCGACCCGCGAGTCGCGCGCGATGTTACGGTGCTTCTGCGACGCGCGGTCGACCAGCACCTTGAACACGCCGTCCTCGTAGCGGAACCACACCGGTGACGTATGCGGCGAGCCGTCGGCACGCACGCTCGCCAGCACGGCGATGCGCGGTTGCTCGACAAAGCGCCGCTGACGGTCGGTCATCACATCAGCCATGCGGGTGTCCCTTTCCAGCCTTGCGCGCCCGCTCGCGCAGCTCATACAGCCGCGTCATCGCATCGAGCGGCGTCATCGCGTCGACGTCCATCTCGGCGATCGCCCGGCGCAGCGTATCATCGGCCGGCGGCGCGAACAGCGACAGCTGCGGCGCCGGCGCGGCAGGCGCCTCCGCGCGATGCCCGTTGCCGCCCGCCTCCAGCTCCTGCAGCACCTCCCGCGCGCGCTGCACGACGGCTTTCGGCAAGCCCGCGAGCTCGGCGACGTGCACGCCGTAGCTGCGGTCGGCTCCCCCCGGCACAATGCGCCGCAGGAAAACGATCCGCCCGCGCTCCTCCGCCACGGCGACGTTGCGATTGCGGACGCGCGGCAGGTGGTCCGCCAGCCCGACGAGCTCGTGGTAGTGCGTCGCGAACAGCGTCTTCGGGCGCACGCCCGGCCGGTTGTGCAGGTACTCGACGACGGCGCGCGCGATCGCCATGCCGTCGTATGTGCTCGTGCCGCGCCCGATCTCGTCGAGGATCAGGAGCGAGCGCCCCGTCGCGTTGTGCAGGATCGCGCTCGTCTCGATCATCTCCACCATGAAGGTCGACTGGCCCGACGTCAGGTCGTCGCCCGCGCCCACGCGCGTGAAGATGCGGTCGACCACGCCGATCGCCGCCGACGATGCCGGCACGTAGCTGCCGGCCTGCGCCATCAGCACGATCACCGCCGTCATCCGCAGGTACGTCGACTTCCCCGCCATGTTCGGCCCCGTCAGCACCACGATCTGCTCGTCGTCCGAGGACAGCGCCACGTCGTTCGGCACGAACGCGCCCGCCGCCAGCGACCGCTCGACCATCGCATGCCGCCCGTCCCGGATGTCGATCTCCGTGCCTTCGTGCAGCCGCGGGCGCACGTAGCCATAGCGCGCCGCCGCCTCCGCAAGCGCGCACGCGACGTCGAGCTCGGCGACCGCACCCGCGGTCTCGAGCACGCGCGCCGCGGCGGCCGCCGCCTGCGCGCACGCCTGCCGGAAGATCGCCGTCTCGATCTCGAGGATCCGGTCCTTCGCGCCGAGGATCTGGCTCTCGTAGTCGCGCAGCTGCGGCGTCGCGTACCGCTCGGCGTTGACCAGCGACTGCCGCCGCTCGTAGTGATCCGGCACGAGCGCCGCGTTCGCCTTGCTCACCTCGATGTAATAGCCGAAGACGCGGTTGTAGCCGATCTTCAGCGAGCGGATGCCGGTGCGCTCGCGCTCGCCCGTCTCGAGCTCGGCGAGGAAGCGCCGCACGTCGCGTGTGATCAGCCTCAGCGAGTCGAGCTCCTCGCTGAAACCGGCGCGCACGACGCCGCCCGCATCTAGTGTGGCGCCGGGCTCGTCGTCGATCGCCTGCGCGATCGCCGCCACCACGTCCTCGCACGGCCGCAGCCGCCCGGCGATCGCCGACACGCGCGCGTCCGCGCCGCATTCCGCGCGCAGCGCCGGCGCCGCTTCGAGCCCGCGGCGCAGCGCGACCAGCTCGCGCGGCTGCGCAGCGCCCGCGGCCACGCGCGCCACCAGCCGCTCGAGGTCCGGCACGGCCCGCAGCATCTCCTGCAGCCGCGTGCGCAGCAACGCGCTCTCGTGGCACCACGCGACCGCGTCGAGACGCGCGTCGATCGCCGCAACGTCGAGCAGCGGTTGGCCGAGTCGCCTCCGCAGCAGGCGCGCGCCCATCGCCGTCGCCGTCAGGTCGAGCGTCGCCAGCAGCGATCCCTCGCGGCGGTTGTCGAGCCCGGCCGCGAACAGCTCGAGGTTGCGCATGGTATGCGCATCGAGCCCGGCGAAGGTGTCCGGCCGGTGCGCGCGCAGCGTCGTCACCAGCCCGAGGCTCGCCGCCTGGTTCTCGCGCAGGTACATCAGCACGGCGCCGCAGGCGGCGGCCGCCGGCGACCCCCTGGCGATGCCGAACGCCTCCGGCGAGGCGACGCGAAAATGCTCGACGAGCGTGACGTGCGCCAGGTCATCGTCGAACCACAGCGGCTCGACGCGCGTGTATCGTTGCGCCGCCGCAAGCCAGGGCGGCGCGTCGGCGCCCTCGGCGAGCAGCACCTCGGCGGCGCCGATGCGCGCGAGCTCCGCCGCCGCACGCTCGCCCTCGACCGCGCCGGCGACGAACTCCCCGGTGCTGATGTCGACGTATGCCAGCCCCGCGCCGGCCGCCCACGCGTCATCGCCGCGGCCGCGGCGCGCCGGCGCCAGGCACGCCAGGTAGTTGTTCGTGCGCTCGTCGAGCAGGTTGCCCTCGATCAGCGTGCCCGGCGTGACGACACGGACGACCTTCCGGTCGACGAGCCTCTTCGTGGTCGCCGGGTCGCTCATCTGCTCGCACAGTGCGACCTTGTGGCCGCGCGCGATCAGTTTCGCCAGGTAGCCCTCGACCGCGTGGTACGGGATGCCCGCAAGCGGCACGCGCAGTCCCTTGCCCATCGGCTTCGAAGTGAGCGTCAGGTCGAGCTCGCGGGAGCACAGCTCCGCATCGTCATCGAACGTCTCGTAGAAGTCGCCGAGGCGGAAGAACACGATGGCGTGCGGATAACGCCGCTTGACGTCGAGGTACTGCCGGCGGATCGGCGTAAGCTGTTCCACGCGCCGATTGTATCCGCCCCGTGCGGCCGTGCGGGGCACAGGCTGCGGTATACTTCAGGACTTCTGTTCCGCGACTTTGGCGCCGCTTGGCGGGAGGGTGCGGTCTCCGGTTGGGTGTAACGTTGCGAGGCATCTGCTCCCTGGAGGAGATCGGTGCGGACGCTGCCGACGCCGCGGGTGCGGGGGTCGTGGCGCTCGCCGCGCTCGCGCGCGCGGGCATGCCGGTCCCCCCTGCGTTCGTCCTCACGGCCGAGGCGATGCGCGACGCCTTCGACGAGGCAAACATCACCAACAAGCTGCGCGGCCTGCTCGCCGCCGCGGATCCCTCCGACCGCCCGGGGCTGCGCGACGTGTCGAACCGTGCGCGCTCGCTCGTCGGCGCGGTCGACGCTCCTTCGTGCTTCGAACAGGTGCGCGCCAGCTTCGCGCAGCTCGGCGGCTTGGCCTCCGTGCGCGACGCCGCGCTCCCCGACGACGGTACGCTGGCCGCCGCCACCGTGGCGCTCGGCGTAGCCACGCCCGACGAACTCATCGATGCGGTCCGCGCGGCATGGGCCGCGCTTTTCACGTCCAGCGCGCTCACCTACCGCGCATCGTGCGGCCGGGCGCTCGACGATGCGGCCTGCGCGGTCATCGTGCAGCGCATGCCGCCGCGCGAAGCATGGGGCGTCGCGCGCACCGGCGCCGCGCCCGGCGGTGACGCCCACCGCATCGCGGTCGAAGCGACGCGCGATGATGGCGGGACGCCGGACCTGTACGAGTGCGACGCGGGCGCGACATCGGTCGTGGACCGCGTGATCGTCGGCGAACCCGCGCTCTCCGACGCCGAAGCGCTTGCCGTCGCCGCGCTCGCCGTGCGCGCGGAGCGAGAGCTCGGCGGACCGCAGGAGATCACCTGGAGCGGCAGCGACGGCGCGCCCTGCGTGCTCGGCACGCGGATCGCGCTCGCGCCGGATCATGTGCACTGAGCGCCCGCAGCGGGCGATGAGCGGAGTGTGTACAGCAGCATGAAGTACGTCTACCTCTTCCACGAAGGACATAAAGACCAGAAGGACCTGCTCGGCGGCAAGGGCGCGACCCTCGCCGAGATGACGATCCTCGGCCTGCCAGTGCCGCCCGGCTTCACCATCACCACGGTCGCCTGCAACGAGTACAGCGCGAACAACATGCAGCTGCCCGACGGCCTGATGGCGCAGGTGCACGACGCCCTCGCCGCCGTCGAGCAGGCCGCCGGAAAGAAGCTCGGCGACGGCACTGCGCCGCTTCTCGTATCCGTGCGGAGCGGCGCCAAGTTCTCCATGCCCGGGATGATGGATACGGTGCTCAACCTGGGCCTGAACCCGGCGACATTGCAGGCGCTGATCGCCCAGACCGGCGACGAGCGCTTCGCCTACGACGCCTACCGCCGCTTCGTCATGATGTTCTCGGACATCGTGCTCGACCTCGAGCGCAAGAAGTTCGACCGCATCTTCGACCAGGCGAAAGCCGACGCCGGCGTGAAGGAAGACTGGCAGCTCGGCCCGGCGCAGCTGCGCGACGTCGTCGCGAAGTTCAAGGCGCTCGTGCTCGACGAGACCGGCGCCGCCTTCCCCGACGAGCCGATGCAGCAACTCGAGCTGGCGATCCGCGCCGTCTTCAACTCGTGGAACAACGAGCGCGCCTTCCGGTACCGCGAGATCGAGAAGATACCGCACGACCTCGGCACCGCGGTCAACGTGCAGACGATGGTCTTCGGCAACATGGGCGAGGACTCGGGAACCGGCGTCGCCTTCACCCGCGACGCGTCGACCGGCGAGCGCCAGATCAGCGGCGAATACCTGCGCAACGCCCAGGGCGAGGACGTCGTCGCCGGCATCCGCACGCCCGAGCCGATCGACGCGCTGCGCAAGGAGAACCCGGCGCTCTACGGCGAGTTCGCGGGCATCTGCGAGAAGCTCGAAGAGCATTTCCACGACATGATGGACGTGGAGTTCACGTTCGAGCACAACCGCCTCTACATGCTGCAATGCCGCGTCGCCAAGCGCTCGGCGCGCTCGGCCGTCAAGATCGCCGTCGACATGGCGAACGAAGGACTGATCGACAGGCGCGAGGCGTTGCATCGCGTCGCGCCGGAGCGCATCAACGAGCTCCTGCCCCCGCGCCTGGACCCGCGCGCGAAGGTCACCGCGCTCGGCCCCGTCTCGAAGGACGTCGCCCGAAGCGTCGCCGCAAAACCAACGATGGTGTTCGTGCGCGAGGACGGCATCGGCACGATGACGGCGCGCGAGTGGCACGAGATGGCGCCTCCCGACCGTGAGCGCTTTCTCGCGTCGGCGCAGTTCATCGAGATCGCCCGCGGGCTCGCCGCGTCGCCCGGCGCCGCATCGGGCAAGGCGGTATTCGACTCGGACGAGGCCGCCCGCCGTGGCAAGGAGAAGGAAGCCGTCATCCTGGTGCGCGAGGAGACCTCGCCCGACGATGTGCAGGGCATGTACGAATCGCGCGGCATCCTCACTGAGCGCGGCGGCCTGAGCTCGCACGCCGCGCTCGTCGCACGTGGCTTCGGCAAGCCGTGCGTCGCCGGCTGCGAAGCGATCAGCGTCGACGAACACGCGCGCCGCTTCGCCATCAACGGCGTCACGATCGAGGAGGACCAGGTGCTGACGATCGACGGGTCGATCGGCGCCGTCATGCTCGGCGAGGTGCCGACCGTGCCACCGGAGCAGTTCCCGGAGCTGCGCGAACTGCTCGCGTGGGCAGACGAGACCGCGCGCATGAAGGTGCGCACGAACGCCGACAACCCGCCGGACGCGAAGAACGCCGTCGAGTTCGGCGCGATGGGCATCGGCCTGCTCCGCGCCGAGCACATGTTCCTCAACCCGCGCACGCGCGTCGCCACGGTGCAGGAGATGCTCCTCTCGGCGACTGAGACCAAGCGGCTCGAAGCCGATGCGGCCGGCGTCCGCGAGGAACTTGAAGGCGCGACCGGCGACAAGCGCTCGCATCTCGTCACGAGGCTCAACGAGGTGCTCGCACGCCTCGAGGGGCCGCTGGGCCGCTACGCCGGCGCGCTCGATCGCATCCTGCCGATGCTGCAGGGCGACTTCGAGCAGATCTTCCGCGTCATGGACGGGCGCCCGGTGACCATCCGGCTCATGGACCCGCCGATGCACGAGTTCCTGCCGAACCACGACGAGTTGCTCGAGGACGTCACCCGGCTCCGCGCCACGGCGCCGAACGCGCCCGGGCTGCGCGAGAAGGAGACGCTGCTCGAAGCCGTCAACGGCATGCGCGAGGCGAACCCGATGCTCGGGCTGCGCGGCTGCCGCCTCGGCCTGCTGTTTCCGGAGATCAGCGAGATGCAGGTACAGGCGATCTTCCGCGCCGCGATCGCGCTCAAGCGCGACGGCATCGACGTGCACCCGGAGATCATGATCCCGCTCGTCGGCTTCGACACCGAGCTCGCCCGTCTCCGCGAGCTGCTCGAAGCGACGGCGAAGCGCGAGATGGACGACGCCGGCGTACAGGTGCCCTACCAGTTCGGCACGATGATCGAGTTGCCGCGCGCCGCCATGGTCGCCGGCCAGATCGCCGAGACCGCCGAATTCTTCTCGTTCGGCACGAACGACCTGACGCAGACGACGCTTGGCGTCAGCCGCGACGACGCCGAGGGCAAGTTCCTCGCGAAATACCTGCAGATGGGCATCATCAAGGACAACCCGTTCGAGACCATCGACCAGGTCGGCGTCGGCGGCATCATGAAGATCGCGATCGAGGCAGGCCGCAAGGCGCGCCCGGCGCTCAAGCTCGGCATCTGCGGCGAGCACGGCGGCGACCCGCGTTCCGTCGAGTTCTTCCACCGCATCGGCCTCGACTACGTGAGCTGCTCGCCATTCCGCGTGCCGATCGCCCGCCTCGCCGCCGCGCAAGCCGCCCTCGGCGAAGGCGCCGAGCGGGACAAGTGAACGCGGGCGGCGTGCGCCACCGGCCGCAGAACATCAACGGTGGCCCCGGGTGACCGGCGACGAGGTCGGGCCGACAGGCGCGCACAGGGACGCCGGCGCCGTCGCGGCCGGCGCGCGAGCGCTCGTCGGCGCGCGATACGTCATCGCGCTCGTCGGGGCGGGGATCTCGGTCGAAAGCGGCATCCGGCCGTTTCGCGGCGCGGGCGGGCTCTGGACCGAGCGCGGCGAGCCGCCGATGGACGGCTACCAGCGCTTCATGGAGGACCCCGCCACCGGCTGGCGCGACATGCTGAATCGCCGCTCGAACGCCGACGACTTCTCCCGCTCAATCGCCGAGGCCGCGCCCAACGCGGGCCACCTCGCGATGGCGGAGCTCGAGGCGCTCGGCGTGCTGCGCCACACGATCACGCAGAACATCGACAACCTTCACTTCGACGCCGGCAACGTCGCCGTCACCGAGATCCACGGCAACCGCACGAAGGTGCGTTGCATCGAGTGCGGCGGCCGCTGGCGCTGGGCGGAGGTCGAGGTCGACCTCGACCACCTGCCGCCGGTCTGCGCGCACTGCCGCGGCATCCTCAAGGCCGACGTGGTGATGTTCGGCGAGCCAATCCCGCGCGACGCGCTCGCCGAGTGCGAGGAGCAGGCGGCGCTTGCTGACTGCTGCCTGATCGTCGGCACGTCGGCGACGGTGTACCCGGCCGCTGCCTACCCCGAGTACGTGCTGCGCGCCGGCGGCGCGATCGTCGAGGTCAACACCGACGACACACCGTTCACGCCCTACGCCACGGCGTCGCTGCGCGGGCCCTCCGGCGTGCTCCTGCCCGCGCTCGTCGCTGCCGTCCGCGCCCTGCGCGACACCGTTGGTAAGTAGCAACCGGCTGTCGTACGATCCGCGCGCACGGAGGTACCGCCGATGACTGCCACGAACGACCTGGCGCTGCTCTCGATTGAAGACGCGGCGCGCCTGATCGCCGCGCGCGACGTCAGCCCGCGCGAACTGACGCGGCTCATGCTCGACCGCATCAAGCGGCTCGATCCGCAGCTCAACGCCTACATCACCGTCACGCCGCAAGCCGCGATCGCCGGCGCCGCGGACGCTGAGCAGGAGATCGAGGCGGGACGCTATCGCGGGCCGCTGCATGGCGTGCCCATCGCCCACAAGGACCTCTTCGACACGCAGGCCGTGCGCACGACCGCCGGCTCCGGCATCTTCCGCGACCGCGTGCCCGATGCAGACGCCGCCGTCGTTGAGCGCCTCGACACAGCCGGCGCGACCAGCCTCGGCAAGCTCGGGATGCACGAATGGGCGTACGGCACGACGTCGGACAACATCCACTTCGGCGCGGTCCATAACCCGTGGGACCTCGACCGCGTGCCCGGCGGCTCGTCGGGCGGTTCCGGAGCTGCCGTCGCCGCGGGGCTGGCATTCGCCGCAACCGGCAGCGACACCGGCGGCAGCATCCGCATGCCCGCCGCCGCGTGCGGCTGCGTCGGGCTGATGCCGACGTACGGGCGCGTGAGCCTGCGCGGCGCCGTGCCGCTCTCGTGGACGCTCGACCACGCCGGCCCGCTCACCCGCACCGTGCGCGACGCCGCGATCGTGCTGCAGGCGATCGCCGGGCACGACCCGCGCGACCCCGTGAGCGTCGACCGCCCCGTGCCCGACTACCTCGACGGCATCGAGCGCGGACCGCGCGGCCTGCGCATCGGCGTGCCGGCGCACGACTACTTCTGGGCGGCGGCGGAGCCCGGCGTCGCCGCCGCCGTGCGCAAGGCGATCGCCGATCTCGAAGCCGCGGGCGCGGAGACGCGCGAGGCCGGCTTCGCCCCGCTGGGGGACTACGCCGCCGCCTTCCCGCCGATCATGTTCGCCGACGCCGCCGCGTACCACGCGCCGTACTTCCCCTCGCGACGCGAAGAGTACAGCCCCGACGTCGCATTCCTGCTCGACCTCGGCCTCGGGACGACGGGGCAGCAGCTCGCCGCCGCGCTGAAGACCATGCGCGAGGCGCGCGCCGGCGGCGCCGACGCGCTGCTCGACGGCGTCGACGTGCTCGCCGTCCCGACGATGCCCTGCCAGGCGCCAACGATCGCATCGGCGCGCGCGGACTCACCGGGCGCGCGCATGTCATCGATCACGTCGATCTTCGACCTGACGGGGCAACCGGCGATCAGCGTGCCGTGCGGCCTGACGTCCGACGGCATGCCCGTCGGCCTGATGTTCGTCGCGCGGCAGTGGGACGAGCCGGCGCTGCTGCGCGCCGCCCGCGCGTACGAGCAGGTCCGCGGCCCGTGGGGCTCGCCCCCGGTCTCGTAAGGAGCGCTTAGCGACGCCCGCGGACGGGCGCGCGGCGCTGGTAGCGGCCGCCGGGGCGCGGGCGCGGCGTCTGTCCGAGCGACCCGTACGATGACTGCGCGAACTCGTGCAGCGCGCTCTCCCCGTCGAGCATCGCCTTGCGCAGTTCAATGACCTGGTCGCGCAGCAACGCCGCCCGCTCGAACTCCAGGTTCTTCGCCGCCGACTTCATCTGCGACTCGAGCTCCTTGATCATCCGCGTCATCTCGTCGCGCGGCATCGCCTTCACGTCGTAGCCGGGGCGCTCGTCGGCGACCTTGCGCAACTGGTCGGTCAGGTCGCGGATCGCCTTCGTGATGCCCTCCGGCGAGATGCCGTGCTCCTCGTTGTACGCCGCCTGCAGCTCGCGGCGCCGTTCCGTCTCGCTGATTGCGTAGCGCATCGAGTCCGTCGTGTGGTCGGCGTACATGATCACGCGCCCCTCGACGTGGCGCGCCGCGCGCCCGATCGTCTGCACCAGCGACCCGCCCGACCGCAAGTAGCCCTCCTTGTCGGCGTCGAGGATGCACACCAGGCTCACCTCCGGCAGGTCGAGCCCCTCCCGCAGCAGGTTGATGCCGACGACCACGTCGTACACGCCCAGGCGCAGATCGCGCAGGATCTCGACGCGCTCCAGCGTATCGATCTCGCTGTGCAGGTAGTGCGTGCGCACGCCCATCTCCTGCAGGTAGTCAGCCAGGTCTTCGGCCATGCGCTTCGTCAGCGTCGTGACGAGCGCGCGCTGTCCGCGCTCGACGCGCTGCTTCACCTCGTCGAGCAGGTCGTCGATCTGGCCGCGCGTCGGCCGCACATCGATCAACGGGTCAAGCAGGCCCGTCGGCCGGATCACCTGCTCGACGACGCGCGCGCTGTGGCCGAGCTCGTACGGGCCCGGCGTCGCCGAGACGAACACCACCTGGTTCAGGTGCTCCTCGAACTCCTGGAAGTTCAGCGGCCGGTTGTCCAGCGCCGAAGGCAGCCGGAAGCCGAAGTCCACCAGCGTCTGCTTGCGCGACAGGTCGCCGTGGTACATCCCGCGCACCTGCGGGATCGCGATGTGCGACTCGTCGACGAACATCAGGAAATCGTCCGGGAAGTAGTCGAGCAGCGTCCACGGCGTGCTGCCCCGCGCCCGCCGCGCCAGGTGCCGGCTGTAGTTCTCGATGCCCGAGCAGTAGCCCGCCTCGCGCATCGTCTCCAGGTCGTAGTTCGTGCGCTCCTCCAGCCGCGCCGCTTCCAGGATCTTCCCCTGCGACCGCAGCTCGACGAGCCGCTCGCGCAGCTCCATCTCGATGTCGAGCATCGCCGCGTCGAGCTTGTCCTTCGACGTCACGAAGTGCTTCGCCGGGTAGATGTCGATCTCGTCGCGGTCGGCCAGCAGCTCGCCGGTCAGCGGGTCGATCTCGACGATGCGCTCGACCTCGTCGCCGAAGTAGTCGATGCGCACCGCCAGTTCCTCGTACGACGGCTGGATCGTGATGCTGTCGCCGCGCATGCGGAACTTGCCGCGCACTACGCTCTGGTCGTTCCGCTCGTACTGCATGTCGACGAGCCGCCGCATGATCCGCGCGCGGTCGAATCGCTCGCCCTTGCGCACCTTCACGACGAAGCTCTGGTACTCCTCCGGCTCACCGAGGCCGTAGATGCACGACACCGACGCGACGATCAGCACGTCGCGCCGTTCGAACAGCGCGCGCGTCGCCGCGTGCCGCAGCTTGTCGATCTCGTCGTTGATGTCCGCGTCCTTGGCGATGTACGTGTCCGTCCGCGGGATGTACGCCTCCGGCTGGTAGTAGTCGTAGTACGAGACGAAGTACTCCACGGCGCTCTGCGGGAAGAACTCCTTGAACTCGGCGCACAACTGCGCCGCCAGCGTCCGGTTTGGCGCCAGCACCAGCGTCGGCCGCTGGTAGCGCGCGACCACGTTCGCCATCGTGAACGTCTTGCCGCTGCCGGTGACGCCGAGCAGCGTCTGGGCGCGGTCGCCCCGCTCCAGACCCTCGACGAGCGCCTCGATGGCCTCGGGCTGGTCTCCCGTGGGCCTGAAGTCGGATACGAGCGTGAAGTCGGGCATGCGTGAGTCCGGCGCTGAACCCGGCGGAACGGCCGGCGCCCGCAGGATACCACGGTGGCCCGCGCCCTCCTGCCGCGCGCTGTCAGCAGCGCCCGGCGCGCCCCTACAATGCGCGCACCGGAACGGCTCGTTGACAAGGAGTGACGGATGGGCACCGACGCGCCACGCATCGACTGGGACGCGGTCACCGAGGAGGCGACGGCGCTCCTCTCCGAATTCATCCGCATCGACACGTCGAACCCGCCCGGGCGCGAGGCCGCCGCCTGCGAGTGGCTCGCCGGCATCCTCCGCCGCGAGGGTATCGACGACATCGCCTTCTACGACGCATCGGACAGCAGCGAGCACGGCGAAGGCCGCATGAACATGACCGCCCGCCTGCGCGGCGACGGCTCGAAACGCCCGCTGATCCTCCTCAACCACACCGATGTCGTCCCGGTCGAGCGCCAGTACTGGGACTTCGAGCCGTTCTCTGGCGCCGTCGTCGATGGCGTCATCTACGGCCGCGGCGCGCTCGACATGAAGTCGATGGGCATCATGGAGCTGCTCGCGATGCTCCTCATCAAGCGGCACCGCATCCCGCATGCGCGCGACATCGTCTACATGGCGCTCGCCGACGAAGAGGCCGGCGGCCGCTGGGGCATCGAGTGGGTCGAACGCCACCACCCGGGGCTGCTCGACGCCGAGTTCGTCATCAACGAAGGCGGATGGGGCAGTGCCGAGGTCTACGGCACACGGCGCCCGTCATTCAACTGCTCGATCAGCGAGAAGGGCCCGCTCTGGCTCAAGCTCGTCGCCGAGGGGTTCCCGGGTCACGGCTCCGTGCCGCACTCGGACAACGCGCTCGAACGGCTCGTGCGCGCGCTGCGCCGGATCCAGGACTGGGCGCGGCCGGTCAGCGTGATCCCGGAGCTCCGGGAGTACTTCGACCGCCTCTACCGGGCGCGCATCCTCGAAGGCGACAACGACCACGACGCCATGGAACGCCTCGCCGACGCCAACATCCTCGCCCGCGCCATCCTCACGAACACCGTCAGCACGACAACGCTGCATTCCGGCATGAAGCACAACGTCATCCCCGCCATCGCCGAGGCGACGCTCGACTGCCGCCTGCTGCCGGGCGCCGACCCCGCGGCGTTCACGCAGCAGGTCCGCGACGTCATCGCCGACGAGAAGGTGCGCGTCGAGACGGTGTTCGAGTCGAGCACGCTCGCCTCGCCCTACGACACCGAGCTCTTCGGCGTGATCGAGGACGTCGTCCACGACCACATGGAGGAGGCGCTCGTCCTCCCGAGCGTCTCGGCCGGGTTCACCGACTCGCGCATCTTCCGCAAGCACGGCGTCACCTCCTACGGCTTCATCCCCATCCTGCTCGAACCGCAGGAGGCGATGACGATCCACGGCCACAACGAGCGCATCACCGTCGACAACATGCGCCTCGGCACGCAGATCCTGTTCGAGACCGTCCGCCGCATGGCCGGCTAGCTTCGCTGGACGCACCGATCGCCGTCACCTACGATTTCGCGCAGGCAAGGGTGCGAGCGAAGGGGCAAGGGCGATGAACGTGGACAGCATCAAGAGCGTCGGAGTCATGGGCGGCGGCGTCATGGGCGGCGGCATCGCCCAGACATTCATCGCGCGCGGCTACAGCACGATCGTCCGCGACCTCAACGACGACCTCATCGCCAAGACGCGCGCGTCGATGGTCGAGGGCCGGTTCGGCCTCAACGGCTCCGTCGAGCGCGGCAAGATGTCGGCCGAGGAGCGCGACGCCGCCGTTGCCCGTCTCTCGTTCACAACCGATGTCGGCGACCTGCGCGACTGCGACCTCGTCGTCGAGGCCGTGCCGGAGAACCTCGACCTCAAGAAGAGCGTCTGGAGCGAGCTCGACCGCCTCGTCAAGCAGGATGCGATCTTCGCGACCAACACGTCGGGGTTCGCCATCGGCGACCTGAACAAGTCCGTGGCGCGGCGTGACCGCTTCGTCGGGTTCCACTGGTTCAGCCCCGCGTTCATCATGAAGATCATCGAGGTGATCCACGCGCCGGAGACGTCGCGGGAGACGCTCGACACGATGCTCGAACTGACGCGGAGACTCGGCAAGACGCCGATCACCGTGAAGGATGCGCCGGGCAAGTACGGCTTCGTCGCCAACCGCATCTACTTCGCCATGGTCGCCGAGGCGCGCCGCGTGCTCGAGGAAGGCGTCGCCAGCGAGGAAGACATCAACACCGCGATGCGACTGGGCTTCAACTGGCCGGCCGGCCCGCTGGAGATGGTCGCCGGCGCCCGCAAGGGCTGGCAGTAGCGGCGCGGCGCCCGCGCCGGTGCTCGTCGACCTGCACTGCCATACGAAGGTGATGTCGCCGTGCAGCGCGCTCACGCCCGACGCGCTGGTCCGCGCGGCGCGTGGCCGCGGCGTCGAAGCCGTCTGCATCACCGAGCACGACGCAATCTGGCCGGCCGCTGACGCCGCGCGCCTGGCGGAGCAGATGGAGTTTCCCGTCTTCCGCGGCATGGAGGTCACGACCGAGGTCGGCCACGTGCTCGTCTTCGGCATCGAGCGCCACGACCCGGCGATGGCCGTGCTCGCTGAACTCCACCGCATCGTCCGCGCCGAGGGCGGGTTGATGTTCCTCGCGCATCCCTCGCGCCGCTACGGCACGCTCCCGCCCGACGACCTCGCCGCGTACTTCGACTCCGTCGAATCGCACAACGGCACCGAGGGCATGCTGCAGAACGACCACGCCGTCCGCCTCGCGCGTGCGATGCCGCTGCCCGGCATCGGCGGCAGCGACGCGCACTCGGCGCGCGAGGCCGGCGTGTGCGCCACGCGCTTCAACAGCGCCATCTGCGACGAGGCGGCGTTCCTCGCGGCATTGCGCGCCGGAGCGTACACCGCGCAGCGAGTGTAAGCACGCGGGCGCAACATGTCTCGCAAAGCCGCATAGATCCCCCGGCGCGCATCGCGTCTCCGTTCCCGAGGGGGTAGGAAAACGTCGCAATGGTCTGCTAGGCTGTGCCGGTCTCTGTGGCGGGGCAAGGAAGCAGAGGGGTTGATGATGGGCAGTGAGGCCTTCCTTCAGCGCGCCGTGAACCGGCGCAACTTCATCAGGACTTCAGCGATCACCATGGGCGCGGCGGCGATGACCGCCGGCGCCGTCTGCGACCCCGCGCTGGTCCGGCGGCTGCAGCAGGGGAAGAACGCGCTCGCGCCCCATCACCGCGTCTGGGTGTGGCAGTTCTCCAGCGACGCCGCCAAGGACGACATCGCCGAGAAGCTCGACGACGAGAACATGGGCGTCCTCATCAAGACGCATGACGGTCTCGACTGGATGTCGACGTGGGATCGCTCCGCCGATGCCGTCGACGGCCCCCGCCAGGTCGAGCGGCTGGCCGCGTACTTCACCAACCGCGGTGTGCCATTCCACACGTGGAGCGTGGTGCGCGGGTTCGACCCCGTCGCCGAAGCGCGCATGACCGCCGACGTGCTGTCGGCCGGCGCCGCGAGCCACACGCTCGACCTCGAGGGCGCCTCCGGGTTCTGGGTCGGCAGCACCGACGACGCCTGGCGCTTCGGAGACGAGCTGCGCCGCATCCACCCATTCGCCCGCGTCGACATCTCGATCGACGCGCGCCCGTGGCGCGTCAACCTCGTGCCGATGCCCGAGTTCGTCGCCTTCACCGATGGCATCTGGCCGCAGCTGTACTGGGACACGTTCAACTCGCAGGGAAATCTCGACCTCTACCGCGCCCACGGGTTTAACCCGTCGAACGGCATGACGCCCGAATTCCTGCTCGACGCGACCGACGCGGTGCTCAGCGGCTACGACCGCGAGATCATCCCGGTCGGCCAGGGCGCGAGCAGCCCCGAGATGTGGGCGCGCTTCGTCACCCGCGCGTGGGCGCTCGGCCAGGGGACCGTCTCTGTCTGGCGGTACGGCGTCACGTCCGGCGCAACGCTGTCCTACCTCGGCGAGACCCCCGCGGGCATCGCGCCCAAGCCGGTCAAGACAGCGACGCCGACGTCCTCCGCGACGTCGACGCGCACGCCCAAGCCGACGAAGACGCCCACGCAGACACGCACCCCCACACGCACGCCGACGCGCACCCCCACCGCCACGGCCACGCCGAGCGTCACCTCCACGTTCACGCCATCGCCGTCCGCGACCAACACCGCCGCGTCGACGTTCACGCCGACACCGACGCCACCCTGACCACAGCGCGCGACGAACGCGGACGGGACAGGCGATCGCCTGTCCCGTCCGTTTCCAACCCGTCTGTTTCAGTCCGAACGGCGGTCCGTTACCGCGGCCCTACTCGCGCCACGAGACGAACTCGTCCACCATGCGGCGCAGCCGGCTCCGCGTCTCGGGAAGCGCACTCGCGGCCTGGTAGCGGCGGAAGCAGCGCAGACAGCGGTACACCGACTGCCCGCCGCCGAGCGAATGGCGCACGACCGCGCCGCCGCAGCCATCGATCACGCAGTTGACGGGGCGCTCTTCGACTTCGATCACGTTCTTGCCGTCGGGGTTCGGTATCGGAAATCTCATCGCGGCCGGATCGTACCCGATCGCGCTCCGCGAAACCGCGCAGATCATGTCACCGCGCCGCGACGTTAACCGCACGTTAACGTCGGTATTCGATGCGCGTATCGCGCGCATAGGCCGGGCGATCAGACGAACAGCGGCGCCATCCCGCGGCGCTCGGCGAGCGCGCGCATCTCGTCATCCGGCGGCCGCGGTCCGCCCCGCGAGGCCGCGTCGAGGATCTTCGGCAGCAGCGTTGTGTCGCCCGCCGTGTTCAGAAAGACGCCCTCGTGGCCGAGCACCCAGCGCACCGCCAGGTCGATGTCGCCCTGCTCCGTCAGCGGCTCATACCACGTCGCGTGCGTGCGCTCGCCGCCGCCCCACGGTCCCAACGTGATCCCCTTGATCGTCTGCATCGCGATGCCGCGATCGGCGCAGACCCGCGCCAACTCCGCGAAGTCCGCGGCGTACGCCGCATTCCGCATCATCGCGAAGTTCAACGGCAGCAGCACCGAGTCGAACCCGAACCGATCGAGGCTGCGCAGGTGCATCCGCGCCACGGTGACGCCGTGTCCCGTCACGCCGATGGACCGCGTCAGCCCTTGCTCGCGCGCCTCCACCGCCGCTTCCAGCGCGCCGCCGCGTCCCATCGCCGTCTCCCACTCCGCCTCGTCGACCAGGTTGTGCAACTGCAGCAGGTCCACCGACGGCACGCCCATCCGCTCGAGCGAGTGGCGGATCTGCGCCCGCGCGCCCTCGGCCGTGCGTTCGTTCGTCTTCGTCGCGAGGAAGAAGTCGGCGCGGTGCTCGCGCATCCACTCCCCCACGCGCCGCTCGGCGCGCCCGTACGACGCCGCCGTGTCGATGTGGTTGACGCCATGCCGCAGCAGCGCGTCGAGCGTCGCCCGCGTCTCCTCCGGCGCGGACAGACCCCAGAGCGCCGCGGCTCCGAAGATCACCCGCGTGCTCACGTGGCCGGTGCTGCCGAACGGTTGCTTCGGGATCATCGGCGTCTCCTTTTCGCGCGGATCGGCAGTCTATCGCTCTTCCGCGACGCCCGCGCGGGGTGGATCATGTGCGCGCAGGAGGTGGGCAATGGCAGGACGTACGCTCGGCATCGGCTTCATCGGCGCGGGGCTCATGAATCGCTTCCACGCGGCGTCGCTCACCGGGGTGCGCGATTGCGAAGTCGCCGGCGTCTTCAGCCCGACCCGCGCCAACGCCGACCTCCTCGCCGCCATGGCGCGCGACCTGCGCGTCGGCGAGCCGCGCGTGCACGCGTCGGTCACCGGCCTCGTCGCCGACCCGGCGGTCGACGCGCTGTGGGGCGCCTGCACGAACGACACGCGCGTCGCTGTTGTCGAGGAGATCGTCGATGCGGTGACGTCGGGCAAGGGTGCGCTCACCGGCGTGGCGATCGAGAAGCCGCTCGCCCGCAACGTCGCCGAGGCGCGGCGCATCCTCGCGCTCATCGAATCGACGCCGCTGCTCCACGGCTATCTCGAGAACCAGGTGTTCGAGCCGGCCGTCACGCGCGGCAAGGAGATCATCTGGCGCCGAGCCGTGCCGATCGCCGGCCGCCCGTACCTCGCGCGCGCCGCCGAGGAGCACAGCGGGCCGCACATGCCGTGGTTCTGGAGCGGCGAGCGGCAGGGCGGCGGCGTCCTCAACGACATGCTGTGCCACAGCTACGAGGTCGCGCGCTTCCTCCTCACCGCGCCCGGCGCTCCACGCGAGGAGTTGCGCGTGGAGTCCGTCAACGCGCAGATCGCCTCGCTCAAGTGGACGCGCGACGAGTACGCCGGCATGCTCGCCGACATGAGCGGCGGCGCCGTCGACTACCGCCGCGCGCCGGCCGAGGACTTCGCGCGCGCGGCCGTCGAGCTGCGCGGCCCCGGCGGCCAGCGCGCGCTCGTCGAAGCGACGACGTCGTGGAGCTTCGTCGGGCCGGCGCTGCGCCTGCGCGCCGAGCTGCTTGGCCCCGAATACGCGATGCAGGTCGACAGCCTCGACACCGACCTCACCGTCTTTCTCTCGCGCCGCGTCCGCGGCGACGCCGGCGAGGACCTCGTCGAGAAGCAGAACGCGGAGCAGGGGCTGATGCCCGTCATCGCCGACGAGCCCGGCGCCTACGGCTACACCGCCGAGAACCGGCACATGGTGCGCGCCTTCCTCGAAGGCCGTATGCCGGACGAGACGTGGCGCGACGGCCTCGCCGTCACCGAGGTGCTCATGGCCTGCTACAAGTCGGCCGAGGAAGGCCGCACGCTGAGCTTCCCCGTCGACGGCATCGAGGACTTCGTGCCGGCGGTCGCGCGCGGCGCCTGGCGCCCCGCCTAACGCTCGACCGCGGCCTCGCGCCCCTCGCGCGCCGATCGGTATGCCGCATCGAGGATCCGCTGCACGTTCAGCGTCTCCTCCGGCGTGACGATCGGCTCGGCCTCGCCGGCGATCACCTTCAGCCAGTGCGCCATCTCTCGCTCGTACCCCGGAGATGGCTGAAGCTGCAGGTGCTCGTCCGCCGGAATGCCCTCGTGGTTGCGGTAGATCACCGGCGGGATGGTCGTCGCGCCGGCCTCGGTGCCCGCGAGCCGCACGGAGAACGTCTCCTTATCGATGTGCGCCGCCCACGACGTGCGCAGCAGCAGCGACGCACCGTTCGCGAAGTGCACCAGCGCGACCGCGAAGTCCTCGACGTCGAACTTCTTCGGGTCCCACGCGCTGCGCATCATCCGCGCGATCTCCGGCCGCGTGCCGAAACGCGCCTGCACGTTCGCCGACACGCGCACCGGCGCGGGATTGCCCATCAGCCACAGCGCGAGGTCCAGCATGTGCACGCCGATGTCGAGCAGCGCTCCGCCGTGGGACAGCGACGCCTGGTGAAATACGCCCCACGTCGGGATGCCCATGCGCCGCATCGCCGTCGCTTCTCCGTAGTACACCTCACCCAGGTCGCCCGCCTCGACGATCCGCCGGATCGCCCGCGACGTTGCCTCGAAGCGCCAGCTCTGCGCGGCCATGAGCGTGCGGCCTGCCGCTCTTGCCGCCTCGAACATCTCGCGCGCCTCCGCGACGCTCGTCGCCAGCGGCTTCTCGCACAGCACGTGCGCGCCCTTCGACAGCGCGTACAGCACCGGCTCGCGATGCAGCACATTCGGCAGGCACACGCTCACCGAATCCGGCTCCTCGGCGTCGATCATCTCCCGCCAGTTGCCGTAAACCTTCGGAATGTTGTGCTTGGCGGCGAGCGTGCGCGCCGGCGCCTCGTTCACATCGCAGATCGCCGCGACCGGCGCGCCCGCCGCGGTGAACCCGGGCAGGTGCAGTACGCGCGCGGCGAACCCCGCGCCGATGACCACGATCTTCGGCATCACTCCCCCTGCTGGAACCGCTCGAGCAGCGCCTTGCACGCCACGATGCCATCGCGCTCGCCCATCCGCTCGCCCTCGTACTCGATGCCGACGTAGCCGTCGTACCCGGCGTCGAGCACCGTGCGCATCATCCGCGCGTAGTCTATCTTCGTCTCGTTGCCCGCGTCGTCGAAGTCATAGCACTTCGCGCTCACCGCCTTCGCGCGCGGCATCATCCGCGCGACGGCATCGTAGCGGTCAATGCTGTCAGGGAAATTGCCGAAGTCCGGCAGTGTGCCGAACCGCGGATGCCCCACGCGCTCCACCAGGGCCATCAGCCACGCCGGGTCCGACGACAGGCCCCAGTGGTTTTCGAGCAGCACGTTGACCCCGGACGCGCCGGCGTACTCGACCAGCGCCGCGAAGCTCTCCGCGCACCGCTCCAGCGCGTCGGCGTCGCCTTCCTGCGCGCCGGTGTTGCAGCGGATGCTGTGGCACCCGAGCACCGCCGCGATGTCCACCCACTTGTGGTGGTTGCGCGCCGCGAGCAGCCGCTTGTCGCGCTCCGGGCCGGCCATGCTGCCCTCGCCGTCGCACATGATCAGCAGCAACCGCACGCCGCGCTCGTCGGCGCGCTGCCGCAACTGCTTCAGGTACGCGTACTGCGGAGACGGGAAGAACGTGTTCACCATCTCAAACCCGCCGATGCCCAGCTCCGCGCAGAGGTCGACCATGCCAAGCTGGTCGACCTGCTTCGCGTAGAACATGCGGTGCAGCGACCACGCCGCGAGCGAGATGTCGAATCGCCGGTGCGCCATCATCACCCTCCGCGCCCGCCGGGCGGGCAACGGTGCGATGGTACGCGACGGTGGAGTTGTGCGGAACCGCGCTACGCGTGCTCGCGCGGGGACGTTGCCGTGAGGTCGAGCCGGTGCGGCTTGCCGGTCAGGTCGACCGGCTCGAAACGCCCGCCCTTCAGTTCCTCGATCAGGTCTTCGACGGTGCGGATGTCGTCGCGCTCGAACCGCGTCGCCACGCGGCCGATGTCGCTGCGGGAGTGCGCGTCGGTGCCCGCCGTGCCTGGCATGTCCATGAACGAGCACAGCCGCGCCGAGAACTCGTTCTCCTTCACCGTGCCCCGGCCGTTCAGCCGCTCGAGGGCGACGCAGTGCTTGTACGCCGGGTTGTGCGCGGCGCGGACGATCGCGTCGTGGTAATCGCGCTCGTTTTCGACGTACCACGGCATCTGCCGGCGGTACGGGTGCGCCGCGACCATCGCGCCGTGCGACTCCTCGACGTGCCGCGCCAGCTCGGCGGAGCGGTGCATGCCGTACACGTACTTATCGATGCCGTACACCAGGATGTGGCCGTCGTCCGTGTTGATCTCGATCGCCGGCAGCACCACGAAATCGTGCCGGCGCCCGAGCGCGTATACCTCCGCCGGATCCCACAGGTAGTCGTGCTCGCTCAGGCAGATGCCGTCGAGCCCGGCGGCCCTGGAACGTTCGATCAAGTCATCGGGCGAGAGATACGAGTCCCACGAGTACGGGCGCGTGTGGGTGTGCAGGTCGATCAGCAAGCAGCGGTTCCTGTCGCTCGGGGAATCGGGTCAGTATAGCGGACACCCTGCTTCGACCAATCGGGGTTCGCCCTGACGCTGCCGGCGCCGTCACGCCAGCCACCGCCGCGACCAGTCGGCAAGCTTTTCGTTCGCCCGGCCCACGATCGGCCGCCCGTGGCCCGGCAGCGCGATGTCGAAGTCCAGCTCCGCCAGCCGCGCCACACTCCGCCGCGCCTCGACGAGGTCGTGCGACGACATCGACGGCGGCAACATCAGCCCCGCCAGGTGCATGAACGCGTCGCCGGCGAATAGCAGCCGCCGCCCGCGCGCGTGCAGCGCGATGCTCCCCGGCGTGTGCCCGGGCGCGTGCACCACCTCCATGCCGCCCGCCGCGGCGACGCTGTCGCCGGTGCGAAGCTCCCGGTCGACGCGCAGCGCATAGTGACGCTTGCCCGAATCGACGAACTTCCCGGCGATGCCCTGCATCGGCAGCCACATCACCCGCCCGTCGATGTACGGCGCATCGTCCGCGTGCGCGCAGAACGTCGCGCCCGTGCGCTCGACGAGCGCGGCGACGTTGCCGGTGTGGTCAAAGTGGTAATGCGTGGCGACGATCGTCCGCAGGTCGTCGGGCGAGCGCCCGATCGCGCCGATCGCGTCGAGGATCCCCTGCGACGCGCTGGGGCTGCTCGTGTCGATCAGCGTGAGCCCGTCCTCGTCCTCGATGAGGTAACTGCGGCCCATCTTGAGGCCGCTCAGCGCGTACACACCGGTGGCGACTTCGTCCATCCCGCGCATTCTCCGCGGCCGGGTGCGGGGCGTCAACCGCGCTTCGCCCGGCCCCCGCGCGACGCGGCAGCGCGCGCCGCGAGCTCGCGCAGCCGCGCCTGCTTCACGTCGGACTGGAGCTCGCGCAGGGCGTCGGCGGCGATCCACCGGGCCGCGCGCGAATCCACCGCCCGCAGCTCGCGCGCGCAGGCGATCGCCGCGTGGTTCAGCGCCAGGTTCCGCTTTCCGATGCTGCGCAGCGCCCAGTTCACCGCCTTCTTGACGAAATTGCGGTCGTCGGGCGCGGCGTCGCGGATGAGCGGCAGCAGCGCGATGAACCTCGCGTCGTCTGCCGTCTTGTCGTGCACCGCCAGCCCGGCGATCAGCGAGAACGCGGCCCGCCGCACGAACTCCTCGTCGCGCGGCGCCCATGCGCGCACCTTCTCGTACGCGAAGGGCACACGCGACATCAGGTCGAACGCCAGCGCGTCGCACGTGTCCCATGAGTCGACGTCGCGCACCCAGCGGTCTGCCTGCGCCGGCGTCACGCGCGCAAGCTCCTCGGTGAGGATCGCCAGCTGGCGCGCTTCGTGCACGCCGCTGCGCCACAGCGCACCGGCGCGCTTGTGGTCGCGCCCGATCTCCTTCGCGATGCCGCGCAGCGCCGTGACCGATATCCCGAGTGTCCCCCTGGCGCTGATCCCAAACCGCGCCATGCCCGCGACGTTCGTCGCGTCCGCCATCGTTCGCAGGCGCGTGAGCACCTCGTCGGCGGTGGCGTCAGCGGCGGGCGGCGCGCGGCGCGGCATGCATGGAGCATAGCGCGGCGAGACCCCCGCCGGCCGCGGGCGGGCGCTACTTGCGCCAGTACTTGGGGCGAAGCTGCGAGTTCAGGATCCGCTTCCGCAGCCGCAGGCTCGTCGGTGTCACCTCGAGCGCTTCGTCGTCGCGCATCCACTCCAGCGCCTGCTCGAGCGACAGGCGCCGCACCGGCACGAGCTGGATGCCCTGCTCCGACGTCGACGAGCGCATGTTGGTGAGCTTCTTTTCCTTCGTGATGTTGACGTCGATGTCTTCCTCGCGCGCGTTCTCCCCGACGATCATCCCCTCGTACGCGCGCGCGCCGGGCTCGACGAACATCTCGCCGCGTTCCTGCGCGTTCTCGATCGCGAACGCCGTCACCTTCCCGGCGCGGTCGGCCACCAGCGCGCCCGTCAGCCGGTGCGGGATGTCGCCCTGCCACGGCTCGTAGCCGTCGAACAGGTGGTTCAGCAGCCCGGTGCCGCGCGTGTCGGTCAGGAACTGCCCGCGGAACCCGATCAGCCCGCGCGACGGGATGCGGAACTCCAGCCGCACCCGCCCGCTGCCGTGGTTCACCATGTTGATCATCCGCCCGCGCCGCGAAGCGAGCTTCTGCGTGACGACGCCGACGAAGTCTTCGGGCAGGTCGATCGTCAGGTGCTCCATCGGTTCGTGCTCCACGCCATCGACCTTGCGCGTGATCACCTCCGGCTTGCTGACGCTCAGCTCATAGCCTTCGCGCCGCATCATTTCGATGAGGATCGCCATCTGCAGCTCGCCGCGTCCCGACACCTTGAACGTATCCGCCGACTCGCCCGGCTCGACGCGCAGGCTGACGTTCGTGAGGATCTCGCGCTCCAGCCGGTCCTTCAGGTTGCGCGAGGTGACGTACTTGCCCTCCTGGCCCGCGAACGGCGAGTCGTTGACCGCGAAGTTCATGCTCACCGTCGGCTCGTCCACCATCACCGGCGGCAGCGGCCGCGGGTCATCGGCGTCCGTGATCGTGTCGCCGATATTCACCACGTCGAACCCCGCGAGCGCGACGATATCGCCCGGCCCCGCCTCGGCCACCTCCATGCGCTCGAGGCCCTCGAACGCGTACAGCACCGAGACGCGCGCGCGGTCGACCGTGCCATCACTGCGCGCCAGCGCGACATCCTCGCGCGGGTGCACCGTGCCGTTGACGATGCGCCCCACGGCGAGCCGGCCGACGTAATCCGAATAGTCCAGGTTCAGCACGAGCATCTGCAGCGGCACGCCTGCCTCGTAGCGCGGCGCCGGGATCGTGCGCACGATCTCGTCGAACAGCGGCTTCAGCGTCTCGTCCTCGCCCTCCGGCGTGCGCCGGCAGATGCCCTCCCGCGCGATGGTGTACAGCACCGGGAAGTCGATCTGATCCTCCGTCGCGTCGAGGTCGATGAACAGGTCGTAGATCTCGTTCAGCACTTCCTGCGTCCGCGCGTCCTTGCGGTCGATCTTGTTGATCACGACGATCGGCGGCAGGCCGAGCTCGAGCGCCTTGCGCAGCACGAACCGCGTCTGCGGCAGCGGCCCCTCGCTCGCATCGACGAGCAGCAGCATGCCATCGACCATGCGCAGCGTCCGCTCCACCTCGCCCCCGAAGTCCGCGTGCCCCGGCGTGTCGACGATGTTGATCTTCATGTCGCCGAAGCGCACCGCCGTGTTCTTCGCGAGGATCGTGATCCCCTTCTCGCGCTCGAGGTCGTTGGAGTCCATCACGCGCTCGGCGACGTCCTGGTTCTCGCGGAATACGCCGCTCTGCCACAGCATCGCGTCGACCAGCGTCGTCTTCCCGTGGTCGACGTGCGCGATGATGGCGATGTTCCGCAACTCCTCGCGAATGGCCGTCGCGGCGGCCGCTGGCCGGGTCTCGAGTTCGTTCATCTGGCTCCTGTCCGTGCGCACGCAACGCGCGGCGCAACGATTTGACCACGGGGGTATCGGGCCGCGCCGTGCCGCGGCTCATCGGCGAAACACCTGTCGATCGTGGGGACCGGGGTGCGGCTTACGTTATGTCGTGGACAATCGCGTCCGGTTCAGGATAGCAGACGCCCCGCCGGCCCGTCCGGACGGCCCTACCCGCCCCTGCCGGACCGCCGTACGCTCTGACCATGCCTTCGAAGCGCATCCTCCTCATCGCGGTCGTCGCGATTGCGGCGACCGTCGTCGTGACCGCCATCGGCGCGGGCGCGCACGACCGCATGATGCAGCGGCATCATGGCGGCGTCAGCACCGCGGGCGAGCCGCCCGTCACCGGCGGCGCCGCGGCGACCGTCACGATGCGCGACCACCGCTTCTCGCCGGGCAACCTCATCGTCCCGCGCGGCGCCGTCGTCACGTGGACGAACGAGGACCGCGCGCAGCACGACGCGTCGGCCGAGGACGACGCGTGGGAAACGAAACGCCTGCGCAAAGGTGAGAGCGAACCGCTGACGTTCGACGAGCCCGGCATCTACGACTACGTCTGCACCCTGCACCCGTCGATGAAGGCGCGCCTTACGGTGCAGTGACAGCGGCGTGGAGGTGGTCGGGGAGACAGGATTCGAACCTGCGACCTCCTGGTCCCAAACCAGGCGCGCTACCGGACTGCGCCACTCCCCGGCGCGACGCAGCATACCAAGCAACACCCGCGCCCATCGACGAAAGCCGCGCTGATGATGCGGCGGAAGCTATCGCCAGCGCCGCAAGCCGGCGATTCGCAGCCGGCGCGGCGATGATCGCTGATACAGGTTCCTCGTCACGCACGGCGCGCCCGACCCCCGTAACCCCAATCTGTGGCAATCTGTGTCGTCTGCGGTTCCACCCGGGAGTGACGGCGCGAAGGAGCGTACATGCGTATGCCGGCGATGAGCCCGCGTGACCGCCTCCTCTTCGCGGCGTTCGTGGTATTCGCGGCCGCCGACATCGCTCTCTTCACGCTCGCGGGCGCCATCAACCAGGACGAAGGCTTCTACCTGCTCGCCGGCCAGCGCGTCTATCACGGCGACGTGCTCTACCGCGACTTCCCGTACTTCCAGGCGCCGCTCGCGCCGTACGTCTACGGCGTCCCGCAGGTGATCTTCGGGTCGAGCCTGTACGTCGGCCGCGCGACTGCGGCGGCGTTGTTCTTCGTCACGCTCGCGCTGACCGCGTATGCCGGCGCGCGCCTCGGCGGCCGAAACACGGCGCTCGTCGCCGTCGCGATGATGCTCGCCACCCCGCTGTTCATGCTCCACATGCTGCAGGCCCGCTCCGAGGCGATCGGCACACCGTTCGTCGTGCTGTCGGCCGTGTTGGCGTTGCGCCTGGCGCCCGGGTGGCGGCTGCTGCTGTTGCCCGCGCTCGCGATGCTCGCGGCTTCGCTCGTGCGCGGCAATCTGCTCCCCGTCGTCGCCCTTGTCTTCGCATGGTGCGCGTGGCGCACCGGCGGCGACCGCTGGATGACCGCCGCCGCGATCATCGTCGCGGTCACGGTCGCGGCGTGGTCGCCATTCCTCGCCGCCGATGTCGATGCCACCGTGTTCAACGTCGTCACCGCGCAGAACGAGCGCCGCATCCAGTTCTCGGCCGCCGGCGTCGGCTTGCCGAGCGGCTCGCCAAAGGATCGCTACATCGACCGCATGAACGAGATCTCGACCTCCTGGGCGAGCTATCTGCACCTGCTGGCGCCGGCGATCGCGGGGCTCGCCTTCGCCTCCGCGCGCCTGCGGGATCGCGCGAAGTGGACCGCCGCGCGCGCCGGGGTCGATGCCTCGTCCGCGATCGCGGCGCTCATCGCGCTGGCGTTCTTCGTCTGGTTGCCGAACGTCATGCTGTATCGGCAGGAGCCGCGGTACATCGTGCCGGCGGTGCCGCTGCTCGCGCTAGCCGCCGCGCTGTTCGTGCGCCGCGGCGTCGCCGGCGTGTCCGACGCCGCGACGTCCCAGCATCGCGCGGTCCTCGCCATCGCCGTCGCCTGCGTGCTCCCGCTCGCCGTCGCCATCGGCATCGCGTCGATCGACCTCAACGAGCCAGATGTCGTTGCGACGAACCGCTTCGCCTCGCTCATCGACAAGCACGCGCCGGGCCCCGGCAACGTCGTCACGCTCGAC
This sequence comes from Dehalococcoidia bacterium, assembly GCA_021462855.1. GTDB lineage: Bacteria > Chloroflexota > Dehalococcoidia > DSTF01 > JACRBR01 > DTUCFX13. Next base: position 192,732 of record JAJTXQ010000049.1, on the reverse strand, counting down.
CCGACGATCCCTGTCGCCGCGGACGTGCCGCTGCCGCGCGAACTCACGATGGGCCTGTTCTCGTACTGGCCGTTCCTCAGCGACGCCGACCTCGACCGCTATCACGTCGTGAACCGCGCGCGGCTCGAGGCGATGATGCTTGCGCCGGATACGAAGGCGATCGTCTTCTCCGGGCTCATGGCGTTCATGGTCACGAGCTCCAGCGCACCATCGGACCTCGATGAGGATGCCGGAGAAGAGCCGTTCCGGGTGTTCCCGCGGCTTCGGGACACCTACGAAATCGCCGAGACGAATCGAGCCAGGCTCGGCCAGGGCAGCGACGGCTACTGGCTGCTCGTGCGCAAGAAGTAGCCTGCCTTACCCCTTCGCCGCGCCGATCAGCGCGCGCACGTCCGTCACGCCCTCCGCGCGCATGTACGCGACGATCCCGTCGAGGACGTCGACCGGCGCGGTCGGGTTGCGGAACGTCGCAGTGCCGACCTGCACCGCCGTCGCCCCGGCCAGCAGGAACTCGATGGCGTCGGCGCCCGTCATGATCCCGCCACAGCCGATGACCGGAATGCTCACCGCCGACGACACCTGCCACACCATCCGCAGCGCGACCGGCTTCATCGCCGGGCCGGACAACCCGGCGAACACGCGCGTGATCCGCGGCTTGCGCGTCCGCACGTCGATCGCCATCGCCTGCAGCGTGTTGACGGCGCACACCGCGTCGGCGCCCGCATCGGCGGCGGCGCGCGCGATCGACGCGATGTCCGTGACGTTCGGGGTGAGCTTGACGATGACCGGCAGCGTCGTCGCGCGGCGGCATGCGGCCGTCACGGCCGCGGCGGTCGATGCGTCTTGCCCGAACTCCATGCCGCCCTGTTGCGCGTTCGGGCTGCTGATGTTCAGCTCGACGCCCGCCACGCCGGCGACGCCCTCGAGCCGCGCGGCGCACTCGCCGTACTCCTCGACGGTGCTCCCGAGGACGCTGACGATCACCGGCGTCTTCCAGCGAGCCCAGGCCGGTGCCACGTCGCGCACCAGCTTGTCCATGCCGATGTTCTGCAGGCCGATCGAATTCAGCATGCCCGCCGGCGTCTCGTCGATGCGGTCGCCGGCCGGGCTGCCCGCGCGCGGGCGCAGGGTCGTCGTCTTGCTCACCACGGCGCCCAGCCGCTGCACGTCGAACGCCTTCAGCTGGTCGACGCCGTAGCTGAACGTGCCCGAAGCAACCATCACGGGGTTCGCGAGCGTCAGCGCGCGTTTGCCGGCGGCGATCTCCACCGCGAGGTCCAAGGGGGCGGCGTCTGCCATGCGCCCGCGATCATACCCCGTCCCTCGCAACGCGTCCATTTGCGATACTGCTGCGGATCGAGGAGGTCGCCATATGGGCCGCAAGGAGATCGAAGCGCTCGTCGCCGTGCTGCAGGAGCAGCTGCGGTGCTGGGACGACAACGTCGTCGTCGGGACGTGGACGATCACGTACTCCAGGGACTCCGGCGCGTTCCAGTTCGAGAAGTGCGAGCTCGGCGGCTATTGCGAGGAGCGCCCGAGCGTGATCTCCGTCGAAGGCAAGGTCGTCGACCGCGGCGGCCCGCTGCTCGGCGACTAACCGGCCCCGGCGACGACTGCCAGCAACCGCGCCGTGTCGCGCAGGTCGCCCAGCGCGACATCCGCGCCGCAGGCCATGAGTTCGTCCACCGAATTGCGCCCGGTCGCTACGCCGAGCGCGAACGCGCCGTTCGCCTTCGCCGCCGTTACGTCGTGCGGCGTGTCGCCGATGATGACGACGCGCGTGTCCGCGCGGTCCCCGTTCGTAAGCCGCGCGATCGCCAGCCCGATCACCTCGTCGCGCGATTCTGAGTCCTCGCCGAAGCCGCCGCGCGTGCCGGGGAAGTGGCCTGCGATGCCGAAGTGTCGCAGCTTGAGCTCGCCGCCGCACCGGAAGTTCCCCGTCCCGAGCGCCTGCGTCACACCCGGGCTCCCGCCCAGCGCGTCCAGCGCCTCCGCGATCCCAGGCATCAGCGCGCCCTCGACCTCGTGCAGCGCCGCCGCGAGGTGCGGCGCGTACGCGTCCATGAAGCGCGCCTGCGCCCCGTCCAGCGCGCCCTCCTCGATGCCATGCGCTCGCGCCGCATCGCGGAAGATCGCCGTGTCGGTCCGCCCCGAGAACTCGACGCGGCCGAACGCGTCGTCGACGCCGAACAGGTCGTGGAATGCCCGCCGCATGCCAATGCTGCCCGCGCCGCCCGTGTAGAGCAGCGTGTTGTCGATGTCCCAGAGCACCAGGATCGGCCGGCCGATGTCGCTTGCGCCTTCCTCGCCGCGTTGCGCGGCTACTCGACGGGTTCGCCCGCCTTGCGCCAGCTGTCCGTGCCGCCTTCGAGGTTGTACAGCCGGTCGGCGGGCACGCCCGCTGCCGCCGCCATCTCCGCCGCGAGCGCGCTGCGCTGCCCGACCTGGCAGACGAAGATGATCTTCTTGTCCGTCGGCAGTTCGTCGCGGCGCGCGAACACGCTGTTCACGGGCAGCAGCGATGCTCCCGGCACATGGCCGGCGCCGTACTCGTCCGGGTTCCGCACGTCGATCACGACGTACTCCTCCCCGTCCGCCAGCATCTCCTTCATTTCCGCGACGGTGATGCGGTAGAAGGGCTCGCGTTCATCCTTCGTGGGCATGGCGTAACCTCGTTGTTGACGTTCTCTATCGCCATTCAGTCTGGCAAACGGGCGCGCGACCGGCAACGCTACTGCGAGGCCGCACCCTGCATCCGCTGTTCTTGCTTTCGCGCCAGCGACACGATCAGCCCGCTGTCCTCCGGGTTGTCGACATCGCCGGCGTACCGCAGGATGATCTGCCCGACGAGCCGCCCCTCGGTCCACGTGTACTCGAGCGTCCGCGAACCAGGCACCACGTACACCTTCATCCGCGCGCTCGGCGTCACCTGGTCCGCTTGCAGCGGGTCGACGCGCGTTGCTGCCGGGTAATCGGCCGTGGTCAGCGCGGCGATCGTGTCCGCCATCTGCGTGGCGCCCGCCGGCGTCTTGAAGCTGTAGACGATGCTCGAGATCGCCGACTCGGGCGACGGCCGCGTGAAGAACGCCGCCCACGCGCCCTCGAGCTCGCTCTGGTCGAGGAACCCCGCGAGCGGCGGCAGCCCGGCGAACGACACCGCCACCTCGCGCCGGCCAACCGGTTGGTTCGAGCGCAGCGTGTAATCCTCGGGCATCTCCGCCTGCGTGAGCACGATCGGCTCGAGCCGCCCCAGCGATGCGGCAAGCGCTTCCTCCGTCCGGTCGGGCGTGATCGCCGCGGCCGGCGTCGTCGCGGCGGGCGAGCCGGACGGACTCGTCGGCGTATTCGCCGCGCCGTCGTCATCGCCACCGCCGCAAGCGGCGCCCGCCGCAAGCGCGGTCACGACGAGCGCAGCGAGCAGGAAACGGCGCATGGCACACTCCTTCCTCACGGTGCCCGCATGCTAACCGCCGCCCCTTGCGCGGGCAATCACCGTGTATTGACCGAGGTCGAAGCGCTCCGTAGATTTGTCCCACGCCCGGCGACCCGCTGTACGCACCGAGGTGCCTCGATGGACTACCCGATCATCGCCAAGCCGCCGCTCGACCAGTTCGCCGTCCGCCCGAACCTGAGCGACTACGCGGGCCTCCGCGAGGGCTTCGTCTACAGCGACGTGATCAACGACCTCGACGGCCTCCCCGGCGGCGGCCTCAACATCGCGCACGAAGCGATCGACCGGCACATCGCGCGTGGGCGCGGCGAACACATCGCGTGGCTGTGGGAAGGCAAGGACGGCTCAGTCGAGCGCTACACCTACGCCGACGCCTCGCGCCTCTCTAACCAGTTCGCGAACGTCCTCGGCGCGCTTGGCGTCGCGAAGGGCGACCGCGTGTTCTGCTTCATGGACCGCGTGCCCGAACTCTACGCCGCCGTCTTCGGCACGCTGAAGGCGGGATGCGTCACCGGCCCGCTCTTCTCGGCGTTCGGTCCCGATGCGGCCGGCGACCGCCTCGCCGACGCAGGCGCGAAGGTGCTCGTCACCTCGCCCGAGCAACGCGCGAAGGTCGCGGCGATGAAGCCGCGCCTGCCGGAGCTGCGCCACATCATCATCGTCGACCATGGCAAAGAACCCACCCTCGAGCCCGGCGAGCTGGCATGGAACGACCTGATGAAGGACGCGCCGGACACGTACGACATCGTCCACACGGGCCCCGAGGATCCCGCGGTGATGCACTACACCTCGGGCACAACCGGCAAGTCGAAGGGGGCGGTGCACGTGCACCAGGCAGTGCTCGGGCACTACGCCACGGGCAAGTACGTGCTCGACCTGCACCCGGATGACATCTACTGGTGCACGGCGGACCCCGGCTGGGTCACCGGCACGTCCTACGGCATGTTCGCGCCGCACACCAACGGCGTGACATCCGTCATCTACGAAGGCGGATTCTCCGCCAGCAAGTGGTACGAGGTGGTCCAGCGACACCGGGTCACGGTCTGGTACACCGCGCCCACCGCCATCCGCCTGCTGATGAAGGCGGGCGACGACCTGCCGAAGAAGTTCGACCTGTCGAGCCTGCGCTACACCATGTCCGTCGGCGAGCCGCTCAATCCCGAGGCCGTCGTCTGGGGCGAAAAAGCGATCGGCTTGCCCTTCCACGACAACTGGTGGCAGACCGAGACCGGCTCGATCATGATCGCCAACTACCCGATCATGCCGATCAAGCCCGGCAGCATGGGCCGCCCCATGCCAGGCATCGAGGCCGGCGTGATCGATGACGACGGGAACCCGAAGCCCGCCGGCGAGGAGGGAGACCTCGCGCTGCGTCCCGGCTGGCCATCGATGTTCCGCACCTACTGGAACAACGAGCCGATGTATCGCTCCAAGTTCCGCAACGGCTGGTACATCACCGGCGACCGTGGCCGGACCGACGCCGACGGCTACTTCTGGTTCGTCGGCCGCGCCGATGACGTCATCAACACCGCCGGCCACCTCGTCGGCCCCTTCGAGGTCGAGAGCGCGCTCATCGAGCATCCCGCCGTCGCCGAGGCCGGCGTGATCGGCAAGCCTGACCCGGTCGCGATGGAGATCGTCAAGGCCTTCGTCACGCTGAAGGACGGCTTCGAGCCGTCGGACAAGCTGCGCGGCGAACTGATGCAGTTCGCCCGCAAGAAGCTGGGCCCGGGCGTCGCGCCGCGGGAGATCGACTTCCTCGCTTCGCTGCCCAAGACGCGCTCGGGTAAGATCATGCGGCGCCTGCTCAAGGCGCGCGAGCTCGGCCTGCCCGAAGGGGATACGAGCACGCTCGAGGACTGACGATACGACCGCGCGCCGCCGGCGTTCGTACTTGAAGCCGGAACGCACGAGTAGGAAACGCAGCTTGGCGAAAAGGCAACGAGCCGAGGACCCTGCCGCCCCCATGGGGATACGGCGCTGGCTCGTGTTCGGCGCGATCGTCATGGTCGCCGCCGTCGGCACGGGCATCCTCATCGCGACGCTGCTTGGGTTCGCCGGCCTGAGCGACGAACCCGAAAAGCTCCCCGAGATGCCGGCACTCGGCGCCGACGAGCCGCAGTACCCGCGCAGCGCCGCAGCCGACATCCTCGCCAGTGTCTCGTTCGAGGAGATGACGCAGGAGCAGATCGACCTCGTCAAGACCGAAGTCACGAAGGCCTTCGATAACGCCGAGTTCCGCGCGACGAGCCCGCTGGTCATGGGGCTCGACGTCGTGCGGCGCGACGGACACACGCGAGCGGTGCACCAGTACCGCCCCGTCGATGCGCCCGGCGGCGGGCTGATGCTCGCGGAGACGATCATCTTCTTTTGTCCCGGCCCCGAAGGCTTCGTCGACATCTTCCGCGCCGACTTCTCGCCGCTCATGGGCAACGTACGCGGCGAACGCAAACCCGAGGGCACGCAGCCGTTGGACCGCGAGATCAGCGCGCTGGACTGGACGCAACGCAAGGACCTCGGCTTCGATGAGTTCCAGGGCCACCGCATCCACGGCGTCGAGATGCCGTTCAGGGCGATCGAAAGCGACAGCACGCTCCCCTGGCAACTCTGGTTCGATGTCGAGACAGCGCAACTCCGCGTCCGTCGCGAAGTGCCCTCCGACAACAACGACAACTTCCGCTACGAGTTCGACTGGCACGCGATTCCAAAGATCGAGCCGACCGAGGCGTTGGGCAAACCGCCCTGTTACGACGACATCTACCCCGAAGGTTGAGCCGCCCCGTCCCGTGGTGCTATAACGCGCCCAAAGGCAACGACCGGGACGAGTAGCGCCGTCCCCGGCTCCAGAGAGGGCGCGTCCGCTGCAAGCGCCCGCCGGGTCCGCGCGAACACCACCCGTGAGCCGCATCCCGACCGCGCTTCCGCGCGCAGGCGATGACGCTGGCCCCGTTACCGGCCGCAACGAGGCAGCGCGCAACCAGCGGCTGCGAATCAGGGTGGAACCACGGAGCGCGCCTCCCGTCCCTGCGAAGGACGGAGGCGCGTTGCCATCTGCCGGAGGTTCCGCCATGCCACTCGAAGAGCTGTCCCGCGACGAACGCCTCTACCGCATGCGCCATTCGGCCGCGCACGTCATGGCCGAAGCGGTGCTGGAGCTGTTCCCCGAGGCGCAGTTCGCCATCGGCCCGCCGATCGACAACGGGTTCTACTACGACTTCCTCCTCCCGCGCGCGCTCACGCCGGAAGATCTGCCGGAGATCGAGGCGCGCATGCGCACCCGCATGAAGTCCAACGTGCCGTTCGAACACAGCGAGATGCCCAGGGCCGAGGCGCTGCGCCACTTCGCCGCACAGCCGTTCAAGCTCGAACTGATCGAGGGCATCGCCGATGACACGGTGTCGCTGTACCGCCAAGGCGAGTTCCTCGACCTGTGCGAGGGCCCGCACGTCGCCCGCACGGGCGATGTCCCGCCGTTCAAGCTCACGAGCGTCGCCGGCGCGTACTGGCGCGGGGACGAGAAGCGCCCGATGCTCCAGCGCATCTACGGCGCGCTCTTCGAGTCGCAGGACGAACTCGACGACTACCTCGGCCGTCTCGAAGAGGCGTCCCGCCGCGACCACCGCAAGCTCGGCCGCGAGCTCGAGCTGTTCACGACGAACGAGCTCATCGGCGCCGGCCTGCCCATGCTGCTCCCGAAGGGCGCGACGATCCGCCGCCTGCTCGAGGAATACATCCTGGAGCAGGAGCGGCAGGCGGGCTATCAGCACGTCTACACGCCCGTGCTCGGCAAGGTCGAGCTCTACAAGACATCGGGCCACTGGGAGCACTACAAGGACGGCATGTTCCCGCCGATGCAGCTCGAGCACGAAGAACTCGTGCTGCGGCCGATGAACTGCCCCCACCACATCCTCATCTATCAGAGCACGCTGCACAGCTACCGCGAGCTCCCGATCCGCATCGCCGAGCTCGCGACGATGTACCGCTACGAGAAGTCCGGCGTCGTCGGCGGCCTCTCCCGCGTACGCGCCATGACGCTCAATGACGCGCACATCTTCTGCACGCCCGGACAGGCGAAGGCCGAGTTCGCCGGCGTCATGCGCATGGTCGAGCGCGCGTATCGCACGCTCGGCATCACCGACTACGCCTACCGCCTGTCGCTCCGCGACCCCGACGACCACGAGAAGTACGTCCAGGATGACGAGATCTGGGAGGTCGGCGAGCGCGTCATCCGCGAGGCGATGGCCGAACTCGGCCTGCCGTTCTACGAGGCGCCCGGCGAAGCGGCGTTCTACGGCCCCAAGCTCGATATCCAGCTACGCGACATCCTCGGACGCGAGGAGACGGTTTCGACGATCCAGGTCGACCTGCACCTGCCAAAGCAGTTCGACCTCGCGTACATCGGCGAGGATGGCGCGCACCACCGCCCTGTGATCATCCACCGCGGCGTGATCAGCACCATGGAGCGCATGCTGTCGTACCTCATCGAGCTCTATGCCGGCGCCTTCCCCGCCTGGCTCGCCCCGGTGCAGGCGATGGTCATCCCGATCGCCGACCGCCACGGCGACTACGCGCACGAGGTGCTCGGTGAGCTGCGCACCGCCGGATTCCGCGCCGAGGTCGACGCGCGCAACGACCGGATGAACGCCAAGATCCGCCACGCCCAGCTGCAGAAGGTCCCGTACATGCTCGTCGTCGGTGACCGCGAGCAGGACGCCCGCGCCGTCGCCGTCCGCACCCGCGCCGGCGAGGACCTGGGCACGATGCCGATCTTCCAGTTCATCGACCGCCTGCGCGATGAGGTGTCGACCTCGCAGGATCCCGAGGTCGCCGGGCCCGATGTCGGCGGCCGGCGCCAGAGCGAGGGCGCCGGGTAACGCCCGGTGGAACCGTGGTACTGGCTCGCCCTCGCACTGGCGCTGATCTTCGTCATCAACCTCGTGCCGGCGTTCATGCCGTCATCGTGGATGGTGATGGCGCTGTTCTACATCCAGTTCGATGTGCCGCTCCTGCCGCTCACGCTGCTCGGAGCGCTCGTCTCGGGATTCGGCCGTCTGGTGCTTGCGCGCGCCAGCACGATCGTCAAGCGGCGCTGGATGGCGGGCAAACGCGCCGACCTCGAGCAGCTCGGCGCGTTCCTCGAGGAGCGGCAGCGCTACACCGGGCTCGCCGTCTTCCTCTACGCCCTCACACCGCTGCCCACGAACAACCTGTTCGTCGCCGCCGGCATGGTCGAAGTGAACATGGTGTGGGTGCTCGCCGGCTTCTGGTCAGCGCGCATGCTCGCCGACACGTTCTGGGTGTGGACCGCCGACCTCGCGATCGACGGCATCGGCGACCTGTTCACCGGCGCCGTCGGCAGCTGGACGGCGGTGCTGCTGCAGGCCGCCGGCCTGGCGGCCATCGTGTTGCTGTATGTGCTGCCATGGGCGCGGTGGCTGCGCATCGCCGTCAACGGGGGCAGGAGCAGCGCGCGTTAGGACAGCTTCCGCTCGAATTCCTGGAGCCGCTGTTCAAGGCGGCGCTGCTGCACCGACAGCGTCAGGTCACCGCGCGTCTTTTCGAGGATCCCGCGCACGCTGTCGGTCGTCCGGCGGAGGCCGCCCGTCATCGCGTCCGGGTAGTCGATCGTCACCAGCACGGAGTAGATCTCGTCCATCGCCGAAAGCCAGATCTCGCACTGCTCGACGTCGCCGGCGCGCAACGTGTCGAGCAAATGCCGCCGCATTTCGCCCACCGCCTCGCCCATGCCATTGAGGAACGCCGGCAGTTCGACCGAGAGCGTGCCGGCCGTCGGCATCTCCTCCCCCGCGATCAGCGCCAGCGTGATCGACGCTTCCGCGTACTCCTTCTGCGCGTCGTGCATGAACCCGGCGAAGTACACATCGCCGTGACCGGCGAGGCTCTCCCGCGCCGTCGCCAGCTGCGTGCCCGCCTTCGCAATGAGCTCGCGCGCCGGCGCGAACTCCTTGCGGTGCACCGCACGGATCGCGTTCGCCGACAGGCGGATCGCCTCGCGGCAGAGTGGCAGCGCCGTCTCGCGCGCCGCGGTCTTCGCGACGAACGACGCGCGCACGTGCTCGTTGAGCGCATCAAGCGCCTTTGCCAGGTCCGCCATCAGAGGTCCTTCACCGCGTCCGGCAACTCGCCTTCGCGGGCCGCGTCGATCATCTCGCGCGCCTCCTCGGGCACATCCATGCCGTACTCGTCGAACTTCTTCTCCACCCAGCGGCCGATCTGGCGCGGATCCTTGTAGTCATCCATCGTGCGGGGCAGCGCGCCGTGCTCTTCGAGCACGCGCTGCTCGCTCTTGTGGTACGCGAACTTCGACAGCACGCGCGCCGTCTTCCCGCCGCAGTGCTGGCACTCCGGCGCGCGCTCGTCCTCGATCTTGCGCACAAACGCCGAGGTGAGGCGCCTGCATGCCGCGCAGCGGTACTCGTAGATGGGCATCGCGGCTACAGCTTAGCGCGTCACGGCGGGCTATGCCGTCGTGACCTCCGCTGTCTCGGGCTCGTCATCGTCGATCGACGGCCGCACGGGGATCAGCTCGTCGGCGCTCTCGAGATAGTCGATGTACAGCACGCCGTTGATGTGGTCGATCTCGTGTTCCAGCGCCTGCGCCAGCAGCGAGTCCACCGCCTTGATGCGGATCTCCTTGCCGTCGCGGTCGAGCGCCTTCACGGTCACCTGCTTCGACCGCGTGATCTCGGCCTGGTACCCGGGGACAGAGAGGCACCCTTCCATCAGGCGGCGCTCGCCCGACTTCTTGACGACCTCCGGGTTGATGAGCGCGAGCAGCCCGTCCTCCGCCGTCTCGATGACGACGACACGCAGCGACACGCCGACCTGCGGCGCCGCCAGCCCGACGCCCGGCGCGGCGTGCATCGTCTCGATCATGTCATCGATCAGCTTCTGGATCGACGCGTCGACCGTGCGCACCTTCTTCGCCTTCTCGCGCAGCACGGGGTCGCCGGCGATCCGGATCGGGCGGATGCCCATACGTTAGCCTCCTCGCTCGAAGGGTATCAGGCGCACCCCGCCATCACAGGGCGGCGCGGAGTCAGACCGACGCCGCCGCGAACGCATCGCATGTCCGCCGCAGCTGCCACAGGTGCGCCAGGTCGTGCTCGTTCATCTCGCGCGCGACCTGCATGACCGTCAGCGGCCCCAGGTACGGGTGCACACCGATGCGGTCCCAGTCCTCGCTGTCAAGCGACCAGAGCAGGTAGACGGTCTGGCGGCGCAGCACGCCGAACTCATCCATCGTGTCGAAGATGTGCTGTTGCTCGACCGGCGTCTCCGGCGCGATTGAATCGCCGTCGAACGCGTCGACCTTCGGTTCGTCGAGCCGCACCATCCGCTCAAGCCGTTCCACGTAGCGGCGCTCCATCTCGGTCATGTGTGACACGAGCTCTCTGCACGACCACTCGCCGTCGGCCGGCGCGCGGTCGAGCATCGCTTCCTCGGTGTCCCACAGCAGCGACTCCATCGCGTGCGCCGTCTCGCGCAACGCCTTCAGGAGCCATCCCCGGGGGTCGTACTCTGGTACCGGGCGCATCCTGCCCCTCGCCGTCGCTATCTCGCGATCCTACGATCATCCTCCGCGCGCGTAAAGTACCCGTCCGGCGCGCCGTACAATGCGCCGATGCAGCGCCAGCCGCCGCCCCACCGCCGCGCCGCGTTCCGCGCGCTCGTCCGCGGCGTGCGCGCCTGCGCCGCGTGCACCGGCATGCGGCACGCGCACGTGCTCGGCGAGGCGTCCGGCCCGGTCGATGCGCGCGCGATCTTCGTCGCCGAGGCTGTTGGCCGGCGCGGCGGCGCGGTCACCGGCGTGCCGCTCACGCGCGACGTCTCCGGTCAACGCTTCGGCGACTTCCTCGCGATCGCCGGGATCGACCGGCGCGACGTGTTCATCACCAACGCTGTGCTCTGCCATCCGCACGACCACGCCGGCCGCAACCGCGCACCGCTCCCGTCCGAGGTCGCGCGCTGCCTGCCGTTTCTCGCACGCACGCTCGATGTCGTGCGCGCGCCCGTCGTCGTCGCGCTCGGCGCCGTCGCGCTGGGCGCACTCGGGCGCGTCGCGCCGCACGCGCTGACGCTCGGCGCCCACGCCGGAACCGCGCGCGCCTGGCGCGGCCGTATCCTCGTGCCGATGTACCACCCGTCCCGACAGTCGACGCTCCACCGCCCGCACGATGCGCAGGCCGGCGACTGGCGCGCCCTTGGCGCCATCGTCCGCGCCGCGTCTTTGTCCGCCGCCGGCGCTCCTCCTACCATGGTCACCGCATGAACCTCGATGCGCTGCCCTACACCTCGTTCATCGTCCTCATGGAGTTCGCCGTCGGCAGCCTGGCGGTCGCCGTGCTCGCCGACTGGCGCGGCGCCTGCGCCGCGAGCTTCATCAAGTTCTCCGCGGGCATGGTGTCCGCCGGCGCCGCGTTGATGCTCGTCAACGCGCTCGCCCTCGACCCGCGGTCCGTGATCGGCGGTTACGAGCTCGAAGACGGCCTGCTGCGCTGGGTGCAGGCGGGCGCGGCGGCGTTCCTCGCCGCGAGCCTGCCGTACTTCTGGTACGCGATGCGCGAGGAGCGCGCGCCGTCGATGGCGTGGGGCGGCGCCGGCATCGCCATCGGCGTCGCGCTCATCGGCGCCATGGCGTGGTACATCAGCGTGCCGACGTGGGGGTTCGTTGGCGTGTTCCTGAGCCTCGCAGCCGGCACACTCGCAGTCGGCGCCGTCGTGCTGGCGATGACGCTCGGGCACTGGTACCTCACCGTGCCGCGCCTCTCGCGTCAGCCGCTCGAGGAGATGACGCTGCTGCTCGTCGCCGCGATCTCCGTGCAGGCGGCGCTGCTGGTGCTCAACGTCGCCATTCCCGCGCGCGACACGCCCGAGGCGACGGCGTTCCTCGGCTCGACCGACCTCGGATCAAACCCGGCGTTCTGGCTCCGCATCGCCATCGGACTGCTGTTCCCGGCCGCCCTGGCGTGGATGTCCCACGTATCCAGCCGCGGCTATCCTGAGAACGCGATGGCGATGATGTCCGCGACCGGCCTCCTCTACATCGCCGTCGGCGCCGTCGTCGTCGGCGAGGTGCTGGCGCGCGGACTGCTGTTCCTCACCGCCGTCGCCGTATGACCATGCGCCTCCTCTACCTGGTCCGGCACGCCTCCCCGACGATTCAGCCTGCCGTGCCCGCGCGCGACTGGACACTGTCCGAACGCGGCATCGCCGAAGCGCACGAACTCGCCGCCACCGCCGAGCCGTGGGGTCTCACCGCGCTGTACAGCAGCAGCGAAACGAAGGCGAGCGCCACGGCGCTGATCGTTGGCGACGCGCTCGGCCTGCCCGTGCACGTCGTCGACGGGTTCGACGAGCTGCAGATACCCGAGTGGATCGGCAACGCCGACGCCTTCAACGAGTCCGTCCGCTCCATCCTCGAAGACGGGGAGATGGTGATGCGCGGCGCCGAGACCGCGCGCGCCGCCGCCGCGCGGTTTGCCGCCGGCATCCGCATCGTGAGCGAGGGTGCGTTTCCCGCCGCCGTCGTCTCTCACGGGCGCATCATCACCGCCTGGCTTTCATCGGAGGGGCTGGTCGAGGAGCCGTTCGACACCTGGCGCTCCATCCCCATGCCCGGCTACGCCGTCGTCGACCTTGCACGACCGTCGATCGTCGCGCCGTTCCGGACGTAGCGTGATTTGCCCCGGCCACGGCCAGCCGATATCCTGCTGCGCCATGGACGTAAGCCACCTGGTCGAACTCAACAAGAACGAAGCCATCGAGCCGTTCGAGGCCGGCGACACCGTGCGCGTCAGCGCCAAAGTCGTCGAAGGCGAGCGCGAGCGCACGCAGGTCTTCGAGGGCGTCGTGATCCGCCGCAACGAGGGCGGCGCTGGCGCCAACTTCACCGTGCGCCGCATCGCCAGCGGCGTCGGCGTCGAGCGCACCTTCAACATCCACTCCCCGCGCCTGGAAAAGGTGAAGGTCGTCCGCCGCGGCAAAGTCCGCCGCGCCCGCCTTTACTACCTGCGCGGGCTCACCGGCAAGGCCGCCCGCATCAAGGAGCGCGCACGCACGTAGCGCCCGCGCGCAGGACATGCGTGTACCATCGGGAAGGCAGGACAGCCTTCCCGATGTCTGTTTTCGAGGCAATGGACGCATCGCCCCCACTCTTCGCCGAGGTCGCCGTCAATTCGGCGTTCCCCCACCGCCAGACGTTCAGCTACGCCGTCCCCGCTGGCATCGACGTCCGCCCCGGCCACGCCGTGTACGTCCCGTTCGGCAAGCTCACGCTGCAGGGCATCGTCATCGAGGTGCACGACACGCCGGTGTTCTCCGAACCCGAGAAGATTCGCCCGGTCCGCTCGCTGATCGGCGACACGCCGCTGCTCGATGCCGATCGCGTCGCGCTCGCGCGCTGGATCGCGGCGTATTACCTGGCGCCGGTGTTCGACAGCGTCGCGCTGTTCCTGCCGCCTGGCTTCGAACGCAAGCCGCTGACCATCGTCCGTCCGGCGCGCGACGCCGGCGCCGCCGCGCCCGGCGACCTGCCGCCGCGCCAGCGCGACCTGCTCGACGCGCTGCTCGCGCGCGGCCCCGCGCCCCTCGACGACCTGCGCGCCGGACGGCCGGCCGCCGGCGTCGACAGCGCCGTCGTGAATCTCGAGCGGCGCGGGTTGGTCGAGCGAGAGTACCGGCTCGCGCGGCCGCGCATCGGCCCGAAGACGGTGCCAGTCGCCGCGCTCCGCCTCTCGGCCGATGACGCGCGCCGCACGGTCGACGCAGTCGAGCCGCCCAAGCCGTCGCGCCGCGCCGCGCTGCTCGAGTGGCTCGTCGAGCGGCCGTCCGCGCCGCAGGCCGAGGCGCTGCGCCTCGCCGGCGGCCGCGCCAACTTCGACCGCCTGCTGCGCGCCGGCGCCGTACGCTACGGCCGCGACGGCCACGACGTCTGTCTCGCCATCCCGGTATCACAGGCGGCCGACGAGGCACGCGCCATGCGCCGCACCCGCCGCGCGACGGAAGCGCTGCTGGCGATCGACGCGCTCGCCCGCGACGGCGCCCTGCCGCTGTCCACGCTGCGCGCGGCCGGCGTCGCTACGGCGACGGCGCACTGGCTCGCCGAAGCCGGCGTCGTCGCCCTCGGCGAGGAGGCGGTCGAACGCGACCCGCTCGCGCACATGCACGTGCCGCCCCGTCCGCCGGCCGCCCTCCTGCCGGCGCAGGCCGCCGCCGCCGCCGCGATCTGCGCGGCGATGGATGTCGCGCGGCCCGAGACGTTCCTCCTCCACGGCGTCACCGGCAGCGGCAAGACCGAGGTCTACCTGCACGCGCTCGCGCGCTGCGTCGCGCTCGGACGCCGGGCGATCGTGCTCGTGCCCGAGATCGCGCTGACACCGCAGACCGTGCGCCGCTTCCGCGAGCGCTTCGAGCGCGTCGCGGTGCTGCACAGCGCGCTCAGCGACGGCGAGATGTTCGACCAGTGGCACGGCATCGCCGCCGGGCGCTACGACGTGGTCATCGGGCCGCGCTCGGCGATCTTCGCGCCCCTCGCCGGCCTCGGCCTCGTGGTGATCGATGAAGAGCACGAGTGGACGTACAAGCAGCACGACCCGCCGCCGCGCTACCACGCCCGCGATGTTGCGCTCGAGCTGTGCCGCGCAAAGCGCGCCGTGCTCGTCCTCGGCAGCGCCACGCCCGACGTCGCGTCCTTCCGGCGCGCCGAGCGTGAGTGGCGCCTGCTCACACTCCCCGAACGCGTGCGCCCGCTGCCCGCCGGCGATGGGACCGTCCGGCCGCAGACCACCACCGCGATGCCCCAGGTCATCGTCGCCGACATGCGCGAGGAGTTGCACGCCGGCAACCGCGGCATGTTCAGCGTGCCGCTGCGCCGCGCGGTCGAGCAGTCGCTCGCCGCCGGTGAGCAGGTCATCCTTTTCCTCAATCGCCGCGGGCTCGCCGGCCACGTGCAGTGCCGTGACTGCGGCTTCGTGCCGCAGTGCAGCGCCTGCTTCGTCGCGCTCACCTTCCACCGCCAGTACGAGCGGCTCGTCTGCCACCAGTGCAATCGCCAGATCCGCCTGCCCGCGACCTGCCGCCAGTGCGGCAGCCCGCGCGTCCGCCTCGTCGGCGCCGGCGTCGAGAAGGTCGAAGCCGAGGCCGCGCGCATGTTTCCCCACGCGCGCCTGCTCCGTTGGGACCGCGACGTCACGCGCGGCAAGCACGCGCACGAGCGCATCCTCGCCTCGTTCCTCGCGCACGAGGCCGACATCCTCATCGGCACGCAGATGCTGGCGAAGGGACTCGACCTGCCCTCGGTCACCGTCGTCGGCGTCGTCAATGCGGACATCGGGCTGCACCTGCCGGACTTCCGGGCCGGGGAGCGCACGTTCCAGCTCCTGACGCAGGTCGCGGGGCGCGCCGGGCGAGGCGAGCGCGCCGGCCGTGTCTTCATCCAGACCTACAACCCCGGCCACTATGCCATCGACGCGGCGGCGCGCTACGACTACGAGGGCTTCGCCGCCGCCGAGATCGAGCGCCGGCGCGACACCGGTTACCCGCCGTTTGCCCGCCTCGTGCGGCTGCAGTTCGCGCACACCAACGCCAGGTACGCCCGCGAGGAGGCGCTGCGCATGCAGCGCGCGCTGGCGCTCCGGCGCGCCGAGTTCGGCAGCGACTGCGACGTCCTCGGGCCGACGCCGGCGTACGTGCCGCGCGTCCGCGGCCGCTGGCGCTGGCAGATCGTGCTGCGTGGCCGCGACCCGGCGGAGATCGTGCGCGGCTTCCTGCTCCCGCAGGGCTGGATCGTCGATGTCGACCCGGTGATGCTCGTCTAACGCTTCCTGCCGGAGAACACGCCGAACCAGTGCCAGCGGTACACACAATCGGCATCGGCGAAGCCCGCCTCGCGCAGCCAGCGCAACTGGTCGGCCTCGGTCGCCTTGATGTCGTGCTTCATCCGTTCGATCGCGGCGGCGAGATCGTCCTCCCCGACGCCAAGCTCGCGCGTGCGCGCCAGCCACGCGGCGCCGTACTCCGCCTCGCGCTCCGGCGTCGGGCCGAGCACCTGGTCGGCGTTGATGAACGCGCCGCCCGGGGCGAGCGCCGCGTTGGCGCGGCGGAACAGCGCACGCTTCTCCTCGTGCGGAAGGTGATGGATCGACAGGGCTGAGACGATGAGGTCGTAGGATCCCTCGAACCGCATCGTCGCGTAGTCCGCGCAGACGAACGCGAACCGCTCGCCATCGCCGGCGAAGCGGCGCTCGGCGCGCGCGAGCATCTCCGGCGCGACGTCGACGAGCGTGAACGTCGCGCGCGTGTACGCCTCGGCGAAGCACGCCGAGAGCAGCCCCGTGCCGGCGCCCAGGTCGAGCACGCGGACCGCCGCATCGCGCCGTTGCGGCGCCTGCTCGACGGCCACGCGGTAGAACTCGTCGAAGCACGGGATGAGCTGGCGCCGAGACCGATCGTAGATCGCCGCGTCCGCGTCAAACGCGCCTCCCGCGTTCATCGTGGAGGCTTCGCGGCGGCGCCGCCGCGGGCACGTTCCAGCGCCACGCGCAGGTCCTCGGGAAGCGGCGCATCGAACTCGACGCGTTCGCCCGTGCGCGGGTGCGTGAACGCGATGCGCGCCGCGTGCAGGAACTGCCGGCCCACCAGCGCCGACCCGCGGCCGTACACGCGGTCGCCGGCGATGGGATGCCCGATCGCCGCCAGGTGCACGCGGATCTGGTGCGTGCGCCCCGTCCGCGGCCGCGCTTCGATCAGCGACACGCCCGGCATGCGTTCGATCACGCGGTACGCCGTCACCGCCTCGCGGCCGCCCTCGATCACCGCCATCCGCTCGCGGCGGCGCGGGTCGCGCGCGACCGGCGCGTCGATCACGCCTTCCGCCGGCGACGGCGTGCCCTCCACCAGCGCGAGGTACGTCTTTTCCACGCGCCGATCCTTGAGCTGACGCGCGAGCGCGTGGTGCGCCGCGTCGTTCTTCGCCACGACGATCACGCCCGACGTGTCGCGGTCGAGCCGGTGCACGATGCCCGGCCGCAGCACCCCGCCGATGCCCGACAGGTCGCGGCAGTGCGCGAGCACCGCGTTCACCAGCGTCGACGCCGGGTGCGCCGGCGCCGGGTGCACGGTCATCGCCGGCGGCTTGTTCACGATCAGCAGGTCCGCGTCCTCGTAGATCACGTCGAGCACGATCGCCTCGGGCTCGGCGGACATCGGGATCGCCGCCGGCACATCGACGACAACGCGCTGCCCCGGCGAGAGCCGCAGCGCCGCCCGCGCGCGTTCGCCGGACACGCGCACGCATCCGTCGTCGATCAGCCGCTGCGCGCGCGAGCGCGTCAGTTCCGGCATCCGCCGCGCGATGAACACGTCGAGGCGCTCGCCGCCGGCCTCCACGGTCAGCTCAGTCTCGATGGCCCGCCGCCGGAGGTCCACCGCTATCGCCGGACTTCGCCCGCCCTGCCTCCATCTCCTGCAGCACGAAGAAGACCAGCACCGCCGCGATGCTCACGCTGATCGCCGAGTCGGCGACATTGAACGTCGGGAACGAACCTACATCGATGAAGTCGGTGACCTCGCCGCGCCGTACCCGATCGGTGAAGTTGCCAATCGCGCCGCCGAGCTGCATCCCGAGCGCGACGCGGATCAGGCCGTGGTCCATCGGCGGATAGACGTAGTACAGCAAGATCGCGCCAACCCCGAGCACGCTCATGACGATAAGGAACGGCGTCTGACCTTGCAGGATGCCGAACGCCGCGCCGCTGTTCGTCACGTGGATGATCCGCAGGATCGACTCGCTGTCCGCCGGCCACGTCTCGCCGTACGACAGGTTCGACCGCACGAGCCACTTCGTCACCTGGTCAAGCGCGACGATCGCCGCAGCCAGCAGGAAAAATCCGCCGTCGCGCCACCACCTCGACGAGATGCGCTGGAGCAACGGCGCGGGCGGCGCCGGCGGGCGGGCAGTCTCGGATTCGAGCACGAAGGGAGGATAGCACGGGCGCCGCGGCGCCGATTCGCGCGCCGTCGATGTTACACTACGGCTCAACACCCATGTAGTTCTCCGGAGTGCCGCCCATGGTGCAGCAGAAGGACAGCGTCGTCACACCCGAGCGATTCGCCGCGGGCATGCGCTACGACGAGTACGTCGCGTCGATCGAGCGCAACGCCAGGCGGTTCGCCGACAACTACGAGGGCACGACCGTTGCCGCCGGGGACGCCGCCGCGCTGCGCGCGCTCGTCGCCCGCCCGAACGGCCCGGCGAAGATGCTTGTCCTCGGCGAGGACTGGTGCCCGGACGTCTTCCGCGGCATGCCCGTCTTCGCTCGCATCGCCGAGGCCTCCGGCATCGAGATGCGCGTCTTCCCCCGCGACCAGCACAAGGACATCATGGCCGAGTTCCTCGCCAACGGTGAGTTCGAGTCGATCCCGGTAGCCGTGTTCTACACGCGCGACCACCGGTACATCGCGCACTGGATCGAGCGCCCCGCGCTCGCCAACCAGCAGATGCGCGAGCTCGCGCCGATGTACGCGCGCCTCCGCAAGCCCGACGCCAGCGATGAGGAGCGCGCTGCCGCGAAGCAGGAGTACATCGACTTCCAGAACGGCCCCGTCTGGGGCGGGTGGCGACAGGAGACGATCAGCGAAGTGATCCGCCTCCTCGACGACGCTACTCGCTAGATGCCCGCGCCCGTCGTCCTCGTACATGGAGCGTGGCATGGACCGTGGTGCTGGGAGCGCGTCACGCCGCTCCTCGAAGCGCGCGGCATCCACAGCGTCGCGGTCGGCCTGCCGACGTGCGATCCTTCCCGGGCAGCCGCCACGCTGTACGACGACGCGGCATCCCTCGCCACGGCGCTGGATGCGCTCGACGCGCCGGCCGTCGTCGTGGGCCACTCCTACGGCGGCATGGTGATCACGCAGGGCGCGGCGGGCCATCCGCGGGCGCGCCACCTCATCTACCTCTGCGCGTTCATGCCCGAGGAAGGTGAGTCGCTCGATGCGCTCGCCCTGTCGGCGCCAAACCCGGACCTGTTTGCCGCGATCGAGGCCGGCGCCGACCAGCGGCAGTCAGTCTCCGCGGACGCCGTCGGGCCGCTGTTCTACAACGACTGCGACGGCGTCACGGTCGCCTGGGCGGCCGCGCGCCTGCGTTCCATGCTCGGCGGCTTCGGCGAAGCCATCACGCGCGTCGCCTGGCGCGACCTGCCATCGACCTACATCGTCTGCGCCGACGACCGCGCGATCCCCCCCGACCTGCAGCGGCGCATGGCCGCGCGCGCGGCGGACACGATCGAGTGGCAGACCAGCCACTCGCCCTTTGCTTCGCAGCCGGCGCTCGTCGCCGACACGATCGCGGCGATCGCCGGCGCCTGAAGCCACGCCCCCGGCGTTCCGCGTATCATGGAAGCGGACGGAGGCGTCGGCCATGACCAGCTCCTTCAAGATCGGCCGCATCTTCGGCGTCGACGTCGGCGTCCATTGGAGTTGGATCTTCATCTTCTTCATCGTCACGTGGTCGTTCGCGACCGGCATCCTCGACCACTTCTACCCCGGCTGGAGCGATGCCCAGCGATGGGTCGCGGGCGCGCTCGTCGCCGCGATCTTCTTCCTTTCCGTGCTCGCGCACGAGCTCTCCCACGCGGTGATGTCGAACCACCACGGCCTGCCCGTGCGCAGCATTACGCTGTTCGTCTTCGGCGGCGTCGCCAACCTGTCGCGCGAACCCGACCGCCCCGGCCTCGAGTTCCAGATCGCTATCGTCGGGCCGGGGACGAGCCTGGCGCTCGGCGCGCTGTTTGCCCTCGGATGGCTCATCATCGACCCGTTCAGCGACGGCATCGCCGGCATCAGCGCCAACCTTGCGCTGATCAACGCCTCGCTCGCCGTATTCAACATGCTCCCCGGCTTCCCGCTCGATGGCGGCCGCGTCTTCCGCTCGATCGTCTGGTCGCGTAACCACGACCGCCTGCGCGCCACCCGGCTCGCCTCGAAGGTCGGCGAGTGGATCGCCTACACCGTCATGGGCCTCGGCGTCGTGATGACGTTCTTCGGCGGGCTGTTCAGCGGCATCTGGTTCCTGCTCATCGGCTTCTTCCTGCGCAACGCATCGAGCGCGAGCTACGAGCAGTTGCTGATCGAGACGACGCTCAGCGGCATCAACGTGCGCGACGTCATGCGCACCGGCTACGAACGCGTGCCGCCCGAGATGACCGTGGAAGAACTCGTGCAGGAGGGCGTCCTGCGCCGCAACGTGCGCTGCTTTGCCGTCATCGCCGCGGGCGACTTCGCCGGCATCGTCACGCTCACCGACGTCCGCCGCGTCCCGCGCGAGGAGTGGACAAGCACGAGCGTCTACCGCGCCATGACGCCGGCGACGCGGCTGCACACCGTTTCGCCGTCCGACAACCTGACGAACGTCCTCCGCCTGATGGCCGAGCACGACGTCAACCAGCTGCCGGTCGTGCAGGGCCGCGAGCTCGTTGGCATGCTCGACCGCGGCGACGTGATGCGGTTCATCGAGGTCCGGCGCGACCTCGCCGAGAGCGCGCTCTCCCGCGAGCGGCCCGATGCCGGCGCCCCGCGCCCGCCCGCCGAGCCGCACAGCACGCCCGGCGCCTGAGTCCTAACCCCACGGCGTCTTCACGCCGTTCGCCCGCAGCGCCTCGAGCAGCCGGGCCCGCAGCACGCCGCCGATCTCCCACTGCGCGCCGGGCCGCACGGTGCCGTTGACCTGGATCGACATGCCGTTCATGTCCACGCCGTCGACCCGCAGGAACCTCGGCGCCGCCACGATCTGTTCGCGATACTCGGGATCCTCCGCGAGCGCCGCGCCCACCTCGTCGGCCACGCGCCGCACGGTCGACAGGTCGCTCGCCGCCGCCACCGGCACCGACACCCGCACGCGCGCGTAGTCCCGCGTGAAGTTCGATGACACGACGATCGCCCCGTTCGGCACGGAATGCACCACCCCATCGATGTCGCGCACGAGCGTCCGCCGCAGCGTCACATCCTCGACGGTGCCCGTGACGCCGGCGATCGTCACGATGTCGCCGCGCGCGTACTGGTTCTCCGTCAGGATGAACAACCCGTTCAGCGTGTCCCGCACCAGCGACTGCGCGCCCAGGCCTATCGCGATGCCCGTAATGCTGACGCCCGCCAGCACCGGCCGGATGTCGATCCCGAACTCCGGCAGGACCGTCAGCGCCGCCAGCGCCAGCAGGATGAAGTTGCCCGTGTTGACGATCACGCCCGACAGCGTGTCCACGCGGCGCCGGATCTCCGCTTCCGTGCGGTCCGGCATCTGCCGCTCGACGGCTGGCCGCAGCGCGTGCGGCACGATCGTCCGCAGCGCCCACGCGGCGATGAGCATCACGACCAGCGTGCCGATGACCGGCGCGCCGTGGTCGCGCATCCAGTCGCCGAAGTCATCCCTCGTCAGGGCTGCGAGCGCCGTCATCAAATCAGCGCAAGTGTAGGGCAGGCCCGCTCGTGCGTGGAAGCGCCCCGCTTCCTGTTGTGCATCCGGCGCGCTGTGTTACCCTTTGTCCAGCAGCCGGACCGGTCCAACGAACCAGGCCGCGGGTCTGGGACGCGACCGGGGCGGCTCATTTTGTTACAGGAGGACGCAACTCGTTGACCGAATTCAGTAGTGGTGGGATCGCAGAGCCAGGGACGACCGCCGTGGACGACGACTCCACCTTCACCATGCAGGACTGGCTGGACTCCACAGCCGAACTCAAGACGCTCCGCCGCGGCGAGGTGCTCGAAGGCACGGTCATGGGCATCCAGCGCGACGGCGTGCTCGTCGACCTCGGCGCCAAGTCCGAGGGCCTCATCCCCGCCAACGAGATGCACTCCATGGGCGCCGACCCGATCAGCAAGATCGCCGTCGGCGACAAGATCCTCGTCTACATCATGCAGCCCGAGGCGGACCAGGGACACGTGCTCCTCTCCGTCGACCGCGCACGCGGCGAACGCGGCTGGCGCATTCTGCAACAGCGGTTCGAGGACGCCGAGGCGTTCGAGGCCGAAGTGACCGGCTTCAACAAGGGCGGCCTGCTCGTCAACGTCGAGGGTGTGCACGCGTTCGTGCCGCTCTCCCAGGTCGTCGGCGTCCGCCCCGAGCAGGATGGCGAGGGAGGCCTCGCGTCGGCCGTCGGCAAGCAACTGCGGCTCAAGGTCATCGAGATCAACCGCCGCCGCAACCGCGTCATCCTCTCCGAGCGCGCGGCGCTGCAGGAGTGGCGCTCGCAGCAGAAAGACCGCCTGCTCGCCGAGCTGCGCGAGGGCGAGATCCGCAAGGGTCGCGTCTCCAGCGTCCGCAGCTTCGGCGTCTTCATCGACCTCGGCGGCGCCGACGGTCTCGCGCACCTCAGTGAAGTGTCGTGGGACCGCAACCGCTCGCCCGAGGACATGTACCGCATCGGCGACGAGGTCGACGTCTTCGTCATGAAGGTCGACCCCGAGACCAAGAAGATCGCCCTCAGCCTGCGCCGCGCCCAGCCCGAGGCGTGGGACCAGATCGTCGACAAGTACCAGGTCGGGCGCGTCGTGCCCGGCATGGTCACCAAGCTCGTCACCTTCGGCGCGTTCGCCCGCATCGAGGGACCGGTCGAGGGACTGATCCACGTGTCCGAGCTCGTCGACCGCCGCATCTCCCACCCGAAGGAGGTTGTGCGCGAGGGCGACCTGCTGCCGCTCAAGATCGTGCGCATCGAGCGCGACCGCCATCGCCTCGGCCTGAGCCTGCGCGACGCGCGCGACGAGGGCACGCGCATGGGCTTCACCTTCAGCGACAGCGGCGAGGTGATCGAAGTGCCCGACGACATCCGCAAGGAGTTCGAGGAACGCGAGGGCATCCTCGTGCAGCAGCGCCCCGCCGGCTCCGCCGATGACGCGCCGCCCGCCGAGGGCGACGACGCCGGCGCCGTTGCGGAAGCGCCCGCCGCCGCCGACGCTTCTACCGAGGACGTGACGCCAGAGCCGGACGCGCAGGACGCGCCGCCGGACACCGCCGGCGCGGACGACACCGCCGCCGGCGAGACCGAGGCGCCGGCGGAGTAACCGCCGGCGCGCGCCGCCACACACAACGGCCACGGTCCAGCCGCGGAGCGGCTGCCTGGAACAAACAGGGGGATTTGCCGGTCGAGACGCAGCCGTCGGCGTCCGAAGCTCTATCAGTGCCGGTACGTGACTGACCTGTAACGTCCCGGCACTGGACTCTGTAGCCTCCGTTGTGTTAGAATCGCTAGGCAAAGTTAGCAATTATTGAGGCTGGAGCGGGGACATGGCTGACCGATTCGACAAATTCACCGAGCGCGCCCGAAGGGTCCTCACGCTCGCGCAGGAAGAAGCCCAGCGCTTCAACCACAACTACATCGGTACCGAGCATCTGCTGCTCGGCCTTGTCCGCGAGGGCGACGGCGTGGCGGCGAAAGTGCTCGCCAACCTCGGCGTCGAGCTCAACAAGGTGCGCTCCGCGGTCGAGTTCATCATCGGCCGCGGCGACCGCGCGGTCCTCGGCGAGATCGGCCTGACGCCGCGCGCGAAGAAGGTCATCGAGCTCGCCGTCGACGAAGCACGCCGCCTCAACCACCACTACATCGGCACCGAGCACCTGCTCCTCGGCCTCGTGCGCGAGGGCGAAGGCATCGCCGCCGGCGTGCTCGAGAGCCTGGGCGTGAACCTCGAGCGCGTGCGCGCCGAGACGACGCGCATCCTCTCGCAGAGCATGCCCCAGAGCGCCGGCGCCGGCGCCCGCACGTCGACGCGCACGCCGACCGTCGACCAGCTCGGCATGGACCTCACGGCAGCCGCGCGCGCGGGCAAGCTCGACCCGGTGATCGGCCGATCGAAGGAGATCGAGCGCGTCATCCAGATCCTCTCGCGCCGCACGAAGAACAACCCCGTGCTCATCGGCGAGCCCGGCGTCGGCAAGACCGCCATCGCCGAGGGCCTCGCGCACCGCATCGTCGCCGGCGACGTGCCGGAGACGCTGCAGGGCAAGCGCCTGCTCACGCTCGACATCGGCTCGCTCGTCGCCGGCACCAAGTACCGCGGCGAGTTCGAGGAGCGCCTGAAGAAGGTGATCGAAGAGATCAAGTCGAGCGGCAACTGCGTGCTCTTCGTCGATGAGCTGCACATGCTCGTCGGCGCCGGCGCCGCCGAGGGCGCCGTCGACGCCGCGAACATCCTCAAGCCGTCGCTCGCGCGCGGCGAGTTGCAGTGCGTCGGCGCCACCACGCTCGACGAGTACCGCAAGCACATCGAGCGCGACGCCGCGCTGGAGCGCCGCTTCCAGCCGATCGTCGTCGAGGAGCCGACCGTCGAAGAGGCGATCGAGATCCTCAAGGGCATCAAGGAGCGCTACGAGGAGCACCACAAGCTCATCATCTCCGACGAGGCGCTGAAGACCGCCGCGGAACTCGCGTCGCGCTACGTCGCCGACCGCTTCCTGCCCGACAAGGCGATCGACCTGATCGACGAGGCGTCGTCCCGCGTGCGCATCCGCCGCTCGGCCATGCCGCCGTCGCTCAAGGAAGCGTCGCGCGGCCTCGAGTCGCTGCGCCGCGAAAAGGACCAGGCGATCTCGTCGCAGCAGTACGAGTACGCCGCCGAGCTCCGCGACCGCGAGGTCAAGCTGCAGGAGAAGATCGAGCAGCTCGAGGAAGGCATCGAGGTCGCACGCGAGGGCGAGAAGCCGATCGTCACCGAGGACGACATCGCCGAGGTCGTCAGCATGTGGACGGGCATCCCCGTCGCCCGCATCGCGAGCGAAGAGTCGGCGCGCCTCCTGCAGATGGAGGAAGTGCTGCACAGCAAGGTCATCGGCCAGGACGAGGCGATCACGGCGATCGCCAAGTCCGTGCGCCGCTCGCGCGCCGGCCTGAAAGACCCCAAGCGCCCGATCGGCGTGTTCATGTTCCTCGGCCCGACCGGCGTCGGCAAAACGTACCTGCCGCGCGTGCTCGCGGAGTTCATGTTCGGCAGCGAGGACGCCATGATCAAGCTCGACATGAGCGAGTTCATGGAGAAGCACAACGTCTCACGCCTCGTCGGCGCGCCTCCCGGCTACATCGGCTACGACGACGGCGGCCAGCTCACCGACACCGTGCGCCGCAAGTCGTACTGCCTGATCCTGCTCGACGAGATCGAGAAGGCGCACCCGGACGTCTTCAACATGCTGCTGCAGATCTTCGACGACGGCCACCTGACCGACGCGAAGGGCCGCAAGGTCGACTTCCGCAACACGATCATCATCATGACCAGCAACGTCGGCTCCGACCTCATCCGCCGCGAGTCGTCGCTCGGCTTCACCGTCACGAAGGACGAGGTGAAGACCGCCGAGCAGCAGCACACCAAGATGAAGGACAAGGTGCTCGAGGAGTTGAAGCGCGTCTTCCGCCCCGAATTCCTCAACCGCATCGACCAGCAGGTGGTGTTCCACACGCTGTCCAAGGAGCACATCCGCAGCATCGTCGACCTGCAGCTGCGCGACCTCGAGAAGAACCTGCTGCTCAAGGGCGTCAACCTCGAGCTCACCGACGCCGCGAAGGACTGGCTCGGCGAGAAGGGCTACGACCACGTGTTCGGCGCGCGCCCGCTCCGCCGCGTGATCCAGAACGAGCTGGAGGACCGCCTGTCCGAGGCGCTCCTGCAGGAAACGTTCGGCGCCGGCGACACGGTGATCATCGACCTGCAGGAAGGCGACCTCACCGTCGCAAAGCGCACACCCGAACCCGCCGAGCCCGCGCTTACGTAGCACGTCGGCGAGACGAACCGCACGCACATTCGGAAGCCCGCTCGCATTGAGCGGGCTTCCGAATGTGCACCACAAGGCCCTCGACAACGCACAACGAACCGGCTAGTATCCGCGAAACGAACGAGGGTATGCCGCATGGCCGGCCACCGCCGCGACGACCTGTCCACGCGTGAGCTTGAGGTCCTTCAGCTTGCCGCGGATGGTCTCGCCGACAAGCAGATAGCCCTCCGGCTCGGAATGGCGCCGAGCACGGCGAGCAACCACATGGCGACGATCCTCATGAAGCTCGGCGCCGCGAACCGCGCCCATGCCGTCGCTATCGCAGCGGCGCGCGGCCTCGTGCGCGCGCCTGACGTGACATAGGCAGAAATCGCCCCGCAATACTCCTCTGGCGATGCACCATCGCGATGCCCCACACTCGGGTCCGTTCAGGACGTGATCTCCATGCTGCGCCTGGTCACTCTTGGGGCAATCGTTACGCTGGCTTCGGCGGCGGCATTTGGGCTTCCGACGGACTCCGGCGCGTACTACGGAGGCCCGCGCTTCTACAACTCACAGCCCCAAGTCATCAACCGGCTCTTGCACAACGTCACGGGCGATGAGTACATCGTCACAAGTGCCGCCGGTACCCCGGCGCTGCAACTCGTGCAGGTCCAGGCGGCCGTTACCGCCTGGAACAACGCGCTCCGGAGCGCGCCAAACTCGATCACGAAGTACCCGCTGCATTACAACGGTCCGGCTGACCCCGCCGCGAACATCGTGTTGCGGTTCGCAAACCGGACCACAATCGACGCAGAGTGCGACCCCGCGCCGGTCGTAGCCTGCAACGGTACGGAGTACCCCGTATCAACTATTTGGGTCCTCCAGAGCGCAGCGACCACGCGCTTCGTCACACACGAGTTGGGCCATTCGCTGTGGTACGAGGACCAGTACTACCCGGACTATCACTGCGCGAACGGCCAGAACCAGGGTGGGCACCCCCACGCGAGTTACGTCTCGATCATGGACTGTGACGACATCAACGAGTCCACGGACGAGTACGATTTCCGCAACCACTACGAGCCCAGTATCAATCCGCGAATAGCACGTATCCGGACACGTGGGGAGCAACTTGGTCAGCGCTCTACCAGGTCGGTGAGATCATATTCCGCTTCCCCCCAAGGAACGTAGAGCTCGCTTACTATTGGCAACAACTCACTGACACCGGCGGAGGTCAGATCGCTGACGGGTACACACCGACGAACGAAGAGCTAAAGACGCTCAGCTACGTGATTGGGTCGCGATACTGTCTGGCGGATCAGATCCACAACACCATCGGCTATCCTGGCGGCAGATCTTGGAGCCCCAGAAGCCAATATTCGTGCGTCGGCGCGGCGCAGTCGCAGAGCGCGGGGTTCCTTGTAGCTACCTCGGACAGGGCATCCTCTTCCGGCAACGACCTTTACTTGCGGGTCAGAAACCAGTCCGGTGGTACGCGCAATCTCGGGATCTTCGGGCCGAGCCTTCAGGACATAGGCTGTGGCTATCAGAACCTCACGCATCAAGCGACGCGCACGTGCTATATCTCGCTCGCTCGCGGCGCGTACACGCACCTCAACTGGTACGCATGGCAAGGCGGTGTGTTGAGTTGGGGCTACCTGGATTTCGAGTAGTGCCTCCGGAGGAAAACCTTGTTCCCGCAACTTACGATCCTCTTCATTGCTCCCGTCACCGCCGTGTTTATCCTCGCTATGAGCGCTGCCGCCACCGGCAATTCCGCCCGTTCTCTGGCCGCCACGCCAGAGGTCACACCCGCCGCGAGCACGCAGGTTCCAGCGACCGAACGGATGCCTCCCACAATGGGGCCGCCCACACCCACGCCCGCACTCCCGGAGGAGGGGGGGCCGGCAGGCGGTGTGCTAAGCGGCCACCTCTATATCGATACCGACGGAAATGGAACGAGGAGCGACGGCGACGATCCTGTAGGCGACACTGTCGTGGTGCAGTTGATTGGCGCTTCCAACATGATCTTCGAGACGACCGCCAAGACCAACGAAGACGGTCGGTGGGAAGTGCGAGCGGTACCGGACGGAACGTTTCGGGTCATGTGGAACCCTCCGTTGCGCGACCCTTCGAATCTCCGGCGCACGTTACCAGCGGCTGAAACGATCGAGATAAACCCGCTGTTGATCGTAACCCGCGTGCAGCGCATCGTCGAGATTCGGGACGCTAACCGCATCCTCGACATCGACATGGGCATGCCGGACGAGGGGCCTGTGTTCGGCGGCGGCGTGCAACTACCGCCGACGGGTACGGGCGGCGGTGGCGTCGGAGCGCCGGCGCTCCTGCTCGCGTTCGCCGCCGCCGGCAGCCTCGCGCTGGCCGCGGCGATCGCGCTCGGGCGGCGGAGCCGTGCGTAGCGCCCGGTTCCACGGCGCGGCCACCCTGCAGAGGTGAACGATGAAACCACCCATCATCGCCGCAGTCCTCTTCGCAGTACTACTCGGAGTAGTAGCGTACTTGGCCGTCAGTTGGTGGGGCACCGATAGCGCACCGTCCGAAGCTAACCCGCCACCACCCCCTGTCTTACGTGATGATGCGTTCGTGCCGTTGACCGCCGAGGCCGGTCGCCCGCGTTTCGTCGGCGAACTCCTGGGGATCTTCCTCGCGCCTTCAAAGGATCAGTTTCCACCTGAGGTGCGTGGCGCAATGGACCGCCTGGCTGCCGGGCGATGCGATTACGCGCCCATTGAGGACGCAGCAGCGATCGCGATGCCTCGCCAGCCCGAGCTACCGTCCAACCTGACACCGCCCGCAAGCCCGATTGCCGTCGCGTGCGGAGGAGTCGTAACCGGTATGAATTATGAGTACTCCGGAACCAGCGCCAACGGGCTCCCTGCAACGGTCCTGATAGCACGATCGGTCGCAGGGGGGTGGGGTGTGGACGCTGCGCGCGATCGCGTCAGCCTCTCCGCGGTAGGCGGTCGACAGATAATCATCGTACGACCGGAAACTGCGGACGCCACGGGACAGACGTCCCAGGTGATCATGCCAGAACCATTCGGCCTTACCGCGATACACGCGTTCAATCTCAATGAAACCGAGCTCCGCGAAGTCGCCGCCGCGGTCATCGCGGCGAGTCAGTGAGGTCAGGATGTACCGAGTGCTGTGCGCAATCTCGATCGTAGCCGGGGCGCTGTTCGCGGTCGCCTTCCCGCACGCCGGCTTTGGCGCGCCGACTGGCTACACGATCGTCGCCTCCATGACTCCGCCGACCCTGTCCTCCGGTTCCAGCCCGCTGCTGACGTGCGGCTGGCACGCCGCGTGCGTGTCACCGTGGAGCTCCGGCGTCGGGCTCGATTGGGACGATGGGAGTAGCGGCTACGGCAACCCGTGGTACTTCCGCGGGTACTTCGCGACGGATAACCCAGCCCAGGGGATCGTGGCCACGGGCCAGCCGATGGTGAATCTCCAACATCCCGATTACTGCGATCGCATGACGGTCTTCATCATGGAGAAGTACGGTAATGTACTGCGCGCGGCGCCGGTGTACACCCACACGAACATCACGAATTCGAACGCGTTCAACATCCAGGGCAGTGTGCTGGGGACGTACATCAGCCGCCAGATCGGCACGACCATCAACGACCAGGGTGCGAACTGCCCATTCGGCGGAAGTCACGTGCATGAGGAGCACGCGGTGATTTCCGGCCCTGTGACGATCACGCGCAACACCGCGAAATACCCCACCGCGAGCGCCTGCCACACGAGTTGCGGGAACTTCAAGAACAACAACCTCAGCAACTGGACTCGCAGGTTCTCATGGCCTGAAGGCGGCTAAGCGGCGCTGGGCGCACCCGAAGGAGCCCGCTCACGAGGACGGGATTCCCCCTCCCTGCTGACACCACCGTTAGCCGACGTTTCCGCGCGGCGCGGGCGCCCGCTATGATCCCGGCAGCAGCATTCCATCAGCTACCGGGAGGCGCCCCATGTCTGTCCGCGGGTACGTCCTGATCGAGTCCGAGGTCGGCAAGGCGAAGGCCGTCGGCGAGGCCGTGCGCGGCGTCAAGCACACCGACGCCCGTGTCATCGCCGTCGACACCGTCACCGGCCCGTTCGACGTCATCGTCCAGCTCGAGGCCGACGACCTCGACAAGCTCGGCAACGCGATCACCGAGGGCATCCAGCGCGTCGAGGGCGTGCAGCGCACGACCACCTGCCTCGCCGTGCGCCTGGGCTAGCGCCGCGCCCTACTCCTCGCCGGTGTACAGGAACACCTGCCGGTCGTTGTCGTAGACCAGCAGCGTGTGGTCGTCGGTCGTCGCGAACCACGCGTCGTGTGACTGCTGCTCCGCCTCGATGCGCAGGTGCCACGCGTCGAACTGCCCCGCCGGCGTCTCGACGCGCTCCTGCCCCATCACGTGCAGCGTCACCGGCCGCTTCGCGCGGCGGTTGGCGATGATCGCGTTGTACGTCACGGTGTAGTCGTCCGCGAACGGAATCGTCCGCCAGATGAACAGCGACGTGTCGTTGTCGTACGAATGCTCCGGCACGCGCAGCGGGTTCGAGCGCTCGTTGTCCGGCTCGGTGTCCGTCCGCGGCTTATAGGTCAGCTGCTTGATACGCACGCCGTATGAATCGTCGTCCAGCGTCCCGTACTCCGTCTCGAGCACCTCGCGCCGGTCGTCCTTCGCGTCGATGATCTCGCGCCGGCCGCTTTGCGGCTTCAGCGTCGTCGGGTCGACGCGGACCTCCGTCGTGTCCTCGTTCCCGTCGTTGTCGCGGAACTCTTGCCGCATCACCAGGTGCTCGCCGTCGCGCACGATGCTGATCGTGCCTTCGCCCATGTCGTCGTCGCGTTTGCGGTTCGTCAGGTCATAGTGCGCCCGCTCCGGCGCCGTCCACGGGATCGTCGTGACGATGTCCTGCGTCTCCGGCCCGTCGTTGGTGGCGCATCCTGCGGACACGAGCAGCGCGCCTGCGGCCACCAGCGCCATCCCGGCGCGCGCGAGCCTCACGCCACCGCCGCGACCGCGCCGCGGATGCGCTCCAGCGCGTCGTCGATGTCCGCCGTCGTGATGCCGTAGTGCGTGACGAAGCGCACCGCGCCGCGCCGCGGCGTGCCGGCGAGCACACCCGCCCGATACAGCGCGCGCAGGAACGCGATCTCGTCACCGACCGCGGCGATGACGATGTTCGTGTCGATCAGCTCCGGGTCGACCTCGACCATCGGCAGCTGCGCAAGCCCCCGAGCGAGCGCGCGCGCGTTCGCGTGGTCGTCCGCCAGCCGCTCGACCATGTGGTCGAGCGCGTGGACCCCCGCCGCCGCGATGATCCCCGCCTGCCGCATGCCGCCGCCGATCATCTTCCGCGCCTTCCGCGCGCGCGCGATCACCCCGCCCGGGCCGCAGAGCACCGACCCGACCGGCGCCCCGAGTCCCTTCGACAGGCAGAATCCGACCGTATCCGCCGCCTCCGCCAGCCGCGCGACGGTCGTGCCCTGCGCCAGCGCCGCGTTGAAGATACGCGCGCCGTCGATGTGCACCGCCGCGCCGTGCCCGCGCGCGATCGCCGCCAGCTCGTCCGTCTCCTCGGCGCTGATCGCGGCGCCGGAGCAGCGGTTATGCGTGTTCTCGAGACACAGCAGCGCCGTGCGCGGCCAGTGGACGTTCTCGCCGCGGATCGCCGCCTCCACATCGGCCGTGGCCATGCGGCCCCGCGCGTCGTTCGGCCCCGTCCGCAGCTGCACGCCGGCGACGCCCGCAGCGCCCGCCACTTCGTAGTGGAAGACGTGCGCCTCGCTGCCGCAGATCGCTTCCTCGCCGCGCGCGCACTGCGCCATGATCGCCACCAGGTTGCTCATCGTCCCGCTCGCGACCAGCACGGCCGCTTCTTTGCCCGTGCGTTCCGCGGCCATCGCCTCGAGCCGCTTGACGCTCGGGTCCTCGCCCATCACGTCGTCGCCCAGCGGCGCGTCGAAGATCGCCTGCCGCATCGCGTCCGATGGCAGCGTCACGGTGTCGGAGCGCAGGTCGATCACGCGCTCACTCATCGCGCGAAGCCTCCGCCGGCCAGATCGTCTTGAAGCCCTCGTCTCCCTTGATCGCCGCGACCTCGACGGTGCGTTCCTCCTGCAGCAGCTGCGCGAACGCCTCGTCGCACTGCCGCGCCGTGTCCGACCACCCCGCCCCCACCAGCCGCCGGGCGATGTGGTCCCAGATGCCGGCGTCCCGGAGCGCCCGCGCGTGGCGCGGCCACTGGAACGTCAGGATGCGCTCCGGCGTGCGGAAGCGCGGGCGCAGCATCTTCAGGCTCTTGAACCGCTCCTCGCCCGTCGCCACGGGCGGCACCACCCGGATCATTGGCCCTTCGTTCTCGTTCGCCCTCGTGTCGACGAGCAGCCGCCGGTCGGTGACCGAGAGCCGGACCACCAGCACGTCGGCCGCATCAATCACGCGCCGCACTTCGTCCAGGTCGATGCCGAATTCCGCTCTCAACGCACCCTCGCGCAGCCATTCTAGGTTCGCGGCGCGGCGCGTACAAACGCGCCCTTCGGCGGATGCGCGATCGCGGGCCGCGCGCGGCCCGCGATCATCTGTGCGATTTCCCCGGTTACAGCGCCGAACGGTAGATATCCGCGAGCATCTCCGGCGTGCCCTGGCGCGGCGCCGCGATGAACACCGCCTGCGACTTCTGCGCGTCGTCCACGAACTGCGCCACGTCCGACTCCTTCATCCCAACGTCGCTGAGCTTCGACGGGACATTGATGTCGCTGCGCAGCGAACGCACCGCCGCAACGACGGCCGTGCCGATCTGCCCCGCCGGCATGCCGTACGCGTTGATGCCCATCAGCGGCGCGATCTCGGCGAGCGGCTCGGCGAGGAACTCCTTGTGGTAGTCGAGCACCTGCGACAGCAGAATCGCGTTCGCCACGCCGTGCGGCGTGCCCAGCCGCCCGCTGACGACGTGCGACAGGCCGTGCACCTGCCCCAGTCCCGCCGCCATCGACTGCCCGGCGATGTCCGCCGCGTACAGCATGTGCTTGAGCGCGGTCGGCCGGTCCGGCCCGTTCACCGCCGTCCGCAGGTGCTGGAAGATCTGCTGGATCGCCCGCGTCGCGAACATCCGCGTGAACGGCGTGTTGCCCGGGTTCACGTACGCCTCGATGGCGTGCGTCAGCGCGTCCATGCCCGTCGCTGCCGTGATCGGCGCCGGCATCTTCGCCACCAGGTTGGGGTCGAGGATCGCCACGTTCGGCGTGCAGTTGAGCATCAGGTGCTTGTAGTGCGTGTCCGGGTCGGTCAGCACCGCCGCAAACGAGATCTCCGACCCCGTCCCGCACGTCGTCGGGATGGCGAACAGCGGCTTCATCTGGTTCGGGAACGGATTCGATCCGACGCCAAACACGTAGTCCTTCGCGTTGCCGCCCATCGCCGCCGTGATCGCCACGCCCTTCGCCGCGTCGATCGGGCTGCCGCCGCCGACAGCCACGACGAAATCCGCGCCGGAGTCCGCCATCGCGGTGACGCCGCCGTCAACCTCCGGCAGCGTCGGGTTCGGCGTCACGTTCTCGTACACCGTGTGTGCGATCTCCGCCTCGTCGAGCGAGGCGAGCACCGTGTCAATGATCCCCGCGGCGCGGACACCGGCGTCCGTGACGACGAGCGCGTGCTTCAGCCCGGCGGCCTTCGCCCGCTGCCCCAACTCCACGATCGAACCTTCGCCGAAGACCGTCTGCACGCTGAGCGCGAACAATGGCATATCGTGTCCTCCTGCCCCGCCGGGCACGTGTCGCTGTCAGTGCTCGACACTATGCCCGCCGCCCGCGCTTCGGGCAAACGCGCGCCACGGCGCTACTTGCGGCGCAGACGCACGAACCCGGCGTACGCAAGCGTCCCTTCGGGCGTCTCCTCGATCACCGCGCGGCAGCCGTTGAACATCGGATGCACGGCGCGGTAGCGGCCGACCGCCCCGTCCGGATACAGCAGGACCGGCTCGCGGTCCGCGCCCTCGATGACCAGCACGCCGTCGCTGATGTGCGTGACGCGCGGGTGCATCATGGACCCCTGCACGAGCGAGATCAGCCCGGGCGGCGCGAAGCCGAGGAGCGCGTATCGTCCCGTCACGCGCGACGTGAATTCGCTCCAGGCGCCGTCGTTCGCCCCTGTCCCCCGCGGGTTCCCCGGCGTCGCCTCCGGATCGAGGCCGAGCGCCGCCTCGAGCGTGCGGGTCACGATGCGATGTACGAACGACGCGTCGCCGCCGTTCGTCAACACCACCGCGCCGATGCCGCGCGAGGGAAGCAACGCGATGTAGGTGGACACGCCCGGCAGCCCGCCGCCGTGTCCCGGCATCCGCTCCTCGCGGAACGTCGACGCCTCGAACCCGAGCCCCCAGCCGCGGTCGAGGTCCGGGTGGTTGCGCACGTGAAGGCGCATCGCGTCCTCAAGCAGCGCGCCATCGGCGACGCGCACGCCGTCGAGTTCGCCCCGGCGCAGCGCCATCCGCCCGAACCGCGCCAGGTCGCGCGCCGAAGTCGCCAGCGCGCCCGCCGGCCCGGCGAGGTTGCGCATCCGCGCCGTCGGCTTGCGGCCCGCGCCCCCAAAACTCGTCCCGTAGGGCGTCGCGACCCCGGGCTGCGGGTCCAGCTCGGCGGCGAATGCCGAGCTGTGCATGCCCAGCGGCTCCAGCACGCGCTCCCGGACGATGTCCTCGAACCGGCGGCCGTGCGCGCGCGCCACCATGTAGCCCAACAGTTCAAACGCGCCGTTGGCGTACACGATCGGCCCCCCGGCCGGCCGCACCACGCGCTGCCCGAGCACCACGTCCTCGAACGTCGCGGGAACGCGGAGGCTGTTGTGCATGAACCGGCGCATCACCGCGTTGCCCTGGATCAGCCCGCGCCATGAAACCGGCAGCCCGGACGTGTGCGTCAGCAGGTGCCGCAGCGTGATGTCGACCGGCTGGCCGGCCCGGTCGCGCACCTGTGCCGGCGCATCGAGGTGGCGGTTCGCCCAGTCATCCAGGCTCATGCGTCCTGCCGCGATCTCCTGGAACACGAGCGTCGTCGTGAACAGCTTCGAGATCGATGCCGCGCGGAACCGCGTGTCGGGCGTCACCGGTTCGCCCCGCCGGATGTCGGCGAGCCCAAAGCCGCCCTCGAACCGCATGCCCTCCGCATCGAACAGCGCCACCGCGGCGCCCGCGACATCCGCGCGCCGCCGCTCCGTCTCGATGTACGCCGCCAGCGCCGATGGCACCGCGGTCGCGGTGTTGCTGCGTTCGTCGATCGCCACGTCACACCTCCTGAACATATCGATCATGCGCCAGCGCGCGCATATCGGGCGAGCGTCCCCGCCTTGCAGATTTCGCAGCGCGCCACAGCCGATGCGCTACCATGCGGAGGCGCTGCCGGATCGTCTAATGGTAGGACAGCGGCCTTTGGAGCCGTTTATCTAGGTTCGAATCCTAGTCCGGCAGCCATCCGCGCACCGCCGGAGCCACGTGCGCACGATCACGCTCACCTCCCCCGCCACGCGCCTGCACATCGCGCCCGAAGCTGGTGGCCGCATCGCGCAGGTCGAGGCGCGCCGGGGCGACTCGTGGCTTCCGCTGTTCATCGAACCACCACCGCATACCGCCGCCGACCTGGCGTGGGGATGCTACGCGATGCTGCCGTGGCCGAACCGCATCGCTGGCGGCCGCTTCCCGTCCGGCGGCACGATGCTCACGCTCGACGCGGACCGCGACGGCCACGCGCTGCACGGCGTCGGTTTCGCCCGCGCGTGGGTCGTCGAACGTGTCACGCCCCGCTCGTGCACGCTCTCGCTCGACCTCGGCGCGGCCGGATGGCCGTTCGGCGGCAGGGCGCTACAGCGGTTCGAAGCCACCACCGACGGCGCCGCGATGGAGATCGAGCTCCGCGCGGGCGCGACGTCCTACCCCGCCGGCGCCGGCTGGCACCCGTGGTTCCGCCGCGACATCGCCGGCGCTGAGGCGTGCGTCACGCTCGACGCAGACCGCTACCTCGAGCTCGAGGGCATGATCCCCACCGGTCGCGTGCTGCCAGTCGACGCGGCGCGCGACCTGCGAGGAGGCGCGCCGCTCGGGCAACGCCGCCTCGACGACTGCTACACCGGCGTGCGCGACCCGGTCGTCATCCGATGGGGCGCCGTCGCCGTCGAGATGCGCCAGGATCCCGCGACCGCGTACGCCGTCGTCTACCCCCCCGCACACGCCGTCTGCGTCGAGCCACAGACCTGCGCGATCGACGCCTTCAACCTCACCAGCCGCGGCATCGAGGCCGGCGTGCGCATCGTTTCGCCGGGCCAGCCGCTCATCGCCCGCTCAGCCTGGCGCATCATCACGCGGTACACCACTTCGGACACGGCACAGGCGTGCCGATGACTAAGGTGATCGGCCCGCGGCCGGCCCCGTCGCCGGCGCGCGCGGCTCCGTCCCCCGGAGCGCGCGGTCTTCGGACATCGGGTGCGGGCGCCGGATGGCGCCCCGGTGGGGGAGCAATCGACCTTGTCTCGCGCAAGGTCGATTACTTTTTCGGCCGCGGCGGCCGTTTCGGGAACGCGCCCTGCTCGACGAGCCACGCCCAGAACGCCTCCGGCGCCGGCATCGTGCTCAACCGCCCCTGGCGCACGAGCAGCCAGTCATCGAACAGGTGCGACTCCTTGACTTCGCGCAACGTCACCGGCCGCCTGGCGTGCGCGACGTACGCGAAGTCCACGACCCACGACTTCGCGTCGTTCTTGTCCGGCCGCGGCGCCGACACCACCTCCGCCAGCCCCACGACCGCCGCCGCGCCCTGCGAGTGGTAGATCACGACGCGATCCCCCGGGCGCATGGACTTGATGGCGTTGACGGCGGCCGGGTTGCGCACGCCGTCCCACTCCGTCGTGCCGTCGCGCTGCAGGTCGTCGATCGAGTACGTCTCCGGGTCCGTCTTCGCGAGGAAGTACGCCATCGCCCCGCTCCTGCTAGAACTTCGCCTCTTCCATGAACCGCGTGATCGCGTCGATGTGCGCCTGCGGCGATGCGAGCCCCACGTTCATCGTGTTCACCGACACGTGTGTCGCCCCGAGGTCGCGCCAGCCTTCGAGCGCCGCGGCCCAGTCGCCCTCCGGCGTGTTGTACAGGCTGATCCGGCCTTCGATGCCGAACGACGCCGGCGTACGCCCCGCCTCGCGCAGGTAGCCGTGCAGCCGCTCGACGGTTTCGGTTGCGCGCGGACCCGGCTGAAACTGCGGGAACCACCCGTCGGCGATACGCGCCGCGCGCTGCAGCACCGC
The DNA here is from genome assembly GCA_021462855.1 of Dehalococcoidia bacterium. Lineage (GTDB taxonomy): Bacteria > Chloroflexota > Dehalococcoidia > DSTF01 > JACRBR01 > DTUCFX13. The sequence continues at coordinate 155,222 of JAJTXQ010000049.1, read as the reverse complement.
ATCGACGACGCCGCCCATCCACACCGGGATCGGCCGCTGCACCGGCAGCGGCGCGATGCCCGCCTGTCGCACGTTGTGCCAGCGCCCGTCGAAGTCGACCAGTTCCTCCGTCCACAGCCGGCGCATCAGCGCGATCTGCTCCTCGACCCGGCGGCCACGGTTGCGGAAGTTCTCGCCCAGCGCCTCGTACTCGACGAAGTTCCAGCCGATGCCCACGCCGAGCCGCAGCCGCCCGTCCGAAAGCACGTCGGCCGCCGCCGCCTGCTTGGCAACGAGCGCCGTCTGCCGCTGCGGCAGGATGAGGATGCCCGTCGCCAGCTCGACGCGCGCCGTCACCGCGGCCAGGTATCCGAACAGCACGAAGGGCTCATGGAAGGGCGTGCGGTAGTTGTACGGCGGACGGAACGTCCCCTCGAACCGGTCCGGGTGCGCGCCCAGCACGTGGTCAAACACCAGGATGTGGTGGTAGCCGAGTGACTCCGCCGCCTGCGCGTAATCCCGGATCGCCGCCGGGTCGCTGCCGATCTCCGTCTGCGGGAACACGACACCGAGTTTCACGCCCGCACCTCCGCCGCGTCCGCGGCGATCAGCGCGGCGCCGATCGCCCCGGTGTACCCCGGCGCGGGCACGACATCCGTCCGCACGCCGAACAACTCCGCCATCGCAGCGACCGACGCGACGAGCGCGGCGTTGCCGTGCGCGAACCCGCCCGCGAGCACGATGCGGCCCGCCTGCACCGTGCGGGCGCGCGCCGCGGCGATCTGCCCGATGCTCTCGCCGTGCAGGTTCAGCAGCGCCGCGAGCACGTCGCCCGGCCCCGCATCGCCGGCCTTCGCGAGATGCGCCGCCGTCAGGTCCGGCCCGATGCGGCCGATGCCCTCCGGGTAGGCGTCGCTCACCATCACGTCGGCGTTGCGCCGGTCGCCGCGGGCCGCGGCGGCGACGATCTCATCGTACGACAGCGCCGGGTACAGCCGCCGCGCGATACCGGCGAACGACCCGCCACCGATCGCCGCCCCGCCGAGATGCGTCACCCGTGCGCCGTCCACGAGCGCGAACGCCGTGCCGGTGCCGAGCAGCGTCAACACGAACGGCCCCTCGTCATCCGCGCCAAGCATTGCCCGCGCGCCGCGCGCCGCCGCATCGATCTCCTGCGAGCGGACGGCGCGCCCGGCCGCTACGCCCGCAGCCCGCGCACCCGTCGCCCCGACGATCGCGCCATCGACCGCCAGTTCACCGTTGGTGATGCGGGACCAGGCCTCGACGCCGCCGGCGGTCGCGCGGACGGTCTTCGTCAGTGTCAGGCCCGCGTCGACGCCCGTCGCGCCGTCGGGGAGCCACGCCGCGTCAAGCGTCTGCCGCTGCAACAGCGATCCGGTCTGTGCCGTCATGGGCAGAATTGTGCCGTACCCCCGCCCGCGCGTCGATGCCGCCGCGGCGTCCCTCGTCTCACCGATACGGCGCCGGCACGCGCTTCGGCGATTCGCGGATTGACACCACCATGCCCAACCTGTGACGCTTAGGGCGCAACTCCGGTGAGTAGCCGGCAAGCCGGGAGTCAAAACACCATGCCACGAGCACTCTGGAAGGGCGCCGTCAGCTTCGGGATGGTCACCATCCCCATCAAGCTGTACACCGCGACGGAAGAAAAAGACATCGCCTTCAACATGCTGCACAAAAAGGACCACGTGCGCATCAGGCTGCAGCGCTACTGCCCGGACGACGACCAGGTCCTCGACATGAGCGAAATCGTCAAGGGCTACGAGATCGCGCCCGACCAGTACGTGGTCATGGAGCCCGACGACTTCGACAAGGTGCCCGTGAACACGACCCACACGATCGAGATCACCGACTTCGTCCCGGACGAGCAGATCGACCCCATCTACTATCAGAAGACCTACTTCATCGAGCCCGACAAGGTCGGCATGAAGCCGTTCGCCCTCCTGCGCGAGGTGCTCAAGGACTCGAAACTCGTCGCGCTCGCGAAGGTGACGCTGCGCCAGAAGGAACAGCTGTGTACCCTGCGCGTCTACGGCGACGTCATCGCGCTCGAGACCATGTTCTACGCCGACGAGATCCGCTCCGCCGAAGATCTCGACGCGCCTGACGACGTCATCATCAACGAGCGAGAACTGAAGATGGCGAAGTCGCTCGTCGAGATGCTCACCGGCGATTTCGAGCCGGAGAAGTACAAGGACAACTATCGCGATGCGCTGCTGGAGATGATCGAGCAGAAGTCCGAAGGCCAGGAGATCAAGCGCCCTGCGCCTGCCCCCGGCAAGGTCACCGACCTCATGGAAGCGCTGCGCGCCAGCGTCGAAGCGGCACGTTCACGCCGCGACGGTGGCGGCGCAGCCGAGGAAGAAGCTGAGGAAGCGCCCGTCCGGCGCAGCCGCCGCAGGAAGGCTGGATGACGGCACCCCCCGCCGACCGCCCCGCATCCACCGGCAGTCGCGGCGGCATCCGCATGCCCGACCGCATCGCGCCGATGCTGGCCACCGCCGGCAGGCAGCCGTTTGACTCGCCCGACCATATCTTCGAACTCATGTGGGGCGGGCTGCGCGCCATGGCGCACATCCGCGACGGGCACCTGCGCCTCGTCGCGCGCAACGGCGTCGACCTCGCGCCGCACATCCCGGAACTGAACCACTTGCCCGGCCTCATCACCGCGCGCGAGGCGATCCTCGATGGCGAGGTCGTCGTGCTCGGCGCCGAGGGCCAGCCGGAGTTCGACGCGCTGCGCCCGCGGCTCCATGCCCTCCTGGAGCGCGACCGCCCGCCGGAAGACCTGCTCAAGCCGCGCAAGGTCGCCGGCCAGCTGTCGTACCAGGCCTTCGACCTGCTCTGGCTCGACGGGCGGCCGATGTCTGACCGGCCGCTCTGGCAGCGGAAGAACGCGCTTCACAACGTCGTGCGCGCGTCGGCCGAGCTCTCCGCCGTCGACTTTGTCGATGACGAGGGCATCGCGTTCTTCGAAGCCGTCGTCGCGCGGCGGCTCGAGGGCGTCGTCGCGAAAGAGAAGACGAGCATGTACACGCCCGGCGAGCGCTCGAAGGCGTGGCTCGAGGTACGCGCGCTGCAGAGCGGTGACTTCGTCGTCGGCGGGTACACGTTCGGCGGCGCGCGGCGGCGCGGCGAGCCGTTCAGCCAGCTCCTGCTCGGCGGCTACGAGGACGGCCGCTTCGAATACGTCGGCGCCGTCAGCGGCGGCCTGAACGATGTCGAGGCGCGCGCCCTCGTGTCGCTGCTCGAACCCGGCGTCGTCGACGCGCCAGCGTTCAACGACCCCCCGCCAATTGCGCGGCTCATCTACTGGGTCGAGCCATCCCTGGTCTGCCATGTGCGCTTCAGCGAATGGTCGCGCGACGGCTTCCTGCGCTTCCCGATCTTCAGCGCGCTCCGCCCGGACCTCCGCCCCGAGGACTGCCAGCTCGATTAGTCGGTCAGTTTCGGCCCGAGTTGCTTTCCGCCGGAGCGGTGGATGGGCTCTCCGTCCTTCCGCTTGCGCCGGATCTCCTTCTGCTCGACCCGCGCCTTGTCCTGCTCGACCTCGATCTCGCCCTTCGACTTCTGGCGCGGCGGCGCCGGCTTGTAGAGCTCCGGATGCTCATTCATCTTGAACGCGCCGGTGATCGGGCGCTTCACTTCCTTGCCCAGGTGGTAATAGGTGCCGCGGTCGGGGATCGCCCGCGGATAGCCCTCGCGCATCGTGAACGCCGAGAACGACGTCGGCGGGATGCGCTGCGCCTTGCGCGCGCACACCGGGCACGGCGCCGGCTCCGATGCCTCGCGCACCGGGCGGATCGTCTCGAACACGCCGTCGCATCGCTTGCAGTAGTACTCGTAGACCGGCATCAGTCCTCCGCGTTCGCTGCTGTCGCCGCGCCAGTGTATCCGACATCGCGCGGCTCAATGCCATGCGCGACACCGCGGCGGCGCCGCACCGCGTCGATGAAGGCCGCCGAACGCACGTCCCGTTCGAGCACCCAGCGCACGTACTCGCCAAGCGCACGCTCGAGCTCCAGCGCCAGCTCGGCGTCCACCCGCACGCGCGACACGTCGGAGAATCGCCCGTGCAGGTGCAGCCGCAGCAGCTTCACCGCGTTCGCCGAGATCGGCCGGACGGCCATCTCGTCGCGGCGGCACGCCGGGCAGACGACGCCGCCGCCGGCCGCGGTCCAGTAGTTCAGCACCGGCGCCAGCTTCGTGCGGCAGGCGACGCACTCCTCCAGCTCGGGGCGGTAGCCCAGCGCGTCCAGCAGCGCCATTTCGAAAAAGCGCACCGGCGTGTCGACATCCTCCCGCTCGGCGATGCGGCGGAGCGTGGCGAGCAGCAGCCGGTACAGCCCGAAGTTGTCCGCGTGCGGCTCGACGAACCGGTCGAGGAGCTCGCAGACGTACACCGCCCGGCTCAGCCGGTCGAGGTCGTCGCGCAGCGCCGCGAACGGCTCGATCGTCTCGACCTGCGTCACCACGTCGAGCGACTTGCCCTTCGCGAGCATGAACGTCGCATGCGTCATCGGCTCGACGTGCCCGGCGAGGCGGCTCTTTGCCTTCCGCACGCCCTTCGCCACCGCCTCGATCTTGCCGAGGTTCGCGGCGTACAGCGTCAGCACCTTGTCGGTGTCGCCGATCTTCCGGCTGCGCAGCACGATCGCCGGCGTCTTGTACACGCGTGGCGCCTGTCCCATACGGTGATCGTAACAGACCGCCCGGGCGGCGCCGGGCGCGTACGCTGCCGCCAGATATACTTCGGCGTGGCCATCGACCAGCAGTTCCTCGATGACATCGAGCGCAAGCTCGAGGCGCATTCGCCCGCGCTCGCGGCCGAGTGGCAGCGCGCCAGCGCCGAGCTGCGCCCCGTCCTGCCCGAGGCCGACTTCCGCGCCTGGGCCGAGGAGGGCGTGGAACTCGCCGGCCACTCCCTGCGCTCATGGGAAGCGGCGATCGACTACTTCCGCGTCTCGGGCGATGTCATGCGCACCGTCACGTCGGCCGGGTTCCGGCACTGGGCGCACGCCGGCCGCGGCCTTGCCGAACACTCCTCCGTCGTCGCCGGCGCATTCCTGCGCGCCAGCCCCGCGAGCGCCAAGTACCTCGACGAGAACGGGCTGACCGAGTGGGCCGCCCTCGGCCAGCGCCTGTACAAGGGGCACTGGAAGTCCATCTCGCTCGCGTCGGCGTACTTCACCGCCGGGCCGGGGCTGCTCCCGTCGCTCACGCTTGGCGAGTTGGCGCGGCTCGTCGCGCTCGTCGAGAGCGTCGCCGAGCGCTCGTACGAGCTTGCCTCCGCCTGCCTCGATGCCGCGCCCGCCGTGTTCAGCGCGCTCACGCGCGCCGACCGTGCGCCGTTCCTCACGCTCGCCACCGCCGTCGGCGAGGCCTCGTGGGCCGATGTCCGCATCTGCTTCGAGCGGGCGCCGAACCTGCTCAACCCGATCGACGCCGGCGCGCGCGGGCGCTTCCTGCAGCTCAGCGCCAACGTCGCGCGGCGCAGCGGCCGGCACGCCTATCCGTTGTTCGCGGAGGGCGCGATGGCGCTCGGCGCCGTCCCCCAGGCATCGCACCACGACCTGCTCGCGATGGCCGAGGAGCTGGCGGCCGCCTCCCCCGTCGCCGCGATGGAGTTCCTCAAGAGCGCGCCCGAGGTGCTGAAGCGCATCCGCATCACCGAGCTGGCGTCGTGGCACAAGGCGGGGCAGAACATCCTCGCGGTCACGCAGGAGGGCGGCGAGGCGTTCTTCCGGCTCGAGTCCGGCAAGGGCGAGCTCGTACTGCAGCAGCTGTCATCGCGCGTGGAGCTGTCGCGCGTCGGCGAAGTGCTGCGGTTGTACTGCAAGGCGCTCACCGGCACCAACGTCTCGATCCACCCCGTGTCGTACCTCGCCGAAAAGGGCATCGGCTGGGTGAGCGAGGAGCGCCCGAGTACCGAGGGCACGACGGTCTTCCTGCCGGAGTTCGTCGAGGAGTTCGTCGAGCGCGACCAGAACTTCTCCGTCTACAAGGTGTTCGCGACGCACCAGGCGGCGCACCTGGAGTTCGGCAGCTTCTTCTTCCGCTGGAACGCCGAACCCGGCCTTCTGCCCGCGGCGCGCCACGAGCGCGAGCGCGAGCGCATCGAGCAGGGCGCGCAGCAACAGCCGGAGCGCGGCTACGTCACCGACATGGAGCGCTTCTTCGACCTGTTCGACGACCGGCACGTCGCAGCCGACCTCTTCGCCATCGCCGAGGACACGCGGATCGACACCCTCGTCCGGCGCGAGTACGGCGGCATCCGCAAGGCGTGGGCGCGCACGCAGGAAAACGAGCTCGAGAAGCGCCGCCTGCCGAACGAGATGCCGCTCAAGCAGGCGCTCGTCGAGAACCTGATCCGCGCCAGCCTCGATGGCGTGCACACGATGATCTGGCCCGGCCCGCTGCGGTCGATCCTGCACAACGCGCTCGACACGCTCTTCGCCATCAAGGACAAGGGCGCCACGATCGAGGACGCCGCCGAAACGACGATCCAGCTCTACGACATCGTCGCCGGCGTGCCGAACATCTCCGCCGATGACATCAACCCCTCCGAATGGGAAAGCATCACCGAAGAGATGATGCAGATGATGATGTCGCAGCCCGCCGGCGACGGCGACGACCAGTCTGGCATGCCGCAGGGCGCCGAGATGGACTACGAGAGCCCCGACCAGGTCGACTTCCGCGGCGACTTCAAGCCGGAACTCGTGCAACTCCTCATGCGCCTGCGCATGAAGGACGGCGAGGTCACGCAGGACGGAGCCCTGTCGCCGCTGACGCAGGAGCAGCTGATGGAGATGCTCGAAAAGAGCGTCGAGATCACCGTGGGCGCGATGGCCGAGGGCGACCTCGCATCGACGCTCGGGCTCTTCCTCTCGAACCTCGAGAAGGAGGCCGGCACGCCGATCGGCGACCAGAAGCAGGAGCTCAAGGACTCGCCCGAAGCCGGCTCAGAGGAGGGCGACGACGAGGAGTCCCTGCCCGTCGAGCCCAAGTCGTTCTACTACGACGAGTGGGACTTCCGCGCCGCCGACTACAAGCCCGGCTGGTGCCGCGTCCAGGAGCGCCCGCTCGAAGAAGGCGCCGAGGACTTCTTCGACGACACGTTGCGCGACCATGCCGCGCTCGTCAGCGAGACGCGGAAGCAGTTCGAGCTTCTCAAGCCCGAGCTGTACCGCAAGATCAAGAAGCTGCTCGACGGCGAGGAGTTCGACCTCGACGCCGTCATCGACTACGCCATCGAGCGCAAGGCCGGGCACTCCTACACCGACAAGGTGTACTGGCGCCGCAACAAGGTCGAGCGCGACGTCGCCGTCGCCTTCCTGCTCGACATGAGCGCCTCGACCGACGAGGAGATCGAGAAGCGCAAGAAGCAGTACGCCGACGACGAGGAGTTCGACGACGACCCCCGCAAGTACTTCCAGTGGCTCGCCCAGCGCCGCGCCTCCCAGGCGATGACGCCGCCCAAGCGCATCATCGACCTCGAGAAGGAAAGCACGGTGCTCTTCATCAAAGCGCTCGAGACGATCGGCGACAGCTACGGCATCTACGGCTTCAGCGGCTACGGCCGCGACAACGTCGAGTTCTACGTGATCAAGGACCTCGCCGAGCAGTTCTCGGAGAAGGTCAAGAAGCGCATCGACAAAATGGCGCCGATCCGCTCAACCCGCATGGGCCCCGCCATCCGCCACGCCGTCGCCAAGCTCGATTCGTACGACGCGAAGGTCAAGATCCTCATGCTCGTCTCCGATGGCCGGCCGCAGGATCACGGCTACGGCCGCGACCGCACCGAGAAGGAATACGCCATCCACGACACCAAGCAGGCGCTGATCGAGGCGCGACGCAAGGGCATCACGCCGTTCGCGCTCACCGTCGACAAGGAAGGCCACGACTACCTCGGCCAGATGTGCGAGGACATGGGCTACGAGGTCGTCGCCGACATCGAGCAACTGCCGCAGCGCCTGCCCACCCTCTACCGCCGCCTCACGGAGTAGCGGCGCGGCGCAGCCTCGCCACCCTGCGCCGACGCGCCCGCGCTACCGCCCGAGCCGCGCCAGCACCGACTCCGCCTCGGCCACGATCGCCTTGATGATCTCGCCCGCCGGCCTTACGTCGTGCACGAGGCCCGCCGCCTGGCCGGCGTACGCGGAGTGCGCGCGCTCCGGCGCCTCACCCGCAACCGTAGACTCGCCGAGGATCGCGTCGCGCTGTTGCCGCAGCTCTGACTCGCGGCCGTGCCACTCGCGCGCGAACGGCGTCGCGATCGTCCGGCCCGAGATGCCCTCCGGCCAGCGCAGCCCGTCGACGATATCGAACACGTCCGTCCACACCGTGTCGTCGGCGCTCGATGAAACAATCGCTTCCTTGTGCCCGTGCGCGGGCGCCGTCGCCTCTGTCGCCGCGACAAAGCGCGTGCCCATGATCCCCCCCTGCGCGCCAAGCGCGAGCGCCGCCACCAGCCCGCGCCCGTCCGCGATGCCGCCCGCCGCGACCACCGGCACATCGCCGGCGATATCGACGATCGACGGCACGAGCGCCATCGTCGCGACGCTGCCGGTGTGTCCGCCGGCTTCGCCGCCCTGCGCGATGATGGCATCCGCGCCGGCGTCGAGCGCGATGCGCGCGCCGGCCACCGTCTGGACCTGGCACAACGCGAGGATGCCCGCATCGTGCAGCTTCGCCACCCACGGCGTCGGGTCGCCAAAGCTCAGCGTGACCGACGGCACGCGCTCTTCGATGCACGGGTCGAGGAACATCGGCGCGCGGTCGAGCAGGAAACACCACTGGTTCACCGAGAACGGCTTGTCCGTGATCGCTCGCGTCGCGCGGATCTGCTCGCGCAGCCAGTCGGGCCCCTGCCGCGTCACGCTGCCGAGCCCCCCGAGGCCGCCGGCGTTCGACACGGCCGCCGCGAGCGGCGCCGCCGCCGTGCCGCCCGCCATCCCCGCGCTCCCGATCGGGTGCTCGATGCCGAGCAGGTCGCACAACGGCGTGCGCAGCGTCACAGCGCCGCCTTGTTCACTGTCCATGCGCGCGACAACTCCATCTCGGGACCTACGACCATGAGCCGGTCGCCCTGCTCCAGCCGCACGTCTTCGCGCGGACCGACGATCAGGTCGCCGCTCGCCCGCTGCAGCCCGAGGATCGTCATGCGGGAGCCTTCCAGCACGTGGCGGATGTACAGCCCGAGCAGACCCGAATCCTCGCTCACCTCGATCTCCGCGAGGATCTGCTCGGAATCACGCCCGACGGCCAGCGTGTCGATGAAGTCGACGATGTTCGGCTGGATCGCCGACAGCGCCATGCGCCGGCCGCTCAGCGCGTACGGCGAGATCACGCGGTCCGCGCCCGCGCGCAGCACGCGCGCCTCGCTCTCCCGCTTGCCGGCGCGCGCCACGACGAAGATGCGCGGGTTCAGCGCCTTCGCCGTCAGCGTGATGTACGTGTTCCCCGAATCCGAGTCGGAAGCCGCAAGCAACGTCCGCGCGCGCATCACTCCGGCCGACATCAGCACCTCGTCTGACGCGGCGTCGCCGTCGATCAGCATGTGCCCCGCCTCGACCGCGCGCTCCACCGCATCCGCGTTGTTCTCGATCACGACGAACTCGATACCACGATCCGCGAACTCGCGCGCGATCTCCTCGCCCACGCGCCCGTACCCGCAGAGGATAGAGTGACCGTGGAGATGTTCGATCCGGTTCTTCATGCGCGTGATCCCAAACGCCGCGCCGAGGTCGCCTTCGATCACCAGCGCGACGAACGTCGTGAGCAGGTAGAACGCCGTGCCCACGCCGAAGACTACCAGAAACATCGTGAACACCCGGCCCTCGGTGTCGAGCGGACGCACCTCGCGGTAGCCCACCGTCGTCACCGTCGTGATCGTCATGAACAGCGCGTCGAGAAACGACCACTGCTCGATGCCCATGTAGCCGAGCGTGCCCGTGGCGATGAGCGCGGCGAGCACCGCGAGGCCCACAAACACACGCGCGCGCATGTCCGGCGTCTGCTTGCGGCGGATGACGCGCGGTCCGGCCATGGAGGGATTGTCGTCGGCGCGCATGCGCTCGGGCAAGCCCGCGCCGCTACAGCAGCACGAGCCAGATCCCGGCAACCGTCAGCGCCGTGCCGGCAAGGATGCGCCGCGTCAGCCGCTCCGACAGGAAGACCATGCCCATCGGCAACGCGAACACCGGCGCCGACGTTGTCAGAAACGCCGTCCGCGCCGCGCCGAGGTGCTCCACCGCGTAGATGAACAGCACGCTGCCCACGCCGGTCCCCAGCAACCCCGCCGCCGCCACGACGGCCACGCCGCGCCCCGTCCACGGCCGAGGCGGGCGCTCGCGGCCGCTTCCGCGCGTCAGCCCGATCGTCACGAGCACGGCCAGCGACGCCGCCGGGATGCGCAGGCTGGCCGCGCCAATCGCGTCGAGGTTGTTCTGCTGGCCCCGCAGCAGCACCGTCGCGAGCGACCACGCCAGCGCCGCCGCCAGCGCGAACGTCACGCCGCGCGCGAGCTCGACGCCGCCGCCGGCGCTCGCGGCCTCGCGCCGCTGCTCGACGACGATCCACGTGATCCCCGCGACGATCAGCGCGCCGCCGATTGGCAGCGTCCACGTCACGTCCTCGCCGAGCACCAGGATCGCGAACAGGAACGTCAGGAACGGGTACGCGCTGTTCGTGATCGGAAACGAGCGCGTCACGCCGAGCAGCGCCAGCGCGTTGATGTACAGCGTGTCGCCCAGCGCCTGCCCGAGGATGCCGCTGCCCGCCATCGACAGCCCGGTAATGATCGTCATCTCCCGCAGCTGCGCGATGCCGGCGACGGTCACGAGCAGGCCGAGCAGGAACAGGCTCGCCGTCGAGCTGCGGATCGCCGACATCACGACCGGCTTGAACCGGCCCGCTTGCGATGTCAGCAGGACGCTGGTCAACGCCCACAGCGCCGAGGATGCGAGTGCTGCCGCCGCGCCCATCGGCATGGTCTCCGGTGCTGCGAGTCCGTTACGGCGCGGGCATCGTACCGCGCGTCGGCGACGCCCGGTAGCGCGTCACTCGCGCCACGCCGGGTACGAGCCGAACACGCGGAAGAACGACGCCTGCTCCTTCACCGCGGCGAGCGCCTGCGCCAGCATCGGGTCATCGCGATGCCCCTCGACATCGACCAGGAAGATGTACACGCCGAGCGCCTGCCCGGACGGCCGCGACTCGATCTTCGTCATGTTGATCGCGCGGTCGGAGAACTCGTGCAGCACGCTCACCAGCGTCCCCGGGCGGTCGTGCGCGACGGCGAACGCGATCGACGTCTTGTCGTCGCCCGTCGGGTCGGCGCCCTGCCGCGCGACGACGACGAACCGCGTCTTGTTCACCTTCGAGTCCTCGATCCCGCGTTGCAGGATCTCCGCGCCGTAGATCTCCGCCGCGCGCGCGGGCGCGATCGCCGCGGCACGCTCCGCCCGCATCGCGATCGCCACCGCTTCGGCGTTCGAGAGCGCCGCCTCGCGGCGCGCGTGCGGGAACTGCGCCTCCAGGTACCGGCGGCACTGCCCCAGCGACTGCGGGTGCGAGTACACCACGTCGATCGCCGTCCGGGCGGTGCCCGGCTTCGCCATCAGGCAGTGCTCGATGGGCAGCACGACCTCGCCGCGGATCGCGATGTCGTCGTGCTCGATCAGCAGGTCGACGGTGTCGGTGACGGTGCCCTGCAGGCTGTTCTCGATCGGCGCCACGCCTTCGTCCGCATCGCCGTGGCGCACCGCCGCGAAGACGGCGCTGATCGTCGGGCACGGCACGTGCGCCGACCCGGGGCGCGCGCGCATCGCGGCGACCTCGCTGTTCGTTCCGGCGGGCCCGAGATATGCGACGCCCGACGCCGCCACTAGAACGAGCGCGCGGGCGGCGGCAGGAGCAGCGCCTCGCGGAGCGCGTTCTCGCTCTCCTGCAGCGTCACGGCGACGACGACGTCGCCCGGGCTGACCATCGTATCGGCCGACGGCACCTTCGGCAGGCCATCTTCGCTCACGACGAGGAGGATCATCGACTGGTACGGTAGCAGCACCTCGCGGATGCGCTTCCCGGCGACGCGCGAGTCGTCCGGAATCCGCAGCTCGACGATCTCCAAACCGGCGCCGCCGAGCTTGGTGAGCGTCGTCAGGCGGTGCGTCGGCAACTCGGGCTCGATGTGCGCCATGATCGCGGACGTCGCGCTGACCGTGATGTCGACGTTGAGGACGCGGAAGATCTCCTCGTTCTTCGGGTTGTTGATCCGCGCCACCGTGCGGGCCACGTTGAAGCGCTCTTTCGCGACCTGGCAGGCGACGAGGTTGTCCTCGTCATCGCCCGTCACGGCAAGCAGCATGTCGGCCCGCGATGTGCCCGCCTTGTCCAGCACCGTCGCCTCGCAGCCGTCGCCGGACATCACGATGTCGCCGAGTTCCTCCTGGATCTCGGCGGCTTTCTCCGGGTCCTGTTCAATCACGAGCACCTCGTGCGAGGCCTCGACGAGCTCCTTCGCGAGGTGGAAGCCCACCTTTCCGCCCCCGACGACGATGATGTACATGCCCGCCCGCGATACGGTCATACCATCCCGTCCTGCTGCATGAACTCCGCCACCACGCTGCGCGCGGCTTCGTCCGTCTGCGCCTCGATCACGCGCTTCAGCCGGCGCGCCTGCACGCGCGTCGGGTTGATCGTGCGCAGGCCCAGGTTGCGGTACATCTCCTCGCGCAGCGGGTCGAACACGCGGCTCGCGACCACCTTCACGCCGAACACATGCTTCGCGATCTGCGCTGCCATCACGTTGCGGTTGTCGCCGCGCGTCGCGCTCACGAACACGTCCATCGTGTCGATGCCGACCTTGCGCAGGACATCGAGGTCGATCCCGTTTCCGACCTCCTTCTGCCCCTTGAACTCGTCGGGCAGGAAGCGGAACGCCGCGGGGTCGACGTCGAGCACCAGCACGTCGTGGCCCTCGGCGCTCAGCTCGCCGGCGAGCGCCGCGCCCGTGCGTCCGCAACCCATGATCATCACGCGCATCGCAGCCGGCCTCTACTCCCGCACCGGGTGGCGCCAGAGCCACACGCTGCACGGCGCGGACTTCAGCACGAACTGCGTCAACTTCGACATCTGGTACTCGCCGAGCGGTGATTTGTGTTCGGCGCCCATCAGGATCAGGTCGACCTGCCGCTCCATCGCCTCGTCGACGATCGCGTGCCCCGCGTCGCGTGCCTGCAGGAGCTCGCCCTCGATGCGGAAGTCGCTATCGCTGGCCGCCCGCTCCGCGCCGGTCAGCACTGCCTCGCCCGAGGACGCCTCCTCCGTCAACTCGGCGTCGAGCGGCTGCGCCCGGGGCACCTCGATGACGTGGACGGCGTACACCTTGCCCTTGTTGCGCTTCGCAATCGTGCAGGCAAAGACCACAGCGTCGATGCTCGCTGGCGACCCATCGACGGGGACCAGAATCGAGCGGATTCCGGCCAGGGGGTCAGTAGATGCCAATTGGAATCACTCCGCGCCCGCAAGCATTCGGGCGTCTGGCCATTATAGGAACGGCCAGATCCGTGGGCAAACCTCGCGGCGCTTCGGTCGAGGCATCAGGCCGGCTTCCACGTGGTGCCCGATGCGGAGTCCTCGAGCACGACGTCGAGCGCGGCCAGCGAGTCGCGCACGCGGTCGGCGAGCTGCCACTGCTTCGCGGCGCGCAACTCGTCGCGGACCTGCACGAGCAGGTCAATGAACGGCGCCGCTTCGATGCTTTGCTCCGGTTGCTCCAGGCGCAGGCCCAGCACCTCGCCCAGTTCCAGCAGCAGTCCCTGTGCCTGCGCCATGCCGCGGCCCTCGTCGCGGGCGCGGTTGATCTCCTTCGCCAGGTCGAACAGCACGGCCAGCGCCTGCGGCGTATTGAGGTCATCGTCCATCGCCGCCGTGAACCGTTCGCGGTACGCGGCAAGGTCGACGCCCGCGTCGCCGGCGTCGCCGCCCGCGCGCGCCGCCGTGCGCAGCCGCGCCACGCCCGCCTTCGCCGCGTCGAGCGTCTCCTCCGTGAACGTCAGCGGCTTGCGGTAGTGCGATGTCAGGATCCACAGCCGCAGACCGTCGCCGCCGACCTTCTTCAGCCCGTCGCGAATGGTGATGAAGTTACCGAGCGACTTGCTCATCTTCTCTTCGCCCATCTTCACCCAGGCGTTGTGGAGCCACAGGCGCACGAACGGCTGCTGGCCGGTGTACGCCTCGGTCTGCGCGATCTCGTTCTCGTGGTGCGGGAACACCAGGTCCTCGCCGCCGCCGTGGATGTCGATCTGCGCGCCGAGGTACTTCAGCGACATCGCCGAGCATTCGATGTGCCAGCCGGGGCGGCCCTTGCCCCACGGGCTGTCCCACGACGGCTCGCCCGCCTTCGCGCCTTTCCAGAGCGCGAAGTCCGCCGGATGCTCCTTGTGCTCCCCCGGCTCGACGCGCGCGCCCGCCAGCAGCGAGTCCTGCGTCCGGTGCGACAGCGCGCCGTAGTCCTTCTTCGCCGACACGCGGTAATACACGTCCGATGATTCGCTCAGCTCCGATGCGGCTTCATACGCGAAGCCGTTCTTGATCAGGCCCTCGATCATCTCGATCATCTCGGGCACTTCCCGCGTGGCGCGCGGGTACACATCGGCCGGCAGCACGTTCAGGTCGCGCATGTCGTCCGTATACGCGGCGATGTAGCGCGCCACCAACTCGTCCGTCGTGATGTTCAGCCGATTCGCACGCTCGATGATCCGGTCGTCGATGTCGGTGAAGTTCTGCACGTGCTTCACGTGATACCCGCGCCACGTGAGGTAGCGTTTCACAACATCGAACACGACGTAGCTCATCGCGTGGCCGATGTGCGACTCGTCGTACGGCGTGATGCCGCACACGTACATCGTCACGACATCGCCCGCGGGCTGGAATGGATCGAGGGTGCGGGTCAGCGTGTTGGTGAAGCGGATCAACCGCTAACCGCCTCCCTGCCCGGGACTGCCGGCGCTTCCGGCGCATCCTCGCGCGCGTCCCGCAGGCGGTGCAGGTGCAGCGGCTCGCCAGAATCCGCCGGCTGTTCTTCCACGCGCTCGCCGAGCGATTCGAGCCGCTCCTGCAGCGTGCGCATCCGGCGGTCCATGCGTTCGATGTGCCGCTCCAGCGCGTCGATGCGGTCCCACTCCGGATCGGGGAGCCGGACGACCGTATCGCTCCCCGGGTCGTGGAACGACACGACGTGACCCGGCACGCCGACCACCGTCGCATTCTCCGGCACGTTCGTCACCACCCCCGACCCCGCGCCGATGCGCGCGTTGTCGCCGATCTCCACCGCTCCGATGAGCTTCGCGCCCGCGCCCACGGTCACGTGGTTGCCGAGCGTCGGGTGCCGCTTCGTGCGGTGCATGCTCGTCCCGCCAAGCGTCACACCCTGCAGGATGTGGCAGTCGTCGCCAATCTCGGCCGTCTCGCCGATCACCACGCCCATGCCGTGGTCGATGAACAGCCCCTCGCCGATGCGGGCGCCGGGGTGGATCTCGATCCCGGTGAAGAAGCGGCTGAAGTTGGAGATGACGCGCGGCGCGACCGGCACCCCGCGCCGGTGCAGCGCATGGGCGACGCGGTGCAACTCACGCGCGTGGAACCCCGGGTACGCGAACACCACCTCGAGCGCGCTCCGGGCGGCGGGATCGCGCTCGCGGATCGCGTCGATGTCACGCTTGATCGACTTGAACAGGGACATCAGGGCCAGCGTCTCCTTATGTACGGTCAGTTGTCGGCCGGATCCGGGGCGTCCGCTAGGCGGAACACCCCCCGGGACAACCGCACGGCGCCCCTACCCGGGGGCGGGCGAGCGTGGCCGGAACAGAATCGAAGCGCGGCGCCATGGAACTGTAACCTCGCCCGGGCCTTCCGTACGCGCGGGTAGCTTACTCTAGCAGCACCACCGCGAAGGCGGCAACGCCGGCGCCCTCCCCCGTAAAGCCGAGCCCGTCCGTCGTCGTCGCCTTGACGCTCACCTGAGTTACGTCAACTTCGAGCGCCCCCGCCACCGCCGCCCGCATCAGCGCAATGTGCGGCGCCAGCTTCGGCGACTCGCACACCACCGTCGCATCGACGTTGCCGATGCCCAGTCCCGCGGCGGCCACCCGCTCCCGCACGTCCCGCAGCATCGCCATGCTGTCGGCACCGGCCCAACGCTCGTCGTCCGGCGGGAACATCGCGCCGATGTCGCCGAGCGCCGCCGCCCCGAGCAGCGCATCGATCACCGCGTGCGCGAGCACATCGGCATCGGAGTGGCCGGCGAGCCCGCGCGCGTGCGGGATGTGCACCCCGCCCAGGACCAGGCGCCGCCCTTCGGCGAACGCGTGTGCATCGAATCCGTGCCCGACCCGCATGCCCGATTCTACCACCGCCCCGCCGCGCAGACGAACCGTCCCGTCCGCTATCATGTTCCCCGGTCATGGACGACTTCGAAGCCTACGGGCTCCTCCGCCGCCGCCCGCAGGACGTGGGCGCCGTCGCGCTCCCTCCGATCGAGCTGGCGCCGCCCCGGCGCAAGCGCTCGCACTGGCTCCGCAACAGCATCCTTGCCGTCGTCGCGTATCTCCTGCTTGCGGCCGCGACGGTCGTGCAGCCGTTAGCGATCCCGTTCACCGACGTGCGGCTCGCCCTGCCGTTCCCGGGTGGCGCGTCGCTGCTCTTCGGGCTCCCCGACCGCCCGTACACCGTCCTGGTCATCGGCCTCGACCGCCGGCCCGGTGAGTCCGGGCCCAGCCGCACCGACACCGTCCTGCTCCTGCGCATCGACCCGAAGGCCGACAGCGCATCCTTCCTCAGCATCCCGCGCGATGTGATGATGGCGATCCCGTCAGCCGACGGCGGCTGGAGCCGCGACCGCATCAATACGGCGTTCGTCTACAATTACTCATCGAGTGACGCCTCCGCCGCCCCCGAGGCCGTCGCCGCGTCCGTCGAGCACAATCTCGGCATCAAGGTGGACCATTACGTCATCTTCGACCACTTCAACTCCAAGCGCGTCATCGACGCCCTCGGAGGCGTCGATGTTGACAATCCCGTCGCGTTCGGGCAGGACAACTACAGCGACGACGACGTGCACGTCGTGCCGCAGTGGTTCGCTGAAGGCCGCATCCACCTCGATGGGTACCAGGCCGTCGCCTACGGTCGCATTCGCGAGGGATCTTCGGACTTCGACCGCATCGAGCGCCAGCAGCGCGTCGCGTCGGCGCTCATCGCCAGGGCGTCGTCGCCGTTGTCGCTCTTCCGCATGCCGGCGACGTACAGCGCCTTCCGTGGCGCTGTCAAGACCGACATGAGCATGCGCCAGTCCGCCGGCGTCCTCGCCGCCCTCAAGAAGGTGCCCGACAGCCGCCTCAAGACGCGCTCGCTCGCCGACGCCTCCGTCCCGTGCGCGAGCTGCACCGCGTCGATCCAGCTGCTCGACGCCGACAAGACCGCCGCGATCATCGCCGATGCCTACGACGCCGACGCGGGCGCACTCGCGGCGCAGCTGCTCACGACCGCCGGCGTCACGGCGTACTGATGTCCGACGCGCTGACGGCGGACTTCCTCATCCTTGCCGACGCCGCCCAGGTCCAGGGCGACAAGCTCTACATGCTCGGTGGCGGATGGTCCGTCTTCTGGGCGAAGGCGTTCCCCGCCCAGCACCAGCTGTCGGTCGCGGCGGCCATTCTGGTGCCGTGGCTCGAGACGAACCGCCGGCACCAGTTCCGCGTCACGGTCCGCACCGAGGCCGGCGCCACGCTCGCCGAGTTCGGTGGCGAGTTCGAAAAGGGGCGCCCCGCCGGCCTGCCAGCCGGCTCGAGCCAGCGCGTGTTGCTGGCCGTCGGGTTCGGCGTGCGCTTCGAGGCGGCCACCGAAGCGAGTGTCGACCTGCGCCTCGATGGCGAACTCGCGAAGAGCGTCCCGTTCCGCGTCGTGCAGCGGCCCGCGTAGTCAGGCGCGGACACGCGCCGCCTCCCGCACGAACGCCGCGAACAGCCGCCGGCTCAGCGGCGCGAACGCTGGATGATGCTCCTCGGGCCGCTCCGGGTGCCACTGCACGCCGACGACCCAGCGATGCTGTTCGCTCTCCAGCCCCTCGACCAGCGCGCGCCCGTGGTCATCGGCCCAGGCGACCGCCCGCAGGCCCGCGGCGCGCGTATCTTCGGTGACCGCCTGGTGGTGCCGCGAGTTGATCTCGAACCGCGGCTCCCCGGTCGCCGCGGCGAGGCGCGTCCCTTCCGCCACCGTCACTGCGTGCCAGCGCGACGGGTAGCCCTCCGTCCGGTAGTCCGCGCGGTGCTCCCCGCTGTCGATGTGTTGCAGCAGCGCGCCGCCGAATCCGACGTTCAGCAGCTGATGCCCCCGGCATATCGCCAGCACCGGGATGTCGCGGTTCAGCGCCGCCTCGAGCGCCTCCAGTTCCATGCGGTCGCGCGCCGCGTCGATCTCCTTGACCTTCGGGTGGCGCTCGGCGCCGTAGCGTGCCGGGTCGACGTCGATCCCGCCGGTCAGCATCAGCGCATCCAGCGTCAGCGCCAGCTCGCGGATGCCACCCGCGTTCGACGCGTCGAGCGTCACGGGCGTCGCGCCCGCTTCGGCCACGCGCCCGACGTACCGCTCCGCCGCCGCCGGCGCGACGTCGTCCCACAGCGTGACCCCGATGCGCGGCTGTCCGGCCATAGCGAGAGCGTAGCGTCTGGGCGCGCCAACGGCGAGGCCGCCCTTGAAGGCGGCCTCGTGGTGCACGTGGCTCGCGCGGCCGCGCGCTATTCCTCGAACTCTTCGTCGTCGCCGTCGTCGTGGCTCACCGCGTCGAACAGGCTCACTTCGCGCGGCTCCTCGCCCTCGGTCTCCGCCTCGGGCTCCTCCCAGTCGTCGGTATCCTCCGCGTACTCCTCGTCGTCGTCGAGGTCCGCGCGGACCATCGTCTCCTTGGTGTACGGGCGCACCAGGTCACCCGCCTTGCCCGCGGGAAACGACACCCGCCCGACCAGGCTCGGGTCCTGGAATGTCTCCTTGATGATCACCCGCACCGCCTCAGGCTCGACGGCGGCGACCGCCGCGGCGTACTTGTTGCCGCCCGCCATGAGCTTCGACAGCCGCAGTGCGAGCTTCGGCTCGATGTCGCTGATGTACTCGCCCGCCGCCGTCTCGACGGTCAGCCTCGGCCCGACCGGCGCGATGTTCACCTCGTCCCCTGCCGAGAGCGTCGCAAGCATCTTCATGCTGGACGGGCGCAACGTCGTCATGCCCGTCTTGCCGCTCTCTTCGATGAACAAACTGGCGTCGACCTGCTGCGCCTTGTCCGGGTCCGCTGTCTTGCCCTTGATCGCCGACAGCCGCTCGAGGTTTCGCCGCGCGATGTTGTTTGCCGGGTCCTTGTCCAGCGCCGACTGATACGCGTCGCGCGCTTCCTTGATCTTCCCGACCTCCGACAGCGCCTTGCCGAGCCGGTTGTACGTGTCGGCCTCGGTCGCATCGCCGAGCACGCTGACGATCGACTGGTTCACGGCGACCGCCTCGTCCCAGCGGCTCTCCGAGGCGAGCCTGATGGCCTGCTCCTTGCGCTGCCGCTTGAAGCGTTCTTTGTCCTCTATTTGGTCCGTCATCTGTCCTCTGTAATTCGGGTGCCCTCGTAACGTCCCGAGAGTGTAGTGCGTGGCCGGTGCCAATTCAAGCAAAACCTCCGCAAGCCGCGATTCACGGCACGTGTGTTCACGGTCCGTTCACGCCCCGCGCATCGCACCGCTACCCCACGGCGCCCGGCGCGCTCGCGGGTGGCCACCACAGCCCGTATATTCGACATATGCAGGAGGACCCCCAGGTCAGCGAAACGATCATCCGCGGCATCGTTGTCGGCGCGTTCCAGGAGAACTGCTGGGTGATTGGCAACCGCCGCACCGGCGAGGCCGTCTGCGTCGACCCCGGCGATGAAGCAGGCGAGATCCTCGCCATGGCGCGCGACATGGGCGTTCGCATCAGGTACATCGCCAACTCGCACGCCCACATCGACCACATCCTCGGCGTGCGCGATGTCCAGCGCGAAACCGGCGCACGCTTCCTGCTCCACCCGGGCGACCTGTCGATCCTGCGCGGGACGGCCGACTCCGCCCGCCGCTGGACCGGCATGGAGATCGAGCCGCCTCCTGAACCCGACGCACCCCTCGCCGACGCCGACGTGATCGATATCGACGGACTGCAGCTGCGCGTGCTGCACACACCGGGCCACACCCCGGGCAGCGTCTGCTTCTATGCGGAAGGTGTGCTGTTCGCGGGAGACACGCTCTTCGCCGGCTCGATCGGCCGTACGGACCTGCCCGGCGGTGACTACGACCAGGAGATGGCGAGCATCGTCGAACGGCTGCTCGCGCTCCCCGACGACACGATCGTGCTGCCCGGACACATGGACCAGACCACGATCGGCCACGAGCGCCAGCGCAACCCATACGTGCGCATGGAACTCGCGAAGCGCGCCGGCGCCTAGCGCCGCGACGAACGGCGACTGTCGACCCAGGCGTCCCAGTGCGCCCAGAGGCGCAGCACGTCGGCCGCCCAGATGAACACGAATCCGACCGTCACCCACGAAAGTACGTCGCCCGTCGTCATGCATCCTCCCTCTTCTTGACAGATAAACGGGCCGGGCGGCCGATCGTTACAGCGTCGCGCGGCCGTCCGTCCCGGCTGATCACGCCTTCATGCCAACAGCGACGGCGCACCCGCGTCCCGTCGCCGCGATCCGGCCCGCGATCGGAGAACGGGCCTGCGGCATGGAGCAACCAGCCGGCGCAAACGCCGGGGCCCGGTGTCCTGAGCAGCCTGTTCTCGCTACCCTGAATCGATGCCTCCCGACCAGCGCACGCTCGACCAGCTCTCGCTCAGCCTCGCGGAGTACGAGCGGATCGTCGACCTCCTCGACCGCGAGCCAAACGAGGTCGAGCTCGGCATGTTCGGCGCGCTCTGGTCCGAGCACTGCGGGTACAAGAACAGCCGCCCCCTGCTCAAGATGTTCCCGACCGAGGGCGCCTACGTGCTCACGAAAGCGGGCGAGGAGAACGCCGGCGTCGTCGACATCGGCGACGGCCGCGGCGTGGCGTTCAAGATCGAATCGCACAACCACCCGTCGGCGATCGAGCCGTACGAAGGCGCCGCCACCGGCGTCGGCGGCATCGTCCGCGACATCTTCGCAATGGGCGCACGCCCGGTGGCCATCCTCGACTCGCTGCGCTTCGGCCCGCCGCAGCCCGACGCCGACACACCGCCCGGGGTCGCGGCGCACAACCGCCACCTGCTCATCGGCGTGGTCGAGGGCATCGGCGGATACGGCAACTGCCTCGGCATCCCGACCGTCGGCGGCGAGGTGTCGTTCTCGCCTTCGTACAGCGGCAACCCGCTCGTGAACGCCATGTGCATCGGCGTCGCCCGCATCGACAGGCTCCAGCGGGCGCGCGCCGACGGCCCCGGCAACCTGCTGATGCTCGTCGGCGCCGACACCGGCCGCGACGGCATCCACGGCGCCACGTTCGCAAGCGTCGAGCTCGACGAGTCGTCGGAGGAACGGCGTCCCGCCGTGCAGGTCGGCAATCCGTTCCTCGAAAAGCTGCTCATGGAAGCGTGCGTCCAGCTCGCGGAGGAGCACGGCGACTGGATCGTCGGGCTGCAGGACCTCGGCGCGGCGGGGCTGACCAGCTCGTCCGTCGAGTGCGCGGCGAAGGCCGGCACCGGCATCATCATCGATGTCGCGAAGGCGCCGCGCCGCGAAGCCGGCATGACACCGTACGAGGTGATGCTCAGCGAATCGCAGGAACGCATGCTCGTCATCGTCAAGCCGGAGCACGAGGCCGACGTCCGCGCGCTGTTCGAGCACTGGGAGTTGCACTGCGCAACGATCGGCAGGGTCACGGACGACGGCATCGTCCGCATCCGCGACGGCGACGAGGAGGTCGCCGCCGTCCCGGCGCGCATGCTCACCGACGCCCCCACGTACGTCCGCGACGGCGCGCCGCCGCGCTGGCTGGAAGATCTGCAGCGCCGCGACCTGTCGCCGTACGCCGGCGACGCGCGCGACGCATCGGACGCGCTGCTCGCGCTGCTTCGCTCGCCCGAGATCGCGTCGAAGCGCTGGGTCTGGCGCCAGTACGACCACGAGGTCGGCACCGACACCGTCGCCGGCCCCGGCGCCGACGCCGCCATCATCCGCATCAAGGGCACCACGAAGGCGATCGCTGCCACCACCGACGGGAATGCCGCCTACACCCACCTGGATGCGTATGCCGGCGGCGCGATCGCCGTCGTCGAGGCCGCGCGCAACGTCGCCTGCGCCGGCGCTCGCCCCGTGGCGATGACGAACTGCCTCAACTTCGGCAACCCGGAGAAGCCGGACGTCTACTTCCAGCTCAAGGAGGCGATCCGCGGCATGGCCGACGCCGCCCGCGCGCTCGATGTGCCCGTGATCAGCGGGAACGTCAGCCTGTACAACGAGACCAACGGGGAGGCGATCTGGCCGACACCGGTCGTCGGCGTCGTCGGCCTGCTCGGCGACGTGGGACGCGCGGTGCCGCTCGCGTTCCGCGCCGGCCACGACGTGCTGCTCATCGGCCCGCAGCCCGATGTCGCGGGACTCGCCGGCTCGCAGTACCTGCGCCTGCGCGAAGGCCTGCTGGCCGGCCGGCCTGCCGTCGACCTGGACATGGCCGCGAAGCTGCAGCGCTTCCTCGTCGATGCCGCCGCCGCCGGCCTGCTCGTCTCGGCGCACGACATCGCCGCGGGCGGTCTCGCCGTGGCGGTCGCCGAGTCGTGCATCGCCGGCGACACGGGCTTCGACGGCGACGTGACGGGCGACGCGCTGACGCTGTTCTCGGAGACCCAGTCCCGCGCGGTCGTCTCGTGCGCGCCGGCCGACACCGCCGCGGTTGAACGCCTCGCGAGAAGCTGCGGCGTGCCGGCCGCCCGCGTCGGCGCCACCGGTGGCGAGCGCATGCGCCTCGGCCCGGTCGACCTCGCCGTGCACACCCTGCGTGACGCGTTCGAATCCGGCTTCCCGGAGGCGGTCGCCGGCGTCAACGCGAACGTCTAGGGGTCCTCGGCCACCACGATCGCCCCATCGACCGCCGCGCTTGCATCCGACGCCAGGTACACCACCGATGCCGCGGCGCCCGGTACGGGCGAGCTGTGCACTCGCAATAACGGTCCGGCGCCGCTGACCGCCGCGCGCGACATCGCGACGGCGTTTGCCCGCAGGCCGCCTTCCGCCAGCTCGCGCGTCCATGTGAGGAGCGCGCGCGCCGTCTCCGCCCCGGCATCCACAGCGATCAGCACGACCACGGCCGGATCCGAGCGCAGCCCGGCGAGCGTCGCGCGCGGCAGCGGCGCGTCCGCGTGCCACACCACGATGCTGATCGGCCCGAGCTCAGCCGTCGCATCGGCGATCGCCTCGGCGACCGCCGTCTCGCCCCCGTCCGACGTCAGCGCGATGCCCGTACGTCCGATCGCCCAGAACTCGTTCGCCGTGCTGTTCGCGGCGAACTCCGCCGCCGTGCCCTCGTCGAGCGTGCAGACCGCCACGTTCGCTCCGGCCTCCGCCAGCGCGACGGCCGCGCGCCGCCCCGCCGGCCGCTCGACGCCGAGCACGAAGGCATTGCGTCCCGCAATCGGCAGCGATGTCACGTGCGTACCGCGGTCATCCAGATGTGGTTGCAGAACAGCCGGTTGAGCGGCGGGTGCATGCTCAGCGGCCGCAGGAACCGCACGAAGTCGAGCACCCGCAGCTCCGCGTTCAGCCGCCGCGACGCGAAGTAGCCCCCGCGCGACGGTGGCTCCCAGAATTCCGTGCGGCTCACGCTGAAGCCGTGTCGCTCGACCGTGCGGCGCAACTGCGGCGCCGACTGCTCGTTGATGTGCATCTGCCGCTCGAACGTATCGTGCGGGAACTCCCGCTCGGTCGGCAGCATGGTGTCGTTCAACAGGCCGTCGCGCAGGCGCAGCAGCCGGCTCGCGCCAAGCGCCAGCTGGTTGACGCGCCGGCTGTAGTGCGGGTACACCACCTGCTCGAACGTCTTGTTCGGCGAGGTGTGGAGCACCAGCACGCCCCCCGGACGGATCGTCCGGCGCAACTCAGCGAGCGCCGCGTCGAGCTCGTGCGGGTACAGGTGCTCGACGACATCCATCATGAACACGGCGTCGAAGAACGCATCATCAAAGCGCAGCGCCTTCACGTCCATCTGCTCGATGTGCATGCGCGGCTGCAGCGCCGCGTCCGCGCCGGCGAGCGCGCCTCGCGCAATCTCCACCGCCGCCGCCGCGTAGTCGATGCCCCACGCCTCGGCGCCACGGATCGCCGACTGGATCACCAGTTCGCCGCGCCCGCATCCGACGTCGAGCACGCGCTTGCCGCGCAGGTCGCCCGCGAGCGACAGCGCCTTGACGAAGCGCGGTCCGACCTTCCGTCCGCCCGACATCACGAAATCCTCGTGCCCGTGGCAGTTCGTCAGATAGTAGTCGTCGGTGTAGACGTCGGGCTCGACGCGGTCCGGGATGCCGCTAGCCAAGGTGCAGCGCTTCCTTGACGATCGCGATCGTGCGCCCGCCGAACTGCGAGTCCGCCAGGATGCCGTCGAGGTACGCGCGATCCCAGCCGTGCTCACGCATGTACCGCGCGATGCTGTCCACGCGCTCCGGCCTGCGCAGCAGCGCGTTCGCGACGATCTGCCACTCGAGCGGCACCACCGGCACGTGCAGTCCCTCGAAGTGCAGGACCCGCACCTTCTCGCTCCAGCGCGCCCAGTGCTCCTCCAGCGCGATCGTCCCGTCCTCGCAGTGGATGACGAGGTCGCCCATCACCTCGCACTTCACGCCCGCGACCTCGAAGATGCCGAAGTAGCTCGTGTACGGGCCGGCGGTGCTGAACTTCACCGGGCGCACGGTCGCGCCGAGCGTGCTGATCGCGCCCGACATGACGTACGCCCCCTCCATCGTCGTCGTGATGTCGACGTCCGGCGGCGCGTAGTCCGGGATCCCCTGGAGCACCGATGCGGTGCTGCCCATGATCGCCCACGGCTGCTGCGCCTTGAACATCGGCGGCGTGATCACCCGCACGATCGCGGCCGTCGCATCGCGTACGGCGTCGGGCAGGCCGCAGCCAGGCTCAATGTCCTCGTGAATGACCATAACGGCACATTCTACAAGACCCGCCCGGCGCTCCGGCGCCGCACGTGTCACCGCCCGTCAGTGGCCGCGCCACCACGCGCCGATCGTCGCGGCAACCGCGGCGCCGTGCGCATGGCCCGCTTCGAGCGCCGGGAGCCGCGCCGCCACGTCCATCATGTTCTCGCCGATCGCCGCCTGCGCCGCCTCGTCAAACCGCACGAGCCGCACCGACGTCCCCGCCGCCTCGAGCGCCGCCATCTCGCGTGCCAGCGCGTGCGCCGACGTGCGGTTGATCCCCGGCCGGCTCGTGCCGAACACCGACACGATCAGCGCCATGTCCGGATCGATCATCTGCGCCAGGTCGGCCGATGTGCCGGACCGCACGACGCCGTCGGTGTAACGCTCGCCGCCGATCATCACCGGCGGAAAGATGCCCGGCACGGCACATGACGCGGCGACGGCGCGCCGCAGCGGGACGCCGGCGTCCCGGTCGAACACCCGCAACGCTCCCGTCTCACACGACACCGCCGTCACGAGGAGCGGCCGCGCCGGCCATCCCTCGCCGAACTCGAAGCCGCGCACCCACGCGTCCTCCGGCCCTGTGTCCGCCGTCAGCGCGAGCGCAGCGATCTGCCGCTGCCGATCGAGTGTCATCTCGTCGAACGTCGCCCACAGCCCGAAGACCGCCTGCATCGCCTTCACGTCCCGGCGCGCCGGGTGGCCGCTCCTCGTCCGCGCGACCGCGTCGCGATGGCGCGCCTCCACGTCGCGCGGGTCGACGCCGGACGCCAGGTGCGCGCCGGCAACGGCGCCGGCCGACGTGCCGATGATCAGGTCAGCATCGCGGACATCGACGCCGCCGTCGTACAGACCGCCGATCACGCCGCATTCCCACGCGAGCCCGACAGCGCCGCCCGCGCCGAGGACGAGCGCGCGCTTCACGCGCGCTTGCGACCGCGCGTCCGGCGCGCCGTCCCCGCGTCGAGCGAGGGGGCGCGCTGTCCCAGCACGATCGCCGTGCACACCGCATGGTCCACCAGCCGCGAAGCCAGCCGCTCGCCCAGCTCGTCGAGCCCGAGCGCCGTGGTGATGACGGTGGGCAGGCGGGCAGTGTGGCGATAGTTCAGCAACTGGAACAGCTTGTCGCGCACCCACGCGATGTTGGTCTGCGTGTCGAGGTCGTCGAGGATCAACAGCGGCGCCGCCTTCATCTCGTCGAACGCGTCGTGCGACCGCGCATCATCGCCGGAGAAGCCGCGGCGCAGGTAGTCGAGCAGGTCCGGCACGACGACGAAGCACGGGGCATCGCCGCGCTGCCGGCGGTAGTTCGCGATCGCCGCCGCCAGGTGCGTCTTGCCCGAGCCGTGCGGCCCCATCAGCAGGAGCCACCCGGACGGCGACTCGGCGAACGCCAGTGCCTGCCGATACGCGTTCTCGATCAGCTTTCGGTCCTCCGCGCCGAGGTGGATCGCGTGCGTGTCGAAGCGCTCGAACGTCATCTCGCGGATCAGCGGGTGGTCCAGCACATCGAGCGCGCGCAGCTCCGACGGCCGGCGCGACTCCAGAACGTACACCCGGGCGATGTTCGTGTCGGTCAGCCGCGTGCGCAGGCGTTCGTCGATCTGCTCCGGCGCCAGGTTTGTCGTCACCACGGTGGGCAGGCGCGCGTTGAAGCGGTGGTTGATCAGCTGGAACAGCTTCTCCTGTGCCCACGGCGTCGGCGCCTGCGTGCCGAGATCATCGAGCGCCAGCACCGGCGCGCTGCGCACACGCTCGAAGAGCTCGTCGTAGCGCACCTCGGCGCCCGGCTGATACGCCGACCGCAGGTGGTCGAGCAGGTCCGGCACGACGACGAACAGCGCCGGCGCGCCGCGCTCCAGGATGCGGTTCACGATCGACGCCGCGATGTGCGTCTTGCCGCAACCGCTCGCGCCCGAAAGCACGAGCCAGCCGTCGGGCGCCTCGGCGAACGCGCGCGCGTCGTCGACGCAGCGCCGGTACTGCTCCTGGTCGCGCACCGCCGCGCTCCGACCGCGCGCGATGAGGTTGTCGAACGTCAGCCGCGCCAGCGGTCCGATGCCCGAATACGAGAGCAGCCGCGCCGCCCGCTGGTCTTCGCTCTCGCGCGCGACGCAGCCGCAAGGCACCGCCCGCCCGAAGTCCGGGTGCCCGGCCGGCGCCTTCAGCCGCACGAAGCGCGCGCCCGCGCACTGCGGGCACGCATCATCGTCCTCGTTATCGGTCGAGGCGCTGCTTGAGGATGCGGCCGTACTTGCCCGCGAAATACCGCTCGTCGCCGGAAGGATCTCGTTCAGTCTTCGCATGGTCTGGCCCCTCGACGGCCCACCGCTCAAGGATCCTCGATACGTAGCGCCAGCTGCGCGCGTTCTGCGCCGCCGCCTCGCGGAACGCCGCCTCGAGCCATTCCGGCGGGTACAGCCGCTCCGCCTCGGCGAGCTCGTCCGCCACCAGCGGCGACAGCGCGCCGACGAGCGACTCGTACAGCGCATACACGCCCGGCGGCGCGCCCGCGCGCCCCTCCGGCGCGACCACCCGCCCCAGGTCCACCTCGCGCCGGCGGATCGCCTCCAGCCCGCGCCGGTCCGACGGCGCGTTCAGCACGTACACCTCCGTCGCGCCGTCGGCGGTCTCCACCGTCACCGACGCGAGCACGCCCGCGTCGCGCGCCTGGCGCAGCGCGGCGTCGACCGTCGCCACATCCGCCGGCGCGCCGACCGCTGCCAGGTACGCCGCGCAGCCGGCGTCGGCCGCGAGCTCCGCCGCCGAGATGTAGCGCGGGAACCCGCGTTTCCGCATCAGCGCGACGAACGCGTACAGCGTCACGCCCGCGGCGCGCGGGTCGCTCGCCAGCGACGGCAGCACATCGCTGAAGAAGACGTTCGGGATCGCCGTCGCCTGCGCCCGCGACGGAAAGCCGCTGAACGTCACGCGATCTCCTCCTCGATGACCATCAGGTCCTCGAAGCGGGAGAGGTTATTTCGGAACCGTAGGTGCACGACGCCCGTCGGCCCGTTGCGATGCTTGGCCACGATCAGCCGCGTGATGCCCTCCGGGTACGGGTCGAGCGGGTTCCGCGACTCCCACTCCTCGCGCGTGACGTAGATGTCTTCCCGGTAGATAAACATTACGACGTCGGCGTCCTGCTCGATGCTGCCCGACTCGCGCAGGTCGCTCAGCATCGGGATGTGCGGCTGCCGCATCTCCGGCGCACGTGAGAGCTGCGCCGCGGCGATGACCGGCACGTCGAGCTCGCGCGCCAGCATCTTCAGCCCGCGCGAGATCTCGCTCACCTCCTGCACCCGGTTGTCGCGGAAGCGCCCGCCGCCGTTCATCAGCTGCAGGTAGTCGATGAGCACCAGGTCGACGCCGCCGATCTGCTGGGCGAGCCGCCGCAGCTTCGCGTGCAGCTGCCCCACCGTCACATTCGATGAGTCATCGATGTAGATGTCGAGCCCCGCGAGCTCCCCGGTCGCCGCCATCGCGCGCCGCTCCTCGGCCTCGTTCATCTGCCCGAGCCGCAGCCGCGACGCGTCGACGCCCGACTCCGCCGCGAGGAGCCGTTGCGCCAGCTGCTCGCCCGCCATCTCGATGGTGAAGAGGGCGACGCGCGCGTTCTGCCCCACCGCCGCGTTCCGCGCGAAGTTCAGCAGCAACGACGACTTCCCGACGCTCGGACGCGCCGCCAGCACGACGAGGTCGGACCGGTGGAGCCCGCCGAGCAGCGTGTCCAGGTCCATGAAACCGGTGCGGATCGACCCGATCGTCCCCGCGAACGGCGCATCGATCCCCGGCATCTCCCAGAACTCGTCCAGATACTGCCGGAGCGGCACCAGGTCGCCCGTCCGCTGCGACTGGCGCAGCGTCATGATCATGTTCTCTGCGCGTGCGATCGCGCCGTCGAGGTCCGGGCCACCCTGGTACGCCAGCTGCACGATCTGCGAGCCGGCCGCGATCATCGTGCGGTACATCGCATCGCGCTTGACGATGCCCGCGTAGTGCTCGACACCAACGGGCGTCGCCAGGTCCGCGACGATGCGCGCGAGGAATGGCACGCCCCCCGCGTCGTCGAGATGCCCACGGCGAGAGAGCTCGTGCGCCAGCGTCACCTGGTTGATCGACTCGCTGCGCGACCACAGCTCGAGCGCCGCCTCGAACGCCCAGCGGTTCTGGTCGCGGTAGAAGTCCTCCGGCTGGACGATCGGCTCGACCCGCGCCATCGCGTCCTCGTCCACGAGGACCGACGCGATGATCGCCTCTTCCGCCTCGACATCGAACGGAGGGAGCTTGTCGGCGCTGACCATCGCTACTCCCGTTCGGGATCGCGCTTGGCGATGATCTCGGCGGCGGACCGCCCGAGCAGCAGCCGGCCGAGCGTGCGGTGCCCCAGCGCGCCGATGTACTGCTTCCAGGCGTTGCGGATGTCGTCGGCGGTCGACGCGCCGCGGAGCGCCGCCTCCGCGTCACGGATGGTCTGGTCGAGGTCAACGGCGAACGGCAACGGCGATAGCCTCCCTGCGTCACTGCGGACGGCGGGGCGGGGCCATCGCGTGCTTCAGCGGCCGGGAAGGGCCGCGCGCGGGCTACGCCTCGTCGTCTTCGTCCGTCTCGTCGTCGCCTTCGGCGGGCGGCGGCGCCTCGGCCTCCGCCTTCGCGCGGATGTCGGCGGCCGTCGTGCCGTCCTCACCCACCACGCTGATGCCGAGCGTCGCGCTCACGTTCCTCGTGAGCTTCACGACGACCTGGTAGTCGCCGAGATCCTTGATCGGCTCCGCGAGCGCCACGTTGTGCCGGTCGAACTCCTGCTTCAGCGCCCCGGCCACCTTCTCGGCGATGTCGGCGGCGCCGACCGAGCCGAACAGCTTGCCGGTCGCGCCGGCGCGGGCGGTCACCGTAAACGGCGTCGCCTCCAGCCGCTCGGCGATGGCGCGCGCCTCGCTGTCGCGCGCCTCCTGCAGGCGCGTCTCGCGGATCGCCCGCTGCTCCGCCGACTTCACAATCGAAGGCGTCGCCGGGGCCGCGAGCTTCCGCGGCAGCAGGTAGTTGCGCGCGAATCCGGGCTTCACGTCCTTGATATCGCCGATCCTGGCGGTCCCGGGCACGTCTTCGAGGAATACGACCTTCACGGTGATCTCCTGACGTGAAGACGCCGCCCTGTTCCGCCTGCGTGTGTGGTGGCTGAGGATCGCAGGCAGGGCAGGACGCCGTCGTCGCTAGATACTACGCCGAAGCTTGAGCCGCACAAGTTATAACAGGTCAACACTCGCGCCGAAATGATCCCACCGTGCCTGGCTTCGCGCTTCGATTCGTGGGAATCGGAACGCTCGATCCACCTTAGAACAAACGTTTGGAACGTGTCAAGGGCGGCCGCCCGCCCGAACCGTCATCCGCCATGCGCTACGCTGCCTCCCATGCTGTTCGCGGAGTCGGTCGCCAAGTCCTTCGGCCCGCTCGATGTGCTCGATGATGTGACGTTCATCATCGGCG
Source organism: Dehalococcoidia bacterium (assembly GCA_021462855.1). Classification (GTDB taxonomy): domain Bacteria; phylum Chloroflexota; class Dehalococcoidia; order DSTF01; family JACRBR01; genus DTUCFX13. The sequence goes on along the minus strand of JAJTXQ010000049.1, from coordinate 124,547 downwards.
ACCGCGAGCGCGTCGGCCTCGTCGGGCCGAACGGCGCCGGCAAATCGACGCTCATGCGCCTGCTCGCCGGCGAGGATACCCCCGACGCCGGCCGCTGCGGGCATCGCAACGGCACGGTCGGCTACCTGAGGCAGGACGCCGCGCTCGATGCCGGCCGCGGCCTCGTCGACGAGATGTGGACGGCGTTTCCCGAGGCGCACGCCCTCGAGCGGCGCCTGCACGCCATCGCCGACCGCATCGAGCGCGGGGGTGGCGACCTGGACGCGCTGATCGAGGAGCAGGGCCGCCTGTTCGAGGAGTTCGAGGCGATGGACGGATATCGCATCGAATCGCGCGTCGGGCGCGTGCTCGATGGCCTCGGTTTTTCGATGGCCGACCGCGACAAGCCGTGCGGCGCCTTCAGCGGCGGCTGGCAGATGCGCATCGCCCTCGCGAAGATCCTCGTCCGCCGCCCGGACCACGTCCTGCTCGACGAGCCGACGAACCACCTCGACGCCGCCGCCCGCGCGTGGCTCGCCGAAGAACTGCAGCGCTACCCCGGCACGGTGCTGATCGTCACCCACGATGCGCCGTTCCTCGACCTGGTCGCCGGACGCATCCTCGAGCTGCGCGAGCGCTCGGTCGAGAGCTACGCCGGCAACTACACCGAGTACCAGCGCCAGAAGGCCGCGCAACTCCAGCAGGTCGACCGCGCCGCCGCCCGCCAGGAGCGAGAGCTCGCGCGGCAGGAGCGCTTCATCGAGCGCTTCCGCGCGAAGAACTCGAAGGCGACCGCCGTCAAGAGCCGCGAGAAGGCCGTGGCGAAGATCGAGCGCATCGCGCGGCCGCGCAAGGAAGGCGAGGTCAGCTTCAAACTCAACGTCCACGGCCGCACCGAGCGCGACGTGTTGCTGCTCGAAGGCGTGAGCCACGCCTACGGCGACCACGTCGTGCTCATCGACATCAACCTGCACGTCGAGCGGGGGCAGAAGGTCGTGTTCATCGGGCCGAACGGCAGCGGCAAGAGCACGCTGCTCAAGATCATCGCCGGCATCATCGAGCCGTCGGAGGGCGGCGTGCAGTGGGCGGAGCGCGCCCGCGCCGGATACTACGACCAGCACCAGGACGAGGCGCTCGACCGCGACCGCACGGTCATCGAGGAAGTCCGCGCCGTCGCGCCGTCGGAGGCGGAGACGCGCCTGCGCACCGTGCTCGGCCAGTTCCTGTTCAGCGGCGACGGCGTCTTCAAGCGTATCGGCGTGCTGTCCGGCGGTGAGCGCAGCCGCGTCGCGCTCGCGAAATTCCTGCTCCAGCCGACGAACGTGCTCCTGCTCGACGAGCCCACGAACCACCTCGACCGCCCGACGCGCCGCAAGCTGATCGAGGCGCTCGAGCGCTACGATGGCACGATCGTCTGCGCCAGCCACGACAGCGGCATCCTCGACCGCGTGGCCACCCGCGTCTACGAGGTCGACGGCACGACGTGCCGCGAGCTGCTCGACCGCCGGAAGGACTGACCGCCGTCACGCCGCGCTGCCGCCCTCCGGCACCTGTCCGAAGCCGTGCGATCGAGTAGAATTCCGTTCCCCAACCCGGTGCGAGTTGACGGTTCGAGGAGCGCTGCAACGGTATGAAAGAGTACAAGACGGAACAGATCCGCAACGTCGTCCTGCTCGGCCACGGCGGCACGGGAAAGACCTCGCTTTCGGAAGCGGCGCTGTTTTGCAGCGGCGGCACGTCGCGGCTCGGCCGCGTCGATGACGGCACCACCACGTCCGACTTCGAGCCCGACGAGACGAAGCGCAAGATCTCGCTCAGCCTCGCCCTCGTGCCCTGCGAGTGGAACGGCACGAAGATCAACATCATCGACACGCCGGGGTACGCTGACTTCGTCGGCGAAGTGAAGAGCGGCATCCGCGCCGCCGACTTCGGCGTCGTTGTCGTCGATGCGGTGTCCGGCGTGCAGGTCGGCACCGAGCAGGTATGGAGCCACGCCGAGCGCGCAAACCTGCCGCGCCTGGTGTTCGTGAACCGCATGGACCGCGAGAACGCGAATTTCCAGCAGACGCTCGATCAGCTGCAGCAGCGGTACGGCAAGAAGGTCGCGCCGCTCGCGTTGCCGATCGGCGCGCAGGACGCGTTCGCCGGCATCGTCAACCTCATCGAGCGGAAGGCGTACCTCGGCGACAAGGGCACGCCGGGCGACATCCCCGCCGACATGGCCGCCGCCGTCGACGCCGCCCGCGAGCAACTCGTCGAAGCCGTGGCCGAGGCCGACGACGACCTGCTGTCGAAGTACCTCGAAGGCGAGGAGCTGAGCGAGGACGAGCTCACGAACGCGCTCCGCAAGGGCATCGCCGCCGGCATCACGTGCCCCGTATTCGCCGGCTCGTCGACGAAGAACGTCGGCATCGCCAGGTTCCTCGACGCGCTCGTCACCGATTGCCCGTCGCCGGCCGACGTCGCGCCGCGCGCCGCGCAGGACGCCTCCGGCACGGTGCAACTCAAGGCCGACGCGTCGGCGCCGCTTGCCGCGTTCGTCTTCAAGACCGCCGCCGACCCGTTCGTCGGCCGGCTCACGTACCTGCGCGTGGTCGCGGGCACGTTCAAGGCTGACTCGCACGTCTGGAACGCCAACCACAGCGTCGACGAGCGCGTCGGCAACGTCCTCGTGCTGAAGGGTAAGGCGCAGGAGCAAGTGCCCGCGCTCGCCGCGGGAGACATCGGCGCGGTCGCGAAGCTCGCGCATACCGTCACCGGCGACACCCTCTGCACCAAGGAGAACGCCGTCACCTTCGCGCCGATCGACTTCCCCAAGCCGCCCTACAACATCGCCGTCACGCCAAAGGGCAAGGGCGACGTCGAGAAGCTCGGCCCCGCCCTGCAGCGCATCGGGGAAGAAGATCCGACGCTGCGCGTGCACCGGGAGGAGACCACGGGCGAGACGATCATCTCCGGCATGGGCGACACGCACGTCGAGGTCGCCGCCGAGAAGATGAAGCGCAAGTTCGGCGTCGAGGTCGACCTCCACGCGCCAAAGGTCCCGTACCGCGAGACCGTCACCGTGAAGGTCGAGTCGGAGTACATCCACAAGAAGCAGCCCGGCGGGCACGGCCAGTACGCGCGCGTCGCCATCACCGTCGAGCCGAACAAGGGCGGCGGCTTCGAGTTCGTCGACAAGGTCGTCGGCGGCGCGGTGCCGCGCAACTACATCCCCGCCGTCGAGAAGGGCGTCACCGAGGCGCTCCACGAGGGTGCGCTCGCGCACTTCCCGATGGTCGACCTGCGCGTCACGCTCTTCGACGGCAAGGAGCACCCGGTCGACTCATCCGAAATGGCGTTCAAGATCGCCGGGTCGCAAGCGCTGAAGCAGGGCGCGCTCAAGGCCAACCCCGTGCTGCTCGAGCCGGTGGTGTCGATGAAGATCCGCGTGCCGGAGAGCAACACCGGCGACGTGATGAGCGACCTCAACGGCAAGCGCGCAAAGGTCCACGGCATGTCTCCCGACGAGGACGGCATCACCGTCATCGACGCCGAAGCGCCGCTCGCCGAAGTCCTTCGCTACGCGACCGACCTGCGCTCGATCACGCAGGGCCGCGGCACGTTCGAGATGGAGTTCCACCACTACGAGGAAGTGCCGCAGCACATCGCCCAGAAGGTCATCGCCGAAGCGCAGAAGACCGCCGCCGCCGCGACCGCGCACTGACCGGCCGGCCCGGGACAACAGCATGAGAGAGGCGCCGCCGGCGCCTCTCTCATCGTCTCAGCGTGCGGTCGTCACGTTACACCTGGCCGAGGTCGGTCACCTTCCATGCGCCTTCGATCTGCTTCCAGCGCGTCATCATCGTGCCGCCGCCGGAGTCCGCGGTCACGACGAGGTGGTAGATGTACTCGCCGTTCTCCTCGCCCTGCTGCTCCGCGCGGATGTCGCTGATGCCGGCCGGCTGCGGGCCGGACCCCATCTGCGCCATCGCCTTCGCCAGCGCCTCCGGCGTCAGCGTCGCCATCAGCGTGCCGATGTCCATCACCTTGATCGCGTTGACGTAGCCCTGCACCGCTTCATCGATCGATGCCATGTGTTTCTCCTTCCCGGCCGTCAGGACGGCCGTTCGAGCTTGACGATCTTCCACTCACCGTTGACCTGCCGCACCGTCTCGCGCATCGAGACAGTAGCGCCGCCATCGCCGGTGTACGTGACGTCGAACACCTCATCGCCGCCCGGCGACGCGACGCGCGCGATGCTGTTGCTGCGCAGCGGCTGCGGCGCGCCGGCCATCAGCGGTCCGACCTGCGCCATCGCCTCGGGCGTCAGGTCGCCCATGATCTCGGCGATCTTGCCCTCGCACGCCATGTCGGCGTGCCGTTTCATGAATTCCTCCGCGGTCATTACTGCTCCATCTCAAGCGCGGCGATCTTCCACGCCCCGCCCACATCGCGCCACGTGGCCCGCGCGGTGAAGTTCTGGTCCCCGGTGAAACTGATCTTGAACAGGTGGTCGTCACCCGCCACTTCGTGCGAGACGATGTCGAACGAGGTGAGCGTCGGCATCTGCGCCATCGCGCCGCCGCCGCCGGCCGCCGCCATCTGGCCGAGCGCCTCGGGCGTCAGGTCAGTCATGATGCGCATGAGGTCGCCGGTCAATACGGCCTGGCAGTTCTGCCGGACCGCCTCCTCCACGCTGATATCGGGCATCCCGCGCCTCCTTTCCGGGTACGCTGCCGCGGGCGTCCGGCGCCGCCTGCGCTCCGAGAGTGCACGATCATAGGTACCCGGCCCGCGCAGTGTCAACGTAACGGAGTTGTTGCGCCGCCCGCCGCTCGCTTGACATGAAAGATCGGCCCTCGCTACGCTCGTTGTCAGTGTCGACGGACCGCACGGCCGCACAATCGAAATCCACCGGGGGTCAACGGGCGGCGATCGCCGCGGCGCTCCTTCTCTTCGCCGCCCTCTCCGCATACCTCGCGCTCGTCATCATCACCCGCGTCGACAGCATCTTCCTGCCCGGCAACCAGATCACGCTGCCCGGCGGCACGGCGGTCGGCAACATCCTGCCCGGCGTCGACTCCGCCGGCGAGAGCGGCTCGCAGGACCGCATCAATATCCTCGTCCTCGGCATCGACCGCCGCCCCCGCGACGGCGACGACCTGCCGTCGCGCACGGACACCATCTTCGTCGTCACCGTCGACCCCAAGACCAAGTCCAGCGGCATCCTCGGCATCCCGCGCGACCTCGTCGTCGACATTCCGTTCAAGGCCGGCGGCACGTACCAGGACCGCGTCAACACGATCTACGTGCAGGGTGAGTCGCAGGAGTACGAGGGCGGCGGCATCGGCCTGATGAAGCGCGTGCTCGCCGCGCCTCCGTTCAACATCACGATCGACAAATACGTCATGGTCGACTTCGAGGGCTTCGAGGAGATCATCGACGCGCTCGGCGGCATCGACGTCGACGTGCCCGAGGCCGTGTACGACCCCTATTATTCCGAGACCGAGCTGCCCGGCGACTACTTCCCGCAAGACTTCGAGCCCGGCACGCAGCACATGGACGGACGCACCGCGCTCGCTTACTCCCGCATCCGTTTCAGCAGCGACGACCTCGACCGCATCCAGCGGCAGCAGCGCGTCATCTTCGCGACGATCGACAAGGCGAAATCGCTGAACGTGCTCTCCAATGCGCCGACGCTCTGGAGCAAGTACCGCGACGCCATCAAGACCGACATCAACGACACGCAGGTCGCCGGCTACGCGCTGCTCGCCAACCAGGCGAAAGACGACATCACCGGCGTCTCGCTCGGCCCGGCGACGGCGCCCTACACCACGCCGCAGGGCGCCGCCGTGCTCATCGGCGACGACGACGCGATCAGCGATATCGTCAACGCGCTGTTCGTCGACCGCCCCGGCGCCCTCGTGCAGGCCACCGTCACTCCCGAACCGGTGCGCGTCACCGTGCAGAACGGCACCGAAAGCGACGGCCTCGCTGCCCGCGTCGTCAACTACATCGCCACCAAGGGCTACCCGGTCGAGGACCTGAACCCCTCGAACGTCTTCGACTCCGCCGCGCATACCACGTCCGAGATCATCGACCTCGGCGACAACAAGCGAAACGCGTTCCTGCTCGCCAAGTGGCTGAACATCGACGCCGCCCGCGTGCGCGCGCCGACCGACGCCGAGCGCGCCAGCCTCTCCGGCGCCGACGCGGACATCGTCGTGGTGCTCGGCGGCGATATCGACTTCGACGCGCTCATCGAGGCGCCGACGACCGAGAGCACGTCCGCCGGCGGCTAGCGCGAGGCTGCCAGCCGCTCCTTGATCGCCGTCAGCGGCGGCGTCCGAGACGGGTGCACACCGTTCAGCAGCGCCAGGTAGTAGCTCACGTAGTCCCCGAGATGCACCGCGCGCAGGACTTGCGCCAGCAGCGTCCCACCCGGCGCCTCGACGATCTCCGCGGACACGCCGCACCGCCGCATCTCGTCCGCCGTCGCGTCGAACCGCAGCGCCACGCGCGGGTGCGCCGACGCATGCCGAAGCAGCACGGCGTGGAGCAGCGGCACGACGCGCTGCGGCAGGCCGTAGCCCGCCTGCGCGTTGTGGTTCAACTCCGGCAGCTCGTCGGCGATCGCCCAGGAGTCGGCGTTCTCGTTCACCTGCGTCCGCCAGCGATAGGCCACCGGCGCAAGCGCCCCCGCGCCGACGAACACCGGAAGCCGTCCGGCCAGCCGGCGCGCCAGCTGCTTCGCGGCATTTCGCGACTCCGGCACGCCGCGCTCGATCGCGGCCGCGGCCGCACGCATCTCCTCGACGGCAGCGGCGCAATCCGCATCAAGGTCCGGGCCCGGCGCCAGGCCGAGCGCCGAGCACAGCGCCAGCGGCGCCGCGAAGCTCCAGCCGAGCGCCGCGCGCGGCTCGGCGTCCCAGCGCACGGCGAGCAGCGGCACGCCGGACGCGCGCGCCATCTCCGCGACCTTGCCGCCGGCCGTCACCGCAACGCACATGGCGCGCCGGGCGATCGCCTCGCCGAACGCCGCGACCACCTCCTCGGTATTGCCGCTGTTCGACGATGCGATGACGAGCGTTTCCGCGCCTGCCCAGGCCGGCAGCGTGTACCCCGCCACCAGGTGCACTGGCGTCCGCGCGCCGAGGTCCAGCGACAGCGCGCGCAACATCGCCCCGCCGATGCCGCTGCCGCCCATGCCGAGCACAACGACGTTCGTCGCACCCGCGTATTCGGCGGGCAGCGCGAACGAGCGGGCCGCCGCCCACGCCTCCTCGATCTGCGCCGGCAGCGCGGCGATGCGTCCGCCGAGCCCTTCGGAGTCGAGCCGCTCATACAGCGCCGGTGCGTCGAGATCGTGTTCAGGCATGGCTCGTTGTAGGTGATGGCATCGAGGCCGGTCAATCCGCCTGTCGGACGAAGTTCAGACACCCGCGTTACACCGAGCGGTAGCGTACAACGCCGCCGGCCGATCGTCATGGCCAGAACGCCGAACGCCGTCTGGATTTCCGCGCCGGCTGGCGCGACAATGGCGGCCATGCGACTCCCCCTCGAAGGCGTGCGCGTCCTCGACCTCACCGTCTGGCAGCAGGGCACCTACGCGTCCGCCTTGCTCGCCGACCTCGGCGCCGACGTCGTCAAGGTCGAAGAGCCCGTCACTGGCGACCCCGGCCGCGGCCTCTGGTCCCTGCCCCCCGTCGCGCTCAGCAGTTACTTCGAGGCGCACAACCGCGGCAAACGCTCGATCGCGCTTGACCTCAAGCAGCCGCGCGGCCGCGACGTGTTCCTGCGCCTCGCGGCCACCGCCGACGTCTTCATCAACAACTTCCGCCCGTCGGTGATCGCGCGTCTCGGGCTGGCGTACGACGCGGTGCGTGTCATCAACCCGGCGATCATCTACGTGCAGGCGTCCGGCTACGGCCCGCAGGGGCCGGAGGCCGACGCCGGCGCCTTCGACATGCTCGCGCAGGCGCGCTCGGGCTTCGCCGCCCTCAACGGCGAGCCCGACGACCCGCCGTTGCCCACGCCGGTGCCCATCGCCGACCAGGCGGGTGCGCTGCACGCGTGCATCGCCGCGCTCGCGGGGCTTGCCGGGCGCGCCGCCACCGGCCAGGGCGCGAAGTACGACACATCGCTGCTCGGCAGCATGATCTCCCTGCAGTCGTTCGACGTGACGAACTACCTGTTCACCAACATCCAGCGCCCGCGGCCCTACCGCGGCGGCACGCGCCCGTTCTGGCGCGCGTACCAGGGCGGCGACGGCGCGTGGTTCGTCATCGGCATGCTGCTCGACCGCGCGTGGGACGACGTCTGCGGCATCATCGGCAGGCCCGAGCTGGCCGGCGACGAGCGTTTCGACTCGTTCCAAAAGCGCACCGCCGAGAACGCCGGCGCGCTCATCGACGTGCTCGACGGGGTGTTCTCCACGGCGCCCGCCCTGCACTGGGTCGACCGGCTCAACGGGTGCGGCATGTTCGCCTCCCTCGTGCAGGACTACGCCGCGCTCGCGGGCGACCCGCAGGCGCTCGCCAACGCGTACATCCACGAGGTGCCGCGCCCGGGCGGCGACCCCGTGCGCATGGCCGGCGCCGGCATCGCGATCGATGGCGAGCCGGTGCGCATCCGCTCGCTCGCGCCGGCGCTGGGCGCGCACACCGAGGAGGTCCTGCTCGAGGCGGGATTCACGTGGGACGAGATCGTGCGGTTGCGCGAGGAAGGCGTCGCCGGACCGGCGCGCGAACGATAGGAAGCGGACGATGCCGATGCAGATGCCGAAGGTGTTCATCCCCGCGGGCGGCGCCGACGAGAACGTCATCGACTGGTCGCGCGAGGCCGAGGCCGCGGGCGTAGATGGCGTATTCGTCGGCGACCACGTGACGTTCTATGGCTCCGGCAGCGACGGCCTGCTCAAACTCGCGCCGATCGCCGCCGCCACGACGCGGCTAGAGCTGCAGACGTGCGTCTACCTGCTGGCGCTGCGCCACCCGGCGCCCGTCGCCCTTCAGTGCGCGATGATCGACCAGGTGTCGCGAGGACGCCTCGTGCTCGGCGTCGGCATCGGCGGCGAGGACCCGAACGAGTGGTGGGCGTGCGGCGTCGACCCGAAGACGCGCGCACGCCGCACCGACGAGTCGCTGCAGATCCTCCGCAGCCTGTGGACCAACGAGACGACGACGTTCGAGGGCAAGTACTACCAGCTCCGCGACGTCCGCATGCGCCCGAAACCGTACCGGCCGGGCGGCGTCACGCTGCAGGTCGGCGGCCGCTCCGACGCCGCGCTCACCCGCGCCGCACGGTACGCCGATGGCTGGACCGGCATCTGGGTGTCCTCACGCCGCTTCGCCGAGGCGCGCGAGAAGATCGCCGAAGCGGCCGCGGCGGCGGGTCGCGCCGATGCATCGTTCCCGCAGGGCATGCAGTTCTGGATGGGCGTCGACGCCGACCGCACGAAGGCCCGCGAGAAGGTCGCCGGCAGCATGCAGGCGTTCTACCGCCTGCCATTCGAGTCGTTCGAAAAGTACACCCCCTACGGCACGCCCGACGAGATCGCCGCGTTCATCGCGCCGTACGTCGAGCTGGGGTGCCGGTGGGTGAACTTCGTCATCGCCGATGCCACGGAGGCCGCACTCGCGCACGCCGTCGCCGTCCGCGACGCCCTGCGCGCCGCCTGCGCCTAGCGGCGCTCGCCGTTCGCGTCGACGGCAACAGGCTATCGAGTGGACTCCCCGACGACGACGTGCTCGGTCGTGATGAACGACGCAACGCGCGAGTGGTCGATGAAGTTGCGCTCATCCTCGATCGCCGCGCGCACCTCGGGTGATGCCATCGCCGCGCGCAGGTCGTCCATCGAATCGAACCAGAGCTCGGCGCAGCCGTCGAATCCGGGCGCACGCTGCGCGTACGTCTCCGGCACGACGTGCGACTGCACGTAGCGCCGCAGCCGCGGGATCGCCCCGGCGATCGGCGCGTGCGTCTCGCGCCAGTAGCGCTGGAACGCGTCCAGCGGCATCTCCGGCTTCTTCGAGATGCAGTACACGAGCTTGACCATCGCCATCACTCCCGCTTCGTCGCCGCGAACAGCACGCGGCCGGAATACGGCCGCACCTGCAGCGTAAGGACGATCTCGCCGAGCAGCGCGTTGCACGCCGCTTCTCCCATCTCCCGCGCCAGCGCATCCCGCTCGTCGGCGACGGCCTGGTACGTGCGCGTCAGCCGCTCGCGCCACGCGGGCGTTTCTTCGTACGACGTGACGTCGAACCCCGCCTCGTCGAGCAACGGACGGTAGTCGCCGGCGGGATCGCTGCCGAGCACCGGCAAGCCGGCGACACGCTCCGCATCCGCCTCGAAGCAGGTGACGACCATGCGCCCGCCCGGCCGCAGGACGCGCGCCGCCTCGCGGAGCGCCGCGCGCTTGTCCGGAACGTATTGCAGCGCGTCGGTGGACATCCCCGCGTCGAGCGCGCCGGAGTCGAGGCCGGTCGCCGCGAGCGGCGCATGCACGAAGCGGGCGGCGCCAGCGAGCCCTTGCGCCTCCGCGCGCGCCCTCGAGCCTGCCACCGCCGACGCCGAGATGTCGACGCCCGTGAGCCGCGCGCCGGTCTCGCGCGCGATCCACAGGCTGATGCCGCCGAGGCCGCACGCGAGGTCACCGAAGGCATCGCCCGCGCCGATGCCCATCTCCCGCGCGATCGTGCGCATCTCGTCCAGCGTCACGAAGCTGATGTGTTCGAACCCGTCGGGGAAGTCGTCGCCGAGCGCGTGCGCCCGCCACGCGCGCGCAAACGTCGCGCTCCGCGGAAGCGCCGCGAACACCAGGTCATACCCCGCCGTTACGATCTGCTCATCGTTCTCCGCCATGCGATGCCTCCCCTGATCCCGCCAACAGGCCGGAGCGTGCGGCGGCGTCTCACGGCGCCGCGACGAACCGTCCTTCGCTGACGGTATACACGGCCAGCCCGAGTTCCGCCGCCGTCTCACCGCGCCGGTCGCCGCGCTCGTCGAACGCCACCGTCCCGGTAAGCCCGTCGTACGCCTGGGCGCGCAGCGCCGACGCGAGCCCCGCACGGTCGATCACCAGCGCGCCGTCGCCGCGTTCCTGCGCCACCGCGTCGATCGCGGCGATCAGCGCACGGACGGCGTCGTTCGCCTGCAGCACGAACGGCGTGCTGATCGGGCGCAGGTACCGCCCGCTGAACCTGGCGACGTAGGCCTCGTCGGGCGCGGCGCCGCCGGTGAGGATCGCGCCCTCCGCCTTCGCGCCGGCAGTAACGAGAAAGTCGCGCGCGCTCACGAGCGCGTCCGGGCCGATGATCGCGCCGGCGTAGCCCGCATCGCGCAGCGCGCGCACGATCAGCGCGCCTTCAGGGTTCAGCCCCGCATAGATCACGGCATCCGGGTTCGCGGTCGCTACCTGCCGCGCAAGCCCGGCGAAGTCCGTCGTGCCACGGCCGATGCGTTCGCGCGACACCACCTGTCCGCCCAGCTCGCTGTACGCGCCGGCGACGCCCTCGGCCAGGCCGGTGCCGTACGGTTCGCTGTCATCGATGATCACGGCCTTCGTCGCCCGCAGGCGGTCGATCGCATATCGCGCCTGCAGGCGCGCCTGCGCCCCGTCCTGCCACGCCGTGCGGAAGAAGTACGCATCGCCTTGGGCCGAGAGCTCGGCGCGCGTCGATGCCGGCGTGATGTGCACCATGCTCGCCCGCGCGTACTCGTCGTTCGCCGCCTGCGAGCCGATCGTGCACATCGGTCCGATGACGCCTCCGACGCGCTCGTCCGCGATGAACGTCCGCGCGACGGTGAGCGCGCGCTCCGCATCGGTACAGCCGTCGTCCTTGCGTACGACCTCGATCGGGTGGCCGCGCACGGCGCCGCCGGCGTCGGCCACCGCCAGGTCCACCGCATCGGCGATGTCCGTCCCGATGATCACCTGGTCGCCCGACAGCGCCACCGAGACGCCGATCCGCAACGGCGCGCCCGCCGGCACGACGACCGCGCCGCCGCGCGCCTCGGGTGGCGGGGCCGGGGTCGGTGCGGAGTTGCCGCCGCCGCCGCAGGCGGCGAGCATCAGGGCGAGCGCAACGACAACCGTAACCGTGCGTACCATGACCCCCGCAAGCCGCAGACAACGCGCGGCGCCGCGCGTATTATCTCGGTACGCGCGCGTGGCCGCCAACCGCCGCGCGTGCGCGGAGGCCACATGAACATCGAAAAGGCATTCGCAATCCATGCGACCCCGGCCGAAGTCTTCGCCGCGATCGAGCGTGATCTCGACAGCGCCGCAGAGTACGAGGGCCGCACATTCGAGGTGCTGCGCCGCGATCCGCCGTCGCGCATGGACCTGCGCGTGACGATCGGCGGGACGCCGTGCCGGCTCACGTACAGGCTCACGCCACAACCAGACCACACCGAGGTCTCCGCGACGCTCATCCCCGGCGGCTGGAAGCACGCGCTGTTCCGCATCATCACCTTCGGCATGCAACGGCAGGGATACGAAGTCGCGCTCGTCGAGTCGCTCGCCAACCTCAAGGCCGCCGTCGAGGAACCATCGCTCCCCGACGAGGGAGAGCGCTACGCCGTCGCCTCCGACGAGTAGCCCGGCGCCACCGCGCTGCCGCGCGGGACCTGGCCGCTACTCGAACACGAAGTTGATCGACCCGGCGCCGGTCCGGTAGGTCAGTTCACACACCTCGTCGCCGGCCGGCAGCTGGAAGTACACCGTGGCCGGCGTGCTGCCGCCCGTCCACCAGAACTCGAACACCGGCCCGCCTTCGCTCGTCGCCGACACGTCCGCGCTGATCCGCTCGCCTTCGCACGACTCCACGCCGAACAGGTACGCCATGTACATCACTGGCCAGCGGCCCGTCTTCTCGACCAGCACGTCGAACGCCACGAGCCGCGCGTCGCTGTCGATGACCGTGCCCGAGCCGGGGGGCGGGAACGCGTCATCGTCGTAACCCTCGAGCGTGATGCGCAGGTTGTTCGCCCCCGCCGAAGGACGCTGGCGTTCGAGCGCCGCCGGGTCCGCCAGCGCCGAGGCATCGACGCGCGTCGTGTCCTCGCCCGGCATCAGCAGCCCGAACGCCGGCGCGAAGCTCGCCGCCACGTACAGCGCGAACAGCGGCGCGCCGACGATCGCCGACAGCGCCTCGTTGCCGGGCCGCGCGCCGGCATTGACGCTGTACGGCGGGTATTCGTCGCGCAGCAGGAACAGGTACGCCGCCTGGCGGTTGTACCAGCGCATCGCCCCGGCGCCGAAACGAAACAGCCCCCGCGGGTAGCGCCCGCTGAACAGGATCGCGAACCACGCGACCGTCGTCGTCACGAACCACGCGATCTGCACGAACGTGAACACGAGGATGTTCGGCATGATCGCCGCGCCGCGCACGAACAGCCGCAGCCGCGACTGCCGCTCCGCCATCGGGATGTCGAGGTCGAGCGGATAATCGCCCGGCTCCCAGCCAAACGGCGGATACTCGTCCCGCAGCAGCGCCGCGTACGCCATCGCGTTCGACGCCCAGCGCAGCACCCCCGACGTGAACGGGAAGAACGCGCGCGGATAGCGCCCGGTGAACAAGATCGCGAACCACGCGAGCACCGCCAGGATCTGCGCCACGCCGAACAGCAGGTACAGCGCGATCAGGTGCGGGATGATCGCCAGCCACTTGACGAAGATCAGCCGGCGGGACAGCCGCTCGGGGTACGCGACGTCGAAGGTGACGGGGTGTGGCAGCGAGTGCGCGTCTGCGGCGATGGCTCCGATCGCGCGCTCCTACGGGTCGAGGCTGAACGGCGGGTACGCGTCCGTCATCAGCGTCACGTACAGGTTCACGCGCGTGCTCCATCGCGTGACGCCCACCGCGAAGCCATGCAGCCCGCGCGGATACGACGATGTGATCAGGATCGCAAAGAACGCGATGACCGTCGTGACGGCGACCGCGATCCCCAGGAACAACAACACGATGTAATGCGGGATAGCCAGCAGCCACTTCACGAGCGGCATCCAGCGGTTCATGTTCGCCGGGTACGGCACCTCGAGCGCGGCCGGGTACTGGCCCGCGTCCATCGTGAACGGCGGATACTCGTCACGCAGCAGGCTGGTGTACACGTTGACGTTGAGCCGCCACCGCTGCACGCCCAGCACGAACCTGAACAGGCCCTCGGGATATTTCGCGGTGAAGAGAATCGCGAAGAAGGCGATGAACGTCACCACGCTCGCCGCCAGGTTCAGCGCGTACAGGATGATCATGTGCGGGATCGCGAGCAGCCACTTGATCAGCGGCAGCCAGCGATTGAGCTTCTCCGGGTATGACACGTCGAGATCGATCGGGTAGCCCGATCCGCCGTCCGATGCCATTGCAGTCGCAACCGCCATGTGACCTCCCTGCCTTTCAACGGACGGGTGTACTGTGCGCCCTGCCCCGGCGGCGTGTCAAGACGTGCCCGCATCCGCCGTCGGTGCTAGATTGCCGCCATGAGCGAGGGATCGAGCTCGGGACGCGAGAACATCGTGCTCGCGGTCGTCGCGCTGGCGCTCGGCGCCGCCGCGGCCGCGGCGTACGGGGCCTGGCGCGCCATCAGCCGCGAAGGCGCGTCCTCCGCTGACCGCTGGTCGGAGCTCGGCGACGCCATGCTCTTTCCCGGCGCGCTGATCATCGCCGCCGTCGCGGCGATGGTCTGGCTCGGCTGGAAGGCGAACATCGACGACTGACCGCCATCACGCGCACCCGCGCGCCACGGCCGCCGCCTCGGCGCGCTGCGCAAGCCCCGGCGACCCGAGCCGCTCCGCCAGCGCGCGGAACCCCGGCCCCGGCCCCCGCCACCGCAGCCGCTCCTCCGACGCGTCGATGTCGATGTCCGTCCGCAAGGTGGCGAGGTCCTTGAACAGCAACGCCTCGTCCCGCCGGTCCCGCAGCGTCGCCGCAAGCACGTGCCCGCCGCGGAGCGCCACGCTCCACTCCGACGCCCGCTCCGGGACCGCCTCGATGTGGCCGTACGCGCGCAGGATCGCCGCCGCCGACTTCGCGCCCCACCCGGGAAGTCCCGGGTAACCATCGGCCGCGTCGCCGACAAGCGCGAGGTAATCGGCGATCGACGCCGGCGGCACGCCGAACTTCGCGAGCACGCCGGCGTCGTCGAGCGCGGCGTTCTTGCGCCGGTCGAACTGCACCACGCGCGCGCCATCCACGCACTGCGCGAGGTCCTTGTCCGGCGTGCAGATCAGCACCTGGCTCGCGTACGCCGACGCCTGCCGCGCCCCCGCCGCCAGCGCGTCGTCGGCCTCGTGCTCGACCATCGCCCACACCGCGAGGCCGAGCTCGCGCAGCGCGTCCTCGAGCGGCGTGAACTGCGCCAGCAGGTCCGGCGCGATGCCGGCGCCCGTCTTGTATCCGGCCCACAGGTCGTTGCGGAACGATTCGATGACGTGGTCTGTCGCCACGCCGACGTGCGTTGCGCCTTCGCCCAGCAGCGCGACGAGCGAGTTCAGCACGCCGCGCATCGCGCCGGCCTCCGCGCCGTCGGCCGTGCGATGGGACGGCACCGCGAAGTAATGCCGGAACAGCTCGTACGTCCCGTCGACCAGGTGCACACGAAGGCCTGCGCGCGAACCCATGCCGCGCGTCCTCCCCGCCGCGGTCGCTCATGGTACAACGCTCACCCGCGCGCCGGGATGCTATGCTCTCCCGGTAGCCCGAGGATGCCTGTGAAGTTCCACCCACTCCGCCTGCTGCCGCGGCACGAAGCATGACGCACCGCGCCGTCATCATCGGCCTCGACTGCGCGGCGCCGGAGCTCGTCTTCGACCGGTTCGCCGCCGATCTCCCGAACATCAGCCGGCTGCGCGCGGAGGGCGCGTGGGGCCGGCTCGAGAGCGTCGTGCCGGCGATCACCGTCCCCGCCTGGGCCTGCGCGATGACCAGCCGCGACCCCGGCCAGCTCGGCATCTACGGCTTCCGTAACCGCAGGGACCATTCGTACGAGGGCCTCGCCATGGCGAACGCCAACCTCGTCCGCGAGGACGCCGTGTGGGACGTGCTCGGGCGCACCGGGCGCCAATCGATCCTCGTCGGCGTGCCCCCGGCGTACCCGCCACGCCCGGTCGAAGGGCTGCGCGTCGGCTGCTTCCTCACGCCGAGCACAGAGAGCGAGTACACCTACCCGCCTGAGCTCAAGTCCG
Organism: Dehalococcoidia bacterium; assembly: GCA_021462855.1. GTDB lineage: Bacteria > Chloroflexota > Dehalococcoidia > DSTF01 > JACRBR01 > DTUCFX13. The sequence goes on along the minus strand of JAJTXQ010000049.1, from coordinate 108,400 downwards.
AAATCGAGGCGACCGTCGGCGACTACGCGATCGACGTCGATGACTTCCGCACCGAGGACAAGCAGCGCGTCCTCGATGCCGCGCACGACATGGCGCGCCGCCGCTTCGCGCTCTTCCGCCACTTCCTCGCCACCAAGCCGTGGGACTTCGCGATGATGGTCGAGATCGGTGTCGACCGGGTCCACCACGGCTTCTGGAAATACTTCGACGAGACCCACCCGAAGCACGAACCGGGCAACCCCTACCAGCGCGCCGTCCGCGACTACTACATGGCGATGGATGAGGAGGTGGGCCGCACGCTGGCGTCGCTCGATACCGGCGCCACGGTCATCATCATGTCAGACCACGGCGCCAAGCGGATGATCGGCGGCGTCTGTGTGAACGAATGGCTCCGCCGCGAAGGCTACCTCGCGCTGAAACAGGATGTGACGAGCCCGACGCCGTTCTCCGTCGATCTCGTCGACTGGGCGCGCACCATCGCCTGGAGCGACGGCGGCTACTACGCCCGCGTGTTCCTCAACGTCCGCGGCCGCGAGCCCGACGGCACCGTCGACAGCGGCGACTACGACGCCGTCCGCGACGAGATCGCGACGAAGCTCACCGCGCTCCCCGACCACGAGGGCGCGCCCATGGGCACGCGCGTGTTTAAGCCCGAGCAAATTTACCGCGCGACGAACAACGTCGCGCCCGACCTGATCGTCTACTTCGGCGACCTCAACTGGCGCTCCGTCGGATCGCTCGGCACGGACAGCGTCTACACGTTCGAGAACGACACGGGCCCCGACGACGCGAACCATGCCCAGCACGGCATCTTCATCATGCGCGGACCCGGCATCGTGCCGGGCGAGCGTGACGGCCTGCGCATCACCGACGTCGGCCCGACGGTGCTCGCGCGCATGGGCGTCGCGGTCCCGCCCGGGATGATCGGCACGCCGATCGCCTGAGCTACAGGTAGCCGAGCTTGCGGAGCCGCTCGCGCACCGCCGCTTCCTCCTCGGGCGTGTACGCCTCGGCCCCGGTGTCGTACGGCGCGTCGTTGGCCACCTGCGCCGGCGATGCCTCGGCTCCCGCGCGCAGGACGCCCGCGGGCGTCTGCCCGTCCATGTGCGCCGGCCGCGCGATGCCAAGCAGCGCCAGCACGGCCGGCGCGACATCGCACACCGCCGCGCCCTCAACCCGCACGCCGCGCGCGACGTTCGGCCCGTGCGCGATGAAGATGCCGTTCATCCGGTGCCCGCCCGACCGCGTCGCCAGGTTCGGCCCGATGATCTTGCGCCCGCCCGTCATCACGTCGAACGCCCAGTACTCCATGTCCTTCCAGTCGATGACGATGTCCGGCGCCGCCGCCGCCTCCGGGCCGTCGTACAGCTCCTCGCGCACGTGGCAGCGGTCGACGACCGGCTCGCCCGTCTCCGGATCGCGCAGCCGCGCCAGCGCTTCGATGATCCGTGCGCGCACGGCGCGATACTCCTCGCCCGGTGCGACGATGCCCTGCGGCTCACGTCCGCGCACGTTGAGGAAGATCTGCCCGATCTGTCCGCGCGCCCATGCCTGCGTCCGCCCCCAGTCGATGTCGTCGTACGACAGGAAGAGCCGGCTGAACACCCCGGCCTTCGCCTCGCGGCTGACGCCGGTGAACAACCGCTCCAGGTGCAGCCGCCCGAGCAACTGGATCACGTTGTCGGCGGTGAACCCCAGCCGGAACGCGGCCTTCTTCAGCCGCCCGAGCGGTCCCGCGCGGAACCGCAGAAAGCCCTCGCGCTCGAGCCAGTTGCTCAGGTGCACCATCTTCGTCTCGCGCCCGAATCCGTGGTCGCTGACCACGACGACATGCGCCTCGTCGCCCGCCGCCGCAACGATGTCCGCGATCGCGCGGTCGCACGCCTCGTACGCGCGCGCAACGTAATCGCCGAAGCGCGCGGCGCTCGCCGCGTCGTACGCCGGGTGCCCCGGATCCTGAAACCGCCAGAAGTAGTGCTGCGCGTGGTCGGGCGCCCGCAGCGTCACGACGAACAGGTCCATCTCGCGCGTCTGCATCACGTGCAGCGCCGCCCGCCGGTGCGTCTCCGCCAGCGCGAGGATCGCGTCCATCTCCGCCTCCTCTTCGCCTTCGCGGTACCACCGGTCGAGCTCGATCCGGTACGCGCACGCGCGCTCCAGCTCCTGCTGCAACTCCGGCGGCGACGTGTACGCCGCGCCGGGCGGCGTCTCCAGCCCCGCGACGACGAAGCCGCCCTCGAGCGTCGCCGGCGGGTACGTCATCGGCGTGTTCATCACGCCGGTGCGCAGCCCGTTCCGCGACGCGATCCGGTGCAGCGGCTCGACGCGGATCATCGCGCCGTTCGACGGCGCGAAGTCGTAGCTGTCGCGGCGCCTGCTGAAGAAGTCGAACACCCCGTGCTTGCCCGGGTTGCACCCGGTGAGGATCGAAGCGAACGCCGGCGGCGTGATCACCGGGTACGTCGAGCGAAGGTCGCCGGAGGCGCCTTCCTCGATCAGCCGCGCAAACGCGGGCAGCCGCCCCTGCGCGACGAGCGGCGCAATGACGTCGAACGTCGCGCCGTCGAGCGCGATGAGGATGACCTTCGGCGGCATGGCTCAGGTTAGCGGCTGCGGCGCATCCGTTCGAGCAGCGGTCCGGCGCGCCCGAGCAGCGGCAGCCGCGCCCGTGCGGCGAACAGCACCGCGCTGTGCGCCGGCAGCGATAGCATCCGCTCGTCCAGGCGCGCGGTGTCTCCGCTGCCGCCGAACCGCCGCTCATCGGTCGAGATCAGGCAGCGCCACCGCATCCGCGCCAGCCGCCCCGGCACACCCGCCTGCATCGGCGGCTCGTCGAGCGCCATGCCGGTGTTGAGCACCAGCAGGCGCTGCTCGCGCCCGCGCCAGCGGTGCACCAGCAGCAGCCGCTCCGACGCGGCGATCGCCGTCATGCGCGAGCGGTCGCCGTGCCGGAGCACGTCGTCGGAGCGGCGGAGCGCGAGCAGCTCGCGGTACAGCGACCACATCTGCTGACCGGCGCCCTCGTGCCGCTCGTGCAGGTTCAGCTTCGACGCGAGGAACGTCTCGATGGCCTGCGGATCCGGGATCTCCCGCAGACGCTCCTCGTCCGCGAACGCCGCGAATGACGCGAACTCGTGCCGCCGTCCCTCGGTCACCGCGCGGCCGAGCTCCTCGTTGTGGTCGGTGAAGTAGTAGAACCGCGACGACGCCACACATGGCTCACCGGCGAAGATCATCGGCGTGTACGGCAACAGCAGCAGCAGGGCCGACCATGGCTTCTGCTCCGCCGCGCCGATGAGGTGCGAGAGCCGGCGCCCGAACGCGCGGTTCCCCACCTGGTCGTGGTTCTGCAGGAAGTACACGAAGTTCGACGCCGCAAGCCCGTCCGACGGCGTCCCGCGCATCGCGCCCAGATGCTCTGCCCGTTCGCCTTCGAACAGCCAGCCGCGATTGATCACGCGCGCGAGCTCCTCCGTGGTGCCGGCGTAGTCGGCGTAGTACCCGCTGCGCTCGTGACTCGCCGCCGTGTGCGCCGCGTGATGGAAGTCGTCGCACCACACCGCGTCGAACCCGTACCCGCCGCCCTGCACCGGCTCGACGTACCGGCGGTCGTTTTCATGCGTCTCGGCGATCAGCACCACGTCGCGCCCGGCGCAACGGCGCGCCTCCTCCGAGATCTCGGCAAGAATGTGCTTCGGCGAGCGGTCGTGGATCGCGAACGTCGCGTCGAGACGCAGACCATCGATGTGGTACTCCGCCAGCCAGTACCGCGCGTTGTCCAGCACGTACCGCCGCACGATCTCGCTGCCCGGCCCGTCGTAGTTCACCGCGTCGCCCCACGGCGTCTGGTAACGGTCCGTCAGGATGCCCGGCGTGAACTGCGCCAGGTAGTTACCGTCCGGCCCGAGGTGGTTGTACACCACATCGAGGATCACGCCGATGCCGCGCGCGTGCGCCGCGTCGACGAGCCGGCGCAGCGCCTCCGGCCCGCCGTAGTTCCGCGACGGCGCGAACAGGTTGACGCCGTCGTACCCCCAGTTGCGCGTCCCCGGAACGTCGGCCACAGGCATCAGCTCGATGGCGTTGACGCCGAGTTCGTGCAGCGCGTCCATGTCGCCGGCAAGCGCATCGAACGTGCCCTCCGCGGTGTGCGTGCCGGCGTGGCACTCGTAGATGACGAGCCCGTCCGCGCGGAGCCCGCGCCAGCCGGCGTCGCGCCACGCGTACGCGTCCGGATCAACGCCCTCCGACGGCCCGTGCGGACCCTCGGGCTGGAAACGCGAGTACGGGTCCGGGAACGCCCCCCGCTCGCCGACGCGGTAGCGATAGCGCGTACCCGCCGCCGTATCGGGCACGAGACCGGACCACGCGCCGTGCTCGTCGCGCGCCAGCGCAAACGACACCTCACCCAGATCGACATCGACCGATGGCGCTTCCGGCGCCCAGACGCGGAACGCGACGCCGCCCGGCACGACGTTTGCGCCCATCGTCAGGCGCCAGCCCCGCCGCCCGTCGCTCGCGGGCAACGGCTGCGCGTAGCGTGGCTCGCGCGCGGTATCTCGCATGCCGCAAGTCTAGCCCGTGTTACGTCGATTCCATCGCGCGGCGGGTTGCAGCTTTATTGCACGAGCCCCGCGTAAATCTCGAGATGCCTGTCGATGCAGCGGTCCCACGTGAAGCCACCGGCACGCGCAGCCGCCCGCGCGGCGAGCGACGCCCGAAGGGCCTCGCCGTCCCGGAGCCGCCCGATGGCCGCCGCCAACGCAGCCTCATCGCCGCGCGGGACGACGAGGCCGGCATCGCCGAGCACCTCCACGGGACCCGGCAAGTCAGAGATCACCGGCACGCACCCCGATGCCATGCCCTCAAGCATCGCCAGCCCGAAGAACTCCATCTCGAGCGATGGCTGCGCCAGCACATGTGAGCGCGCGTATAACGACCACAACGCGTCCTCCGGCACCGGGCCGAGGAATTCGGCATTTCGAAGCCCCAGCTTCGTCGCCAGTGCCCGGAGCGGCGCCTCGGCGTAGCCCGTCCCGGCGACCAGCAGCCGCACGTCCGGCAGGCGCGCCGCCGCCCGCAGCAGCACGTCGACGCCCTTGTACGGCCTCAACTGCCCCACGAACAGCACCGTGAATTCGTCAAACTTCGGCTCTTCGCGCACCCGCTCCAGGTCGACGCCGAACGGCACAACCTGCACGTTGGGATGCCGGAACGTCGCCGCCGTCGCCCGCGTCGAAACGATCACCGCTCCAGCACGGGCCGCCAGGCGGCGCATCGCCGTGCCGTAGGGGCCGGTGAGGAACGCCAGCCGCCTGAAGCCGACGTCCATGTGGTGGGTGTACGCCACGGCCGGCGCACCCTGCCCGAAGCGCCTGAAGAACAACAGGAGGTCACTGAACGCCGGGATGGGCCCGTGCAGCGACACCACGTCCGCCGCGCCAATGCGCCGGCTGACCGAGCGCCACGATGGCAGGAGCAGCGGCACGCGCAGCTCGCGCACCCTCACGCGCCGGAGCCGTTCCGACGCCAGCACGTCCACATCGTGTCCGCGCGCGCGGAACCCGTCGGTCAGCCGCCCGGCGACGCGAGCCATCCCGCTCAGCGTCGGCGGCACCTCCGACGTGGCAAGGAGGATCCTCAACGCTCGTCGATCGGCTCGCCCGTTCCGCCGGCGATGCCCGGCCGCAGGATTGGCGGCGCGCTCGGCGCGGCCTGCTGCTTCCGGATCCGCCAGACGGTCGTCAGCGCCTCGCCGATGATGCCCGTATGCAGCTTCGATTTGCCTCGCTCGCGCTCGACGAACGTGATCGGGATCTCGGCGATGCTCATGCCGTGCGTGCGGAACGCGTGCTTGAACTCGAGCAGGAACGCAAAGCCGTTCGCGCCCAGCGAGTCGACGCGCAGCCGGCGCAGCGCGTCGGCGCGGGCGACGGTGAATCCCGTCGTGTAGTCCGAGATGCTCGTGCCCAGCACGAGGCGCGTGTACAGGTTGCCGAGCCGGCTCAAGAGCGCCCGCCGGCGCGGCCAGTTGTCGATGCGCGCGCCCGCGATGTACCGGCTCCCGACGACAAGGTCGGCGCCCGTCTGTTGCGCGACGTGTGCCAGCGTCGGCACGAAGTCCGGGTCATGCGAGAAGTCGGCGTCCATCTGCACGATGTAGTCCGCGCTTGTCATCAGCGCCGCCGTGTACCCGGCCACGTATGCGCGCCCGAGGCCGTCGCGCGTCGGGCGCCGCAGCAGCGTCACGCGCGGTTCGTCAAGCGAATACTCCTCGACGAAGTCGCCGGTGCCGTCCGGCGAGCTGTCGTCCACCACCAGCACGCGGTAGTTCGGCCCGTGGGCGAGCAGACGCGGCAGCAGGCGCTCGATGTTCTCGCGCTCGTTATACGTCGGCGTGACGATGATGACGTTCAACCCGCCTCCCGTGTGGGACAGGCGCCCACATCAGAAACGCAACTCGATGGCGCGCATTGCCGCAGCCGGGGCGGGGTTCCGGTCGTGTTCGGCGCGCGGTGCTGGGACTCTACGTCCGCGCGGCCCGCCTGTCAACATAATTGTCTACGTCCGGCGGGCGACGATGCATCCGTGCAGCGCGAGCCGCGCCGGGACGACACGCTCCGCCGCCCGTTCGATCGGGTACGACGCCGCGACCACGCCCCGTGCCACGAGGCGCACCGGCGCCGGCAGCGCGCCGATGCTGGCCGCCGTCGGCCGGGACCCGCCGACGCCCTTGACATCGTCGCCGCCCGACCGCCGCGCGCGCGGCAGCGGAAGCCGGCGCGCCGCCGCCACGCCCAGGCGCACGAGCGGCGCGTACCCCTCCCCCGCCGCCCGCTCGACGCGCAATCCCGCACCCTGCACCAACGCCCGCCACGACGCGAGCGGCCGCGGGAAGTTGTGCGGCCCCGGCGCGATCCGGTTCGTCATCTCCAGCAACACGACGGCGCCGCCCGGCTTGACGACGCGTGCGATCTCCGCCACCGCGCGCTGCTGCGCCTCCGCCGGCAGGTGCTGAAGCACCGTCACCGAGAGCGCCATCTCGAACGACGCGCCGGCGAACGGCAGCGCGGTGACATCCGCGCGGACCCGCGGCCCGGCGCCGGCCGCGAGCATCCCCGCCGAGAGATCGCACCCCACCGGGTCGCTCCACCAGCGCGCCAGCCAGCGCGTCCATCGTCCCGCGCCGCAGCCGATGTCAAGCGCACGTCCTGCGCGCCGCTCGTCGCCGAGCGTCGCCAGCATCGCTCGCTCCAGCGCGCGCCGCTGCCCATCGGCGAGGAAGCGGTTGAACCACGGCGGCGCGCCGTCCCAGCACACGGCGCCCAGCGGGTCCACGGCCGCGTGCGCATCGGCGACGGCGGGCCAGTAATCTGCGTAGTCGTACTCGGGCACGGCCCTCCGGCGCGTCACGCGCGGGCGCCGGTTTCGTTATGGTCAGGGGGCGCCGGGGGGGCATTATACTTGCACCACCCCGCCTCGACCGGAGACGCGATGCCGAAGCCTCGTCTCAGCCACGTATCGTGGGCGCTGCGCCTCGTCGGCCTGCTCGTGTTTCCCGCCCTCTTCATCCTCAACCGCAACCTGCTCTCCGACGCCATCGACGCCGTACGTGACGCGCAGCCGGGCTACCTCGTCGCCGCGACTGCGCTGATGCTCGTCGCGTCCGTCGTGCGCGCCGCCCGCTGGCGCATCCTCGCCGAGACTGTGGGTGTGCGCTACCGCCGCTTCACCGACTACCTCTCGATCTACTACGCCGGCCTCTTTCTCGGAGCCGCCGTCCCGCAGATCGCCGCATCGTTCGCGCCGGTCGTGCTGATGAGCGAGGACGGCCACTCGTGGAAGCGGTCGTCCGCGAGCATCGTCTTCGACCGGCTGATCGAGACCGCGATGATCCTCGCCGTCGCCGCCGTAGCCGCGATCTATCTCGCACCGGAACACCCGCGCATGGCCGCGATCGTGCTGCTGGTATCGGGCGGCGGCATCGCCGCCGGCATCGCGCTCGCCTGGCTCACGCAGCGCGCGCCGCGCCTCCTCGCGCGCATCGAGCGCGGGCCGCTGACGCGGCTCAGGCCTGCCACCGACATGTTCGTCTCGCCCGAGGCGCACGCCGTGTACCGTGGCGTGCGCCGGCGCGTGCTGCCGATCGCCGGGCTCTCGGCGGCGGCCGTGCTGCTGCAGGTGACCGTCGTCGTGCTGCTCGCCGAGTCGCTCGGCCTCGAAGCGTCCGTCGTGTTCCTCGCCGCCGCCGCGGCCATGGTCGTGCTCGTCGTGATGCTGCCGATCTCCATCGCCGGGCTGGGCTCGCGCGAGGCCATGCTCGTGCTGTTGTTCAGCGCTGCCGGAGAGCCGAAGGAGGCCGCCGTCGCGCTCGGCGTGCTGCTCTTCGCCGTCGGCATCGTCGCGCGGCTCCCCGGCGCCGCCGGCTGGATGCGCCGCCGGATGCGCCACAACGCACTGGCGCCCGAAGCCATCGCCACCGAACCGGGCGTCGCTCCGCGCTAGATCAGCACGAGCGGCACCATCATCTCCGCGGGCGTGAGGCCGCCGTGCGTCCCCTCCATCGCGCGCAGGCCCTCGTCCGGGTCGTACAGCAGCACGTCGTCCCCGAGCGCCGGCGCGATGAAGTCGCCGATCCGCGCGCGTGTCTCGTCCGACAACGTCGGTTCGCCGAAGAGCCGCAGCGCTTCGGCGTCGTCCGTCGACAGCAGCACGAACCGCTCCCCGAAACGGGCGCGGAACGCATCCGCGAACGCCTCGGCCATGCCCGGCCTGGCGCGAAACATCGGCACACGCGGCTCGCCGTACGGCGGCGCTTCCAGCATGTCCATCAGCGGGTCGTCCGGCATGATGATGTGCCGCATCCCGACGGCGATGTGCCCGTGGTCCGCCGTCAGCACGACGCGCGCGCGGCCGGTGAGCAACCCGGCCAGCCGCTCCAGCTGCTGCACGACGCTCGACAGCGCGCGGCGCACGTGCACCGCCTGCGGCCCGCGCTCGTGCTGCGCCTGGTCGACGAACGGCACGTACACGTAGGTGTATGTTGGCCCCCGCGCCATCGCGATGCGCGCTGCCACGCCGTCGACCGCCTCCGCCAGCCGGCGGTACGGCTGCGCCGGCGCGGCCGCCGAGAAGTAGCGGGAACTCACGCTCTCCGAAATGTACGAGGGCAGAAACATCGCGCGGTCGCGGCGATACTTCGCGAGCAACGACGGCGCCGGAAACGCGTCCCGCGCGTCGACCCCCCGGCGGCCCAGCGGCTCCCCGCTGAATCGTTCGATGAACGGCAGGATGGTCGCCGTCAGCGACGCGCGCGGCAGGCGCATCCACCACCCGGTGACCGCGTGGGCAGCCGGTGGCAGCCCCGTGGCCAGCGACGTCAGCGCCGGCGCGGTCGACGACGGAAACACCGACCGCAGCCGCATCGCAACGTGCTGCCGAAGGAACGCCGCCTCCTCGAGCGGGTCGACGAGGTGCATCCCCAGCCCATCGACGAGCACGAACACCATGTGGTCGTGCGCGCCGATCGCGCCGGCGACGGCCCCGGCGGCAGGCGTACCCTGCACCGGCGCGCCGCTCAGCGCCGCCAGCGCGAGCGCCAGGTCGAGCAGCCCGGCGCCGCCCTCGTACGGATGCAGCCACGTGCCGCCTTCGATGAGCGAGCGAAACCGGCGTGTCTCGCTCATCAACGCTTGCGCGTCACAACGGCGCGCCCTTCAGTCCGAGCATGCCGCGGATCATCTGCACCTCGCCGAGGTGCTCCGACGTGTGGCCGATGGCGAAGAACACGATCGCCTCCAGGCGTGGCAGACGGTCGTACCCCGGGTACGCGCTGCTGAAGAACGGCAGCACGACTTCCTCCGCAGCCTTCTCGGCCGTCAGCGATTCGAGTGCGGCGTTGATGCTCGCGCCTACCGCCTTCGCATATGCCAGCACCTCGTCGATGTCGAGGTCGATCGCCGCGACTTGCTCGCGCGTCAGCCCGTTCCCGAACGGCGAGATGCCCGTCTCGCCCACGGGCAGGCGCGCCGCCCAGCCGTCGCGCGCGAACACGCTCGGCGCATGCAGCAGGAAGCCGTGCACCAGGTCATCGGCAGCGCGGTACGTGTGCCAGAGCGCGAACAGGATCGTCGTATCGTGCGACGCCGGCTGCCAGCGCAACTGCGCCGGCTCCAGGTCGCGTACGAGCAACTCCGGGTACCAATGCCAGAACTCGATGTTCTTCGCCAGCGGGTGTGGCATCGTCGCCTCCTTCGTGTGCCTACGATACAGCGGGCCGCGCGCCCGGTGAAGCTTCAGCTACGACCGCACGTCGTACCGCAACCGATCGCCGCGCGACACCATCGCGCCCACGACGCCGGCCACGAGCAACGCGACGCCGAGCAAGGCGAACGCCATCCCGTTGCGCACCGGTATCCACGTCAACGCCTCGCCGATGTCGAGCAGCTGCGGGCGCGGGTACTCCTCGCGCGCGTCGCTGCCCGCCGCCATGTACAGCCGCAGCACGATACCGCCCAGCAGCACCGGCAGCGATGCCGCGACCACCACCAGGCCCATCGCCGTCACCCGCCCGAACCCCCGCGTCAGCGCCATGAGCGCGCCCGCGAGCAGCGCCGCGATCGTGCCCGACACGAACAGCATCACCGCCGACGCGTCGTGGTTGCGCGCGCGCAACAGGTCGACCGACGCATCCACCACGCCCGCCGATGTGAACCGCGCGGTGGGCGCGCCGCCCTCGGCGCGCAGCGCGCCGGTGCCGTCCGCGTACAGCGCATCCGCGGAGCGGTCGAGTATCTTCACGCGCAGCTCCGCCTCCGGCACACCGGCGACATCCTCGCGCACGAATCCGAGGTCGAGCGGGTAGTCCGGCAGCGGCATCGCCTCCCCCGGCTCCGATGCCTCGGCCGACTGCTGCAGCGCATCGTAGTTCGCGGCGATCCACGGGTCGATCTCCGTCAGCGCGGCCGCCGCGCGGCGCAGCGCCGGGTCAGCGACGCCGCGCGATGTCACCTGGTACACCTGCAACGAGATGAGCGTGGCCGCCAGCGCGGCGAACAGCCCGAGCGCGGCGAACCACTTGCCCGTTTCGCGCGCCACTTACGCCGGGACCACCAGCGTGCCGACAACGCGGTCGTGCAGCGCACGGTTCTGCGCATCGAGCGCAGACGAGACGAGCGCCGCGACCGGAGCCAGCAGGCACAGGAACATCAGCGCCGTGAAGACGAACACCGTGAACGCGCCCAATGCGAGCGCGATCACCGCCGCCAAAGGAAACCCGGTGACGATGGCCATCGGCCAGGAGAACAGCAGCGGGTTGAGACAGAACCACCACGCGAGCGCGTCGCGGGCGGCGACTGGCGCGCCATCGGCCCGCGCGACGCGCAACCCCGCCACGTACTGCCCGCCGGTCTGCCGCCGCGTCGCCAGCAGCGCCAGGTTCAGCGCGGTCCAGATCGCCGGCGCGCCCACGCCAATGATCGCGAGGAAGGCGTACAACTCGGCATCGCTCGCGTCCTGCTCCGCCCACCCGGTCGACGCCAGCAGCACAAACCCCGCGATCACCACGACAAACATCGCGATCGCCGCGAAGATCACCATATCGATGACATAGCCGCCGGCGCGCGCGCGCAGCGACGCCGCATGCGTGTCGGTGGTGACTCGTGCCGGCGCCGTCGTGATGGAGGGGGCCTCGTTCGTGATGATAGCGCGGACCTCGGCCAGCGAATGACGGCGGATTATACCACGGTGCCCGCAGCCGAAGGCTCGCGCGTGAGTGCGCCGTAGCTCTCCGGGCGGCGGTTGCGGACGGCGTCCGTCCCCGGCGCCATCGCCTTCAGATGGCTCAGCGCGCGGTTCCCCGTCGCGCTCACCGCCAGCACGCTCTGCTCCAGCGCCTGCGCCAGCACGCGTCCCGCCGGGTCGACGATCATCGACGCGCCGTTCGCCGCCGGCGCGCTCGCCGTCGCCACGAACACGCGGTTCTCGTCGGCGCGGGCGCGCGCGATCGTCGCCAGCGGGTAGGGCGGATGGTCCGCGGCGATGAGCAGGATCTCCGCCCCGCGGAGCATCAGCGACCGCGGCGCCTCCGGCACGACGGCCTCCGTGCCGAACAGCAGGCCGATGCGTCCCAGCGGCGTCTCGATGACCTCGCACGGGGCGTCGCCGAGCGGCAGCGATGCGAAGCGCCGCGCGGCCGGCTTGTGCGTCTGCGCGTGCCGCCCCGCCACGCCCTCCGGCCCGACGAGGTACACCAGCCGCCGGCCTTCCCCCGCGGCGCCCTCGTTCACCGTGAACGCCAGCAGCATCTTCGTCTCGCGCGCGAGCGCGAGCATGCCACCGACCACCTCGTCGTGCGGGTACGCGGCGCGGAGCCGGCCGGGCATCGCGGGAAACAGCGCCAGGTCGGCATCGTGCAACGCGAGCCGCCGCGCGTGCCGCCGCGCCGCCTCGACAAACGCCACGCCGGTCGCCGGCGGCGGCATCTGCACCACCGCGATCCGCCGCTCATGTTCAGGAAGCGCGACGCGTTCGCCTAACGTCGCCATCACCGGCAGCGCCTCGGTCGGCTCCGTCAGCGCGCCGTACAGCGCCGGACGCCGTGGCACCGGCGGCGCAGCCGGCGCCAGCGGCACGTCGTACACCAGCGCCGCGTCGTCCTCGACGCCAAGCTCCGCGACGATCCGCCCCGCCGGGTCGATCACGCACGACCGCCCGCAGTAGACGATGCTCTCCGCTTCGATGCCGAACTTGTCGGCGCAGGCGAACCACACGCCATTCTCGACCGCGCGCGCCGGCATCAGGTACTCGCGCTGGACCGTCGTCAGCTCCTCCGCGCGGCGCCCGCCGCTCACCCACGCCGTCAGGTCGAGGATCAACTCCGCGCCTTGCAGCGCCAGCGACCGGGCGATCTCGGGGAGCCGCCCGTCGGCGCAGATCAGCATGCCGATCCGCCCGACGTCGGTGTCGAACACCGGGTACGCGCTCCCGGGCGCGAACCATCGCTCGTCGAAGTGCCAGAGGAACGACTTGTCATACCGCCCGGCGACCGCGCCGTCCCGGCCAAACAGCACCGCGCCGTTGGCGTAGCCGCCGCCCGGCGCGTCGAGCGCCAGGCCCGCGGCGATGTATGCCCGGTGTTCGCGCGCCTTCGCGGCGAACCGCGCCATCGCCTCCGCCGGCGCGAGCACCGGCGGCCGCTCGTGCGCTGGCCCGAGGAAGTACGCCGGGTACGTCACCTCGGGCAGTGCGATGATGTCCGGGCGCTCCGCCGCCGCGACGTCGATCCGCGCGAGCGTGTGATCGAGCGAAGCCGCCGCGTCCTCGATCGAGAATGCCGGCAGCTGCACGAGCGCGATGCGGGCGGTGCGTGACATCGGTTCGAGCATAACAGCGGCGGCCGCCCGGCCGGTAGCGCGGGCGCGGCACGTGGGCTAGCCTTCGTGCGGGAGGACTGCCGCATGATCGAGTTCCACGCACTCACGCCCGAGGCCGTCATCCAGGCCAGCGAGGCGGCGATGAGCCGCTGCGACGAGCTGATCGCGCAGATCGTCGCCGTGCCGGCGGGCGAGCGTACGTTCGCCCGCACCTTCGGCACGCTCGAAGAGGCGTCCGACGCGCTCATGCGCGCCACGCCGTACCAGTTCATGGCCTACGTCGCCGCCGATGACACGCTGCGCGAGACCGCGCGCGAGTGGGAGCAGAAGCTCAGCACCTACGCCGTCGGCATCGGCTTTCGCGAGGATCTGTATCGCGCCGTCAAGGAGTTCTCGGCCACGGCAGAAGCCGCGGCGCTCGAAGGCGAGGCCGCGCGCCTCCTCGAGCACACGCTGCGCGACTATCGCCGCAACGGCTTCGGCCTGCCCGACGAGCAGCGCGCCCGCGTGCAGGAGCTGATGCAGCGGCTCGTCGAGCTCGGCACCGACTTCCGCAAGGCGATCGACACCTGGGACGACGGCATCCTGGCCACGCGCGAGGAGCTTGCCGGCATGCCCGACCGCTGGATCGACGGCCTCAAGACCGTCGACGAGGGCGGCGTCACCAGGTACCGCGTCTCGCTCGACTATCCCGAGATCATGCCGTTCATGGACAACGCCGAGTCCGCCGGCCTGCGCCGGCAGCTGTTCATCAAGAACCAGAACAAGGGCGGGGACGGCAACATCGCCGTGCTCGAAGAAGCCATCCGCATCCGCAACGAGATCGCGACGCTGCTCGGCTACGACTCGTGGGCGGCGTATATCGTCGAAAAGCGCATGGCGAAGACGCGCGGCGCCGTCGATGCGTTCCTCCGCGACCTGCAAGCAAAGGTCGACGTGAAGGCGCGCGCCGACCTCGCGAAGCTCGGCGAGGCCAAGCAGGCGCACGCCGGCGACAGCCAGATCAACATCTGGGACTGGTGGTTCTACACCAACCGCCTGCTCAAGACGGAGTACGCCGTCGACGACTTCACCGTCGCAACCTATTTCCCGCTCGAGGCCGTCGTCGAAGGCCTGTTCGCCGTCACGCAGCGCCTGCTCGGCATCCGCTACGAGCGCGTCGCCGGCGCCAGCGTCTGGCACGAGGACGTGCAGGCGTACGACATCTACAACGACGGCGAAAGCGCGCCGTTGGCGCGCTTCTACATGGACCTGTACCCGCGCCCGAACAAGTTCAACCACGCCGCCGCGTTCACGCTCCGCCCCGGTCGCGCGCTCGACGGGGAGGCCTACCAGCAGCCGGTCAGCGCCATCGTCGCCAACTTCACCAAGCCTGGCGCCGGGGCGCCGTCGCTCCTGCGCCACACCGAGGTCGTGACGTTCTTCCACGAGTTCGGCCACATCCTGCATCAGACGCTCACGCGCGCGCGCTTCGCCGAGTTCAGCGGCTCATCGACCGAGCGCGACTTTGTCGAGGCGCCGTCGCAGATGCTCGAGCACTGGGTGTGGGACCGCGACATCCTGCGCTCGTTCTCGCGCCACCACGAGACCGGCGAGCCGCTCCCCGACGACCTCCTCGACGCGATGATCCGCGCCAAGCGCGTCAGCTCCGGCATCGCCACGCTGCGACAGCTGTTCTTCGCGCGGCTCGACTTCGCGTACCACTCGCCAGGCTTCAGCGGCGACACCACCGCGACGCTCCGCGAGCTGTACCCCGTCACCGGCTTTCCCTACCCGGACGGCACGCACTTCCAGTCGGGCTTCGGCCACCTGTTCGGCTACGACGCCGGCTACTACGGCTACCTCTGGTCGCGCGTCTTCGGCGATGACATGTTCACTCGTTTCGAGCATGCCGGGGTGCTCGACCGCGCCACCGGTCAGCAGTACCGCGAGACCGTGCTCGAACGCGGCGGCAGCGTCGATGGCGACGTCCTGGTGCGCGACTTCCTCGGCCGCGAGCCGAACAGCGACGCGTCCCTGCGCGAACTCGGGCTCGAGTAGCTACCCCGCCGGAGCGTCGCCCGCCCGCCGCCCGGACGTCGACGCTCCCCGCTCCGGCGCCGCCGCGTCACCGGCATCGGCCGGAAGCGTGAACGCGAACTCCGTTCCGCCACCCTCGCGCGAAGCCACGCGGATCGCGCCGCCGTGCGCACGCACGATCTCGCGCGAGATCGCCAGCCCGAGCCCCGTGCCCGGCATCTCCGGCTCACCGAGCTGGCTGCGATAGAACCGGTCGAACACGTGCGGCAGGTCCTCCGGTGCGATGCCCGGCCCGTTGTCCGCGACGTACAGCTCGACGAACCCGCCCGCTGCCGCCCGCGCGCCGGCATCGATGCGCCCGCCGGACGGCGTGTGCCGGAACGCGTTGTCAAGCAGGTTGCCCAGCACCTGCTCGATGCGGTCGAAGTCGGCGCGCACGAACGCGTCGCCGGCCTCCCCCGCCACGTGGAACGCGATGCCCGCTTCATCGGCGCGCAGCGCGAACACGTCGCGGACGTGCGCCAGCAACTCGGCGACGCTCACCCGCGCGGTCTCCATCTTCTGCTGCCCTGACTCGATGCGCGACAGGTCCAGGAGCTCGCCCACCAGGTGCAGCACCCGCCGCGACTCGACGTCGATCACGCGCGCCGCCCGCGCACGCTCGTCCGGCGACTCCAGCGTCCCGTCGAGCATCGCCTGTGAGAATCCCCGGATCGATGTCAGCGGCGTCCGCAGTTCATGCGACACGTTCGCCAGGAACTCGCGCAGCATCCGCTGCGAGTCCTGCACGGAGTCGGCCATCGTGTTCACGTCCCGCGCCAGCTCGCGGATCTCGCGCGGGCCTTCGACGGGCACGCGCTCGCCGAACCGCCCGGCCGCCACCGCCCGCACACCCGCAGTCACCTTGCCCAGCGGCCGGTATAGCGACGCGATCAGCGCCACGCCGACGACGGTTGCCGCGACGAGCGCGATCCCGCCGGCGAACAGCAGCCGTCCCGCCAGCTCCCGGAACACCTCCCGCCGGCTGTTTTCCGGCAGCGCCACGACGATGGCGTAGATGTTGCCCTGCGCTGCGCGGACCAGCCGCGTCGTCGGCACGATCACGTAGTTCAGGTCGCCGCCGCCATCGACGCTGTAGCGCTGCACCGGCAGCTCCGCGAAGTCCGGCCCGCGCGTCGAAGCCGCCGGCACGTCGAACCGCAGGTCGAGCAGCCGCTCATCGGTCGTCGACTCCCGGATGACGCGCCCCTCGGCATCGATCAACATCACCGAGATGCCGGCCTCGTTCTGCACGCGCAAATATTCGAGCAGCTCGGCGCGCAGGCGGCGCCCGGCGAGCTGGCCGCCCTGCCCGTCGCCGGCAGGCACGAACAGCGCGAGGTTGTAGTAGATCGGCGAAGCGACCTGCCGCAGCGTGCTCTCGTCCAGGTCGCTGCGATAGCTCCCCATGCGCGCATACAGCGCGAGCCCCGCCGCCAGCAGCGTGATCAGCACGATCGCCGCGAACGACGCGAGGAGCCGGGACCGCAGGCTGCTGAACATCAGCCTACCGCGCCCGGTCGTGGGCCAGCTTGTACCCCACGCCACGCACCGTCACCACCGCAATGCCGCTGTCCGCCAGCTTCGCGCGGATGTGCTGCACGTGCACGTCTACCGTGCGCGTCTCGCCGTAGAAGCTGTAGCCCCACACCCGGTCGAGCAGCTGCTCGCGCGTCAGCACAATGCCCGCGTTCTCGGCGAGCGCGGCCAGCAGGTCGAACTCCTTCGTGCGCAGACTCAGCTCGCGGTCGCCGATGTGCGCCTCGCGGCGCTGCTTGTCAATCGCCAGCGCCCCGACGCGCACCACGCCCGCAGCGGGCGTCGCCGGCGTCGCCGCGTCGCTGCGCCGCAGCACCGCCTTCACGCGCGCGACGAGCTCGCGGGGGTTGAACGGCTTTGTCAGGTAGTCGTCCGCGCCGAGCTCCAGCCCGACGATCTTGTCCACGTCGTCATCGCGCGCGGTCAGCATCACGATCGGCACGTTGCTGTCGGCGCGCACCTGGCGGCACACGTCGTAGCCGCTCATGCCTGGCATCATCAGGTCGAGCACGACGAGGTTCGGCCGCTCGGCCGCGATCCGCTCGATCGCCGCCGGGCCATCGGCCGCGACGATCACGTCGAACCCGTCCTTCTGCAGGTACAGCGACGCCAGCTCGCGGATCGCGGCGTCGTCATCGACGATCAGGACCTTGCCCGATGCTGGCATCGTCGCTCCCTCGCAGTCACTGGAAGTATCGTACGGCAGCGGGCCGCCGCCGCGCCGCCGTGCGATGCAATTGGCCACGGGAAATCCCGCATATGCGGCAAGCGGGGGCGCCTGGGGCGCCCCCGCTGTGCGCGACCGGTGTCCCTGCGCCTACTCCGGCGCCCCGACACCGGCGAAGGTGCCCTCTTCCGTCCATGGACGCGACCCGTGCCCGCGGATCTCCACGGTGCCGCGGCCCTTCAGGTACGCCCAGCCCTTGCCCGCCACGTGCAGGTCAATCCCCTCGCCGACGACGATCACCGCCACGTGGCTGCCAACGATGCTCGCCTGGCCGTCGAACCCGAAGTACACGTCGAATCCCAGCCACTCCGTCGTCTCGCCGTGGCCGGTCACCTCAACGTCCGCGTCACCCGCGATGTCCTTGACGAGCAGGATGCCCGCCTCCGCCGAGACGTTCAGGTCCATCCGGCCCTTCATCGCCGCAAGGCCCGTGCCCTCGGCATCGATCGCCCCTGCGCCACGCAGGAACACGCCGCCCACCATCTCGCCCGACGGCTCTTCGGCCGACGCCACCGGCGCCATCGCCGCAAATGCCATCGCCGCGATGACGGCGAGCGACGCGAGGATTGACAGTCGCTTCAACATCTCCCACTCCTTTGCAGTACGGCGGACGGGCCGCCCGTCCTCTCCTTATCACTATCGTTCGGCCAGGCGATTCTGTGGTGAACCTGCCGTCGCCGCGCCGGAAACTCTCTGTAAACGCTCTGTAAGGCCAGCATCCGTTATGTCGTGTCCAGGCGGCGAACCCTTTCGTTTTCGTCATCGATCTGAAGCCCGTGACCCATTGCATCCTCCCCGCTCATCGGCGCATGATCGTGGGACGCGGCGCGGACCGGGCTGTGCTCCCTGTGAGACCCGCGGTTCGCGCCGGCCCAGGGCCACCATGCGCATCATCAACGACCTCGCCCCCGTCACCATCTCGTCCGGCGCCACGCGGACGATCGACGCCGTCGTCTGCGTCCGCGGCATCGACGTCACCGCCGGCGGCCGCGGCCTGCGCATCGAGCAACGGGCGCCCGTCGCGGTCATCGTCAGCGACGCGCGCGGTGTCCGCCGCCAGGCGCTGCCCGAGCACTCGAGCAGCCTCCTCGCGTTTCTCGCCGCGCCAATCGCGGCGTTCGCCCTCGTCCAGGCCCTGAAAGGAAGGCAGCGATGAACCTCAGTACCACGACCGAAGAGCTGGTCCGCCGTGTCGGCTCGATCCCCGATGAACTCAGCGCGGCATCGTGCTTCGGCGCACCCATCGAACGCGACGGCCATACGCTTATCCCGGTGGCGCGCATCAACTTCGGGCTCGGCATGGGGTTCGGCGGCGGGTCAGCGCCCGCCGACGTGCCCGGCGACCTGTCGGTGAATGGCGCAGGCGGCGAAAGCGGTGGCGGCGGCGGCGGCGGCGGCGGCTCAGCGACCCCCGTCGCCGTGATTGACATCTGCGGCGACGACGTGATCGTCAAGCCCGTCAACGACACGACGCGGATCGCGCTCGGCTCCTACGCGCTCGTGGCGTGGCTCGGGTTCTGGCTGTTCCTCACCGTCCGCACGGTCGTCCGCCAGCGCGAGAAGACGGAACGCAAGCTGATGAAGCTGCAGCGAGGATAGCCGCGCGGCGCTACTCGGCGCCCTTCTTGTCCCCGTCCGCGGGAGCGTCGGCGTCATTGCCGCCGGCCGGCGCCGCAACGGGCTCCGGCTCGATCAGCCCGTGGCGCTCCAGCCACTTCTTCGCCAGCGGCGTGCACGCGGTGCAGGCGACGGAGTGCTTCCCCATCGCCGTGCCGCCGCCCGTGACGAACGTCCCGCAGAACGCGCACTTCCCCTGTGGCACAGCATCACCTCACGTCCGCGCGGACAGTCCGCGCGCTACTGCCCGCGCTTCGCTTCTTGCAGCGCCTGCAGGATCTCGATCGCATGGCCGGCGGGATTCACCTTCGGGAACACCCGCGCGATCTTCCCCTGCGGGTCGATGATGAACGTCGCCCGGTCGACGCCCATGTACTCGTGCCCGGCGAACGTCTTCTTGCCGTACACGCCGTAGGCGTCGCTGACCGCGTGGTCCTCGTCGGCGAGCAGCGCGAACGGCAGGCCGTACTTGTCGCGGAACTTCTCGTGCGATGCGATGGAGTCGAGCGACACCCCGTACAGCTCCGCCTCGCCCGAGAGCAGCGACCAGTTGTCGCGGATCTCGCAGGCCTCGGCCGTGCAGCCCGGCGTGTCGTCCTTCGGGTACCAGTACAGCACGACCCACTTCCCGCGCAGTCCATCGAGCCGCACGCGCTCGCCGCGGTCGCTGTCCAGCTCGAACGGCGGTGCGCTGTCGCCTTCGGTCAACGTCGTGGGCATGCTGCCTCCTCTCCCGCGTTGATCCTAGACCACGGGCGCGCGAGGCGACAGGAGCGGCGGATGTCAGGCGGCGGCGGTGGTGCGCGAACCCTCGTCTGCGGCGATGGGCCGCGTGTACATCACGTCGACGTGGTGGTGGTGGAAGCCCGAGCTCTCGTACAGCGACACAGCGGTCGCGTTCGACTCATCGACGTAGATCGCCGCCAGCCTCACGTCGCGCTGCCTCAGGTGCTGCAGCGAGCGCGCCAGCAGGTAGCGGCCGAGCCCGAGCCCCCGGCTCTCCGGCGCCGTGCCGATGACGTAGATCTCGCCGACGCGCCCTTCGGTGCCCCGATCCTCGACCTTTAGCCAGCAGAACCCGGCGAGCGCGCCGTCGATCTCGACCATCAGCACATCGCGCGGGTCGAACCACGGTTGCGCCATGCGCGCGTGCAGGTCAGCGATCGTCCAGCAGCCGTTCTCCGGGTGCCCGCGGAAAATGCGGTTGTTCAGCCGGAGCCACGGCGCATCGTCCTCGCCCGGTACGAACACGCGCAGCGAGACGCTTTCAGGCGCCTGCGCCTCCTCCGCCACCGAGACGTGCCGGTGCAGGTGTAGCAGTTTGCGCGCCGGCGCGAAGCCGAGGCGCGTCGCAATGTGCGCCGACGCCGGCGAGTCGTTGTAGGCCCACACGTCGAAGCGCCGCGCCTCCTGCCTTCGTGCGAGCTCGAGCGCCTGCCCGAGCAGCAGCCGCCCCACGCCGCGCCCGCGCAAGTCCGGGTGCACAACAAACTCGCACGACACGCGGCGGGCGTCGCTGTCGCCGAACGTCAGTGTGTGGCCGTATCCGGCAAGGCGGTCGCGTTCATACGCCAGCACCGCCATGCCCAGGTCGTCACCACGCTTCAGCCGCAGGAACTTGTGCTCGCCGAGCGGCTCGTGGCCGTCGGCCAGCGTGGCCGCCTCCAGCAACGCTGGCAGCTGTGCGAGGTGCGAACCCTCAAGCTGTGAGACGACTTCGATGTGGTGCATCTACGGGTTTTCCCGGGGGAGTATCGGCATGCCGGCGGCGCGGATGAGACGCAATCTCGCCTACTTATGGTAATTGCAACGGTTTGCGGTTAGCAATGCTCCACCTGTGTCGCCGGCGGCGATGACAGGTCGCCGGCAAAGCGGGGCGCCCCGGCCGCATCGGCCACTTCATACCGCTCGAGGATGCGCACCGTTGGCGCGAGCATCGCATACACCGGGCAGTAGCGCACCATCGTCAGCTCGATGGCCCGCCGCACGTTCGGCTCATCGAGGCCGTTCCCGCGCAGCCGGTGCACCATCGCGACCTGGGTGTACTTCTTCGGATGCTCCTCCGCCTGCTCGCCTTCGAGCTCCACCTCGTACGCCGTCACATCCTGGCGCATCTTGCGCAGGATCGAGATCACGTCCATGGCGCTGCACCCTCCGAGCGCCGAAAGCAGGACCTCCATCGGCGAGGGGCCAACGCCGGCGCCAAGCGGCGAGTCCATCGCGACCTCGTGGCCGCTCTCCGTCCGTGCGGTGAACGCCAGGCCGTCGCCGAGCGTGAGCGTGACGCGCTTGGTCATGGCGCATTCCTCCGTACGCATGATACGCAACGCCCCGGGGACGCCGGACCGTGCCGTCCGGCGGTGATACGCCGCATCCGGCCCGAAAAGCGGCGACAGGCATCGACGCATCGATGCCTGTCTGCCCTCGCGCACTCGCCCCGTCAGCCCTACCGGGACGGGGTAGCACGGCGAACCTACGCCTGCGGCGCCTCGCTGTCAACGCCAGCACAGATACATTTTGTACCGCTTTTCCTCGGCGGACTGGTGCGCCAGGCGTGAGCCATCAACCACAACCAACCGATGCCGCTGCCCGCGCGGCGCGCAATGAAGGAGGCGGCCCCCGCATCCCTGCGGGGGCCGCCATCGCCCTGGTGAAATCGTGTTCGTTGCGCTTGGCCGGCTACGACTCCGGGAACCCGACCTTACGCGGCACGAGGATGTAGCTGTGGACGATCGACGCCGCCACGCCGCCGGCGATCGGCCCGACCCAGTACAGCCAGCCGTCCTTCCACTCCCCCTCGACCAGCGCGGGGCCGAAGTGCCGCGCGGGATTCATCGCCGCGCCCGTCAGCGGGCCGCCGAGCAGGATGTCCATCGTCACGGCGAGCCCGATCGCCAGCGACGCGATGGCGCGCGGACCGCGGGAGTCCACCGCCGTCCCGTGCACCACGTACACCAGGAAGAACGTCAGCACCATCTCGATCAGCAGCGCGTTCTGCCGCCCGACGATGATGCCGTCCGCCGTGTCGCTGTAGTTCACCGCCGGCACCGCCTGCGCCAGCGACGCCGCCGACTCGTCGAAGATGTCCTTCAGCAGCAGCGCCGCCACGGTGGCGCCCAGGCACTGCGCGACGATGTATGCCACGCCCTTGATCGCGCCGATCTTGCCGGACACGAAGAGCGCCACCGTCACCGCCGGGTTGTAGTGCCCGCCGGAGATGTGTCCGGCCGCCGCGACCATCAGCCCGATCGCCAGGCCGTGCGCCAGCGCCACCGACACCAGCGTGCCGCCGTCTCCCCAGCCCTGCGTGATCGCCGTCATGATCGCGCCCGCGCCAATGAACACCAGCGCGAACGCGCCGATGAACTCGGCGATCAGCGGCCTCACCCAGTCCTCGAGCAATCCCTCGGGAAGGAACGCCTCGGCGTTGTAGTCCCGCGCCGGAACCATGAAGTCATTGCTGGCCATCCGCCCCTCCTAATTGATAAGGCGTGCATACGCTATGACCGAACTGGCCCCATGGTAGAAGCGCGGGGAAGGCGTGTCAATACGTCAGCGCCAGCCCTCGGTGCGGCGGGCCTCGCGCAGGAGCGGGGCGTACACGCGGTCGCGCGGCACGCACCCCGTCGGATACTGGCCCAGGTCGTTGTGCTTCGCCCGCATCAGCGCCGTGCAGTAGCTGACGCCGATGCACGCCCGGTTGGCGTCGAGCGCGCCGCGTTCCAGCCCATCGACGGCGAAGTCCGGGTACGCGAGCGCGCCGCGCCCGAGCCCGACGATCGAAATCCCGCCCGCCGCCACGTTCGCGGCGCCGGCGTGCAGCGCGAACTGGCGCAGCCACGAGTACCCGGTGCCGATCATCGGCAGGTCCGGGTGTGCCCGCTGCATCGTCCCCGCCAGCGCCAGGTGCCGCTCGACGCCCACGAGCGGATGCTCCGGCGGCGCGTAGCCGTCGACCGGCGGCCGCTCGAACGGCCGCCCGACGTGCGGGTTGAAGTACGGGCTCCCCATCGTCAGGTTCACAAGACCGAGCCCCAGCGCCCGCAGCTCCCCGACGAGCCGCACCGGCTCCGCGAGGTCCGGCGTGAGCGGGTCGCCTGGCGCGGCGCCCCAGCCGTATCGGTACGGCGTATCGAACGCGGTCGGCGCCGCGCCATCCCCGTCGGGGCGAAACGGCACGCCGTCGTACATGTTCAGCCGCGTCGCCAGCGCGATCCCCGGCGCGCGCGCCGCGACCTTGGCGAACACCTCGCGCACGAAGCGCGTGCGCTGCGCGAACGTGCCGCCGTACGCGCCCTCGCGCGTGTGCGACGCCAGCAATTCGTTGAGCAGGTACGTGTGGCACTGCTTGATGTCGACGAAGTCAAACCCCGCGTCGCGCGCGAGGACCGCCGCGTCCGCGAACGCGTCCGCGAGCCGCTCCAGCTCGGCGTCCGCGATCAGCGCGGCGCCGGCGCCTCGCACCGCGTCGATCGGCGGCGCCCGCTGCGCGACGACCGGCGCGGCGTGCGACCAGCGGCCCGAGTGCGTCAGCTGCAGCCCGACGATGAACCCGGCGTCCGTCCCGAATCGCGCGCGGCGCGCGGCGCGCGTCTCCTCCAGCATCGACCGCAGCGCCGGCGCCGTCCCGCGCGAGATCAGCAGCTGTCGCGGATTGGCGCGCCCCTCCGGGACCACGGCCGTCGCTTCGCCCCAGAGCAGCGCGGCGCCGCCCTCGGCGAACCTGCGCCAGCGACGCCTCGTCAGCTCGCCGGGCGTGCCATCGGCGTTGCCGTCGCACCCTTCCATCGGGTGCACGGCGAGCCGGTTCGCCGCCACGCGCTCGCCGATGCGGGCCGGCGCGGCAAGCGGCGCGAAATCGCCGTCGAGCGGGATCACGTGCCCGCGCGCCGCGATGTCCGCGCGCAGTTCATCGAGCTCCCGATAGTGGAAGTACGGCATCGCGCCGGCAGCGTAGCACGGCCAGCCGCCGCGTACGGTCAGGCGATGACCAGCGGCAGGTCGTCGACGCGACGGTAATGGCGCGCGTTTCCCGTCACCAGCGTCATGCCGAACGTCAGCGCCGTCGACGCGATCAACAGGTCGTTGTCCGGCACGGTGTTGCCCGCGCGCCGCAGCCGTCCGCGCAGCTCCGCCCATACGTCGGCGATGTCGACGGTCACGTTCACCACGTCGAACGCATCCAGGAACGCCGACCACCGCTGCAGGTCGAGCGCCCGCTGACGCGAGTTCAGCAACCCGTCCACCACTTCGCCATACGTGATGACGCTGATCGCCAGCCCCTCAGGGTGAATACGGCTGATCAGGCTCGTCCGCGACTCGCGTGTCCGGCCGCCGAGCGCGCCGATACAGATGTCGCTGTCGACCAGGTACTTCGCCGGCATCCTCGCCCTCGCCTTCGCCCTCGTCGTCGTCGTCTTTGCCCGGCGCGAAGCTCCGGTCACTCGCTCCCGCATCGCGCGCCGCGATCACCTCGGCCGCCAGCAGATCGGCATCGATGCCCGACCACCCGCGCGCCATCGCCTCCAGCGCCGCCGCCAGTCCGCCCGGCCGCGCGCGCCTCGAAAGCGCGGCCGCGTATGCGCCGTCCATCGGCGGCCCCTCCTCGCTGTCGCCCTCGCCAGCCCAGCGCCGCAGCACCGCGACGGGCACGCCGCCCTTTTCGATCACGAGCTCGCCTTCGTCGAGCGCGCGCAGCGCTTCGCCGAGATGCACCCGCAGCTCGGTCGCCGGCACCACGCGTCGCCGGGGCCTCCGCTTCATGCCATCAGTATCACTCATTATCCATCGGTTTACAAGCCCCGCCCGCCAGGCCCCGCCAGAGGTCCCGGCCAAGGCGGCGGCCACCGGCGCGGCGACCCGTCGCAGCGCGACACGAAGGGCCTGCCCGGCCGGACAGGCCCTTCTCCGTGACTTCTCGGGCAAGCTGCTCGGCTACCAGATCCCGAGCTGCATCTTCACGTCGTCCGACGCCATCGTCCGCGGGTCCCACGGCGGAGAGAACGTGAGTTTGGTGTTGACTTTCTTCACGCCGGGGAGGTCGATGAGCACGTCCTGTACCTGGCCGTCGATCACCGGACCGAGCGGGCAGCCCGGGCTCGTCAGCGTGTACGTCACCGTCACCTCACCCTCGTCGTTGAGCTCGACGTCGTACACCAGGCCCAGCTCGACGATGCTGATGTGGATCTCCGGGTCGAAGACATCGCGCAGCCGCTCGCGGATGAGATCTTCGGAAAGCAGTCCCTTGACGGTCATGATCGTGCCTCTCTCGTGCGCTGCCGCACGTCCACTACATCTCCTCGACGCGCACCGCGCCATCACCCTTCTGGTGCTGCTCGATCCCCTCCCCGAGCGTGTGCCACGCCAGCGTCGCGCACTTCACGCGCACCGCGAACTTCGCGACGCCCTGCAGCGCCTCCAGGTCCCCGAGATCCTCGGGCACGGCGCTCTCCGGCTCGGTCATCATCTGCTTGAACTCCTCCGACAGGTGCCGGATCTCGCCGATCGTCTTCCCCTCGACGAGCTCCGACATCATCGATGCGGACGCCTGGCTGATCGAGCAGCCGCGGCCGCGCACGCCGATCGCCTGCAGCCGCTCGCCGTCGAAGTCGAGCTCCATCTCGATCTCGTCGCCGCACACGGGATTAAACCCCTCGGCCGTCACGTCCGCGTGTTCGATGCGCTCCCGGTGCCGTGGGTTCTTGTAGTGGTCGAGGATGAGCTCACGATAGAGCTCATCAAGCTCCAGCTCTGACGACATTCCCGAAAATCCTGTCCGAGGCGCGGATGCCCTCGATCAGCGCGTCGACCTCATCGTGGCGATTGTACAGGTAGAAGCTCGCGCGCGCGGTCGCCACCGCGTCGAGCCGCCGCATCAGCGGCTGCGCGCAATGGTGCCCGGCGCGGATCGCCACCGCGTACTGATCCAGCACCTGGCTCAGGTCGTGCGGGTGGATGTCGCGGTAGTTGAACGTGACGGCGCCGCCCTTGTCCGCTGCCTCACGCGGCCCGTACACCTTCACCCCGTCCATCGCCGACAGCCGGTCGATCGCGTACTGCGTGATGGCGATCTCGTGCTCGCGGACCGCCTCCATGCCCAGCGCCTCGAGGTAGTCGATCGCCGCGCCGAACGCGATCACATCGGCGATGTTCGGGGTGCCCGCCTCGAACTTGTTCGGCAGGTCGGCGTACGTGCTGCGTTCGTACGTCACGCGCTTGATCATCTCGCCGCCGCCCAGGAACGGGTCCATCGCGTCCAGCGCCTCCCGCGTGCCGTAGAGCACGCCGACGCCCGTCGGGCCGAGCATCTTGTGCGAGGAGAACGCGAGGAAGTCGCAGCCAAGTTCCCGCACGTCGACGGGCATATGCGGCACGCTCTGCGCCCCATCGACGACGACGATGGCGCCCGCGCGGTGCGCGAGTTCGGCGATCTCCCGCACGGGGTTGATCGTGCCGAGCACGTTCGACATCTGCGTGATCGCGACGACCTTCGTGCGTTCGTTGATCTTCGCCCGGACGTCGTCACCGATCAGCCGCCCGTCATCGTCGATCTCGATGTACCGCACCTTCGCGCCCGTCTCCAGCGCAATCATCTGCCACGGCACCAGGTTGCTGTGATGCTCCATCGCCGTGAACAGGATCTCGTCGCCCGGCTCCAGGAACTTGCGGCCCCACGCGTTCGCGACGAGGTTCAGCGACTCCGTCGTGTTGCGCGTGAAGATGATCTCCTGCTCCGGGGCCGCGGCGTTGATGAAGCGCCCGGCCTTGACGCGCGCGCCCTCGTACGCCGCCGTCGCCTCCTCCGCGAGCGTATGGAGTCCCCGGTGGATGTTCGCGTTGTAGTGCTCGTAGTAGTGCACCAGCGCGTCGATCACCTGCCGCGGCTTCTGCGTCGTCGCCGCGTTGTCCAGGTACACCAGCGGCCGGCCGCGCACCTTCCGTTCGAGGATCGGGAAGTCGCGCCGGATCTGCTCGACGTCGTATGTCATCCCACGTCCACCAGCACGTCTTCGCCGTCGACCGTCACCGGGTAGGTCTTGACCGGCCGCACGGCGGGCAGGACGACGGCGCGCCCCGTCGTCACGTCAAACTTGGCGCCGTGCCGGGGGCACTCGACCAGCTCGCCGTCGAGCTCGCCCTGGTCGAGCGGCCCGCCATCGTGCGTGCACACGTCATCGATCGCGTAGAATCGCCCGTTCACGTTGCACAGCGCGATGCGCACACCATCCGCCTCGTGCACGCTGATCGTGCCGGGCGGCGTGTCCGCCACCTTCGCCACCGCCACGAGATTCGGCATTGTCCGCTCCCTCTACGCTCCGAGCACCTGGTCGGCCGTCAGCCGCTCCGTGCCGCCGCCGATTTTCGCCAGCACGCACTCCATCACACGTTCGCGCACCTCCGCGTTCGGCACGCGGTCCACCACGTCCGCGAAGAACCCCTCGACGAGCATCTGCTCCGCCACCGCGCGCGGGATCGCCCGTGACTCCAGGTAGAACAGCTCGTCCTGGTCCACCGGCCCCGCCGTCGCGCCGTGGCTGCACTTCGCCACGTCGTACGCCTCGATCTCGAGGATCGGGATCGGCGCCGCCTTCGCATGCTCGCTGAGCAGCAGGTTGCGCGACGTCTGGTTCGCCTCGCTGCCGCCCGCGCCCGGGTGGATGCGCGTCACGCCGTACCACGCCAGCGACGCGCTGCCGGCGAGCGCCGACTTGAACTGCAGGTCGCTCGACGTATGGTCGCCTGCGTGGTCCTGCAGCGTGTTGTAGTCGAAATGCTGGTCCGCGGTCCCGAACGTGATGCCGAGCAGTTCCGCGCTCGCGCCCGGCTGCGGCATCAACGTGTCGATGCGCATCTTCGTGAGCTTCGAGCCGATGCCGGCGGCCATCGCCGTCACCGACGCGTCGCGGCCGAGCACCGCGCGCACGGTGTTGAAGTTGTAGACGCCGTCGCCCCAGAGGTTGACGTCGTAGTACTCGACGCGCGCCCCGTCGCCGGCGATCACCTCCACCGCGCCACTGACGAGCGTCGGCGCGCCGCCGTCGCCGGAGCGCGATTCGCTGATCACCGTCACGCGCGCGTTGCGCCCGGCGATAATCAGCGTGCGCGGGAACGCGGCGCCGCCCGAAGCGGCGAGCGTCTGCTCGATCCGCACCGGCAACGTCACTTCGGCATCGTTCGGGACGAACACGTAGGCGCCGCCTGACCACAGAGCCGCGTTCAGCGCCAGGTACTTCCACTCCGACGCCCCGACCACCGTGCCGAAGCGCTCGCGCACGGTCGCCTCGTGCTCCCGCGCGGCTGCCTGCAGCCCGCCGGTCACCACGCCTTGCGCGGCGAGCGCCTCGCGGTCCGCGAACGCAACGCCGACGCCGCCCGCGGCCAGGCGCTCGAGCGGCAGCCCGCGCACGTCGGTGCGGCGCCATTCCTCGTCCTTCTCGTCGGGCAGATCCATCGTCTCGAACGCGCGCCACGCGTCGCGCCGCGCTTCCAGGAGCCACGCCGGGTCGCCGGCGCCGATCACGCCGACGTCGGCCGCGGACGCGGCAACGATTGGCGCTGTGAGCAGTTGCTGTGTCATCTCGTATCCCGGCGGGCGGCTAGCCGACCGCCCCTTCCATCTGCAGCTCGATCAGGCGGTTGAGCTCGACCGCGTACTCCATCGGCAGTTCCTTGACGATCGGCTCGCCGAATCCGTTGACGATCATCTTCGTCGCATCGACCTCGCTGATGCCCCGGCTCTGCAGGTAGAACAGCTGGTCCTCGCCCACCTTGGACACCGACGCCTCGTGACCGATGCTCACGTTGTCTTCCTCGATCTCCATCAGCGGATACGTGTCCGAGCGCGACTCCGGGTCGATGAGCAGCGCGTCGCAGCGCACCGTCGACTTCGACCGGTGGGCGCCCGGGTACACCTTCAGCGCACCGCGATAGCTCGTGCGGCCCGCCCCCTTCGACACCGACTTCGAGATAATCGTCGACGTCGTGTCCGGCGCCGCGTGCACGATCTTGCCGCCCGCGTCCTGGTGCTGTCCGTTGCCGGCCATCGCCAGCGACAGGATCTCGCCGTGCGCGCCGCGCTCCATCAGGTACACGCTCGGGTACTTCATCGTCAGCCGCGAGCCGAGGTTGCCGTCGACCCACTCCATGACGGCGTCCTCGTACGCAGCCGCGCGCTTCGTGACCAGGTTGTACACGTTCGTCGACCAGTTCTGGATCGTCGTGTACCGCACACGCGCGCCCTTCTTGACGATGATCTCCACCACGGCCGAGTGCAGCGCGTCGGTCGAATACGTCGGCGCCGTGCAGCCCTCGACGTAGTGCACGTAGCTGCCCGGCTCGGCGATGATCAGCGTCCGCTCGAACTGGCCCATGTTCTCCTTGTTGATGCGGAAGTACGCCTGCAGCGGGATCTCGACCTTCACGCCCTCGGGCACGTACACAAAGCTGCCGCCCGACCACACCGCGCTGTTCAGCGCCGCGAACTTGTTGTCCGCCGGCGGCACGATCGTCCCGAAGTACTGCTTGACGATGTCCGGGTAGTCCCGCACCGCCGTGTCCATGTCGACGAAAATCACGCCGAGCTTCTCGAGGTCCTCGCGGATGCTGTGGTACACCACCTCGGAGTCGTACTGCGCGCCGACGCCTGCCAGGTACTTCTTCTCCGCCTCGGGGATGCCCAGCTTGTCGAACGTGTCCTTGATGTACTCCGGCACGTCGCTCCAGTCGCGCTCCGCCCGGTCAGACGCGCGCGCGAAGTAGTAGATGTCCTGGAAGTCGAGCGGGTAGTTCTGGATGCTCCCGCCCCAGAACCCCGTCGGCATCGGCTTCTCGACGAAGTG
Organism: Dehalococcoidia bacterium; assembly: GCA_021462855.1. Classification (GTDB taxonomy): domain Bacteria; phylum Chloroflexota; class Dehalococcoidia; order DSTF01; family JACRBR01; genus DTUCFX13. The sequence continues at coordinate 78,248 of JAJTXQ010000049.1, read as the reverse complement.
GTGGTACGAGCGGAGACGAAAGTCCGTCATCCACTGCTCCTCGTTCTTCGCCTTCGAGATCTCGCGGACGACGTCCTCGCTCAGCCCCTTCTCGGTGCGGTAGACGTACGTCGCGTTGTCGTTGTCGTTGAAGCCGAACTTGTACCCGTCGTGCCCGGCGATTTCCGGCTGGATCTTCGACACCATAGCTAGGCCTTCTCCCCCGCGGCCGCCGCCAGCGCGGGACCGAACTTCGCGATGATCGGGTCGTACCCCTGCTCCTCCAGCTGCAGCGCCAGCTCCGGCCCGCCGGACTGGATGATCCGCCCCTGGTAGAGGATGTGCACGAACTGCGGCTTGATGTAGTTGAGCAGCCGCTGGTAGTGCGTGATGAGCACCACGCCGAGCTTCTCGGTCATCAGCGCGTTGACGCCCTCCGCCACCGTCCGCAGCGCGTCGATGTCGAGGCCCGAGTCCGTCTCGTCCATGATCGCCAGGTCGGGGTCGAGGATGCCCATCTGCAGCACTTCGGCGCGCTTCTTCTCGCCGCCGGAAAAGCCCTCGTTGACGTAGCGGCGCGCGAACTGCTCGTCCATCTTCAACAGCTTCATCGTGCTGAACAGCTTCTCGCGGAATTCACGGATCGGCACGTCCTCGCCGCGCACCGCCTTCATCGACTGGCGCAGGAAGTTCACCATCGTCACGCCGGGGATGCTCGTCGGGTACTGGAACGCCAGGAACATCCCGCGCCGCGCCCGCTCATCCGGCGGCAGGCCGATGATGTCCTGCCCCTCGAACACGACGCTGCCGCCCGTGATCTCGTAGCGCGGGTGGCCCATCAGCGCGTTCGCCAGCGTGCTCTTTCCCGAGCCGTTCGGGCCCATGATGGCGTGCACCTCGCCGCGCCGCACCGTGAAGTCGACGCCGTTCAGGATCTGCTTGCCATCGACCGCGACGGTCAGGCCCTTGATGTCGAGTAGTACTTCCCCGCCCACGTGGTCACCTTCCTCTGCGGGCTGACGCCCGATCATTCCGGCTGCTCCTCGCCCTCGTCCTTCGCCCCGGCGGCGCGCTCCGCTTCCCGCACGACGTATTCGCACGTCGCGTGGCCGTCGACCATGCGGCTCACCTGCAGCACCGGTACGCCCACCAGCAGTTCCACCGTGCGATGGTCCGCATGGCACGGCGCGTCGGTGATCTCGGCGGCCTTCCGGTACGGGCACGCCGAGTTCATCAGGTGGAAGCCGTCCTCGTCGCGCCGCCAGTGATCGACGATGCCCTCGTCGCGCAGCGCTTCGCTCGTCTGCGCCACGCGTTCGGCGAGCGAGCCACCGGTCACCTTCGGCCGGTGCGCCCCGGCGATGTCCTCGGCGACGCTCTCGAAGACCTGGGCCAGCACTTCCTGCCCGCCATCGGGCAGCGTCGCGAGGCTGCGCACCATGCGGTTCACCAGCCGCGGATAGTGCGCGCTCTGCTCCTCGGCCCGCTCGGTCAGGCGGTACACGTACGTCGGCCGGCCGACCGAACGCCGCTGCGCCCGCACGTCGACCAGTGACTCCGCGCGCATCCCCTCCAGGTGGCGGCGGATGTTCGCCTGGTTCAACCCGAGCACGCCCGCGATGTCGCCGACGGTGGCCTCGCCGCGGGATGCCAGCAGCTCTCGTATCTGGTCGCGAGTGGACTTCATGGCTCCCTCAGCCTATCGAGGGATAGCGATCATATCAAGACTTAAAATGCATTTTTGCAGGGAAATTCGGCACGTGGGTTAGAGCCGGTCGGGGACACCCCGCCAGTGCCACATGGCAGTGGCGGCGCCCCTGCGCGGGACGCCGCCATGTGCGCGTATTTCGAAGGCCGTGCGCGTCAGTCGAGGCGCCCGTGCACGGTCTGCGCCAGTTCGAGGTCGTCGGATGCGCTGCTGTCGTCGTCGCCGAAGGCAATGCGCATCACCGCAGCCCCCATGCCGTTCCGCTCGAACAGATACATCCGCATCGTGATGTTGCTGAACGCATCCATCGCCGTGCGGTCCTCGTCGCTCATCTCGGCGCCGAACGCCTCGGTGAGCGCCTCGAAGAAGCCGCTCATGTCGAGCGTCAGGCCCAGGCCGGCCGCGTGCTCGCCAAGTCCGTCGGTGTCGAGCTCCCGCACGTCCGAGAGCCCGAGTCCCGGGAATCCCTCGCCACCGCCGCCGAGGGACTTCATCAGCTCTTCCTGCGTGAAGCCGCCCTCCATCTCGCTGAACGCATCAGCGAGCATCGACGGGTCTTCTGGCTTGACCACCATCGACATGAGCATCGATTGCTGGGTCGGCACTTCCGCCTCGGGGTCGCCGTCGGTGAACACCGCCGCCGCCATCCTCGCGCCGGCCAGCTCCGTGTCATCGTCCGGCACCGTGACCGAGAACTCGCCCATCGCCGTGAAGCCATCCGGGAGGTCGTCCCGCTTCAGCAGGTACTTCCCAAGCTCCGGGTCGGGTGCGCCGAGCGGCGGCGCCGACCCGCCGGAGGCTTCGCCCATGCTGCTGTTGAACATCAGCCCCATCAGGTCGCTGATCGCGTTGTCGTCCGCCAGGGAGGAGTTGGCGCTCGGCGTGCTGCCCGCCGCCGATTTGGTCGCCGTCGGCTTCGCATCGGTGTCAGGCGTGCTGGTGGGCGCCGTGCGCGGCTTCTTGTCGCCGCCGCCGCATGCCGCCGCGACGAACGCCATCGTGAGTGCCAGGACCAGGATTCCGCGCTTCATGTCCACCTCTTTCGCGCCCGGGCGCACACACGCCCGCCATTGTAATGTCGGCGCGGCGGCGCCGGTCCTGTGGCCTTCGTGGGGCCTCTCGGGCACAGCAAAGCCCGCGCGCGGCGGGCCTGCTGGAGTCTCGTGGTCTAGCTGGCGCGCTCGGCGTCAGCGCCCTCGGTCGGCGGGCGCATCTTCGAGTAGCACGCGCTGCAGTACACCGGGCGGTCGCCGCGTGGCAGGAACGGCACCTCGGTCATCATGCCGCACTCGGCGCAGGTGGCCGGGTGCATCTGGCGCGGCGTCCGCCCGCCGAAGCTGGCGAACACGCCGTAGCGCACGTACCCCTCCTCGGGCTCCCGCGGCTGCGACGACTTGCGCATCGACCGGCACGACTGGCAACGCACGGGTTCGTTCTGGAGCCCCTTGTTGGCGTAGAACTCCTGCTCACCCGCGGTGAACGTGAAGTTCTGCTTGCAGTCGCGACATACGAGCGTTTTGTCTACAAAACTCAATGCTGAACCTTCCCCTCAGTCCCAGGGACAAAAATGTGCGGCCCGCAAGGCCGCACTCGAATCCATGCAATGCCTGTGACCACCGTGCCTAGTATATCGGCCCCGGTCGGGCCGTCTCAAGCCGGGATTACCCCTATGCCCGCGACCGCCCCGGAAGCGGCAGCCGCCGCAGCAGCACGTCCGCCTCGGCGCTCCGCAGGGCGCGCGTCGCCAGGAAGTACGCCGCGCCACCCACCGCGATCCCTCCGAGCAGCGCCAGCCCCGCCTCCGCCTTGTTGCCGAGGTCCAGCAGGCCGGCGAGCCGGAGCCCCGCCAGCCACAACGCCACCATCTCCGCCATCAGCACCGTGCCGGCGAGCGTGCGCGTTACCGATGCCGCCATCTCCACCGCATCGAATCCGTGCAGCCGCGCCGCCAGCGCCCGCGCTAGCAGCGCGAACTCCACCACCGCCGCGATCGACAGCGAAAGCGCCAGCCCCTCGACCCCGAACGGCAGCACCAGCGCCGGCGATAGCACCAGGTTCACCGCCATCGACAGCACGGCGAATCCGACGGGCGTCCGCGTGTCGCTCAACGCGTAGAACCCGCGCGAGAGGATCTCGATGCCTGCATGGGCGAACAGCGCCAGCGCGTAGAACACCATCGCGCCCACGACGAGGTCGGATGATGCCGCGCTGAAGGCGCCGCTCTGCAGCAGGAATGCCGTCGCCGGCGCCGCCAGCACCATCAGCCCGACGCTCGCCGGCACCGTCAGGTACAGGATCAGCCGCAGCGCCGATGACACGGTGTCGCGCAGGTCGGCCTCGTCGCGCGCGGCCTGCTCCGCCATGCGCGGGAACGCCGCCGTCGAGATCGCCATCCCGAACAACCCGAGCGGCATCATCACGACGAGCCACGCATAGTTCACCGCCGAGATCGCGCCGGCGCCCACGGTCGACGCGAAGAACGTCGCGATGATGAAGTTCAGGTGATACGCGCCCAGCCCGATGACACGCGGGCCCATCAGCCTGCCCACCTCGCGCACGGCGCGGTCCTTCCAGTCCCACACCGGCGACCAGCGCATGCCCACCAGGCGCAGCGCCGGCACCTGCACCAGCAAGTGCAGCGCGGCGCCCGCGACCACGGCGAACGCCAGCACGCGCACGCTGTCCGACACAAGCGCGCCAACGATGATCGCGAGGTTATAGAAGATCGGCGCCAGCGCCGGGCCGAGGAAATGGTGCCGTGCGTTGAGGATGCCCATGAACATGCCGCTCACGGCGAACAGCACCGGCGAGATCATCATGACCCGCGTCAGGTCGACGGCGAGGCCCGTCAGTTCGGCGTGCTGACCCGTCTCGTCGCCGAGCCCCGGCGCCGTCGCCGGCACGATGAGCGGCGCCACGAGGAGCCCGACCACGGCCAGCACCAGCGTCGCAGCGAACACCAGGTTCATCACCGATGACGCCAGCCGCCACGCCTCGCGCTCGCCGCGGTCGCCAAGCACCCGCGCGAAGGTCGGGATGAACGCGCTGCCCAGTGTCGCGCCGGCGAGCAGCTGGAAGATCAGGTCCGGCAGCCGGAACGCGACGAAGTAGGCGTCGAGGTTCGGGCTCGTGCCGTACTGGTGTGCGATCGCGACGGTGCGCACGAGACCGAGCAACCGGCTGACGAGAAACCCGGCGGCGACGATCGACGCCGCGGCGGCCAGGCTCGGGACCTCGGCCTCGGTGTGCTCGCGGTCCGCTTCATCGTCATCGACGAAGCGCAGTTTCAGGGTTCGCAGCATGCACGTCCCGTCCGAGGCGGCGCCGGCCGGTAAGCGGTTGGGGTGTGGGCCATCATACTATGGCCCCGATCGCGCCTTCAATCGCTCGTTATGACGTGTGAGGGACGCACAGACGCCCGCTTCGAAGCGGGCGTCTCGATTTCGCGGGACAGGTGCGCTTATGTGGACTTCTTGGCGCGCGGCTTCGCGGGCGCCTTCGCCTTCGGGGCGGCGGTGCGCCGGCCCTTCTTCGGCGCCTCCGCCTCGGCCGGCGCGGCAGCGGCCTTGTTGAGCCGGCGCATCAGCCGCGACTTCTGGCGCGATGCCGCGTTCTTGTGCACGACGTTTCGCTTCGCCGCCCGGTCGAGGATGCTCATCGCCTCCTTCACCGCGGCCGCCGCGTCATCGCCGGCATCGATCGCCGCGCGCGCCTTGCGCGCCGCCGTGCGCGCGCCGGTGCGGACGGGCTTATTGCGTGCGCGCGCCTTTTCGTTCTGGCGCCAGCGCTTGAGTGCGGATTTCGAATGGGCCACGTGATCCTCCGTGCGGCTCGACTACCGCTTGGTGTACTGCGGCGCCTTGCGCGCGCGCTTCAGTCCGACCTTCTTCCGCTCCTTCATGCGCGGGTCGCGCGTGAGGAGCTTCTGGCGCCGCAACGCCGGCTTCACCGTCTCATCGGACACCGACAGCGCCCGCGCGATGCCGTGCGACACCGCGCCCGCCCAACCGGTGATGCCGCCGCCGGCGACTTTCGCCTGCACGTTGAAGCGGTCCGCCGCGCCCGCCGCCTTCAGAGGCGCGAGCACCGCCGCCTGGTGCGACCCGCGCGTGAACACCTCGAGGTATCCCTTGCCGTTGATCAGGATCTCGCCCGTGCCGGGGTACAGCCGCACCCGCGCGACGGCCGTCTTGCGCCGGCCGGTGCCGTAGAAATAGCGTTCGCTCGTCGTTGCCATCCTGTCCCCTTACGCCTTGACCGCGCGGCCCTTGCCCTTGCCGGCGTTGACCTGCGACTGGTGCGGGTGCTCGGGCCCCGCGTACACCTTCAGATGCTTCAGCAGCACCGCGCCGTGCGCGTTGTGCGGCAGCATGCCCTTCACCGCGTATTCGATCACGCGCTCCGGCCGCGTCTGCAGCAGCTTCTCCTGCGTGATGTTCTTGAGGCCGCCGGGGTACTGCGAGTGCCGCCAGTACTTCTTCTCGCGCGTGTCGCCGCTCACCTTCACCCGCGCGGCGTTGATGACGACCACGAACTGCCGGTGGTCCATCGAAGGCGTGAACGTCGGGCTCGTCTTGCCGCGCAGCGTCGCCGCGATCTCCGAGGCCAGCCGGCCAAGCGGCCGCCCCGTCGCGTCGACGACGTGCCACTGCTCGACAGCGTCCTTCGGCTTCAGTGAGTACGTGGTCATGCGTCCCGTCCGTTCCCTTCGGCGAGCCCCCATTCGAGCCCGTCGTACTCTATGGCCACGAGGTAAAGGCCGCAAGCTGGCGCCGTCGGCCCCGAGCTCGCGGGTTTCGCCTCCCGCAGCACCGCGCTGATCGCGCCCGCGTCCACGCGCCCCAGCCCGACCTCGGCCAGCGCGCCCATCGTCCTGCGCACCTGGTGCGGGAGGAAGGACTGCGCCTCCATGTCCACCACCACCTGCCCGCACGCCTGCGTCACATCGCACCGGCGCAGCGTGCGGACCGTCGCTCCGTCGTACGGCCCCGCGAACGCCGCGAAGTCGTGCGTCCCTTCGAGCGCCGCCGCCGCCGCACGCATCGCCGCGACATCGAGCGGGCGGTCGATGTGCCACGCCCGCTCCCGCCAGAGCGGTGACCGCACGGCTCGCGATTGCGCGCGGTAGCGGTACGTCCGCATCCGTGCGTCGCGTCGCGGGTCGAACGCCGGCGCCGCCTCCACCGCCGCCAGGACGGCGATATCCGCCGGCAGGAAGTGGTTCAGCCCGCCCACGAACGCCGAAGTCGCCATGCCCGACCGCGTGTCGAGCGCGGCCACCTGGCCGAGCGCGTGCACCCCGGCATCGGTGCGCCCGGCGAATGCCGCGCGGACGCGCTCTCCGGTGAGCTTCTCTATGGCGGACTCCAGCTCCCCCTGGATGCTGGGTCCGTTGTCCTGGTACTGGGACCCGCGGTAGCCGGTCCCGTCGTACTCGAGCAACAGGGCGATGCGCCGGCCACCATCGCGGCCAGCGTCCGCGCCGTCCATCGCGCTATCCGCCGCGCTCCACCAATTCGAGCTGCGCCATGCGGGCGCCGTCGCCCAGGCGCGGGCCGAGCTTGATGATGCGCGTGTAGCCGCCCGGGCGCGCGCCGAACCGCGGCGCGACGTCATCGAACAGCTTCTTCACCACGTCCTTGTCGTCGATGTAGGCGAGCGCCTGGCGCCGCGCGTGCAGCGTGCCATCCTTGCCGAGCGTGATCATCCGCTCGGCGATCGGGCGCACTTCCTTCGCCTTCGCCTCGGTCGTCTTCAGCCGCTCATGGCGGATCAGGTCGCCGACGAGTCCGCGCAGCAGCGCCCTGCGCTCGTCGCCCGGCCGGTCGAACTTCCGTCCCGCTACTCGATGGCGCATCGCTACTCGTCCCTTTCCCGCTTCAGCAGGTCGGTCGGGTCCTCGCCGGCCTCGCGCAGCGCCTCGATGAGCGCGGCGCCGAGCGGGCTCAGGTCCTCGCCGCCTTCGCCTTCCTCGGCCGAGGCAGGGCGCGCGATCGAGCCGATGCCGTCCTCGCCGACGCCCTCCTCGTATGGCGCCAGCAGGCCGAGTTCGACGAGCTTCTCGCGCAACTCGTCATACGACTTGCGCCCGAAGTTGCGCAGCGACAGGAGCTCATCCTCGCTCTTCTCGAGCACCTGGCCCACGGTCATGAGCCCGCTGCGCTTGAGGCAGTTGTACGCGCGCACGGAGAGGCTCAGGTCCTCGATCGGCATGTTGTACTTGTCCGGCGGCAGCGTGCTGCCCGCGGCGAGGCCGCGTTCGACCGTCGGCGGCAGCGGCTTGCCGAGCTGCGAGAACATGCGCAGCTCGTCCATCAGCGTGTCCGCGCTGCGGCTGACCGCATCGACGCCGGACATCGTGCCGTCGGTCCACACCTCGAGCGTCAGCTTGTCGTAGTTGATCGCCTGGCCGACGCGCGTGTGCGTGACGTGAAAGTTCACCCGGCGCACCGGCGAGAAGATGGCGTCCACCGGGATGACGCCGATCGGCATGCCATCGATCTGGCCGGCGGGCGCGTACCCCTGCCCCGTATCGACGTTCAGCTCGACGGTCAGGTGCGCGTCGGGCGAGTCGAGCGTCGCGAGGTGCAACTCGGGGTTGACGATCTCGTAGTCGGCCGTCGCCTGGATCTGGCCCGCCGTCACCGGCCCTTCGCCGCTCACTTCCAGGTAGAGCTTCGCCGGGCGGTCCGAGTATGAGCGCAGGCGCACTTCCTTGATGTTGAGGAGGAACTCCGTGGTGTCTTCCTTCATGTACGGGATCGTCGAGAACTCGTGCTCCACCTCATCGAACCGCACCGAGGTGACAGCCGCGCCGGGCAGCGAGCTCAGCAGCACGCGCCGCAGCGCGTTTCCCAGCGTCGTACCGAAGCCCGGGTTCAGCGGCTCCGCGACCAGGCGAACGTACGACTCCGACTCGTCTTCGATCTCGATGTGCGCAGGCTCTAGTTCGTTCAATGCTTCCTCCTCGAACGTGGATCAGGCGCGCCGGCGGTCCTGCACCCGCGCGCCCGCGACGTCCGCATCGTCTGTTACCGCGAGTAGTACTCGACGATGACCGCCGGGTCGAACGTGCCGGTAACCGCGACCGGTGGCGGCGAGACGACGCGGCCGGTCATCTGCCCTGCGTCGACGTTCAGCCATTCCGGCGCGCGCTTGTTGCCCATCGCGGCCTGCGCCGTCTTGAAGTACTCGCTCTTCTTGCTCCCGGGCACCCAGCCGATCACGTCGCCCGCCTTCGTCGCCGCCGAGGGGATATTCGTCTTGCGCCCGTTGAGCATGACGTGACCGTGGCGCACCAGCTGCCGCGCCTGCCGCAGCGAGTCCGCGAAGCCCATCTTGTGCACCACGTTGTCGAGGCGCATCTCCAGGCTGCGCACGAGGTTCTCGCCGGTAACGCCCGGCTGCCGCACCGCGTCCTTGTAGTACGCGACGAACTGCTTTTCGAGCACGCCGTACGAGTAGCGCGCCTTCTGCTTCTCGCGCAGCTGCAGCGCGCGATCCGACAGCTTGCGCCGGCGCGCCTGCGTCGCGCCCGGCGGCTGCGGCCGCTTGTCCAGCGTGCACTTCGTCACGCACTTGTCGCCCTTCAGCATCAGCTTCTCGCCGTAGCGGCGGCAGATGCGGCAGACCGGTCCGGTGTATCGTGCCATCTACTCGTCTCTCTCTCGTCTATACGCGCCGGCGCTTCGGCGGCCGGCAGCCGTTGTGCGGCACCGGCGTCGCATCCTTGATGCTGAGGACCATGAGCCCGCTCGCCTGCAGCGCGCGGACGGCCGCCTCGCGGCCGCTACCGGGGCCCTTCACGAACACCTCGACCTGGCGCAGCCCGTGCTCCATCGCCTTGCGCGCGGCCGACTCGGCGGCGATCTGCGCCGCGTACGGCGTGCTCTTGCGCGAGCCCTTGAAGCCCGCCTGCCCGGCGCTCGCCCACGACAACACGTTGCCGTTCGGGTCGGTGAGCGTGATCAGCGTGTTGTTAAACGTGCTCTGCACGTAGGCGCGGCCGCGCGGCACCGACTTCCGTTCGCGCTTCCGCCCCTTGCTCTTCGCCCCTGCTGCCTTGCGTTCGGCCATGCGTCTCCTCGTCGCGCCCGTTGCGCGCCCGTGCGATGTGGCGCGCGCACGCGCCGGTCCACCCGCTTACTTCTTCGCCGCTGCCTTCTTCTTGCCGGCCACCGTGCGGCGCGCGCCGCGCTTCGTCCGCGCGTTCGTGCGCGTGCGCTGCCCGCGCACCGGCAGCCCGCGGCGGTGCCGCACGCCCCGGTAGCAGTTGATCTCGATCAGCCGCTGGATGTTCTGGCGCACTTCACGGCGCAAGTCACCCTCGACGTTGTATTCCTTGTCGATCAGTTCGCGGATGCGGTTGACCTCTTCGTCCGTCAGGTCGCGCACCTTCGTCGCCGAGTTCACCTGCGCCTGCGTGACGATGCGCCGCGCCGACGTCGGCCCGATGCCGAAGATGTACCGGAGCGAGATGTCGACCCGCTTGTCGCGGGGGATGTCTACGCCTGCGATTCGCGCCATGTTCTCTCTACCCCTGCCGCTGCTTGTGCTTCGGGATCTCGCAGATCACGCGCAGCACGCCGTGCCGCTTGATGATCTTGCACTTGTCGCACCGCTTCTTGACCGATGCCCGTACTCTCATATCCGTCGTCCTACCTGAACCTGTACGTGATGCGCCCGCGCGCAAGGTCGTACGGCGAAAGCTCCACCAACACCCGGTCGCCCGGGACGATCTTGATGAAGTTGAGCCGGATCTTCCCCGAGATGTGCGCCAGCACCTCGTGCCCGTTCGGCAACTCAACCTTGAACATGGCGTTGGGCAGGGGCTCCTTGACGACGCCCTCTACCTCAATCGCGTCCTTCTTCGGCATGCGCTCCTTATCGACGGCCTTCCGATGGGCCCATTACTATACCAAATCCATTCCCATCCAACGGAACGGAACATTTTATCTCGCCGAACTCACGGCACCGTCAGCACCTGCGGGTCGCCGTCGGTGATCGCGATCGTGTGTTCGAAGTGCGCCGACAGGCTGCCGTCCGCCGTGACGACGGTCCAGTGATCCTCGAGCTGGAGCGTGTGCCAGTCGCCGGCCGTGACCATCGGCTCGAGCGCGAGCACCATGCCCTTCTTCAAGACCGGCCCGCGGTCCGCCGGCCCGAAGTTCGGCACCTGCGGCTCCTCGTGCATCTGCCGCCCCACGCCGTGCCCGACGTACTCGCGCACCACGCCGTACCCGCGCGACTCGACGTAATCCTGGATCGCGTGCGAGATCGCGCCCAGCCGGTTCCCCGCGCGCGCCTGCCCGATGCCCGCCTCCAGCGACCCGCGGGTCACGTCGACGAGCTCCTGCGCCTGTGGCTGCCCGTTCCCGCAGATGATCGTCACCGCCGAGTCCGCCACGAATCCCTTGTACGTGCACCCCAGGTCGATGCTCACCACATCCCCGTCCTCGATCACCCGGTCGCCCGGGATGCCGTGCACGATCTCCTCGTTGATCGAGATGCACACGGTCGCCGGATACCCGTGGTACCCGAGGAACGTCGGCACCACCTTGTGCCGTTCGAATTCTTTTCGCACCAGCTTGTCCAGGTCCTTCTCCACGACGCCGGGCTCCACCGCCTCGACCAGCTTCTGCAGCGTCTGCGCGACGATGCTGCCCGCTTGCCGCATGATCGCGATCTCGTCGTCTGACTTCAGGATGATCGGCATCGTCCGCGCGCGATCTCCTACGACGTGCTCGCGGCGCTCACGCCGAGCGCGCTGATGATCGCCGACGTTACCGTCTCGACGTCCGGCTGCCCGTCCACGTCACGGAGCTTGCCGGCCGCGCGGTAGTGGTCGAGCAGCTCCGCCGGCGGCTTCTGCACCTCGAGCCGCGTGCGGATCGCCTCCGGCGTATCGTCGGACCGCCCGGACTCCGCCGCGCGTCCCATCATCCGCTCGACCAGCACGTCGTCCGGCGCCGTGATGTTGACCGCGAGGTCGATCGCCTTGCCGTGGGAGGCGAGCGCCGTGTCGAGCGCGAGCGCCTGCACCAGCGTGCGCGGGAACCCGTCAAGCACGAAGCCCTGGTCCGCGCGCAGCCGCCCGAGCCGGTCAAGGAACATGTCGATGACGAGGTCGTCGGGCACGAGTAGTCCCTGGTCCATGAAGCTCTTCGCCTTCACGCCCAGCGCCGTGCCGTCCTTCACGTGCGCCCGCAGCATGTCGCCGGTGGAGATGTGCGCCCAGCCGTACCGCTCGGCGATCACCAACGCCTGCGTGCCCTTGCCGACGCCCGGAGGCCCGAAGAAGATCACGTACATCTAGCGGATGAACCCCTCGTAGTTGCGCATCAGCAGCTGCGCTTCCAGCTGCTTCATCGTGTCCAGCACGACGCCGACGACAATGAGCATGCCCGTGCTGCTGATCGTCAGCGACGTGATGTCGAACCAGTTCGTCACCAGGTACGGGATGATCGCGACGATGCCGAGGAACAGCGCGCCGGCCCACGTGATGCGCACCAGCACGCGCATGATGTACTCGCCCGTCGGGCGCCCCGGCCGGATGCCCGGCACGAACCCGCCCTGCTTCTGGAGGTTCTCGGCCAGGTTCTGCTGCTGGAAGATCACCAGCGTATAGAAGAAGCTGAACATCACCACCAGCAAGAACACCAGGATGTAGAAGCCCGGGCTCGCGCCGCTGCCCCCCTGCCCCGTGCCCGGCGACATCACGTCGAGGACCCAGCGCGTGACGCTGCGGATCCATGGCGTGGTCGACGAGTCGCGCACGAACTGCGCCACCGTCACCGGCAGGATCACGATCGAGAATGCGAAGATCAGCGGGATCATCCCCGCGGAGTTCACACGCAGCGGGATATGGCTCTGTCCCGACTGCCGGTACATCTTCCCCGCGCGGAACACGCTCTTCGCGTACTGCACGGGGATCTTCCGCGTCGCCTCCTGCATGAACACGATCGCGACGACGATCAGCACCGACAGCACGCCGAGCAGCGCGATGCCCCAGAAGCTGATGGAGGAGTTGAACAGCTGGTTCAGCAGCCCCGGCATGCCCGCGACGATACCGCCGAAGATGATCACCGAAACGCCGTTGCCGATCCCGTTCTCGGTGATCAGGTTGCCGATCCACACCAGGAACATCGTCCCGGCGGTCATGGCGAACAGCGCGGTGATCGTCGGCAACGCATTGTCGCCGCTGAACGACGGGCTGAACATCGCGCCCGGCGCCGTGCTCTGCACCGCCTGCTCGAGGATCACCAGTTGCGCGTATCCCTGGATGAAGCACAGCGGCACTGTCAGCCAGTTCTGGTAGAGCTCGATCCGGTTGCGGCCCTGCTCACCCTCCTCGCGCAGCCCCTGCAGCGCGGGGAACAGCGGCGTCATCAGCGTCATGATGATGTTCGCGGTGATGTACGGGTACACGCCGAGCGACGCGATGCTCAGCCGGCGCAGCGCGCCGCCGCTGAACAGGTTGAACAGCCCGAGCAGCTCGTTCTGATTGAACGCGTCCTCGAGTTGCCGCGGGTCGACAGCCGGGATCGGGATGTGCGCGATCCCGCGAAAGATGACGAGCATGGCGAACGTGAACAGCAGCTTGCGACGGATGTCCTGCTGCTGCACCGCATCGAACACGGCCTGCAGGAGACGCGGCCGGCTCGCGGACTGCTGACGGCTAGCTGCCAGCGCCATCGTCCGCCTCTTCTTCCGCCGCACCGGCCTCCGCCGCCGGCGCGGATGCTTCGGCCTCGCCCTCGTCCTCGGCCGGCGGCTCGCCGCCGATCCAGCGGACGCTGCCGCCCGCCGCCTCGATCTTCGCCCGCGCGCTCTTCGAGAAGCTGTCCGCTTCCACGGTCAGCGCGATCGACAGCTCCCCCTCGCCGAGCACCTTCACGGGCTTCGACGTGCGCAGCAGCCGCGCGGCGCGCAGCGCGTCGCCATCCACCTCGGCGCCCGCCTTGAACGCGCCGAGCTGCCCGACGTTCACCTCCTCGTAATCGACACGGAACGGGTTCCGGAAGCCGCGCTTCCGCGCCATCCGCCGGATGAACGGCAGCTGGCCGCCTTCGAAGCCCGGCCGCACGCCGCCGCCGGCGCGCGCCTTCTGGCCCTTCATGCCCTTCGTGCTGTACGTGCCGTGGCCACTCGCGTTGCCGCGACCGACGCGCTTCCGCTTGTGCGTCGCGCCCTTCGGCTGGCGCAGGTCATGCTGCTGCATCTACGCCTCCTGCTCCTGGACCGTCACCAGGTGCCGTACCTTCGTGATCATCCCGCGGATGTCGCGCGTGTCCTCGTGTTCCACCGTCTGCCCGAGCCGGCGCAGGCCGAGCGCGCGGATCGTGCGCTTCTGGTCCTCGCGCTGGTTGATGCCGCTGCGCTCCCACGTCACCTTGATCTTCGCCATCGCTACGCCCCCGCCTGCCGCGCGACGCTCGCGCGCCGGCGCGCCACCTCGGTCTTGGGGTCGCGCAGCTCCGCCAGGCCCTTGATCGTCGCCTTCACGACGTTCAGCGCGTTCGCCGAGCCCAGCGACTTGGTCAGCACGTCCTTCACGCCCGCCGCTTCCATCACCGCGCGCACGCCGCCGCCGGCGATCACGCCCGTGCCCGGCGATGCCGGCTTCATCATCACCTTCGCGGCGCCGAACACCGCGAGCCTCGGGTGCGCGATCGTCGTGTTGTGCATCGGCACGCGGATCAGGCTCTTGCGCGCCACCGCGGCGCCCTTGCGGATCGCCTCCGGCACTTCGTTCGCCTTGCCCATGCCCGCGCCAACGTGCCCGTGGCCGTCGCCGACCACGACCACCGCGCTGAAGCTGAAGCGGCGGCCGCCCTTCACCACCTTCGACACGCGGTTGATGAACACCACGCGCTCCTGCAACTCCAGGTCGCGCGGCTCGATCTTCTCGGTGATGGTGATCATTCTCGACATACGTGGTCCCTTCGGGCCCGGCGCACCGGGCTCAGAACTGCAATCCCGCCTCTCGCGCGCCGTCGGCGAGCGCCTTCACACGGCCGTGGAAGCGGTTGCCGCCGCGGTCGAACACCACCTGCGTTACGCCGGCGTCCATCGCCTTCTTCGCCACCGCCTCGCCGACCGCCTTCGCGCGCGCCGTCTTGTTCCCCGGCGTCGCCTTCAGCGCCGCCTCCAGGTCCGACGCGGCGGCGAGCGTCCGCCCCTGCCCGTCGTCGATCACCTGCGCGTAGATGTGCGTCAGGCTGCGGAAGACCGCGAGCCGCGGCCGCGCGGCCGTGCCGCTCACCGTCTTGCGCACCCGCGCGTGCCGCCGGACGCGCGCCGCGCGCGGCGTCTTCGTCTTCTTCATTTACTTGCCTGCCTTGCCGGCCTTGCCGGCCTTCCGTCGCACCTTCTCGCCCAGGTAGCGGATGCCCTTGCCCTTGTATGGCTCCGGCTTCCGCACTTTGCGGATGTTCGCTGCCACCTGCCCGACGAGCTCCTTGTCGATGCCCTTCACGTGCACCTTCGTCGTGCCGTCGACTTCGAGCTTGATGCCGGCCGGCGGCGCGACCTCGACCGGGTGCGAGTACCCGACCGCCAGCGTCACCTTCTCGCCCGCCTGCGTCGCGCGGTAGCCGACGCCCTGCAGCTCCAGCGTCTTCGTGAAACCCTCCGAGACGCCGGTCACCATGTTCGCCAGCAACGACCGCGACAGGCCGTGCAACGCGCGCGTCTTCTTTTCGTCGTTCTCGCGCGCGACGGTGATCTTGCCGTCATCGACCGAAAACGACACGCCCTGCGGGAACTCGCGCGTCAACTCGCCGTTCGGGCCCTTCACCTTCACGGTCGATCCCTGCACTTCGACCTGCACGTTCTTCGCAATGGGTACCGGGAGTTTGCCTATTCGTGACATATCGCTACCACACGTAACAGATGACTTCGCCGCCGATGCTCCGGCGCCACGCGTCCTGGCCGCTCATGATCCCCTGCGGCGTCGAAAGGATGGCGATGCCGAGGCCGCCGTACACGCGCGGGATCTCCCGCTTCTGCACGTAAACCCGCAGGCCCGGCTTGCTCACGCGCTGCAGCCCGCTCAGCACGGGCTCTTTCTTGCCCGTGTAGTTCAGTTGCACGCGCAGCAGCTTTCGCGCACCGTCGTCCTGCATGTCGTAGCCGCGGATGAAGCCCTCGTTCTTGAGCACATCCGCGATCGCCACCTTCATCTTCGAAGCCGGGATGTTGACGTATTCGTGCTTCGCCGTCACGGCGTTGCGAATGCGCGTCAACATATCCGCGATAGGGTCCGTCATGTTCAAGGCTTCCGCCTCCTTCGCTCCCGCGCTCTGGCGCCGCCAGCTTCGGGAGATGCGCCGCGCGTGGCGGCGTCGTGTCCTCTTACCAGCTCGACTTCTTCACGCCCGGCAACTGCCCCTTCAGCGCCAGCTGCCGGAAACAGATGCGGCAGAGCGCGAAGTGCCGGATGAACGCGCGCGGCCGGCCGCACAGCTTGCAGCGGTTCTTCTGCCGCGTCGAAAACTTCGGTTCGCGCGACGCCCGCACCATCATCGAGATCTTCGCCATGGCCTACGTCCGATCCTTTGCGAACGGCATGCCCAGCATCTCGAGCAGGCGCCGCCCCTCTTCGTCCGTCCGTGCGGATGTCGCGATGTTCACCTGCATCCCGCGGATGCGGTCGACCTTGTCGTAGTCGATCTCCGGGAAGATCAACTGCTCGCGCAGGCCCAGGCTGAAGTTGCCGCGGCCATCGAACGCCTTGACCGGTACGCCGTGGAAGTCGCGGATGCGCGGCAGCGCCACGTTCAGCAGCCGGTCCAGGAATTCGTACATGCGGTCGCCGCGCAGCGTCACCGCCACGCCGACCGGCATGTTCTCGCGGATCTTGAAGTTCGCGATCGCCTTCTTCGCCTTCGTCACCACCGGCTTCTGCCCGGTGATCGTCGCGATGTCCGCCGTCGCCGTCTCGACCGCGCGCGCGTTCTCCCGCGCCTCCCCCAGGCCGATGTTCACGGTCACCTTCTCGACATGCGGCACCTGCATGACGTTCGCGTACTTGAACTCGCGCATGAGTTCCGGCACCACCTGGGTCTTGTAGCGTTCCCTCAGTCTCGTTTCCATCTAGTCGATGTCCTGTCCGCAGTTCCGGCACACGCGGTGCTTGCCATCGCCGCGCACGGCGAAGCCGACACGCGCCGGCTTGTTGCAGCTCTTGCAGACCAGCATCACCTTCGACAGCGGCAGCGGCATCTCCTTCTCGATGATGCCCGTCTGCGCGACGTTCGGCTGCGTCTTGCGGTGCCGCTTCACCATGTTGATGCCGGTGACAAATACCTTGTCTTCCTTGAACTTGGGCCGGTGCCCCTTCACCTTCACCAGGTCGCCGCCGCCGACCACCTGCCGCACGACGCCCGTCTTGCCGCGGTCCTTGCCGGCGAGCACGATCACCGTGTCATCGCGCTTGATCTTCCGCATCACACCACCTCCGGCGCGAGCGACACGATCTTCATGAAGTTCCGGTCGCGCAGCTCGCGCGCCACCGGGCCGAAGATGCGCGTGCCCTTCGGGTTCTGTTTGTCCGTGAGCACCACCGCCGCGTTCTCATCGAAGCGGATGAACGAGCCGTCCGGCCGGCCGTACGTCTTCGCCACCCGCACGACGACCGCCTTTACGACGTCGCCCTTCTTCACGCCGCCGCCCGGCGCTGCCTGCTTCACCGAGCAGACGATGATGTCGCCGATGCTCGCGTAGCGGCGTCGCGTGCCGCCGAGCACCGTCACGCACATCAGCTCGCGCGCGCCGGAGTTGTCCGCGACCTTGAGCCGCGAATACTGCTGGATCACGCCTCGGCCTCCTCATTGGACGCCGCCGGCGTCTCCTCCTGCCGCGCCGGAGCGGCTGCCGCCGCGCGCGCCGCTGCCTCGGCCGCCGCCGCTTCGCGCGTCTCCTCGAGGATGCGCGCGCCGATCTCGCGCGGCGCCACCTCCGCGACGTCGCCCTTCTGGATGATCTCCACGACGCGCCAGCGCTTCTCGCGCGACAGCGGCCGCGTCTCGGAGATGCGCACGACGTCGCCGAGGCGGCACTCGTTGTTCTCGTCGTGCGCCTTGTAGCGCCGCGTGACGCGCAGCGTCTTCTTGTACAACCGGTGCCGCTTCGAGCGGTCAATGCGCACGACGACCGTCTTGTCCATCTTGTTGGACACGACTACGCCGACCTGCAGCTTCTCTGTCGTTGCCATGTATGGCCTCCGTTACCGCCCGCGCCCCGCGTCCGCGTACGCCGCCGCGAGCTCGCGCTCGCGCTGCAGCGTGCGGATCCGCGCGATCTGGCGCTGCACCTTCGCCCGCTCCGACGTGTTCGCCTGCTGGCGCGTGCTCAGCTGCAGCCGCAGCGTGAACAGCCGCCGGTACGTCTCCGCCAGCTCCTTCGCCAGGTCCTCGTCGGACAGCCCGCGCAGGCCGTCGGCGCGCTCCCGCTTCTTGCGTCCTGCCATCAGACTCCCTCGTGCTCCTTGACGACGACACGCGTGTCGATCGGCAGCTTGTGCGAGGCCAGGCGCAGCGCCTCGCGCGCGAGCGGCTCCTTCACGCCGGCGATCTCGAACAGCATGCGCCCCGGCTTCACGACGGCGACCCAGTGGTCGGGCGCGCCCTTGCCGCTGCCCATGCGCGTCTCGGCCGGCTTCGCCGTCACCGGCTTGTCCGGAAAGATGCGGATCCACACCTTGCCGCCACGCTTCAACTCGTGCGTGATCGCGCGCCGCGCCGCCTCGATCTGGCGGCTGTCGATCCACGCCGCGCCGAGCGCCTGCAGGCCAAACTCGCCGAAGCTCACCTCGTTGCCGCTGTTGGCGATGCCACGGCGGCGCCCACGGTGCTGCTTGCGGAATTTCGTGCGTTTCGGTTGCAGCATGGTCGTTTACTCGCTCGTCCCTGCCGGCGCGTCGGTCGCGGGTGCCGCCGGTGTCGCCGCGACCGTCGGCGCCGGCGCCGCCGCCGGCGCAACTGCGGGCGCGGCGTCGCTCGCGACGGCCTCCGCCGGGCGCTCCACCTGCGGCCGCTTCACCACCGGCATGATGTCGCCCTTGTAGATCCACACCTTCACGCCGATGCGCCCGAACGTCGTGTGCGCCTCGGCGATGCCGAAGTCGATGTCCGCGCGCAGCGTGTGCAGCGGGATGCGCCCCTGCTTCTCCGACTCCCGGCGCGACATCTCCGCCCCGCCGAGCCGGCCCGCGGCCACCACCTTGATCCCCTTCGCGCCGCGTTGCATCGTGCGCTGCACCGACTGCTTGATCGCGCGGCGAAACGCCACGCGCCGCTGCAGCTGGTCGGCGATGCTCCGCGCCACGAGATACGCATCGAGCTCCGGCGTGCGGATCTCGTTGATGTTGACGCGCACGCGCCGTCCGGTCGTCTTCTCCAGGTCGTTGCGCAATTGGTCCACGTTCGCGCCGTTCCGGCCGATGACGATGCCCGGCTTCGCCGTGTGGATCGTCACCGTCATCTGGTTCGCGTTCCGGTCGATCTCGACCTTCGAGATCCCGGCGTCCGGCCCGCTGCCCGGCCCCATGATCCGCTTGCGGATCGCGATGTCCTCGTGCAGCTGCGCCTTGTAGTTCTTGCCGGCGTACCACTTGCTCTGCCAGTCGTAGATGACGCCGACGCGGAACCCCGTCGGGTGTACTTTGTGTCCCACGCTATTGCTCCTCTTCCACCACGACGGTGATGTGGCTCGTCCGGCGCAGGATCGGCGCCCCGCGCCCGCGCGCCTTCGCCTTGAAGCGCTTCAGCGTCCGCGCCTCGCCCGCGAACGCGCGCTTGATGCGCAGGTCCGCCACATCGAGCGCGAAGTTGTTCTCCGCGTTCGACGCCGCCGACTTCACCACCTTCTCGACCAGCCGCGCGTGCGGCGTCGGCAGGAAGCGAAGCATCATCATCGCTTCCTCGACCGGCTTGCCGCGGACCTGGTCGAGCACCAGGCGCACCTTGCGCGCCGACACCGGCAGGTACTTGGCCGTTGCGCTGACTTCCATCTCGCTATCCCTTGCCGCCGCCGCCGCCGGCGCGCTGCGTCGACTTCTCCGACTTGCTCGTGTGCCCGCGGAAGTGCCGCGTCAGCGCGAACTCGCCGAGCTTGTGGCCCACCATGTTCTCGGACACGAAGATCGGCACATGCCGGCGGCCGTCGTGCACGCCGATCGTCATGCCCACCATGTCCGGCATGATCGTCGAGGCCCGCGACCACGTCCGGATCACCGTCCGCGCGTTCGTGCGCTTCACCTCTTCGACCTTCTTCAGCAGCTTGGGGTCGATGAACGGCCCCTTCTTGATCGAGCGAGACATCGCCTACGCCTTCCTTCGCCGCACGATGAACTTGTCCGAGGGCTTGCGCACGCGCGTGCGCTTGCCGAGCGTCGGCTTGCCCCACGGTGACTTCGGGCTCGGCATGCCGATCGGCGCCTTGCCCTCGCCGCCGCCGTGCGGGTGGTCGACGGGGTTCATCACCACGCCGCGTACCTGCGGCCGGCGCCGGCGGTGCCGCACACGGCCCGCCTTGCCCAGCTTGATCAGGCTGTTCTCCACGTTCCCCACCTGCCCCACAGTGGCGATGCAGTGGGACAGCACCCGGCGCATCTCCCCCGAAGGCAGCCGCAGCAGCGTGTACTCGCCTTCCTTCGCCATCAGCTGCGCCGATGCGCCGGCGCTCCGCACGATCTGCCCGCCGCGGCCCGGCGTCAGCTCGATGTTGTGGATCACCGTCCCGTTCGGCATGTTCTGCAGCGGCAGCGCGTTCCCGACGCGCACTTCGGCGTCCGGGCCCGCCTGCACGTTGTCGCCCACCTTCAGCCCCACCGGCGCGATGATGTAGCGCTTCTCGCCATCGCGGTAGAACACGAGGGCGATGCGCGCGCTCCGCCCGGGGTCATACTCGATCGCCGCCACGCGCCCCGGCACGCCCGTCTTGTCGCGCTTGAAGTCGACGATCCGGATGCGCCGTTTCGAGCCGCCGCCGCGGTGCCGCACGGTGATTCGGCCCTGCGCATTGCGGCCCGCCGTCTTCTTGCGCGTCGCCAGCAGCGACTTCTCCGGCTTCTTCTTGGTGATCTCGTCGAAGGTGAAGCCGGACATGCCGCGTCGGCCAGGCGAGGTCGGTTTGAATTGCTTGATTGCCATCGCTACACGCCCTCGAACAGTTCGATCTTCTGGCCCGGCGCGAGCGTGACGATCGCCTTCTTCCAGTCAGGCATCTTCGACTCGCGACGGCCGTACCGCTTCGCCTTGCCCTTCATCATGCTCGTGTTCACGGTCTCGACCCGCACGTTGAACGCCAGCTCGACCGCTTCCTTGATCTGCAGCTTGTTCGCCCGCTTGTCGACCTCGAACACGTACTTGTTCTGGCCCGTCAGGATCTGCGCCTTCTCGGTGATCAACGGCCGCATGATGATCCCGTGCGCTTGCAGTTGCTTCGGCATCCCTACGCCTCCGCCTTCACGCGGCGCATGCGCGCGCGCTCGCCGCCCCACAGCGCCTCGGCGCCGCGCACCGCGTCCACCGTCATCAGCAACCCCTGCGCCGCCAGCATGTCGGCGACGTTCAGGTACGCCGCCGGCAGCGTGTTCACCTTCTCGATGTTCCGCGCGCTCGCCTTCACGTGCTCGTCCGCCCCGCCCGTGACGACGAGGCACGAGCGGTCGAAGCCAAGCGCCTTCAGCACGCCGGCCATCGACTTCGTGCTGGGCTTGTCGAAGCCGAGCGCCTGCACCACGCGCAGCGAACCATCCGCCGCCTTCGACGACAGCACCGAGCGGATCGCCAGCCGGCGCATGCGCTTCGGCAGGTCCTTGTCGTAGCTGCGCGGCCGCGGCCCGAACACGATGCCGCCGTGGCGGTGGTGCGGCGCGCGCTTCGAGCCCTGGCGCGATGCGCCGGTGCCCTTCTGCCGGCGGATCTTCACCGTCGAACCGGCGACCTCGCCCCGCGTCTTCGTCGACGCGTTGCCCATGCGCCGGTTCGCCAGCGATGCCACCAGCGCCTGGTGCACCACCGGCGCGTTCGGCTCGATCCCGAACACGGCGTCATCGACCTCGATCGTGTCGACTTCCTTCCCCGCGATGTCGTGTACCGTCAGTTTCATCGCTCTACTTCTTCTTCTTCGCGCTATGGCTCTTGGCGTGCGTCACCCGCACGGTCGCGTTCGTCGCGCCCGGCACCGAGCCGGCGACGAGCAGCAGCCCCTTGCCCTCGTCGCGCGCGATGATGCGCAGGTTCTTCACCGTCACCTGCTCCGCGCCCATGTGCCCGGCCATCCGCTGGCCCTTGTACACGCGCCCGGGCGTCGTGCCAGAACCGATCGACCCCGGCGCGCGGTGGCGGTCCGACTGGCCGTGCGTCTTCGGCCCGCCGTGGAAGCCGTGGCGCCGCACGCCGCCGGCGAACCCGCGCCCGCGCGACACCGACGTCACGTCGACCAGGTCGCCCTCGTCGAACAGCTCGATGCCGATCCGGTCGCCGGCGTTCACCTCGCCATCGCCGCGCGGAGCGAACTCGCGCAGCACGCGGAAGTCGCCGAGCTTCTTCAGGTGCCCGCGCATCGGCTTGTTGCTGCGGCGCTTGTCGCCGTATCCCACCTGCACCGCCGCGTAGCCGTCCTTCGCCTCGGTCTTCACCTGGGTGACCGTCACCGGCCCAGCCTCGATCACCGTGACGGCGTGCACCGTCCCGTTCTTGTCAAACACCTGCGTCATGCCCAGCTTCTTGCCGAGCAGCCCTTCGAGTGACATCGCCCGTCCCCTACAGCTTGACTTCGATGTCCACGCCCGACGGCAACTGCAGCCGCGTCAGCGTGTCCACCGTCTTCGACGTCGGCTCCAGGATGTCGATCAGCCGCTTGTGCGTGCGGATCTCGAACTGCTCCTGCGAATCCTTGTCGATGAACGGCGACCGGATCACGCAGAACTTCTTGATCTCCGTCGGCAGCGGGATCGGCCCCGCGACCGATGCGCCCGTGCGCTCCGCCGCCTCGACAATCTGCTCCGCAGACTGGTCGAGGATGCGGTGGTCGAACGCCTTGAGCCTGATGCGGATCTTCTGCCTTGCCATACGTCGCCTTCTTCCGCGCGGCCTGCGCCCGGGCTACACGCCCGCGCGCACCGCCCGCTTCGTCCGCGTCCCGAGGATCTTCTCCGCCACTCCGCGAGGCACGTCCTCGTAGTGGTCGAACTCCATGCTGTAACTCGCGCGCCCCTGCGTCAGCGACCGCAGTTCCGTCGCATAGCCAAACGTCTCGGCCAGCGGCACGAGCGCGCGGATCACCTTGAGGTTCCCGCGCTGGTCGTACTCGGTGATGCTCCCGCGCCGCGCGCTGATGTCGCCGAGCACATCGCCGTAGAACTCCTCCGGCGTGCTGATCTCGAGCTTCATCACCGGCTCGAGCAGCACCGGGCCCGCCTTCTCCGTCGCCGCCTGGAACGCCATCGACCCCGCCGTCTTGAACGCCATCTCCGACGAGTCCACCGGGTGGTAGTCGCCGCCCGTCAGCGTCACGCGCACATCGATCACCGGGTAGCCGGCGACGACGCCGCTCTCCAGCGCGCTGCGCACTCCCGCCTCGATCGGGCCGATGAACTCGCGCGGCACCTCGCCGCCGACGACCTTGTCGACGAACTCGAAGCCCGCGCCGCGCTCGAGCGGCTCGACCTCCACGCGCGCCACGCCGAACTGGCCGCGGCCGCCCGTCTGGCGCACGAACCGGCCCTCGGCCTTCGCGGCCGCCTGGATCGTCTCCTTGTACGCCACCTCCGGCCGGCCGACGTTCGCGTCGACGCGGAACTCGCGCTTCATGCGGTCCACGATCACGTCGAGGTGCAACTCGCCCATGCCCGAGATGATCGTCTGGCCCGTCTCCTGGTCGAACTTCATCCGGAAGCTCGGGTCCTCTTCGGCCAGCTTGGCCAGCGCGTCACCCATGCGGTCCTGGTCGTCCTTCGTCTTCGGCTCGACGGCGATGTGGATCACCGGCTCCGGGAACGTGATCGCTTCCAGGATCACCGGGTGCGCCGAGTCGCACAGCGTGTCACCCGTCGTCGTCAGTTTCAGCCCCATCGCGGCGATGCCGCCGGCGCCGACCTCCGCCACGTCCTCGCGGTGGTTCGCGTGCATCAGCATGATGCGGCTGACGCGCTCGTTCTTCCCGCGCGTCGAGTTGAACACGCTCGACCCGGAGGCCAGCTTGCCCGAGTACACGCGGAAGTACGCCAGCCGGCCCATGTGCGGGTCACTGACGATCTTGAACGCCAGCGCGCTGAACGGCTCCGTGTCGAGCGGCTTCCGCTCGACGTCCGCCTTCGTCTTCGGGTCGATGCCGATGACCGGCGGGACGTCGTCCGGCGACGGCAGGAACTCGACGACGGCGTCGAGCAGCAGCTGCACGCCCTTGTTCTTGAGCGCGCTGCCGCACAGGACGGGCGTCGTCGTCGGGTGGTCAGGATTCTGCGGCGAATCGATCGCCACGCGGCGCAGCGCCGCGTAGATCTCGTGGTTCGTCAGCTGGTGACCCTCGATGTAGCTGATCATCGTCTGCTCGTCGACCTCGCCGATCGACTCGATCATCTTCTCGCGCCACTCGGCCGCCTTAGCGCGATGGCTCTCCGGGATCTCGGCCTCGATCGGCGCATCATCGCGCTCGCCCGTGAACCGCCACGCCCGCATTTCGATGAGGTCGATGACGCCTTCGAAGCCGGCTTCGGCGCCGATCGGGATCTGGATCGGGATCGGCTTCGCCCCGAGACGCTCGACGATCATCTCGACCGTGCGCCAGAAGTCGGCGCCCATGCGGTCCATCTTGTTGACGAAGCAGATGCGCGGGACCTTGTACTTGTCCGCCTGGCGCCACACCGTCTCCGACTGCGGCTCGACACCGGCAACCGCGTCGAACACGACGACGCCGCCGTCGAGCACGCGCAGGCTGCGTTCCACCTCGACCGTGAAGTCGACGTGGCCCGGCGTATCGATCAGGTTGATCTGGTGGTCCTTCCACTCCGCCGTCGTCGCCGCCGCGGTGATCGTGATGCCGCGCTCGCGCTCCTGGTCCATCCAGTCCATCACCGCCGTGCCCTCGTGCACCTCGCCGATCTTGTAGGTGCGCCCGGTGTAGTAGAGGATGCGTTCGGACACGGTCGTCTTGCCCGCGTCGATGTGGGCAATGATGCCGATGTTCCTGATCCGTTCGATTGGTATCGCCCTGGTCATGGTCTCCGTCTGTTGTCTGGTCTCCCTGCCGCGCCCGCTCGCCGTGCGATCGTCGCTGGCAAAACGAGCCGCCGGACGAACCTGTCGCCGGCGGCGCATCCGCTCGAGGCGGATGTCAGTGGAGCGTTACCACCGATAGTGGACGAAGGCCCGGTTGGCCTCGGCCATACGGTGGGTGTCCTCCTTCTTTTTAATGGTCGCGCCCTGTCCCGTCGAAGCGTCCATCAGCTCCGCCGCCAGCCGCTCCGCCATCGACTTGCCGCCGCGCGAGCGCGCCGACTTCAGCAGCCAGCGGATCGCCAGCGCCATGCGCCGCTCCGCGCGGATGTCGACCGGCACCTGGTACGTCGCGCCGCCGACGCGCCGCGGTTTCACCTCGATCGTCGGCGTCGAGTTGCGCAGCGCGATCTCGAACGTCTCCATCGGGTTCTTGCGCGTCTGCTGCTCGATGCGGTCCAGCGCGTCGTACATGATGCGCTCGGCCGTGCTCTTCTTGCCGCGCTCCATCAGCTTGTTGACGAACATCGTCACCGTGCGGTTGCTGTAGCGGCCGTCGGGCAGGATCTCGCGCTTTGCGATCTTGGCTCGTCTCGGCATCTCTGCTCTCTCTTACGACTTCCGCGTGCCGTACTTGCTGCGCCCGCGCTTGCGGTTCGCGACGCCCTGCGCATCGAGCGCGCCGCGGATGATGTGGTAGCGCACACCGGGCAGATCCTTCACGCGCCCGCCGCGGATGAGCACCACCGAGTGCTCCTGCAGCGAGTGCCCCTCACCCGGGATGTACGCCGTCACCTCGATGTGGTTGGTGAGCCGCACGCGCGCGATCTTCCGCAGCGCCGAGTTCGGCTTCTTCGGCGTCATGGTGCGCACCTGCGTGCACACGCCGCGCTTCTGCGGCGACCCCTTCCCGCGCACCGTACGGTGCTTGATGGAGTTGTAGGTAAACCGCAGCGCTGGCGCCTTGGTCTTCTTCACGGCCTTCTTGCGGCCATGACGCACGAGTTGACTGATCGTCGGCAACGTACGCTCCCTGCGTTCTACCCTGGTCGACAGGCGGCTGATCTGCGGGTCCCGGCGCGGGACACACAAAAGGCCGGCAAGCCTTATTCCTGAGCCAGTCCGGCGTAGCCACTCCGCCCGTTGCGCAGGCCCGTGACCACTGATGCCGGCCGTTGTCACTTTGGGGTCTTCCGACCTGTACGGTGATCTGGCAAGCGCGCCGGTACGCCTTCGCCCGACGCGACGCCGCATACTATCAACGGCCCCCCAGGGTGTCAAGCACGCCCAGATTCGGGCCACGTTCGCGTCAACGCGCCCGCGCTTGCCCGCGCGCGCGCCGTCACGGCATGCTGCGTCCGTGCGCATCCTCGCCGTCGCCGCGTTGCTCACGGTCGCTGTCGCTGCCTGCGACGACGGTGGCCGCGTGCCCGCGTACGACATCACGGTGACGTTCAACGAACGCTACACCGACGAATCACTGCGCGCCGTCACCGACATCGTCCACGAGTTCGACCCGGATGCCGACCTCCTGCTCCAGGAGTCATGGCCGCCCGTCCTGCGCGGCACCGTCCATACGCGCCGCATCGACCTCTGCGAGACGCTGCTCCGCCGCCTCCACGGCCGCGAGGACATCGCCAGCCTCAACTGCCAGCCCGCTGGCCCAAACGACCCGCAGGGGCCTTGACAAGGATGTTCTGATTGGCCTACCCTTGCCACGGACTAGAACAGGCGTTTGAAACAGATGGTTGCAGGCTTATGATCAGCCGTCGGCGCCAGGCAATCCGGGGCAGCGGAAGGAGCAGCGCATGAAGGGACTCTCGCCCAAGCAGCAGGGCATCCTCAAGTTCATGCGGGAGTTCATCGACGAGCATGACTACCCGCCGAGCATCCGCGACATCCAGGTCGGCTGCGACATCAGCTCGACGTCCGTCGTCGACTACAACCTCAAGGCGCTCGAACGCATGGGGTACATCCGCCGCGACCGCGAGGTCTCGCGCGCCATCGAACTGCTTGACCGCGGCGCCCGCCGCAGCCGCACCGTCCCCGTGCCGATCATCGGCACCATCGCCGCCGGCCAGCCGATCCCCGTGCCGGCCCCCGACACCATCGACTACGACAACGTCTTCGAAGCGACCGAGGACCTTACGCGCGGCAAGGAGAATATCTTCGCCCTCAAGGTCCGCGGCACATCGATGATCGACGCGCTCGTGAACGATGGCGACATCGTCATCCTCGAACAGACGGACACCGCCGACGACGGTGACATGGTCGCGGCCTGGCTCGAACGCGAGAACGAGGCCACGCTGAAGAAGTTCTACCGCGAAGGCGACCGCATCCGCCTGCAGCCGGCAAACAGCACGATGAAGCCGATCTTCACCGAACCGAAGAACGTGAAAATCCAGGGCCGCGTGCTGGCAACGATCGGCCGCCGCGACTGACATCCACCGCGCGAGCGACTCCTCGCGGCGGTAGCCACGGCTACCGCCGCTCCCTTTCCCTGGCCGGGCCTATACTTCTCCCGACACGCACGATCCAGCGGCCGGCCTGTGCCACCACGCCACCCGGTGACATCCGTGACACCCGTGACACCGCCGCCACCCCTCCTGCAGGTCGAAGGCCTGCACGTCGTCTACCGAGAGCGCGGGCGCGCCTCCCGCGCCGTCGGCGGCGTGGACCTCTCGCTCAGCGCCGGTGAGACGCTCGCCGTCGTCGGCGAAAGCGGCTGCGGCAAGACCACGCTGGGGCTCGCCATCCTCGGGCTCGTGTCGCGGCCCGGCAACATCGACGCCGGCGGCGTCCTGTTCGCCGGCCGCGACCTGCGCGCGCTCTCGCCGGACGATCTCCGCCGCATCCGCGGCCGCGACATCTCGATGATCTTTCAGGACGCCGCGGCCGGGCTGAACCCCGTCCTCAGCGTCGGCACGCAGGTCGAGGAGATCGTCCGGGCGCACCGGTCCGTGTCGAAACGCGAGGCGCGCGACCTCGCCGAAACCGCGCTGCGGCGGCAGGGGCTGCCCGCACCGGAGCGCCTCCTGTCGCTCTACCCGTTCCAGCTCTCCGGCGGCATGGCGCAGCGCGTCATGATCGCCATCGCCACGGCGCTCCAGCCGAGGCTCATCATCGCCGACGAGCCCACGTCGCATCTCGATGTCACGGTGCAGGCGGGCATCCTGCGCGAACTGCAGGAGCTGAAGCGCGGCAGCGGCGCCGCCATGCTGCTCATCACGCACGACCTGGGCGTGGTCGCGCGGCTCGCCGACCGCGTCGCGGTGATGTATGCCGGGCGCATCGTCGAGTCCGGCGACGCGACGACCGTCTTCTCGCGGCCGTCACATCCGTACACAGCCGCGCTGCTCGCCGCGCGGCCGCGCATCGATGCCGGCGACGTGCCGCTCGCGGCGATCCGCGGCGCGCCGCCCGACCTCGCGTCGCTCACCGGCTTGTGCGCGTTTCTGCCGCGCTGCTCGAAGGCCGTCACCGCGTGCCGCGCCGACCCCTGGCCGCAGCTCGCCGGCCAGCCGTCCGGCAGCGCCGCGGCCTGCTTCAATCCGATGTACTACGCCGGCTGACGGGTCAGCGCCGTGGCGCGGCCGGCCGCCCCGCACGCGCCGCTGGCGCCAGCATCGCCAGTTCGTGGATCAGCACCTGCAGCGACGCTTCGTCGGTCTGCAGCCCCCGTTTCACGTCGAGGTCGGCCTCCAGGATGCGGCGATACGCCTCGTGCAACTGCGGCCACGAGTAGCGCGAGGCGACCGCAAGCGTCGCGTTCAACCGGTACTTGTTGATGCCCGACGCGCTGATGATCTCCTCCGGACGCGCGCGCGCGTCACGCATGTCCTTCGCGATGATCAGCTGGCGGAACTGCCGCGCGATCATGAACAGCATCAGCTGCGGCGCTTCGCCGTCGGCCATCAGCCGGCGCATCGCCGTGAGCGCCTTGCCGGCGTCGCCTTCGACGATCCCGTCGGTGAGGTCCCAGATCCGCGCCTCCCGGGCAACGCTTGCCACCCGTTCGACCATCTCCTCGTCGATGACCTCGCCGTCCGCGTACGCCCCGAGCTTCTTGATCTCCGAGTCCAGCGTCCAGAGGTCCGGCCCGACCATCTGCGCCAGTGCCGCGATCGCGCGCGGCGCCAGCTGCACGTCGAGCCGCCGCGTCGCCGTCTCGATCCACGCCGCCACGTCGCCGGAGGCGAGCGGGCTGAACTCGCGGGTCTGCGCGATCGGCGCGAACACGGTGAATGCCGGGTTGTCTCTCCGCAGCACTCCCTCCAGCAGGATCAGCGTCGTGGTCTCCGGCATCGTCGCCGGGTTGCCGAGCCGCGCCGCGGCCTGCCGCCACGGTTCGAGCGGGTCGTCGGCGGACCCCTTCTTCCGACGCCCGCCCTTTGCCTGGCCGGCGGCCCCAACCAGCCCGTCGACGATCACCAGCCGGTACTCCGCGAGGAACGGCACGGCCGTCGCGTGCGCGATCAGCTCATCGGGCGAGAGCGCGCGCCCGTCGAGGACCGTCGTGTTCCCGTCATCCGCGCCGGCGCCGCCGTTCAGCCGGTGGCGGATGTCGCGCACCGCCTCGCGCATGCTGTAGTCGTCGGCGCCGTGAAACAGGTAGATCATCGCGGTGATTGTAGGCGAAGCGGCGGCCAGGCGGGGTTCGCGTTATGCCGAGCCGGCGTGGGCGTCAGGAGATGCGCTCGGCGCCGGCGAGCGTGCACACGCGCTCCGACGACGCCAGGAACCGGGTGCCGGTCAGGCGCGCCCGCACGGTGCGCCCATCGGCGAGTCGCACGATCACGTCGCGGACGCCGTCGGCGAAGAAGTGCCTCGCGACGCTCCCCGGCCGGTCGAGCACGCGGATCGTCGCCGACCACAACGAGGCGCTGCCCGCGAACTCGGCGATGCCGCCGCTGATCGGCCGGCCGTCGAGCGTGAACAGCACGATGCTCTGCCGCGGCGGCGCCGAAACGGGCGGCGCGTACGCGGCGACGGCGGTGACGTTGCTGGCGAGGGTCATATGCAATTGTGCTTTCAGAGAGGAGCCAGAGGCCTGTTCCCGGCCTCTACGCCTTACCCTACAGGAGCATCGGTTGCGGCTTCATCAACCCGTATCGATATCTCATTAAATCAGCGTTAACGGAGGGTGCCTGCACCCACGGGAGATCAACCACGGGCCCCGCCGCCCCCGCTGCGGCGAGGCCCGATGATCGCATCAAATCGCGAGCTGCAGTTGCCCGGCCGAAGGTAGCGCGCGCCCGGGCGGCGCCATGTCGTACTTCCGGCGCAACTCCTCGACCGTCCGGTGGACATCCTGGGTGTACGTCCTCGGCGCATGGGCGCCGCGGTAGTACCGCGCGTAGCGTTCAGACAGATGCGGATACGCCTCGCGCAGGGCCGGCAGGGACCATTCCTTCGTCCCCGGCCTCAGATACAGCACGTTGTCGTGCACGAACGACGCGCCGTGCTCCCGCGATGCCTCGACGACGTCCTCGAGCGACCGCGGCTCGTCGGTTAGCCCCGGCCGGATCGGCGCGAGCAGCACGCCGCACCGCACGCCGCGCTCCGCCAGCAGGCGCATCGCATGGAGGCGCTTCGCCGGCGGCGCCGTCGCGGGCTCCGTGCGCCGCCACACGTCCTCGTCGAGCGTGGCGATGCCGAAGCTGACGGTGACGTCCGCGACCGCCGCCAGCGACTCCAGCACGTCCGCGTCGCGGGCCACGTGCGGTGACTTGGTGACGAGCATTACGGGGTTCGCATAGTCGCGAAGCGCCTTCAGGATGCGGTGCGTGAGCGAGTACTTGAGCTCCGCCGGCTGGTACGGGTCGCACGCCGCGCCGATGCCGATCAGCTCCCGCCGCCAGCCCTCCCGGTCAAGATCGCGGCGCAGCACCTCCGGCGCGTTCACCTTCACGATGATGCGCGTCTCGAAGTCGCGCCCCGTCCCGTATCCCGGGCGCTCGTTCGACCCGCGCGCGAAGCAGTACGCGCACGCGTGCTGGCAGCCGCGATACGGGTTCAGCATCCAGCGGAAGCCGATGTTCAGCCCGGCGCTCACGCGGGTGATGGCGCTCTTGCACTCGATTTCCTCGAAGATCACGTCCGGCATGGTGCGCCTCGCACATTTGTTCTAACCGGCTTCAGCCTACCTGCTAGAACAAATGTTTGTCAAGCGCCCCGGCCGTGCAGCGCCTCGAACTCGGCGCGCAGGATGCCCATCCACAACTGGTCGACGTAGCGCCCGCGGGCGTACCGCGCCTGCCGCAGACGCCCTTCCTCGACGAACCCCACCTTCCGGTAGCACGCGATCGCCCGCGCGTTGTCCGCATCGACGGTCAGGTCGGCGCGCCGCAGGTCCATCTCATCGAACGCGAACCGGAGGAAGGTCACGAGCGCATCGGCGCCGTAGCCCCGCGACCAGTACGAACGGTCGCCGATCATGATGCCGAGGTGCCCCTTCCGGTTCTCCGGGTGCACCTCGTGGAAGTTCACGTTGCCGATGTGCGTGCCGTCCTTCGTCTCGATCGCGAACCACGTGTTCGCGTACGAGAGCGGCGTCGCCGCGCGCTCGCCCAGCCAGTTCTCCTCCGCCAGGCGCGAGATCGGGTAGCGCATGTTCAGGTGCCGCGTCACCTCGCGGTCGTTGATCCAGGCGTAGACGCGGTCGATGTCGCCGGACTCCAGCGGCCGCAGGTTGATGAGCGTTCCTTCGATCATCGGTCCGCGGTCGCGCCGTGCCGCGCGTAGAACTCGTCCCGCAGCACGCTCATGATCAGCACGTCCTGGTGCGCGCCATGGCGGTACGCCTCCTGCCGCTTGCGCCCCTCGGTGACGAATCCGCATCGCTCGTAACAGCGGATCGCGTGGTCGTTCGCCGCGAGCACGTTGAGTTCTGCCCGGTTCAGGTTCATCTCGTCGAAGCCGAAGCGCAGCAGCGTCACCAGCGCGTCCGAGCCGTAGCCCTGCGACCAGCACGACCGGTCGCCGATCGTGATGCCGACCTCCGCCGTCCGGTCCTCCACCGACGCGCCGAACAGCTCCGCGTTGCCGATGTGGCGCCCATCCTTCATGACGATGGCGAATGCCGCGTTATCGAACGCCACCGGCCTGCCCGCTCGCTGGCGCATCCAGGCCTCCTCCGCGGCGCGCGAGATCCCGTATCCCCGGCCGAGGTATCGCGTGACTTCGATGTCGTTGAACCAGGCCTCGTTGCGCTCGAGGTCGTCCATCTCCATCGCCCGCAAGTTGACCAGGGTGCCTTCGATCATCAGCGCTCCTCCCTTCGAGAACTGAACAGGCCCGCCGTCGCCAGCGGGCCTGTCTGCGCCTGTGCTGTCCCCCGGATCAGTCGGCGCAGACAGGCGTCATGTCCGGCGCATCGCAACGCGTGGCCCGCGGCCGTGCGGTCGCCGGTGATGCTGAAGCGATACCCATGATGCGCACACCGCTCCTCCCGAATTGACGGGAGTATACATGCTCACGCGAGCCCCCTCGCAAACGCGCGAGACGCGGCGGACGCGCGACCTGCGCCGCGCGTCCGCTGCTGCGCCTCCGGCTGCGGTGGCTCAGTCGAGCGCCAGATCAGCCACGCCGAAGATGTCATCCTTTGCTGCGATCACGGCCGCGGACAGCACGACGAACAGCGCGGTCATGACGCTCGCCGAGACAACGCAGTACACGCAGATCGCGTCGATGACGTACAGCTCGACGTACGTCAGGTACGCCGAGAACGCGAATGCCGCCAGCCCGGTCGCCCAGGCGAGCGCCAGCGCCGTCGCCGCGCGCCGCAGCCAGGCGGCGCCGATGAGCAGCAGCATCGTCGCGTACGCGCCCGCGCCGAGCAGCGCCACCGGGATGCCCGCCAGCTTCGCGTACTCCGTGCTGTTCACGTAGTCGCAGTCGCCCAGCCCGCTGCAGGCGATCGGCTGGTCGCCGTAGTGCGTCACCGTCAGGTACATCGCCACGCCCAGACCGACGGCGGACAGGACGCCCGCGAGCGGGAGCAGCGCGCGGACGAATCCCGCGTTCATTGTGGGTCGTTCACCTTTGCCAGCTCGGCATCGATCGCTTCCTGGAACGTGCCGTACGGCTGCGCGCCGACGATCTTGGTGCCGTTCACGAAGAACGTCGGCGTCGAAGTCACGCCGGCGTCCCGCGCCTCGTCGGCCTCCTTCTGGATCGCCTCGAGGTACGTGTTGGCGCTCAGCGTCGCCTCGAACTTCGCGACGTCGAGGCCAACCTCCCTCGCCAGTTCGACGAGCTTGTCGTACGTGTACGCGCCGCCGTTCTCACGCCCCTGCGCATTGAACAGCGCACTGTGGTACTCCCAGAACTTGCCCTGCTCCCGCGCCGCCTCGGCCGCCTGCGCGGCATCGAACGACTCCTGGCCGATGAACGGGAACATGCGGAACTCGATCTTCACCTTGCCCGACGTGACGTACTCCTCCTCCATCTTCGAGATGATGGAGCTCTCGGCGCGCTTGCACACCGGGCACTGGAAGTCGGCGTATTCGATCACGGTGACCGGCGCGTTCGCGTCGCCGAGCACCCGGCCCTCGCCGGTAGCGACGCGCGCCGGGATCTTGCTGTCGGACCCGCCAAAGGTCTGGATGCCGATGAACAGCGCGACGACGCCGAGCGCGCCGGCGATGAGCGCCGGCATGAGCCAGCGGTTGCCGCGCGCGGGGACCTTGCGGGCCTTCACGGCCCGGCGCGGGCGAGTGGTAGATGCGGACATGATCCATCCTCCGTGTGCTGAATGTCTCGTGGATGGCCGCGGGTATGCCGCGGCGCGGCCTACGCGACGCTCAGTGCGGGAGGACGTTCGATCGAAGCGGGCGGCGGGTCGCCGGGCGCCGAAGGCGGCGCCGGGGGGATCATCACGAGCGCGCCGAACGCGGGTGCCGGAGGCGTGTCGAACTGCGGCATGCCGCCGACCGGAGCGGGCAGCATCGGCTGCTCGGCACAGCCGGGGCCACCGCCCTGGCAGCGCGCGGCGAGCGGCAGGTCGCCCTTTGTCGGGTCCGCCGGGCTCACACGCCCGATGACCAGGAGGTTCGTGAGCAGCACGGACACCAGCGCGACCGTCACGACGGCGCGGTGGCGTAACATCACCCGCATCAGGTTGCCCATCTCACCTTCATTATTCGGCGGCGCCGATCAGCCTCACAATGTGCCGAATGGCACGACCTGACCCGTCGCGTCAATGCTCCCTGGATCTGACGCGCCGGCGGCCGCGTTGGTTCCACCGCGATTCCCGCCGCCGCTCCGGGTAGACTGTCGCACGAGGCCAGGAGCGTGCATGGCGACGGACATCGCGGCGCTGAACGAACGGGTGCGGGGCCAGGGCGCCTTCATCACCGCCGTCAAGGACGAGGTGGCGAAGGTCATCGTCGGCCAGGATCTGCTGGTGGAGCGGCTGCTCATCGCCATGCTCTGCCGGGGCCACATCCTTATCGAGGGTGTGCCGGGCCTCGCCAAGACCCTCACCGTCAGCACCCTGGCCCGGGCGGTCGACGCCTCGTTTGTGCGCATCCAGTTCACCCCGGACCTGCTCCCCGCCGACATCACCGGCACGACGATGTACAGCCCGCAGGACGGCCAGTTCCACGTCCGCAAGGGGCCCATCTTCGCCAACATCGTCCTCGCCGACGAGATCAACCGCGCGCCAGCAAAAGTGCAGTCGGCGCTGCTCGAGGCAATGCAGGAGCGGCAGGTGAGCATCGGCGGCACCACGTTCCCGCTCGAAGAGCCATTCCTCGTGCTCGCCACGCAGAACCCGATCGAGCACGAAGGCACATACGCCCTCCCGGAGGCGCAACTCGACCGCTTCATGCTCAAGGTGCATGTCACCTACCCCACGCGCGAGGAGGAGAAGCGCATCCTCGACCGCTACGTCGCGCCGAACAGCGCCGTGCCTGTCGCTGTGGTCGCCGGCCCGCAAGCCGTGACCATGGCGTCCTCCGCATTGCGCGACGTGCACATGGACGACCGGCTGCGCGATTACATCGTCCACCTCGTCTACGCCACCCGCGAACCGGAGGCGTATCGGCTCCATGGACTGCGCCCGCTCATCGAGTTCGGCGCGTCGCCGCGGGCCAGCATCTACCTCGCGCAAGCGGCGCGCGCGCACGCATTCGTGAACGGACGCGGGTTCGTCGAACCCGATGACATCAAGTCCGTCGCGCCCGACGTGCTGCGCCACCGCATCGTCATCACGTACGAGGCCGAGGCCGAAAACGTCACGTCCGACGAAATCGTGCGCCGCGTCCTCGCCGGCGTCGAGGTGCCGTGACCGGCGGCCCGCTCACATTCCACCTCGTGCGCGCGGACTACTTTCGCTCGTGCGCTCCGGGCGCCGACTACCTGCCTGCCGCATTCGCCGCCGACGGATTCATCCACTGTACCGACGGCGCGCAGAACCTCGCCGACACGGCCAACCGTCATTATCGCGACGACCGCAACATGTACATCGCGCTCGTGATCGACGTATCGAAGGTGCACGCGGAGGTGAGGTACGAGGACGGCTCGCGCATCTACCCGCACATCTACGGCCCGCTGAACCGCGACGCGATTACCGCCGTCATCCCCGTCCTCCGCGAAGCCGACGGCTCGTTTCTGCCGCCGCGGTTCACGCCCGGCCCGCCGAAGGCCGGCTAACGCTCGAGCCAGCCGCCATCCGCGAACCCGGCCTCCGACGTCGGGCACAGCTTCGCGCCGTCGGACCGCCGCGCGATGGCGTAGTGCAGGTGCGGCGCCTCCGAGTACCCCGCGTCGCCCGTGTAGCCGATGACGTCGCCGCGCCGCACGCGGAACGTCGCGATCTGATCGGCCGCGCCCGATGCGCGCAGCGGCGCGAAGGCACTCGCGTAGTCGAACGCCGGCGTGTACGGCGGGACGAACGCCAGCCCGTCGGCCGGGGCCAGCGCCGCGAGCGTGCGCGCCAGGTCGAGGTGCCCGTAGTCGGTGCGATACGCCGCGCCGGTGACGCGGATGTACACGCCCATGCCGCCGCCGGGGCCGGGAAACGGCTGCAGCGGCGCACGGCCGCGGTCTGGGTCGCCGAGGTACGGCTCCCGCGAGACGCCGTACGCGTCGAACGCGTTGGCCAGCGTGTTCACGTATAGCTCCGCTTCGCCGTCCATCGTCGCGTGCACAGGCGTCCCGGCCGGCACGTACCAGTCGACGGCCGGCGCGCCCTCGTACTCCGCGTGCACCCGGCAGTTCCCCCCCGACGCGTTCGCCCGGGCAGCCTCGCCCGACGGCTGGTCGCGGCGGCTGTATGCGGCGACCGGCGGTCCCTGCCCGGTGGCGATGGCGCGCGCGCCCGGTGGCCCGGAAACGGCATCGGTCAGCTGCGCGGCATCCAGCGGGAACCCGAACGGCAATGCCGTATCGGCCGGCTCCGGCGTCGGCGCGACGGTGGCGGGCGGGGCGAACGTCGGCCGTCCTGCAGTCGGCGTCGCGCCCGGCGCCGTCGCCGTCGGGTCCGGAGGCAATCCCCTTCCTGCTTCCCCGCATGCTGTTATGGAAAGAATCACGGCAGCCGCCGCGGCAATGAGTACGACGTTATGTCTCCTTGACCGTTTATGCGCCCCGCCACGCATCGCTACCCCACATGACCGGGCAATCCGGGGGTAAACTCCTATTACCCCGCCCGGCACGAATCCGTGACAACGTACCCGCACCGAATCCCGCTCAAGTTGAGGTTGCCTGTTGTTGTCCCTCGCCATCTCCGCGATCACCGCGACCGTCATGCTGCTCGCCGCCATCGTGCCACCCATTGGTGGCGACGAGCGGCCCACCGACCGCCCGCAGTACCCGGCGCCGCCAGGCTATCTGCTCCCCTGGCCCGGCGGCGAGCTGCAGGATGTCACACAGGGCGAGGAGACGCCGCTCACCCACAACGGCGCCGCCGCCTACGCCTTCGACTTCGGCTTGAACTACGAGACGGTCGTCGCTGCGCGCGGCGGCCGCGTCACCATGGTGCGCGAAGACTCGAACAGCGGCGGCTGCGACCCCCGCTTCTCGGCGTCCGCCAACTACGTCGTCATCGACCACGGCGACGGCACGTCGGGCCTGTACCTGCATCTCGCCTACCACTCGATCGAGGTTGAGCCCGGCCAGGTGATCGCGCGCGGCGAGCCCATCGCCATCTCCGGCGAGACCGGCGTCACGTGCGGCGCTGGCGACACCGGGCCCGGCGCGCACCTGCACTTCCAGGTGCAGATCACCCAGGACGGCGCGTACTCGACGCAGTCGGTCCCGATCACGTTCGACGACGTGGCCGGCCGCAGCGGCATTCCGGCCGAAGGCGAAACGCTCGTGTCCGGTAACTACGGCCCCGGCAAGCCACAGAAGATCAAGCTCACGCCGCGCCGCGTGCCACGCGTGTTCAACCCAACGGCTCGCCCCGTGGACCCGCGGCTCGCCGAAGCGCCGCTCCCACCCGACGTCCCGCTGCCCTCGCCCGACGCACTCGCCGCGCTCCCTGTCGACACCGCGCTGCCCGCCGACACCCCGACGGAAAACCCAACCGAGACGTCGACCAGGACCGCTACCAATACACCGCGGCCAACCGGGACCCCTGTCCCGCCGAGCGCCACCGCGTCGCCGGCGCCCAGTGACACGCCTTCGCCCGCGCCGAGCGACACCCCAACTCCGGCGCCCAGCGACACGCCGTCCCCCGCACCCAGCGACACGCGGTCGCCCGCGCCCAGCGACACGCCAACCCCTGAACCAGGCGACACGCCTTCCGCGCCCTGACACAGCGCGGCCACCGCGCCGTGCTACGCTGCACCGTCCCGCAGCGCGTCGAGGTATCGCTTGTCGACCGGCACCGAAGTAGTACCGTCCGATGCCGGCATCGCGGCGCATCTCCGTTCGCGCGGCGTGTCCGGCACCATTCTCCGGCTCGCCTGGCCGGTCGTCGTCGAGCGCATGTCGATCTCGGTGCTCAGCGCCGTCGACGCCGCGCTCGTCGGCCACTACGTCGGCGCGGACGGCGTCGCGGCGATCGGCATCGGCGCGCTGATGTTCTGGGTGCCGCTGGCCGGCGCCCTCGCCATCGAGGTCGGCGCGACCGCCGTCATCGCGCGCGACGCGGGCGCCGGGGACACGGCGCGCGCCCAGCACGGCGTGCACGCGGCGCTCGTCGCCGGACTGCTGTGGGGGTTCGCCTGCACGGCGCTCATCTTCGCATTCGCGCCGCAGATCATGCGCCTCATGGGCGCCCGCCCGGAGGTCGTGCCGCTCGGCGTCAACTACCTCCGCGCGGGCGCCATCGCTTTTCCCATGCTCACGGCGCTCTACACCGTCAGCGGCGCCTTCCGTGGCATGGGCAACACGTGGATCACCATGCTCATCCTGATCGTCGTCAACGCCGTCAACGCGCTCGTGACGTTCCTGCTGATCAGCGGCGTGGTCGCCGACCTGGGCGTGCAGGCCTCCGGCATCGGCTACGCGTCGGCGTCGGTGGCGGGCGGGCTCATCGCGCTGGCCATCGCCGCGAGCCCGCGCGCGCCGCTGCGCATCGCGCCGCTCCGCTTGCTGAACGGCGCCCGGGAGGACTACGCCCGCCTCTTCCGCATCGGCCTGCCCGTCGGGCTCGAAGAGACGCAGTTCATGTTCGCGTTCCTCGTCTACACGCGGATCATCGCCCGACTCGGCACCGACCAGCTCGCCGCGCACTCGCTCGCCATGCGCTCGGTCGAGATCGCGCTCCTCCCGGCGTTCGCGCTCGGGACATCGGCGACGGCGCTCGTTGGCCGCTACCTCGGCGCCGGCGACCCCGATACCGCCGAGGCCGTCGCCAAACGCACACACTTCTTCGCCATCTGCGCCCTGACGGCGATGGCCGCCGCGCAGTTCGCCTTTGCGCCGCTGATCGTCCGCGCCTTCGTCAGCGACCAGGAGGTCGTCGACACGGGCACGAAGCTGCTCCGGGTGTTCGCCTTCGCGCTGCCCGCGCTGGCGATCCACGGCTCGCTGTCGGGCGCCCTGCGCGGCGCCGGCGACGTGCGCTTCGTGCTCGGCACGTTCACGTTCACCGCGTGGGGCATCCGTGTGCCGCTCGCCGCCCTGCTGGTGATCGGGTTCGGCCTCAGCGCCCCGTTCGCGTGGCTGGCCGCGCTCAGCGAGAACTGGGTGCGCGCCGCGCTCGTGCTGCTGCGGTTCCGCACCGGCAAGTGGAAGACGATGAGGGTTTGAGCGCATGCGCATAGGCATCGTCGCCGACGTGCACTGCAACCACGAGGCGTTGCGCATCGCGCTCGACCGCATGGGCGGCGTCGACGAGCTGCTGTGCGCCGGCGACGCCGTGTACCAGTTCCGCTTCTCCAACGAGGTGGTCGCGCTCCTGCGGGAGCGCGGCGCGCGCTACATCCTCGGCAACCACGAGGAGGTGCTGCTCGGCAAGTGGGGCGAGCGCGCCCGCGCCGCCGATTGGGTGCGCCGCGACGAGCTCGCGTACATGGGCGAGCAGGGCACGCGCGTCGAGACGACGGTCGGCGGCAAGCGCCTGCTCATGGTGCACGGCAGCCCGTTCGAGCCCCACAACGAGTACATCTACCCCAACAGCCGCAGCCTCTCCCGCCTTGCGGAGATCGATGCCGACTACATCATCCTCGGCCATACGCATTACCAGATGGCGGAGCGGGTCGGCCGCGCCCTCGTCATCAACCCCGGCTCGGCCGGCGAGGCTCGCGACCCGCGCAACGCGTTCCGCCTGTCGTTTGCCGTGCTCGACACCACGAGCGGAGAGGTGACGTTCGAGGACTTCCAGGACCCGACGCGCGCCGCCATCGACCCGTCGATCATCCCCGGCGGCGCCAAGCCGGGCGCCGGCCGCGATGAGAAGCCGCCGCCGGACACCAACTTCTGGACGCCGGCGTAACGCGCGGTCAGCGCCCACGCACGGCCGTGCGATGCCCGTTTCGCCACAATGGGCTGTCAGCGGTGCTTCCGGTTGCCGCTGCGAAAGGACACCGGTCATGACCATCACGCTCACGCCGGAGCAGCAGAAGTTGCTCACCGGCAAGAACTTCGCCCACATCGCCACCGTGAACAAGGACGGCTCGCCCGCCGTGTCGCCCGTCTGGATCGATCTCGACGGCAATGACGTCATCGTCAACAGCGAGGAGAAGCGGCTCAAGGTGCGCAACCTCAAGCGCAACCCCACCGTCGCCGTCAGCGTCCAGGACGCCGCGAACCCGTACGAGTACATCGAAATCCGCGGCAGGGTGACCGAGATCACTCCAAAGGGCGGCTCCGAGGGGATCGACAAGCTCGCGAAGAAGTACCTCGGGCAGGACAAGTACCCCAACCACCTGCCCGGCGATGTCCGGGTCGTCATCCGCATCCGGCCCGAGCGCGTCACCGGCATGCGATAACAGGCATCCGGTATCCTTCCTGCCAGCACGCGGGAGGATGAAGTCGATGCCACGAGCGCTGATCACGGGAATCACCGGCCAGGACGGCTTCTATCTGTCCGAGCACCTGCTCGCGCAGGGCTACGAGGTCTACGGGCTGATCCGCGGCCAGGCGAACCCCAAGCTGCAGATCATCGAACGCACGCTCCCGGACGTCCGCATCGTCGAGGGCGACCTGCTTGACCAGGCGTCCCTCATGAACGCCGTCCAGAAGGTGAAGCCCGACGAGGTGTACAACCTTGCCGCGATCAGCTTCGTCATGCTCAGCTGGAACCAGCCGGAGCTTACCGGCGAGATCACGGGCCTCGGCGCGCTGCGCATGCTCGAGGCGATCCGCCTCACCACCGGCGCGTCGTCGTCGCGGTCGAAGTCGGGCGCCGGCATTCGGTTCTACCAGGCGTCGAGCAGCGAGATGTTCGGCAAGGTGCGCGAGACGCCGCAGAGCGAGACGACGCCGTTCCATCCCCGAAGCCCGTACGGCGTCGCGAAGGCGTACGCCCACTACATCACGGTGAACTACCGCGAGAGCTACGGGATCCACGCCTGCAGCGGCATCCTCTTCAACCACGAGTCACCGAAGCGCGGACCCGAGTTCGTGTCGCGCAAGATCACGCTCGCCGCCGCCCGCATCAAGCTCGGCCTGCAGAAGGAGCTCCTGCTCGGCGACATCGAGCCGCGGCGGGACTGGGGCTATGCCGGCGACTACGTCCGCGCGATGCACCTGATGCTCAAGGCGAAGAAGCCCGACGACTACGTCATCGGCACCGGCGAGACGCACCAGGTGAAGGACTTCGCCCGCCTCGCGTTCGGCCGCCTCGGCCTGAACTGGGAGGACCACGTCCGCACCGACCCGCAGTTCATCCGCCCGGCCGAGGTCGACCTGCTGATCGCCGATGCGTCAAAGGCGAAGAAGGAGCTTGGCTGGAAGCCCGACGTCTCGTTCCGGCAACTGGTCGAG
Organism: Dehalococcoidia bacterium; assembly: GCA_021462855.1. Classification (GTDB taxonomy): domain Bacteria; phylum Chloroflexota; class Dehalococcoidia; order DSTF01; family JACRBR01; genus DTUCFX13. The sequence goes on along the minus strand of JAJTXQ010000049.1, from coordinate 36,953 downwards.
ATGATGGTCGACGCCGACCTCGCGCAGGAGTCGAAGCTGTCGGCGGCGTCCGCCTGAGCGTGGACGCCGGCTAATCCACCACGACGACGGGCCGCGTCGCGTGCTTCACGACGTGATCCGATACCGACCCCAGCAGCGCCTTCGACAGCCCGGCCCCGCGCCTGCCGATGACGATGAGGTCGGCCTGCTCCTCCTCGCCGAACCGCACGATCTCGGCGCCCGGGCTGCCGTAGCCGACGGTCACGCGGTGCTGCACCCCGGCCTCATCGAGGATCCTGCGTGCGGCGCCAGTCATCGACTCGACCGCTGCCGTATGCTCGGTCTCCTGCGTCGAAGTCGTCCGCGCGCGGAACTCATGTGGCAGCACCGCGAGCAGTTGCACGTCCGTACCCCGGGCATGCATCTCCGTGATGTATCGCGCGACGCGCTCCGCCGCAGCTGAGGCGTCGACCGCCGCGACGATGCACGACGTGCCCTGCCCCCGCCCACCGCCGTCCACGCGCTCGAAGCCCTTCGGCCTCTGCACATCCGACTGCCGCGTGCCCAGCAACCCGACGATAGCGATCGGCCCGAGCACCGCCGTAAGCAGCGCCCAGCCAAACGGCTCCCGGCCCCAGCGGACCGCGAGGTAACTCACGATCACCATCGAGACGATGACGATGCCCGCCCAGACCAGCGCGAAGACAGCAAAGTCCATGTTCCGCTCCTGCACGCATGCTACCAGCAGGCGCGCGCGCGCAGCAGTCGCCGTTCGCTTGACAGAGTTCGTTCGCTCCGCACTTGAGTGCGCGCGCCGCCGGCGGGACACTGTGGAGCCGAGGCATCGACGCATGGACGAAGGAGACAGACCCGGGCATGACCGACTCGTTCCTCTCTCAACTCGAACAACGCACGGAACAGGTGAAGATCACCCTCGCCAACCTCGAAGCCGAGCGCGTGCGGATCGAGGGACTGATCGCCCAACTGCAGCCACTGATCCCGCACTACGACGCGCTCGTCGAAGCCGAACGCGCACTCTCGGAAGCCCAGTTCGCGCTTGACCCGCCGCGGCACCACGCCCCCGGCCAGGCGCCGCAGTGGATGTCCGGGCCGGCGACACAGCACGATCAGCCGTCATCCTGGAGCGGCTGAGCTACCCGCTCGCGCGAGCGTTGACGTACGATATCCAAGGGCAGGGCACCCTGCCCTTTCCGCTGTCCGGCAGGCATCGACCCCCGCCGAGAGAAAGGCACAAGCGATGACCACCGTCGAGACGAAGCACCCGCTGCAGATCATGGACGGGCTCCTGCAGCTCAAGGTGCCAATCCCGAACAACCCGCTCGGCTGGGTGCTCCCCTACCTCATCGAAGGACGCGACGGCTGGACGCTCGTCGACTCCGGCTGGAACGTGCCCGAGGCGTGGGACGCCCTCGAGCAGCAGCTGCACGACGCCGGCGTGCCGTTCGACAAGCTGAAGATGCTGCTCGTCACGCACATTCACCCGGACCACTACGGCCTCGCCGGCCGCGTGAAGGAGAAGAGCGGCGCGACCGTCGTCATCCACCAGCGAGAGCGCGACCTCATCCACTCGCGGTACCGCAACCCGTCGCAGCTCCTGGCCACGATGGGCGAGTGGCTCGAGATGCACGGCGTCCCGACGAATGCAACGCAGGACCTGAAGGAATCGGCGATGTCCGTGCGCGCGTTCGTCGACCCCGTCGAACCCGATGAAGTCGTCTGGGGCGGCGAGCGGCTCGAGATCGGCCGCTTCAACTTCGAGGTCTGGTGGACGCCGGGACACTCGCCGGGACACATCTGCTTCGTCGAGCGCGAGAAGCAGTTCATCCTTACCGGCGACCACGTGCTGCCGACCATCTCGCCGAACATCAGCCTGCACCCGCAGCAGCAGGGAAACCCGCTCGGCGATTACATCGCCTCGCTCGAGCGGTTGAAAGCGCTCGACATGAAGACCGTGCTCCCCGCGCACGAGTACACGTTCCAGGACCTGCACGGACGCCTCCGCGCCATCCAACTCCACCACGACGAGCGCCTCGAGGAGATGATGGCCGTCATCGGCCGCAGCCCCCGCACCGCGTACGACGTCGCGGCGAAGGTGAAATGGGCGACCGGGACCTTCGACACGTTCTCCTACTGGATGCAGCGCGCCGCCATTGGCGAGACGCTCTCGCACCTCGACTACCTCGTCATCGAGGATCGGCTCGCGAAGTTCATGCAGGATGGCAAGCAGTACTACAAGAAGGTGGGCAATGACTGACCGCACGCGTCCGGTCGCCTGGTACACCTGCGCGGAGACGGCGCTCGGCCCGATGCTCGTCGCCGGCAACGGCCGCCGGCTCGTCGCGGTCAAGCTCAGCGCCAATCCGCGCCGCATCGAGCGCGACGCCGAGGAGGTGCAGCGCGAGTTGCACGGCGCATTCGACCTCGTGCGCGATGACGCGAAGGCAGCGCCACTGGCGCGCCAGATCGCCGACTACATCGACGGCACGCGGACGACGTTTGACCTCGAGGTCGACCTGTCGTGGGTGACGCCGTTCCGCCGCGAGGTGCTGCTCGAGACGGCGTGCGTGCCCCGGGGCGAAGTCGCGTCGTACGCCGAGATCGCCCGCCGCGTCGGCCGGCCGCGCGCATTCCGCGCCGTCGGCAACACCATGCGCACGAACCCGATCCCGATCGTCATCCCCTGCCATCGCATCGTCGGCAGCGACGGCGCGCTGACGGGGTTTGGCGGCGGGCTCGCCATGAAGCGCCGCCTCCTCGCGCTTGAAGGCGCGCCCGCCCGATAGCGTGAGCGTCACGTTCGACGATGTCCGCGCGGCGCGCGAGCGCTCGTCCGGCCTCGCGCGACGCACGCCATTGCTCCCATCGAGCGCGCTCAGCGCGATGGCCGGCGCCGATGTGCGGCTCAAGTGCGAGAACCTGCAGCGAACCGGCTCGTTCAAGATCCGCGGCGCCGCCAACCGCATCGCCGCGCTTTCGGCGCACGAGCGCGCGCGTGGTGTGATCGCGGCGAGCGCAGGAAACCACGCGCAGGGTGTCGCCGTCGCCGCCCGCGAGCACGGCGTCCGCGCGACGATCGTCATGCCGCGCACCACGCCGCTCGCCAAGGTCGAGGCAACGCGCGGCTATGGCGCCGAGGTCCTGCTTCACGGCGACTCGTACGAGGACGCGCAACGCGAATGCGAGCGCTTCGCCGGCGCCCACGGCAACACGGTCATCCCCGCGTATGACGACCCGCTGATCATCGCCGGCCAGGGCGCCGTCGGCATCGAGATCGCGGAGGAGTTCGCCGGCGTTTCGCTCGTCGCCGTGCCGGTCGGCGGCGGCGGCCTCGCCGCCGGCGTCGCGATCGCCGTGAAGGCGACGGCGCCCGGCGCCCGCGTCATCGGCGTGCAGGTCGAAGCCGCTCCGGGCGCCGCTCGCTCGCGCGCCGCCGGCCACGCGCTGAGCATCGACCCCGCGCCGACCATCGCCGAAGGCATCGCCGTCGCCGGGCCGAGCGCGCTCACGCACGATTTGCTCCAACGCCATGTCGACGACATCGTGCTCGTCGGCGAAGACGACGTCGCCGAGGCGATGGTGCTGCTGCTCGAACGCTCGAAGCTCGTCGTCGAAGGCGCCGGCGCCGCGAGTGTCGCCGCGCTGATGTCCGGCCGGGTGGCGGCGCGCGGCGAACGCGTGTGCGCAATCCTCTCCGGCGGCAACGCCGACATCAACATGATCGCGCGCGTGGTCGAGCACGGGCTGACGACGGCCGGCCGCTACTACAGTCTCACCATCGGGCTCGATGACAAGCCCGGCCAGCTCGCGCGCCTGAGCGAGATCATCGCCGAAGCCGGCGCGAATATCCTCAGCGTCTCGCACCAGCGTTTCGGGATGGCGCTCCCGGTCGGCCGCGTCCACGTGGCGCTCCTGCTCGAGGTGCGCGACCGCGAGCACGCGGCCACCGTTCGCGCCGCACTCGGGGCGCACGGCTTCACGCATGGCGGCGCGGGCGAGCCGGAGTACGTGCCTTCAGCCTGGAAACGGGCGTAGCGTCAGGAGCCGGGCTCCGCCGTCGCATCGGCCGCAGGCGCCGGTTGCGGCTTGGCGGGCGGCGTATACGTCGCCGTGCTCGCGCGGCGCGGCTTCGGCTCCGGAGCAGGCGCCGGCTCGGCGCGCGGCGCCTGCTCCGCACGCGATGCCGGCGCCGAACGCCCGGCGCCGCACCACGGACAAGCGATCCAGCTCGGCGCGAGCGGCTTGTCGCATGACTCGCACGGCGTGCGCAACGCGGCGCGGCAATACGGGCACGTCACGAAGTCCTCGGCGATCCGGCGGCGGCACTCCGGGCACGCCGGCTGCTCCTTGATTTCGTTCATCAGCGCCTGCGCCTCGAGTTGGCGATCGTAGCGCTCGGCCAACGTCTCGCTCGGCCGCACGATGAGATACACCAGGAGCCCGGGCAGGTTAAAGAGCGCGACGAGCAGCGCAGCCAGCGCCTGGATGAGCGGGTCGCGCGAGCGCGCCGCGGCATCGCGGTAGGCCCACACCAGCGCCGAGATCCACAACACGACGAGGTACGCGCCGGCGATGATGCCGCCGACGATCGCGAGATCTTTCCACGCGTCACCGTCCCACACCGCGAGCACCATGCCGACCTCCTCGGCCCCGTCACACGCGCGGATTATATACCAACGCGTCGGCGCGGTCGCGTGTCCCTGCGGCCGCGGGGCGCGCTCCGGTACGCTGGGGCGCCATGACATCCATCGAGCACGTGCTCAGCGACCTGAACGAACCCCAGCGCCAGGCCGTCACGTCAACGCAGGGCCCGCTGCTGATCCTCGCCGGCCCCGGCTCCGGCAAGACGCGCGTGATCACCCATCGCATCGCCTACCTCGTTGGGCACGACGACGTCGCCCCGTGGCGGATCCTCGCCGTCACGTTCACGAACAAGGCCGCGCGCGAGATGCGCCAGCGCGTCGAGGCGCGCCTCGGCGACGTCGCGCGCGACGTCGTGCTTGGCACCTTCCACGCGATCTGCGCCCGCTTCCTTCGCACCGATGGCCAGCACGCCGGCATCGACCGCTCGTTCACGATCTACGACGACGCCGACCAGGTCGCCGTCATCAAGCGCGTCGCCGAAGACATGAACATCAACACGCGCCAGGTCCCCGAGCGCGCCATCCTCAGCGCCATCTCGCGCGCCAAGAGCGAACTCATCTCGGCGTACGACTTCGCCTCGACGACGCACGAGTACTTCACCGAGGTCGTCGCTCGCTCCTACGAGCGCTACGAGCAGGTGCTCGCCGCCAACAACGCGCTCGACTTCGATGACCTGATCGTCCGGACGGTGAACCTGTTGCGGGACCACGCGCCCACGCGCGAGAAGTACCAGGACCGCTTCCTCCACGTCCTCGTCGACGAGTTCCAGGACACGAACATCGCGCAGTACCAGCTCGCCCGCCTGCTCGCCGCGAAGTTCGGCAACATCTGCGTCGTCGGCGACCCCGACCAGTCGATCTACTCGTGGCGCTCCGCCGACATCCGCAACATCCTCGACTTCGAGCGCGACTTTCCCGGCGCGCAGATCGTGCTCCTCGAACAGAACTACCGCTCCACGCAGACCATCCTCGACGCCGCCCACGCCGTGATCTCCGGCAATGAGCAGCGCAAGGAGAAGGCGCTCTGGACCGACCGCGGCGAGGGCGAGCCGATCGTCATGTTCGAGGCGTACGACGAGCGCGACGAGGCGCAGTTCGTCGCGGCGGAGGTCGCGTCGCTGACGAAGCACGGCATGCGCCTCCAGGACATCGCGGTGATGTACCGCACGAACGCGCAGTCCCGCGCCCTCGAAGAGGCGCTGATCGGCGCGGGCATCCCGTACCAGCTCGTCGGCGGCACGCGGTTCTACGAGCGGCGCGAGATCAAGGACGTGCTCGCCTACCTGCGGCTGGTGCACAACCCGTTCGATGCCGTCGCCTTCACCCGCGTGGCGAACGTGCCCGGCCGCGGCGTCGGCGAAAAGACGATGGAGCAGTTCCAGCGCTGGGCGGCAACGCTCGGCCTGCCGCTGTACGCCGCGTTGCAGGTGCTCGCCGCGCAGCAGGATGGCAACATCACGCCGGAGATCGCCCGCATGCCGCGCCACCCGCTCGCAGCACGGCAGGCGACGGCGCTCCGCGGCTTCCTCGGCATCATCGACGAGTTGATCGCTCTCGCACCGGACAACCCGCTGTCCGTGCTGGTCGGCGGCCTGCTCGACCGCACGCAGTACCGCCGCTACCTGTTCGACGAGCCCGGCCGCGGCGCAGGCGAAGACCAGCAGTCCGAGGCGGAAGCGCGCTGGGCAAACGTCCAGGAGCTCGCCGCCTACGCCGCTGAGTTCGACGGCCTCGCGGGCGGCGAAGGGCTCGCAGCATTCCTCGAAAACGCCGCGCTCGTCTCCGACGCCGACGAGATGGCCGAAGGCGACGACGCCGCCGGCCGCGCCACGCTCATCACCCTGCACTCCGCCAAGGGGCTCGAATTCCCCGTCGTGTTCATGATCGCGATGGAGGACGGCGTCCTGCCGCACGTCCGCTCCTTCGACACGCCCGCGCAGATGGAGGAGGAGCGCCGTCTCTGCTACGTCGGCATGACGCGCGCGAAGGAGCGGCTCTACCTGCTGCGCGCGTTCCGGCGCTACGGCGGCGGCGCATCGCAGCACAACCCCGCGTCCCGCTTCCTCCGCGACATCCCGCCATCGCTCGTCAGCGCGCGCGCAGATGCAAGCGAGCCGCAGGAACCGATGCGCTACCGCGCGCCGGCGCCTCGCGACGACCGCCCCGAAGTACCCGGCTCCGACGCGTTCCACGGCGGCGAGCGCGTGCGCCATCCGAAATTCGGCGAGGGCGTCGTCGTGGGGTGCAAGACCAGCGGCGGCGACCAGGAGGTCACCGTCTCGTTCAAGGGCGTCGGCCTGAAGACGCTGTCGCTGTCAATCGCGCCGCTCGAGCGCCTGTAGTCACGCGAGCGCGGTCTGCCGTTCGAGTGGGTTGATGCCGCCGAGCCCCGCCGCCGCGTGGACGCTGGCGCGCTCGCACGCGTGCGCGATCGGCAAGCCCTTCGCCAGGTACCACGTCAGCGCCGCGGCGAACGAATCACCGGCGCCGTACGACCCGGCGATCGCCGGTGGCGGCGCCGCCGCGCGGAAGCGCATCACGCCGTCGGCTGTCTCCCCCGTGCCGCCGTCCGGGCCCTCGGTCATCACGAGCGCGTGCGGGCGCGGGTCGCACGCCGCGAGCGTGCGCGCCTCGCGCGGATCATTGCGGCTGCCCACGACCACGTCGGCGCGCACCCCCGAGCGCGCGAGCGCGTCGGCGCGCCGCGCCGTCACGACGAGCACGCGCGCCTGGCGTGCCGCCTCGATCGTCGCCGGGTCGTCGCCGGTGAAGTACGCCGCATCGCAACGGTCAAGTTCGCCCCACGGCAGCGGGTCATCGCGCCGCGGGTGCAGCGGCCGGCCGATGACGAAGATCGTCCGCTCTCCCGCCGGCGTGATCAGCGCCAGGTCGCGCGTCTGCGGCGCGTCGCGGCGCCCGGCGTGGACGTGCGCGCCGGTCGTGCGCACGTCCGCCTCCACCCTGCGCGCCGCCTCGTCGTTGCCGAACGCGGTGTACAGGTGCACGTCGCCCGGACTGCGCGCCAGCTGATGGAACGCAATGCCGCCGCCGCCGCCCGCGATCACATCCGGCGCATCGAGATGCACGATCTCGCCCGGCGCGGGCAACGACGGCACGCGCGCGATCGTCACATGCTCGACATGGCCAATGACCGCGACACGGAGCTCGGCGGGAGCCATCGCGCGGCAGTCTAGCACCGGCCCGTTGCCGTGCGCGCGCGGCGCCGGTACGCTCGACCCGTGAAGGCCGAGATCCTCTCCATCGGCACCGAGATCCTGCTCGGCGAGATCGTCGACACGAACGCCGCGTTCATCGCATCGCGGCTGCCCGCGCTCGGCATCGACCTCTACTTCAAGGCCGTCGTCGGCGACAACCTGGACCGCCTCACCGAGACGATCGGCCGCGCACGCGAACGCTCGGACCTCGTCATCTGCACCGGCGGACTCGGCCCGACCGAGGACGACCTGACACGCGAAGCGATCTGCGCCGTCCTCGGCGAGGAGCCGCGCGTCGACGCGGACCTCGAGCGCAACCTGCGCGCCTTCTTCGAAGGCCGCGGCTTCAAGATGCCCGAGAGCAATGTGAAGCAGTCCTGGCTCATCCCGTCGGCGCGCGCCATCCCGAACCCGCGCGGCACCGCGCCCGGCTGGTGGGCCGAGCGCGACGGCAAGATCATCGTCGCCATGCCGGGCCCGCCGACGGAGATGACCCGCATGTGGGAGAAGGAGGTCGAGCCGGAACTGCGCCGCCGTAACCCCGGCAGCGTCCTCGTGACGCGCACGCTCAAGACCGCTGGCGTCGGCGAAGGCACGGTCGATGAGATGATGTCGCCGATGCTCAAATCCACCAACCCGAGCATCGGCATCTACGCGCGCGTCGATGGCGTGCAGGTGCGCCTCGCCGCGAAAGCGGCCGACGAGCAAGCGGCATGGCGCCTGCTCCGCCCCGCCGAAGAGCAGGCGCGGGCGATCCTCGGCGCCGCGGTCTGGGGGGCTGACGACGACACGTTCGAAAGCGTCGTCGGCGACATGATGCGACAGCGCGGCATCTCGCTGGCGACGATGGAATCGTGCACCGGCGGCCTGCTGGCAAGCACGATCACCGACGTGCCGGGCGCGTCGGGCTACTTCCGCGGCGGGCTCGTGTCGTATCGCACCGAGATGAAGATCGCGTGGGGCGTGCGGGGCGACGTCATCGAGCAGCACGGCGTGATCAGCGCCGAGTGCGCGCGCGAGATGGCGCGCGCCGCGCGCGAGCGGCTCGAGGCCAGCGTCGGCGTCGGCATCACCGGCGTCGCCGGCCCCGACGAACAGGAAGGCAAACCCGCCGGCACCGTGCACATCGCCATCGATGCCATGTGGGCGCCCCCGCAGTCGGTGAGCTACACGTTCCCCCAGGGACGCGCCGCGGTGAAACGCCGCGCCGTCACCACGGCGCTCGTGCTCCTGCGCCAGTCGCTTCTTTCACACCACGGGAACGGGTTGGTCTAGCCTACGGGCACGCGATCGTTGTGAAATTGGTCGCCACGATGTACAGGTCGGCCACGTTGACGGAACGGTCCTTGTTCGCATCGACCGTGGCGTTTCCCGGCGAGCCGATCCCGATCGAGGTCACATACAGGTCGATCCCGTTGACCAGCTTGTCCGAGTTCACCGAGGCGACCTCCGAGTCGTCGTAGCAACCGTCGCCGTCGGAGTCGACGCTCGTCGGACTCGTCGAGTGACCCTTGTATTCGATGGCGTCGTTGATGCCGTCGTCGTCGGAGTCCGGGTCGTTCGGGTTCGAACCGATCGTGCCCTCGAAGACGTCGCTCAGCGTGTCGTGATCGGTGTCGTTGGCGAATGAGGGGATCGGCGGCCGGCTCGCCGGATTCGAAGGGGCGGAGCCCATCGCGCACTCGGCGCCGTCGCGCACGCGGTCGCCGTCGCTATCGGCGCCAAGCGGGTTGAGCGCGGCGCTCCCGTTGCATCCTGCGGGTTCGTCCGTGTCGAGCACGGCGTCGTTGTCATCGTCCGCGTCGCACGCGTCGCCGAACGCGTCGGATTTCGGCACGGTGGTGTCGGGCACGACCGGCGTCGGGTTCGGCAGCGGCGCCGCGTCGGTGTTGGTCTGCGAGACGTTGGAGTCGAAGTCGCAGTTATCGGCAGACCCCGCGACGCCGTCGCCGTCGTCCGTCGTGACACGCTGTGCCGCGGGCACGTTGGTGAAGCTGATCCAGCCGATGTTCTCGCCCCACGCGTGCCCGCTCCACAGGCCCGTGGCGCCATCGATCTGCACGCCGTACGGCGAGGCGCCGCAGGCGCTCGTGTTCTCGCACGAGAAGCTGATCCAGCCGACGTTCTCGCCCCAGGCGTACCCGGCGAGCTTGCCCGTACCGTCGTTTGTCACGCCGTAGGCGGTGGTGCCACATGTCCCGCGGTTCGTGCAGGACATATTGATCCAGCCGATGTTCTCGCCCCACATCCAGCCAGTGACGGCGCTTCCGCTGACCTGCACGCCCGAGCCGCCCTCGCCCTGGGGTTCGGCGTTGATCCAGCCGACATTCTCGCCCCAGGCGTACTGAGCGTCCGTGCCGCCCGGGTCGACGTTCTCGGCGAACGCCGCGGCCGCGGCGGCGACTGCGCCCAGGAACACGGCCAGCAGCAGTGCGTGGGATAGCGTCCGCAATGGACTGCCCCTTCCCCGGCGGGACAACCCCGACGATACGCCCGCTCACGGCGGCCCGTCAACCGTCCAGATTGACGAGCGGCTGACCCGGCCTACGCCGCGGCGCCGCTCTACCGCCGCCCCCGGCGCCCCGGTACGCTTACCGCCATGAGTTCGAACCTCGAGACCCTCAGCTCACTCGAACGCCTGCCCGACACCGGCCCCGAGACCGACAACAAGGTCGCCCTCGCCATCGCCGCCCACCCCGATGATGCGGACTTCGGCGCCGCCGGCACCAGTTTCCTCTGGTCCCGCCAGGGCTGGACGTTCCACTACCTGATCTGCACCGATGGCTCGAAGGGCACCGCCGACCCCGGCATGGACCCCGCCGAGCTCATCCGCATCCGCCGCGACGAGCAGCGCGAGGCGGCCCATCGTGCCGGCGCCAGCGGCGTCTTTTTCCTCGACCATGTCGACGGCGAACTCACGTACCCCCGCGACCTCCTCGGCGACGTCGTCCGCCATATCCGCATGCTGAAGCCGTACGCCGTCTTCACGCACGACCCCGAGGCGTTCATCGTCCGCAACAGCTTCGTCAACCACTCCGACCACCGCTGCGTCGGCCAGGTCGCCGTCGATGCCATCTACCCGGCCGCACGCGACCGCCTCAACTTCCCGGAGCACCTGGATGAAGGCCTCGAGACCCACAACGTGAAGGAGATCTTCATCTGGGGGTCCGAGAAGGCGAACTACGAGGTCGACATCAGCGCCGTCGTCGAGCAGAAGATCCACGCGCTGAACGCGCACATCAGCCAGGGCCTCGGCGCCGACGACCCGAACAGTGACTTTCTCCGCTTCGTCCGCGAGCGCTGGCGCGGCGAGGACGGCCGCTACACCGAACGCTTCCGGCGTGTCGTGCTCTTCCGCTAACCGGCCGCTTCACCTCTCCCCGATCGCGTGCTAGCATGCGCCTCCGGCGGGGGCTCAGGGAGGGGCTGGAGATGCGGATCGGTCTGCTGCTCGCCATGGCGTGCGCCTTGCTGTGCGCGCAGTTCCCGAAGCTCGCCTTCGCCCAGGAGCCACGCGACCCGCTCATCGACCCGCAAGAGGGCGAGGTCGGCGCGCGTTTCCAGATCGTCGGACAGCGCGGCTGGGCGCCCGGCGAGACCGTGACTATCACGCTCGGGTTCACGACGACGGAACCCCTGGGCTACCCGGGCCCATTCCACCGTGAGCGCACGGTGACGGTGCTCCGCGATGGCACGTGGAGCTTTCCGATCAGCGTGGCGGCTGACCTCTTCCCGTTCGCCATCGGCGACATCCCCGGCTACATCGTCGTCCGCGCGCAGGCGCCGTCGCACACGGCGCAGAACGCGTACGTGCTCCGCGCGGACGGCGTCCGCCCCGCCGGCGCCGACGTCATCGCGGCGCTCGGCTTCGGCCCCGGCGCGCCGGCGCCCGCCGCAACCGTCGCGCTCGCGATGTTTGCCGGCGCGGCGGGCGCCCTGTGCGTCGCCGCGGGCGCATTCCGGCGCGCGGCGCCCGCGTAATCCCGTGTTATCGCCGGCTCCTGTAGCATGGCCACCGAAGGAGCCGCGATGAGCGCCACGCTTCGTTCCCTCCGCGTGCCCGCGCAGAAGCTGCGCCGCACCTGCGACCCGCGCACGCTCAAGTTCAAGACGACCGCGGACATCGCACCGCTCGAGGGCACCGTCGGCCAGGACCGCGCGGTCAGCGCGCTCTCCTTCGGCCTCGACATCGAGGCCGAAGGCTTCAACGTCTTCTTGTCCGGGCCGCCCGGCACCGGCCGCTCGACCGAGGTGCGGGCGCAGGTGACGCGCATCGCGAAGACGCGCCCGGCGCCGCGCGACTGGTGCTACGTCTTCAATTTCGCCGAGCCGACGCGCCCGAACGCGGTCAGCCTGCCGCCCGGGCGCGGTCACGAGCTCAGCCACGCCGTCGATGAGCTGATCGAAACCGTCCGGCGCGAGGTGCCGAAAGCGTTCGAGAGCGACGAATACGCGCAGCGGCGCGACCAGCTCAACCGCGAACTCGCCGCGCAGCGCGACCAGCTGTTCGGCGTGCTTCAGCGCGAGGCCGCCGCGCGCTCGCTCGCCGTCAACATGACGCCGATGGGCATCTCCACCGTCCCGCTCATCGAAGGCAAGCCGATCACCCGCGAGCAGTACGAGCTGCTCCCCGACGAGCGCAAGCGCGAGATCCAGGAGCACACCGCCGAACTCGACTCCATCATCGCGCAGATGCTCCCGCAGGTGCGGCGGCTCGACCGCACGGCCGCGCAACAGGCCGCCGAGCTCGATCGCCGGCTGATGATCGTCATCGCCCAGCCGCTGCTCGATGAACTCCTGCGCGACTTCTCCGACGAGCCCGAGGTCGTCGGCTTCATCAAGCAGCTCGGCGATGACATGGTCGCGAACCTCCCCGCGTTCCGCGGCCAGGAGGAGCAGCCGCAAACGGTCGGCGGCATCCCCGTCCCGCGGCTCGATGGCATCTTCACGCGGTACGAGGTCAACGTCATCGTCACCCACGACGCCGCCGGCCACGCGCCGGTGGTGTTCGAAGAACATCCGTCGTACTACCACGTCTTCGGGCGCATCGACTACCGCTCCGCATTCGGATCGATGGTCACCGACCACACGATGATCAAGCCCGGCGCGCTGCACCGCGCGAACGGCGGCTTCCTCATCATCAACGCGCTCGATGCGCTGACGCAGCCGCTCGTCTGGGAGACGCTGAAGCGCGCCCTCCGCACCCGTCAGATCCGCCTCGAGAACATGGGCGAGCAGGTCAGCATCGTCCCAACGGCGACGCTGACGCCGGAGCCGATTCCCCTCAACGTCAAGGTGGCGATGATCGGCACACCCCACGTCTTCCAGGTGCTCCAGCTTGTCGACGAGGACTTTCGCAAGCTCTTCAAGGCCCGCGCGGACTTCACCACCGACGTGGAGCGTGTGTCCGAGCACGTCAACATCTACGCGCGGTTCATCGCGCGGCAGGTGCAGGAGCTCGGCATGCGCCCGTTCGACCGCGATGCCGTCGCCCGCATCGTCGAGCACAGCTCGCGCATGGCCGGCGACCAGGAGAAGCTGTCGCTGCAGATGATGAACGTCGTCGATGTGCTCGTGGAAGCCGACTACTGGGCGTGCGACGCCGGCAGCGCCGTCGTCACCGCCGGCTACGTCGAGAAAGCGATCGACGCGAAGGCGTACCGGTCGAACCTGATCGAGGATCGCGTGCAGGAGTTGATCGAGAACGGCACGATCAAGGTCGACCTCTCCGGCGAAGTCGTCGGACAGGTCAACGGGCTGTCGGTGTACGACGTCGGCGACTACGCGTTCGGCAGGCCGGCGCGGATCACCGCGCGCGTCAGCCTCGGCCGCGGCCAGGTGCAGAACATCGAGCGCGAGATCCAGAAGTCAGGCCCCTCGCACAGCAAGGGATTCCTCATCCTCAACGGGTACATCAACGGCAAGTTCGCGCACCGGCAGCCCCTTTCGTTCTCCGCCAGCATCACCTTCGAGCAGGTGTACGACGAGGTGGACGGCGACAGCGCCTCTTCGACCGAGCTCTACGTGCTGCTCAGCGCCATCGCCGATGTGCCGCTGCGCCAGGGCATCGCCGTCACCGGCTCCGTCAACCAGCTCGGCGAAGTCCAGGCGATCGGCGGCGTCAACGAGAAGATCGAAGGGTTCTTCGCCGTCTGCAAGGCGCGCGGCCTCACCGGTGACCAGGGCGTGATGATCCCCCGCGACAACCTGCACAACCTCATGCTCAAGCAGGACGTGATCGACGCCGTCAGGGACGGCGCGTTCCACATCTACGCCGTGTCGAAGATCGAAGAAGGCGTCGAGGTGCTCACCGGCATGGCCGCCGGCCGCGCGCGCAAGGACGGCTCATACGCTGAAGGCACGTTCTTCCGCAAGGTCACCGACGCGCTCGCGGCCTTGACGCAGCGTGCGATCGAGGTCAACCGCGCCGCCTCCCGCGATGGCGTGGCGCCGACGTCCGTCTCGCCCGCGCCCGTAGGCCGGCCGGCGGGTCGCGATCGCCCGGCACGGCGGCGCAGTGAAGACGCGTAGCGAGACCTCCGCTGGCGGCGTCGTCTACCGCATCGGCGCGGACGATGCGTTCGAGGTCGCGATCATCCGCACGCACGAGGGCCGCTGGCAGCTGCCGAAGGGCTGGATCGAGGACGGCGAGGCGCCCGAGACAACCGCCGTGCGCGAGGTGCGCGAGGAGACGGGCGTCGAAGCGACCGTCGTCGGGCCGCTCGGCGCCATCGACTACACGTATGTCTCCCGCTACGACGCGGAACCGGCGCGCGTCCGCAAGCGCGTGCACGTGTTCCTGCTCGCCTATCAGTCCGGCTCCACCGACGATCACGACCACGAGGTGCTCGAAGCGCGCTTCGTGCCGGTAGGCGAAGCGCTGCGCATGCTCGCGTTCCGCGACGAGCAGCGCATGGTCGAACGCGCCCGCGGCGCGCTCGACGCCGCCGCATCGGAGCGCGCCGATGCCTGACACTCGCCCGGACGTCCGCGGGCCCGCGCTCGCCATGCACGGCATGGCGGCATCGGAGCACCCCCTCGTCACGCAGGCCGGCGTCGATGTGCTGCGACGCGGCGGCAATGCGTTCGACGCCGCGCTCGCGATGTCGGCGGTGCTGCCCGTCGTCAAGCCCGCGCGCAGTCACCTCGGCGGCGACGCCTACGTCCTCGTCTTTTCACGCGCCGATGCCCGCGTCTCGGCGATCTGCTCCGGCGGAAAAGCGCCCGCCGCCGCCACGCTCGCGCGTTACGCCGGCGCGATGCCGCGCCACGGCGGCCTCGCCGTCGCCGTCCCCGGCCTCGTCGACGCGTGGCAGGAGATCGCGACGCGCTGGTGCACGCGCCCGCTCGCGGAGTTGCTCGCGCCGGCGATCGGCTACGCGCACGACGGCGTCCCCGTGTCGCGCGAGCTCGAGCTCGTCCTGCGCGCGTCCCGGGGGCTGTTCGCGAAGTACGGCGGCCTCGCCCGCATGCTGTATCCCGCCGGCGAGCCGCCGCGCATGGGCGCCACGCTGCGCCAGCCCGCGCTCGCGGCCACGCTCGGCGCCATCGCCGCCGGCGGCCGCGCCGCGTTCTACGAAGGCGCCATCGGCGCACGGGTCGCCGCCGCCGTCGCCGAAGCCGGCGGCACGATGACCGCGCGCGACCTCGCGGAGCATCGCGCCGGCGTGTTCGAGCCGCTGTCGGTTGAATATCGCGGCTTCACCGTGCACGAGACGCCGCCGAACTCGCAGGGCATGATCCTGCTCGAAGAGCTGAACATCATCGAGGGTTGCGACCTCGCCGCGTGGGGCCACCTCTCCGCCGATGCCGTGCACCACATGGTCGAAGCGAAGAAGCTCGCGTTCGAGGACCGCCAGCGGCACGCCGGCGACCCCGCCGCCACCGGCTTCGACCCGCGGGCGCTGCTCACGAAGGACCACGCCGCCGCGCGGCGCGCGCTCATCGACCCGGCGCTCGCGCGCCGATCCAGCGTGCCCGCGCCGTCGGCCGACACGACGTCCTTCGTCGTCGTCGACGGCGCGGGCAACGCCTGCTCGTTCATCCAGAGCATCTTCGCGCCGTGGGGCTCCGCCGTCGCCATCGATGACCTCGGCATCATCATGAACAACCGCATGAACGGCTTCTCGCTCGACCCGGCGCACCCCAACGCGCTCGCCGGCGGCAAGCGCACCATGCACACGCTGAACACGTACCTCGTCTTCCGCGACGGCGCGCTGTTCCTCGCCGGCAACGCGCCCGGCGCCGACTTCCAGGTGCAGACCAACCTCCAGGTGATCACCGGCATCATCGACTTCGGCCTCGACCCGCAGGCCGCGGTCGACGCGCCGCGCTGGGGCGACGCGCCCGACGGCCTGCTCGTCGAGCCCGGCTTCCCCGCCGCCACGCGGGACGACCTCCGCCGCCGCGGCCACGACGTCAAGCCGGTCGACCGCCAGGCCGCCCCCATGGGCCGCGCCCAGGCGATCGTCGTCGACCCCGACTCCGGCGCCCTCATCGGCGGCTCCGACTCCCGCGGCGAGGGCAGCGCTGCCGGCTGGTAGCCCGCACCGAGGCTTTCCGTACGATTTACACGCCGCTTACGCCCCGTGGATGCAGATCCGCTGCTCGTCCTCGATGCTGTGGACAAGGGAGGACGACCATGAAGAGACTGATCGGCTCGCTCATCGTCGGTGCCGCGGGCGTCGCGGCGATGCTCGCCGGGCTCGCCACCGACGCGTACCTGCACGCACGGGACGAGACACTCGCCGCCCGCGAAGGCATCTTCACGCTCGGCAACCCCGGCCACGCGCTGCTCGCGCTGGGCGTGGCGATGACGTGCGGCGGCATCATCGTCGCGCTGTACGTGGCGTGGGGCATGGCCGGCGCGCGCGGCGTGCTCGGAAGCCGCTGGCTGCGCCTCGCAACGGCGCAGGCGGCCGGCCTCGCCGCCATCGTCGCGGTGCTGTTCTCGCTCTCGATCTCCGAGGCCGGCCACGACCACGCCGGCGAGCATGCCGCCGCGCCCGGCACGCACGATGCCGCTCCACCGGCCGGCGATCACGTGCCGGGGCCCGCAACGCAGGTCGGCGAACCGGCCGCAGCGCCCGCCTCGCACACCGAGGCCGCGGCATCACACGCGACCGAGCCCGCGATGTCCACGGCAACGCACGACGCCGTTCCGCCTGCCGCCGGCCTCCCGCACACGGCCGCGGCCGCGCACACGCCGGCAATGCCCGCCGCCGCGCCCGAGACGGACGCGCACACGCACGGCGTGCCTTCCGCCGCCAGCGCAGAGCAGGCGGCATGCGGCGAGCGCCTCGTCGCCGACGTGCGCGCCGCCACGCAGCGCTTCGAGGACTTCGCTGTCGCCGAGGCCGAGGGATACCGCAACGACACGCCCGACGTGAAGTGGGTGCAGCACTTCGGCAACCCCGCGTACAAGCGCGACGGCGTCACGTGGGACCTCGGCCGCCCCGAATCGCTCGTCTACGTGCGCCGCCTCGACGGCGCCATGCGCCTCGCCGGCGCGCTGTATATGGCTGAGCGCGGCGCCTCCGGCCCACAGCCCTGCGGCGAGCTGACGACGTGGCACACGCACAGCGGCTGCTGGGACATCGCGACGAAGCAACCCGCTGGCCAGCCGGTCGACGGCGCCTGCCCAGCCGGCACCGTCCTCCACGAGTCGCGCGAGATGATCCACGTCTGGACGGCGCACAACCCCGCCGGCCAGATCGCCACCTCCTCCAACCGGCCGATGGTGCTCGCGCTGCTCCAGTAGCGACAGCAACGCGCCGTTGATGCGGGGGCGCGTCGCTTCGCGCCCCCGCATCGCGTCCGGCGTGTGGCGGCCGCCGCGGTGCGATACGATCATCGAAACGCTCGCGCGTGAAAGGCCGGATCATGAGCGAGACCACGTTCCACTTCTCCCCGCGCGCCAACCGCGCTCACGAGATCGCCTGGCAGCCGTGGGGCGAGGACGCGTTCGACCGCGCGCGCCGCCAGGACAAGCCGCTCCTGCTCGGCATCTCCGCCGTGTGGTGCCACTGGTGCCACGTGATGGACGAGACGTCGTACTCCGACGAGCAGGTCATCGACCTGGTCAACGACCGCTTCGTCGCCGTGCGCGTCGACAACGACCAGCGGCCCGACATCAACGCCCGCTACAACATGGGCGGCTGGCCCACCACGGCGTTCCTCACGCCCGCGGGCGAGGTGCTCGCCGGCATGACCTACGTGCCGCCCGACCAGATGCGTGACGTGCTGCAGCAGGTCAGCGCCTACTACCGCGACAACAAGGAGTCGATCGAGGCGAAGATCGCCGAGATCCTTGCGGGACGGGAGCGCGCGCTGGCCGGCGCGCGCTCCGAAACCGCCGAGCACGAGCTCACCGGCCAGATCCTCCGCGACGCGCTCGACTCCGTCACCGACGCCTACGACCCGGTGTACGGGGGCTTCGGCGCCGAGCCGAAGTTCCCGCACACCGACGCCATCGACCTGCTCCTCCACGCATGCCTGCGCGACGGTGACCGCGATGCGCTCCACATGGCGCGCAAGACGCTCGACTACATGACGCGCGGCGGCACCTACGACCAGGAGTGGGGCGGCTTCTATCGCTACTCCACCAAGCGCGACTGGAGCGTCCCGCACTACGAGAAGATGCTCGAGGACAACGCGCTGCTGTTGCGCAACCTGTGCAAGCTCTACCGCGTCACCGGCGACGACACGCATCGGCGGTACATCGACTTCACGGTCGAGTACGTCGACCGCTGGCTCAGCGACGGCGCGACGGGCGCGTTCTACGGCTCCCAGGATGCGGACGAAGAGTTCTACCCGCTGCCCGCCGCAGAGCGGCGCAAGCGCGAGGCGCCGTACGTCGACCGCACGGTGTACACCAGCTGGAACGCGATGATGATCTCCGCGTACCTCGACGCATCCTGGACGCGCGGGCGTCCGGAACTGCGCGACCGCGCGCTTCGGGCGCTGGACCACCTGTTCGGCACGCTGCACGACGCCGGCCGCGGCATGTACCGCTATCTGTCCGCCGCAGGGCCGCAGGTCGCGGGCCTGCTCGGCGACCAGGCATGGACGGCGCTCGCCTGCCTCGACGCGCACGAAGTCGCCTCGCGCCCGCAGGATCTCGATCGCGCGCGCTCGCTCGCCGAGCTCATGCTTGCGCATCTGGCGTCGGGCGCCGGCGGCTTCTACGACACCCCGCGCGGCCACGATGCGCTCGGCCGCCTCGCCGCGCAACAGGCGCCCGTGAAGGAGAACGCCGTCGCCGCCGAGGTGTTCCTGCGCCTCGCCCGCCTCCTCCACGAGCAACGATACGACGACGTCGCCCGCCGCACGCTCGCGCGCTACGCGGAGATCGTCGAGTCGCAGGGCTACTTCGCCGCCGGCTACGCCCGTGCCACAGACCTGTACCTCAACCCGGGCGCCGAGGTGAAGATCGTCGCGCCGCCCGCCGATGCTGCGGCGCACGCGCTGCGCGCCGCCGCGCTCGCGCTTCCCGTTCCGTCGCGCACCGTGCGTATCATCGACCCGGCCGACAACGCCGCGCTCGCCGCCGAGGCGCTGCCCGCGCACCCGGCGCCCGCGGCCTACGCCTGCTACGGCACGCTCTGCAGCGCCCCCGTCACCACGCCGCAAGACCTGCTGTCAATGGTGGAAAAGACCCGGCAGGCGTACGATGCAACACGGCACCGCGAGCCGCTCATGGGCCCGCGCAGCGAGAGGGAGTCGGACTGATGTCGAGAGACGACCGCACGCCACAGGAAGGACAGACGTACGAGGTCCAGGAATCGCCCCTGCCGTCGCTGCGCGCCATCCTCGGCGCGCTCGTGCTGGGGCTGCTGGTGCTCTTCCTGCTGCAAAACCTGCAGAAGACCGAGATCCACTTCCTGTGGTTCGACTGGAAGACGCGGATCGTATTCGCGCTGCTCGCGAGCTCCGTCTTCGGCGCCCTCGCGACGTGGCTGTTCTCCACCTTCCGCGGGTGGGCGCAGCGCCGCCGCGAGCGCCAGCTCTACGAGGCCGCGCGCCGCCGCTGACCTACGCCATCAGCCGCTCGTAGATCCGCCCTTCCTCCAGCGCATCGTAGCCGGAGACCCCGACGCTGTGCAGGTTGATGCCGGCCGCCGCCTCCTCGGCGAGGCGGTCGCGGCACTCCTCGACATCGCCGACGAAGCCGAGCGAGTTCGACAGCTCATCGCTCACCGCGGCGATGCCGGCGCCTGAGCCGCCTTCCTTCCACGCCATGCGGATCGCGTTCGCCTCGTCGGCCATGCCCATGTCGCACAACTGCTTGTAGTAGAAGTCGCCCATCCGTGCGATGTAGAAGGCCGTGCCGGCCTTCGACGCCTGCATCGCCTTCTCTTTGTTCTTCGCCACCGTCACGCCGAGGAACCGCACCGTCTGCTCCGACGGGTCGCGCCCGGCGTCTCGCACGTAGCCCAGGAATCGGTCGACCTGCGCCTTCGCCTGCTGGATCGGGATCATCGTCGGCATCCAGCCGTCGGCGACTTCGGCCACCGTCTTCGTCGCCTTCGGCCGGAACGACGCCACGTACACCGGGATGTGCTCGCGCACCGGCCGGAAACGCAGCGTGAACCCGCGCTCCATGCTGAACACCTTGCCGTGGTGCACCAGCTCGCGCCCGGCTATCAGCATGTTGATGATCTGCACCGTCTCCCGCATCCGCGCGAGCGTCGGCTCGAACTTCACGCCGTGGAAATGCTCGATCACGTTCGCGCTCGATGCTCCGAGCCCGATGATCATCCGCCCCTCGCTCAGCTCATCCAGCGTCGCGAAGTGCTGCGCGAGCGCTGCCGGCGTCCGCGAGTAGTAGTTGACGATGCCCGTCCCGAGCTTAATGCGCTTCGTGCGCTCGGCCATCTGCGTGAGCAGCGTGAACGCGTCGCGCCCCCACGCCTCGGCGACGAATACGCTGTCGACGCCCGCGTCATCAGCGATCTTCAGCCGCTCGAACACCTGCTCGCGGTCAAACTCCCCCTGCCAGTTCACGCCGATGCACAACCTGCGCGCCATCCCGTCGCTCCTTCCCGCTCGCTACACGCCGATCGCCGGCCGCAGCCCCATCAGCGTCCGCATCAACTCGATCTCGCCCAGGTGCGTGAACCCGTGCGTCATGCACACCTGCCCGAGCGCACGGATCGCCGGCATCTCGCCGAGCGGCTTCACCTGGACCGGCGCGCTGAACGTCGATTCGTCCGGGTTCGCGAGCCACTCATCGGTGCTCGCGTACACGTCGCGGACGTACTGCCGGAACGCGTCGATGTCGTCGATGCGCATCGCCTGCGCGTCGGCCGCCGTCATGCCGGTGCCCTGCGCCCCCGCCGGCAGCCCGAGCCGTTCCGCCCAGCCGCCCTCCATCCACACCGTTGGCCGGCGGTTCTGCAGGATGAACCGCACGATGTTGTCCTCGGTCCGCGCGTAGTGCCACATCTCGAACGCGATGTGGTTGGCCGCCGGGTTTCCGCCCGGGACGGTGTGCCACTGCTCCGGCGTCAGGTCCTTCGTCGCCGCGTCCAGCATCGCATGCAGGCGGCGCAGCTCCGCCTTGATGAACTCCACCAGCGTCATGCATCGCTCCTTTACGCACGGTGACGATACCCCAGCCGCCGCACAGGGGGTAGCCACGTGCGCCACCCTCGCCGGCGCGCTACCGTGACGCCCTGTCGAAGGAGGACAAACGATGGAAGCGCTCCGAACGCCGGACGAGCGGTTCAACGGCCTGCCCGGCTACCCGTTCGCACCCCAGTACGCCGAGGTCGCCGGCATGCGCATGCACTATCTCGATGAAGGCCCGCGCGACGCGGAGGTCGTGTTGATGCTGCACGGCGAGCCCTCGTGGAGCTACCTGTACCGCAAGATGATCCCGGTCGTCACGGCCGCCGGACTGCGCGCCGTCGCGCCGGACCTGTTCGGCTTCGGCCGCAGCGACAAGCCCGTGGACCAGGATGACTACACCTACCAGTTCCACGTCGGCGCCATCGCCGCGCTCATCGAGAAACTCGACCTGCGGCGCGTCACGCTCGTCGGCCAGGACTGGGGCGGCCTGATCGGACTCCGCGTCGCCGCCGAGCACCCCGAGCGATTCTCGCGCATCGTCGCCGCCAACACGTTCCTGCCGACCGGAGACAACCCGCCGGGCGAGGCATTCCTGCGCTGGCAGGAGTTCTCGCAGAAGGCGCCGCAGCTGCACATCGGCAACATCGTCAAGGGCGGCTGCCGCACCGACGTGCCGCCGGAGGTCGTCGCCGCCTACGACGCGCCGTTCCCCGACGACAGGTACAAGGCCGGCGCGCGGAAGTTCCCGCTGCTCGTCCCGACGCGCCCCGACGACCCCGCGTCGGCGGCGAACCGCGAAGCGTGGGATGTCCTGCGCGCCTGGACGAAGCCATTCCTCTGCGCCTTCAGCGACGAAGACCCGATCACCCGCGGCGCCGACCGCGCGTTCCAGGCCTCGGTGCCCGGCACGCAGGGACAGCCGCACACGACGATCAAAGGCGGCGGTCACTTCCTGCAGGAAGACCGCGGCGAAGAGCTCGCCGGCGTCATCGTCGACTTCATCCAGCGCACGCCGGAGCGGTAAGGGCGGCCGGTCCCCCGCCGCGCCGCCGCACGCCCCACGCGTACTGCGAAAACGGCACGCAGAACGGCTGTCGCCCGCCGCCCGCTCGCGCCACGCCGACAATCCGAATCTGGCCGCGGCGATCGCTGAACGCAACTTCCTGTGTTTCCGTCAAAGTCGGTCGCCATGGCACTCGCGCAAACGCCTTCCGATCCGGCAGACTGAACCGGGCCGCATGCGATCCCATCGACGGAGACCGGAGGTAACAGCCATGGTGGCAACAACCGAACTGCCGACGACCGTATTCTCGCTGGACCTGAATGAAGAGCAGATCCAGATGCAGAAGTGGGTCCACGAGTTCGCCGAAGACGTGATCCGCCCCGCGGCCCACGAGTGGGACGAACGCGAGGAGACCCCCTGGCCGATCATCCAGGAAGCCGCGAAGATCGGCCTCTACGGCCCGCAGTTCCTCGCCGCCACCACCAACGATTCGACCGGCCTGCTCCTGCCCGTCTGCATCGAGGAGATGTTCTGGGGTGACGCCGGCATCGGCATGGCGATCCTCGGCACGTCGCTCGGCGTCGCGGCCATCGTCGGCAACGGCACGCCCGAGCAGATGGGCGAGTGGATCCCGCAGTGCTTCGGCACGGTCGAAAAGCCCGCGCTCGCGGCCTTCGCCGTCTCCGAGCCCGACGCCGGCTCCGACGTCTCGGCGCTCAAGACCCGCGCCGTCTACGACGAGGCAAAAGACGAGTGGACGATCAACGGCCAGAAGACGTGGATCAGCAACGGCGGCCTCGCCGATGTGCACGTGGTCGTCGCCTCCGTCGACCCGGCGCTTGGCACGCGCGGCCAGGCGTCGTTCGTCATCGGCCCGAACACGCCCGGCCTGCGCCAGGGCGCGAAGTTCAAGAAGCACGGCATCCGCGCGTCGCACACCGCCGAAGTCTTCCTCGACGACGTGAAGGTGCCGGGCCGGCAGCTCCTCGGCGGCAAGCAGAAGCTCGACGAGCGCATGGCGCGCGCCCGCGAGGGCCGCAGCACCGGCGTGCAGGCCGCCCTCTCGACGTTCGAGACGACGCGCCCGGCTGTCGGCGCGATGGCCGTCGGCATCGCCCGCGCGGCGTACGAGTACGCGCTGCAGTACGCCAAGGAGCGCGTGCAGTTCAACAAGCCGATCATCATGAACCAGGCGGTGTCATTCACTCTCGCCGACATGAAGGTCGACATCGACTCCTCGCGGCTGCTCGTCTGGCGCGCGGCGTGGATGGGCCGCACGCGCCACCCGTTCACCTCGGCCGAAGGGTCGATGTCGAAGCTCAAGGCGGGCGAAACCGCCGTCCGCGTCACCGAGCAGGCGATCCAGATCCTCGGCGGCATGGGCTACGTCCGCGAGACGCCGGTCGAGCGCTGGGCGCGCGACGCAAAGATCATGACCATCTTCGAAGGCACGTCGGAGGTGCAGCGCATCGTCATCGCCCGCGCGATCTCGGGCCTGCACATCACGTAGGCCGCGCCAGCCGCACGCATGCAAGGGGCATGGGCCGGACCCATGCCCCTTCGACTTCGCCGGCGCACGGTATCCTGTCGCACGGGAGAGGAGACGATGGGCACACAGCACGAAGCCGAACAGCGGACGAACGAAGACGCGATGCGCCGCGCCGAGCAGCGCGCGCTCGCGCAGCGCAGCCCGTTCGACGTCGCCTTCCTCTCCAACGCCGAGGACGTGACGGAGATCATCTTCGTCCGCCACGGGCAGCAGACGTGGAGGCAGAACCTGCCGGCGGGCGAACTCGTCGACCCGCCGCTCAGCGAGAAGGGGCTGAACCAGGCGCGCCTCGTCGGCATGGCGCTGTCCACCGAGCGCATCGATGCGGTGTACGCTTCCCCGTTACAGCGCGCGCTCGTCACGGGGCAGGAAGTCGCGCGTCACCATCGCCTCGACCCGGTCGTCGTGCAGGAACTGCGCGAAGTCGAGGTCTTCCGCGATGTCGAACCGAATGCCACGCCCGCCGACACGATCGGGCAGCTTGCCATCATGGGCACGCGCCATCGCATGATCTACGAGAAGTCGTGGGACGTGTACCCGCTCTCCGAGTCGAGCGCGGACTTCCGCAACCGGGTGATCAATGTCGTCGAGGGCATCATCATGGCGCACCCGAACGAGCGCGTCGTCGTCGCCTGCCACGGCGGCGTCATCAACGCCTACGTCGGCCACATCATCGGTTCACGCTACGATATGTTCTTCCGCCCGGCGCACGCGTCGATCAACATCGTCGCGGCCGGCGACGGCATCCGGGCGCTGTACCGGCTCAATGACACCCACCACCTGCGCAACGACGAGGGCGACTTCCACAGCTACTGAAGCTACTGACCGCCAGGCTCGCGCGCCTGCGGCACGATCGTCGTGCCCGCGATCGGCGACGCGCCCGCCGCCCACGGCCACGACTCGCGCGACGGCGCGAAGTCGCCTGCGCGCCCCCGCGCGATCGCGTCGGCGATGCGCGCCGCACGCACCGTCGTGCGCACGTCGTGCGCCCGCACGATGTCGGCGCCGCTCGCGATGCTCAGCGCCGTGACAGCGGCCGTCGCCTCGTCGCGCTCATCCGGCGGCAACCCCGTCACGCTGCCCATGAAGTGCTTGCGCGACGCCGCGACGAGCAGCGGCAGCCCCAGCGCCGTGAACTCGTCCAGCCGCCGCAGGACCTCCAGGTCCTCGTCGTGTGATTTGCCGAACGCGATCCCCGGGTCGACGACCAGGCGGTCGCCGGGCACGCCGGACTCGCGCGCCATTGCCACGCGCTCGCGCAGGAACGCCAGGTGCGCGCCGATCAGGTCATCGTAGTCCGGCGGCTCGGCCGGGCGCACCTTCGGGCGTTCGTACGTGTAGTTGATGACGAGCGCCGCGCCCGACGCCGCCGCAACCTCGGCCGTCCCCACGCCGTACTTGAACCCGCCGATGTCGTTGATGAGGTGCGCCCCGGCCTCGACCGCCGCACGCGCCACCGCCGGTTTGTACGTGTCGGCCGAGATCACGACGTCCGTCTCGCTCGCGATCCGCTCGACCACCCGCGCGACGAACTCCGCCTCCTCGCCCTCCTCGCGCACCGGCACGTCGGCGCGCGCGCTCTCCGCGCCGGCATCGACGATATCCGCGCCTTCGCGCTGGGCGTCGACCGCGCGCCGCACCGCAGCGTCGATGTCACCGCCCGTGCCGTCGCCGGAGAACGAGTCCACGGTCAGATTGAGGATCGCCATCACGTACGTGCGCGCGCCGAGCGCCAGCACGCGCCCCCGGACGATCAGCGGCGCGCGGGCGTTCGGAGCGGGCGCGGGCGGCATCAGTCCGCGGCGTGGAACTCGATCAGCGCGTCGAGATGCGCGTCATCGACCTCCACGCGCACGACGCCGGCGACGACCTCGACGATGCACGACGCCGGGAGGATGCGTTCCTTCGTGAACAAGAACCCGCGCCTGATCACCAGCCCGGTGATCTTGCGCGTCGCCTCGTCGTAGATCACGCGCTCGACCTCGCCGATCTTCTGGTGCGGGCGCAGGCGCCACACCGCCGCACCGGCAGGCACGTCGACCTCGTCCGGCGCCAGCGCCGTCTTCTGCTGCATCAGGTACGGGCCGGGTTCGCCCGGGATCGACATCGCCAGCCGCGCCAGGTCCGACGCATCCAGCCACCCGGGCTTCACATCGGGCGCCCGCGTGAAGTACTCCTCGGCGAAGTCGACCGAAAGGTCGCGGAACTCCTCTGCCGTCATCGAGATGTGGATCTTGTCCGAGTCCTCGCGATCGATGACGCCGATGGGCAGCATGCGGTCGTTCGACATGCCCCAGCCGCCCTTCCAGAGCGCCTCCTCGCGCCGGAATATCCCCGTATCGACGACGATGTGCGTCAGCATCAGCGTGTCCTTGTGGAACACGAATCTGCTGAGCGTGCCGAGCTTGTGCCCGTCGCTCGATACGACGTCGGCGTCCAGCCGCAGGTCTTCGACGTTCATCCGCGCTCCCATGCCGCGCCCGCGCCGGCGCGGCTCATCATGCTAGCCCATGCCCGCGCCGAGCGCTTCCCGGCACGCCGCCGCGACGCGCGCGTCGTCGCCGGGCGCGATCGTGCGCGGGTCGATCAGCACGCGCCCGTCCTCGATCCGCGGCACCACGCCACGTGCCCGCAGCCGCGCCGCGACGCCGCTCGCCGCGCGCGCGCCGGGCAGCGCGACGAGCGCCGCCCGCAGGCCCGCCTCCGGCAACGACCCGCCGCCAATCATCGAACTCCCCGCGCGCACCTCCGCGCCGCCAATCGCCGACGCGATCGCGCGGGCGCGCGCTTCGAGCTCCGCCAGCGGCATCGCGATCATGCGCCACACCGGCACGCGCTCCTCCGCGCGGCCGTCGGCATACAGCCGCAGTGTTGCCGCGAGGCCGGCGATGCTCGCCTTGTCGAGGCGCACCGCGCGCGCCAGCGGATGCCGCCTCATCCGCTCGATGGCGCCCCGAGCGCCGGCGACCAGCCCGCCCTGCGGACCGCCGAGCAGCTTGTCGCCCGAAAACAGCACGACGTGCGCGCCGGCGGCGATCGACGCCTGCGGCGTCGGCTCCGGAGGCAGACCGTAGCGCGCCGTGTCGAGCAGGCAGCCGCTGCCGACGTCGTCGATCAGCAGCACGCCGTGCCCGCGCGCCAGTGCGCCCATCTCGCCGACCTCCACCGACTCGGCGAAGCCGCTGATGCGGAAATTGCTCGGGTGCACCCGCATCAACGCAGCTGTCTTCGCGGTGATCGCCGCCGCGTAGTCCGCGGCGCGGGTGCGGTTCGTCGTGCCCACCTCCACGAGTCGCGCGCGCGACTGGCGCATCACGTCGGGCACGCGGAACCCGCCGCCGATCTCCACGAGCTGCCCGCGCGAGATCACCACCTCGCGGTTCGCAGCGAGCGCGCTCAGCGCCAGCAGCACGGCCGCCGCGTTATTGTTCACCGCCATCGCCGCCTCCGCGCCGGTCAGCCGGCACAGCAACGGCTCCAGGATGTCGTGCCGCGACCCGCGCCGGCCCGTCCCGGCGTCGTACTCCAGGTTCGAGTATCCGCGCGAGACCCCGGCCATCGCCTCGATCGCCTCCTCGGCGAGTGGCGCGCGCCCCAGGTTCGTGTGCAGGATGACGCCCGTCGCGTTGATCAGCGGCCGCAGCGGCGCCTCCAGCGCGCGTTCCGCCCGCCGGGCTGCATCGGCCGCGATCGACGCACGCGACGGCTGCTCGCCGCCGTCCGCGATCGCCAGGCGCGCCGCTTCGATCGCCTCGCGGGCGATGCCGGCCGCGAGCTCGCGGTTGTTCAGCCGCTTAAGTGAGGGTTCCGCGAGCAACGCATCGACCGACGGCAGCGCGCGGTACGGGTTCCCCATATGCGCAATCTTAACACCGGATCCGGGCGGCCGGCTCTGGAATAGACCGCTCGCGCGCGCGTATAATCGCCCCCTCTCGCGCACATGGTGGCAGCGCGAGCACCGCAAGGAGGCGCCCCGCATGCACAGCCTCACAGATCTCTCCGCCGAACTCGATCGCACGCTCGAGGAGTTGAGGCGCGAGGCCGCGCGCCGCGGCCTTGCCGAGCTCAACGCGCCGCTCGCCTGGCTCGCCGAGGCGCGCACGTGGCTCGTCTATGAGCTCGACCGGATCGAAGACGGGGCCCCGCGCGACCCCGTCCCGTTCCGCTACATCCCCGCCGTGTACCACCACTGACGCGAAGCGCGGACGCGGTCAAGCCACGGTAGACGTTGCGCTGGTGGACTGGCGGTGTTGATGGCTGCCGCGCGCGGTGCTACGCCGCTTGCGTCGTCGCCTTCACGTCGATCGCGCCGGGCAGGCGCGTGCGCTCGCGCCGCGAGCCGGCGAGGTACACCGCCGACACGACGCCGATGATCAGCGTCTCGGCGGCGCACATCGCGCCCATCAGCACCGTCATATCGCGCCAGAACGGCTCGGGGAACATCTGGATCAAGTGATCTCTCGTCGGGTCCAGCCGCCACAGGTCGTTCGTAAACACGAGGCCATGGAACCGGTCCCACGCCGCGTCGAACCCGAACGCCGCGAACACGCCGACCCCCGCGACGGCGAGCAGCCCCAACCCCAGCCCGACCAGCGACTGGCCGGCCAGCTGCCGCACGCTCCCCTCCCGCGCCCAGATGAAGAACGCGACGACATAGCCGAGCACGTAGATGAACGTCAGCTCCTGCACGCGGTTCACCCGCACGATCAGCGACTTCACGTCCTCCATGTGCCGCGTCTCGCGCGCGTTGAAGACCGGCGCCTCGAGCCCGTCCTCGGTCACGGTGTGGTAAAAGGTCGTCTCGCCGTTGTTGAAGTAGCCGCGCAGCGCCTTCGCCGTGCTGTCGAGGTCCGCGCGCGAGAGCCCGGTCGCCGCCTCCGCGTCGTAGCGGTCGAAGGCGTAGTCGTACACCAGCGGCGAGTTGGCAAGCAGGCGGATGTTCGTGGTGAGGAGCGCGACCGGCAACGCGATCACGAAGAGGATCGTGGCGAGCACGCGGAGAAAGCCCATGTGGGTCTCCCTCTGCCGCCCCGCCGCCGCGACATCCGCATTCTCTTCGCGCGGATCCGCGTTGTCAAGCCCTTCGCCGCTCTCTTCCGCCACCGGAGCCACCTCGTCCGCTGATCGTACTCGCTGGCGCACGGCCGCTGCCACCCGCAGGGGCGGCGCACCTACCACGCCCTGGGCCCGCCCGCGATAATGGCCGCGTGGCGCCCGCATCCCTCCTGACCATCGTCGGCATCGGTCCCGGCGACCCTGCGCTCCTGACGCTCGAAGCGCGCGCGGCGCTCGCCGGCGCGCCCGAAGTCTGGCTCCGCACCTCGCGCCACCCGACGGTGCCGGCGCTGCCGCCCGGCCCGCGCTACCACTCCTTCGACGATGTCTACGACACCGGCGCCTCGTTCGATGACGTGTACGCGACCATCGTCGCACGCGTCCTCCAGGCAGCCGCCGGCGCCCCGGGCGCCGTCTACGCGGTGCCCGGACACCCGCTGTTCGGTGAGGCGACGGTGCGCGCGCTGCTCGACCGCGCGCCCGCCGCCGGCATCGACGTCCGCATCGTCGCCGGCATCAGCTTCCTCGACGACGTCGCCGCCCGCCTCGGACTCGACCCGCTGCAGGACGGGCTGCTCGTGCTCGACGCGCTCTCGCTCGTTGGGCGGTCGCGGCTCCTCGTCCCGCAGCGCCCGGCCATCATCGCGCAGGTGTACGACGCGCGCGCCGCGTCACACGCCAAGCTCGCGCTGCTCGAGGTCTACCCGCCGGCCCACGCCGTACGTGTCGTCGCCGGTGCGTCGGTCCTCGACACCACCGTCGAGCGCATGGACCGCGACGCCACCTTCGACCACCTCACCACGCTCTACGTCCCGCCCCTCGCCCGAACCGACGACGTGCGCTCGTTCGAGGGGTTGCGCGCCGTCGTCGCGCAGCTGCGCGCGCCCGTCGGCGGCTGCCCGTGGGACCTCGAGCAGACGCACCAGACGCTCAAGCGCTATCTGCTCGAGGAAGCGTACGAAGCGCTCGACGCGCTCGACGGCGGCGAGCCCAAGCGGATGGCGGAAGAGCTCGGCGACCTGTTGATGCAGGTGCTGCTCCACGCGCAGGTCGCCGAGGACAACGGCGAGTTCGTCATCGAGGACGTGATCGGGGCGATCGCCGAAAAGCTCATCCGCCGCCACCCGCACGTATTCGGCGAGACCGAGGTCTCCGGCGCGCAGGAGGTGCTGCGCAACTGGGAGACGCTCAAGCAGGCGGAGCGCGGCGATGCTCCGCTCCTCGATGCGGTGCCGAAGGCGATGCCCGCCCTCGCGCAAGCGCAATCCGTGCAGTCGCGCGCCGCGAAGGCGGGACTCGCTCCCGCGCCTGCGACGCCGGCCACGCTCGAACGCGCGCTCGCCGGCGCGATCGCCCGCGCGACCAGCGCCGAAGCGCTCGGCGACCTGCTGTTCGGCATCGTCGAGCTCGCCCGCGAGCACGAGATCGACGCCGAGGAGGCGCTGCGGCTCGCCGTCCGGCGGTTCCGCGCGCACGTCGAGTCGGCCGAGCGCGCGCGCTAAGCCTCCCCGCCGTCCTCCGCCGCCGGCCGCGCGGCGGCGACCCGCTCTTGCACGAGCGGCAGCCACTCGCGCTCCTCGCGTTCGCCAAAGTCCCACCAGACCTGTTCGCCCTGCTCCGTCTGCACCATCAGGCACTGCCGGCGCGAGCTTGGCGCGCCCATCGCCAGCCCGGGCGCCGGATACAGGCCCGTTGCGCGCACATCGGCGTACGGCACGATCATCCACTTCGCGTCACCCTTGTGCGCTTCGAACACGAGCCGCCGGTTCGTCATGTGCAGCACGCCGTCGATGTCTTGCTTGCCGTAGAGCAACGTGGCGCGGACCGCCCGCTCGACCTCCTCGCCATCCGGCAGCGGCTGCGATGGCGGCGGCAACGGCCGCGGCTTACGCCTGAACAGCGGCATCGCGCGCACCTCCCCGCGCCGTCGCGTACCGCATCGCCGGGCGCAGCTGCTCGCGATGCGCGGCCTCGTGCCGGTGAAAGCCGCGGATGTAGCCAAGCACCGTGTGCTCGCGCCGGTCCGGCTCGAACCACAACTCGATCGGCTGCGCGAGATGCCGCTCCGTCATCTGCGCCAGCAGGCGCACCGTCGCGTGCCGCATCGACAAGTACTCGTCGATCAGTTTGCCGTCCGTGCTGAACTGCCGCTCCTCGATGCGTTCCGCGTTGCCCGCGGCGATGTCCGGCCACTCTGCCGGCGTACCACGCTCGATCAGGCGCGCGAGGTGCTGCTGCAGCACCCAGTCACCCGTCGCGATGTGCGCCAGCAGCTGCCGGTAGCTCCAGCCCGGCAGCGGCGATGGCGTCTCCCATCGCGTCGCGTCGACGCTGTAGGCGACATACAACGTCTCGCCGGGGTCGAGTGCCTCCACCGCGTCCTCGATCTCGCGCCGGAACGTCAGCCGCTGCGGATGCCACGTCACCGACAGCGCCCGCCGGACGTCGTCGGCGTGGAGCCGGTCGTGGTAGCCGCGCCAGATGCGCTCGCGCACCGAGTTGTGGCGCTCGCCGTACGACGGCAGCGCCAGCGCCAGGTGACGCGGCTCGAGTTCGCCATACAGCGCGAGCAACAGCGCGCGCCGGCTCGCCATCTCCTCGCGCAGGTCCGCCGGCGCCCGCCCGCGCCCCCGCTCGATCGCCCGCGCGCGGGCCGCCGCGCGCTCGCCCGCGCCGAGCGGCGGAGACTGCGCGGTCTCGCCCCGCAGGAGCCCCTGCGCCGTCAGCGCCCACACCTGGTCAGCCGCGGCCATGTGCGCGAGCACGTCGTGCACCGTGAGACCGCCGTACGGCACATACCTTGCCCACTGGTCCGCGGCCACGGCGTCGAACGCGCGGTCCAGCGCATCGCGCGCATGCAGCATGTCGAGCATCGCGTCGTGGACGTAGGGCTCCATGCGGCCAGTGTAGCCCGAGCGATCGCGTGCGCGTTGCAGATCCGTAAACGTCGTGCCATCGACCGTGCAGCATGCGGTGCACGCCGGCGCCGGCGCGCGAAAACCCATTGTCGGAACGCCGCCGGCGGGTGTATGACTAAAGCGGGCGAAGCGAACGGCCCGCACATCCCAGGCGAACCGACCACAGAGGGGGTACATGCGCATCCTGCAGATCGCGCCGTTGTGGGAGTCTGTCCCGCCGCCGGCGTACGGCGGCACGGAGGCCGTCGTCAGCCTACTTACCGAGGAGCTCGTCCGCCGCGGCCACGACGTGATCCTCGCCGCGTCGGGAGACTCCACGACCAGCGCGCGCCTCGCCTCCACGTTCGAGCGCAGCCTGCGCCGCGCCGATGACCTGCGCGACCGCGCGCCGTACGACTGGGCGCACATCGCCGCCGCGCTCGGCCTCGCGGGCGAGGTAGACATCATCCACAACCATGCCGGCGAACCGGCGATGGCGATGTCGGCCCTCGTGGACACACCGATCCTCTCGACCATGCACTGCATGCTCACGCCCGACACCAAGTTCATCTGGGATCGCTACAAGGGCGCGTACAACACCATCGGCAGCACGCAGCTGCGCAACACGCTGCCAATCGAGGGCCCCGGCTGGCACGCCGGCTACGTGCACAACGCCATCGATGTCGATACGTTCCCGTTCGCAAGGGACAAGGGCGAAGACCTGCTCTTCCTCAGCCGCATCGCGCCGGAGAAGGGACCAGAAATCGCGATCCACGTCGCCAGGCGGCTCGGCCGGCGGCTCATCCTGGCCGGAAAGGTCGACCACTACGACCGCCGCTTCTTCGAGGAAGTCGTGCGCGACCTCATCGACGGAGAGCAGATCGTCTTCGTCGGCGAGGCCGACGCCAAGCAGAAGCGCGCGCTCTACCGCGACGCGTACTGCCTGCTGATGCCCCTGACTTGGGACGAGCCGTTCGGCCTCGTCATGCCCGAGTCGATGGCATGCGGCACGCCCGTGATCGCGTTCCGTCGCGGCAGTGCCGAGGAGCTCATCGTCCACGGCGAGACCGGCTTCGTCGTCGATTCCGCCGACGAGATGGCCGACGCCGTGTCCGCCGTGCCCTCGATCGACCCGGCGCGCTGCCGCGAGCACGTGCGCCAGAACTTCGCGCCCGCGATGATGGCCGAGCGCTACCTGCGCATCTACGAGCGCGTGATCGAGCGCGCCGGACGGAAGGCCGGCACGCCGCGGCTCGATCCCGCCGCCGAGCGACGGGATGGCGCCGGCAAGCCGCTCGCCGTCGCATGACACCGCCGCCCGCGGCGGGTACCGTATAGGCGACGCCCCGCGCACATCCCGCAGGAGGCACCAGGACCATCGCCGCTGATCCGAGACCAGCGACCGAAGCCGATTGGGACGCCCTTCCCGAGGGCGAGCCGATGGGCATCGAGGACATCCGCGACGCGCTCGTCGTCCGCGAGCGCTCGTACTTCCTGCTCACGGACCCCGACGGCAACGTCCCGCCGGGCAACGCGCGCGGCTACGGCATCTACCACGCCGACACGCGCCACCTGTCGTCGTACCAGCTCACACTGAACGGCGTGCGCCCGGTCGTCCTGCTCTCCACCGCCGAGCACGGCTATGCGATGGAGCAGGTGATGACGAACCCCACGCTGCAGAGCGACGCCGGCCGTACGATTGCCCGCGGCACCGTCGAGATCCGCCGCACGCGCGTCGTCGCCGACCTCATCGAGGAGACGCTTCGCCTCGTCAACTTCAACCCGTTTCCCGTGACGCTCTCGCTGCTCTACGAGCTCGGGGCCGACTTCGCCGACATCTTCGACGTGCGCGGTTACGAGCGCGAGCGCCACGGCGAGCATCGACCCGCCGTCATCGAAGAACGCGCGGTCCGCTACGCCTACCGCGGCATCGACGGGCGCGAGCGCGCCACGCACGTCGAGTTCGACCGCAAACCCGACTACCTCGATGACGCCACGGCGATGTTCCGCGTCACCCTGCCCCCCCGCCAGGCGACAACGTTGCGGATCGAAATCAACCTCGACGGCCAG
This sequence comes from Dehalococcoidia bacterium, assembly GCA_021462855.1. Classification (GTDB taxonomy): domain Bacteria; phylum Chloroflexota; class Dehalococcoidia; order DSTF01; family JACRBR01; genus DTUCFX13. Next base: position 2,952 of record JAJTXQ010000049.1, on the reverse strand, counting down.
GGCGCGAAGCGCCGCCCCGCCCGCGGCCGCCTCGCCACCGTCGGCGGTGACTACCGACGCTGGAACGAGGGCTGTACCCGCATCACCACCGACAACGAGTTCTTCAACCGCGTGCTCTCCCGCTCACTCAACGACATCCGCATGCTCTGGAGCGAGACCGCCGAGGGCGAGAGCTACCCCGCCGCCGGCACACCGTGGTTCGATGCGCCATTCGGCCGCGACAGCTGCATCATGGCGATGCAGACGCTCGCCTATCGCCCCTCGATCGCGCGCAACGTCCTCCGCCTCATGGCCAAGTGGCAGGGGCGCGACGTCGACCACGCCCGCGACGAGGAGCCCGGCAAGGTGTTCCACGAACTGCGATTCGACGAGCTCTCGCGGTCGGGCGAGCTGCCGTACAGCCCGTACTACGGCAGCATCGACTCGACGCCCCTCTTCCTCATGCTCGCCGCGGCGTACTTCGAGTGGACCGGCGACGTCCGCATGGTCCGCACGCTGCTGCCCGCGATCACCGCCGCGATCGACTGGATCGAACGCTACGGCGACGTGCAGGACCGCGGCTACCTCTCGTACGAAAAGCGCTCCGCAAAAGGCCTGCTCAACCAGGGATGGAAGGACTCCTGGGACGCCATCGTCCACGCCGACGGCACACTCGCGCAGGCGCCGATCGCGCTCGCCGAGGTACAGGGCTACGCCTATGCCGCGCGCACCCGGCTCGCACCGGCGCTCGACCGCATCGGCGAGGCGAAGCTCGCGGACAAGCTGCGGCGCGACGCGCGCCGCCTGCATCGCCGCTTCAACGAGGACTTCTGGATCGACGGCCAGCGCTTCGTCGCCGTCGCGCTCGATGGCGCCGGCGCGCGCGCCGAGGCCGTCACCAGCAACCCGCTGCACTGCCTCTGGTCCGGCATCCTCGACGCCACGCGCGCGGCCGAGGTCGTGGGCCGCGCCATGGCCGACGACATGTTCTCCGGCTGGGGCATCCGGACGCTCAGCGAGGACAACCCGCGCTTCAACCCGCTCGGCTACCACGTCGGCACCGTATGGCCGCACGACAACAGCATCGCCGCCATGGGGTTCAAGATGTACGGGTTCGAGAACGACCTCCTCGACATCGCCACGGCCATGTTCGACGCCGCGACATCGTTCGCCTACTTCCGTCTTCCCGAGCTGTTCGGCGGCGAGCGCCGTTCGCCGAATAGCCCGCCCGTGCCGTATCCCGTAGCCTGCCGTCCGCAGTCGTGGGCCGCCGGCACAGTTCCGCTCATCACCCAGGCCATGCTCGGCCTGAAGGCCGAAGCGCCGGAGCGCCGGCTGCGCATCATCAACCCGACCCTGCCGCACTGGCTCAACAGCGTGCGCGTAGAAGGCCTGCGCGTCGGCGGCGGCAACGTCACGCTCGTCTACCGCCGCCAGGGCTCCGACACCCGCGTTGAGGTGCAGGAAGCCACCGGCGGACTCGACGTCATCGTCAGCAAGCGCTGGCCGGCGTAGCGCGCGAGGCGCCCGCGCGCCGTGCGGCCGCCGGCCATGCCTCACGCCATCGGAGAGAGCAACGGGCAAATGGCGGACGCCCGACGTTTGTCGCGTCGGGCGTCCATAAACCCTGGCACTGGCCTATTTTCCACAGAGGGTTGCCCCCCCAGTATCGTCGGCGCTGAGGCGTTTCACTGCCGTGTTCGGGATGGGAACGGGTGGGTCCACCTCGCTCTGAGCACCAGAGAATATTCAGTTGTGAAATGCCGCGTGCTGTGGCTTTCGCGCCACAGACGTGGCATGACGAAACATGGTAGCGGGGGAAGGATTCGAACCTCCGACCTTCGGGTTATGAGCCCGACGAGCTGCCACTGCTCCACCCCGCGGTGTCGCACGTCTTGAACAGGGAAACACGCCAGTACCACGCGCCCAACGCGTTGCGATGGGATGCGCGAATCACGTCCGGAAGTGCATGTAGGTCAAGCCCTCGACCATTAGTACGGCTCAGCTAAACACATTACTGTGCGTGCACCTGCCGCCTATCAAACGGGTAGTCTTCCCGTGGTCTTACCTGGTTACCCAGTGGGAGATCTTATCTTGAGGTGGGCTTCGCACTTAGATGCCTTCAGCGCTTATCCCAACCAGACTTGGCTACCCGGCAGTGCTCCTGGCGGAACAACCGGCACACCAGAGGTCTGTCCACCCCGGTCCTCTCGTACTAGGGGCAGCTCCTCTCAAATCTCCTACGCCCACGCCGGATAGAGACCGAACTGTCTCACGACGTTCTGAACCCAGCTCGCGTACCGCTTTAACCGGCGAACAGACGGACCCTTGGGACCTACTTCAGCCCCAGGATGCGACGAGCCGACATCGAGGTGCCAAACCTTGCCGTCGCTATGGACGCTTGGGCAAGATAAGCCTGTTATCCCCGGGGTAGCTTATATCCGTTAAGCCACGGCCCTTCCACTCGGAACCGTAGGATCACTTTGACCGACTTTCGTCCCTGCTCGGCTTGTTGGCCTTACAGTCAAGCCCCCTTATGCCAATGCACGCGACGGGTGATTTCCATCCACCCTGAGGGGACCTTTGTACGCCTCCGTTACTTTTTGGGAGGCGACCGCCCCAGTCAAACTGCCTACCAGGCACTGTCCATCTGCTTGATCAGATGTTAGAAGGTAAATCAGGAAAGAGTGGTATTTCAACGTTGGCTCCACCGAGCCCGAGAGCCCGGCTTCAAAGCCTCCCACCTATCCTACGCATTCCAGACCCACCTCCAGTGCCAAGCTGCAGTAAAGCTCCACGGGGTCTTTTTGTCCTGGCGCGGGAAACCCGCATCTTCACGGGTACTTCAATTTCGCCGAGTCCCTCGTTGAGACAGCGCCCAGATCGTTACGCCATTCGTGCGGGTCGGAACTTACCCGACAAGGAATTTCGCTACCTTAGGACCGTTATAGTTACGGCCGCCGTTCACTGGGG
>JAJTXQ010000048.1 GCA_021462855.1 Dehalococcoidia bacterium | reverse complement strand
TCCGCATCCGGCATGGCGCGGTACGCCAGCATCTGCGCCTCGTGCCGCTCGAGGTCCGGGTGCATCGCCGCGGCCGCGTCACGCGCATCGGCGCGCGCCACGACGCGGACGGCCTCGTGGGTGGCGGTGTTCAGGAACGTCGCGGCCAGCTTGCCGTTGTCGACGAACTTCAGCGATCGCTTGCCAAGCTTGCAGCCCGTGACGGTCTGGATGGCATCGGCGCCGCAACGGTCGATCTCCACCCAGGCGATGAGCTTCTTTGAGCCGCGCGGCTCCGGGAGACCGACCGCGCGGCAGCCAACCACCGCCAGGCGCACGCCCAGCAGCTGTCCCGGGCAGACGTGCCCGTGGAACGCCTTCGCCTCCTCGAGCAAACGGTCGAGCTCGCTTTCCGGCGCCCGCGCCTCCAGCCACTGCACGATGCAGAGCGCCACCGCGCCCGGGTCGGAGCGGTGCAGCATGTGCCGCTCGTTGTCGTCGGCGCTGATCGCGCCGAGGAACTCGCCCTCCATCCAGCGGTCGTCAGCTCGCGAGCGCGGGTCGAGCAGCAGGAAGTACGGCGCGGAAGAAGCGTGAAACCCCTCGGCGAGCACGATGTCGACGCGCTCCGGCATGCGGTCGACCAGTTGCTCGAGCGTCGGCTCGGCGGCGTCGATCGCCTTGAACGCGGCGAGTTTTTCCGGCGACAGCACCGCCACATAGGCCGCGCCCGCTTCCGCGAATCGGAACGAGTCCTTGCCCTTGCGGTCAAGGTCCACGCGGTGATGGGCGTGCTTGAACACCGCAACGCGCAGACCGCGCTCCACCAGAGCGCCGACGACGCTGGCCAGCAGCGTCGTCTTGCCCGAACCCGAGCGGCCGATGAACCGGATGATCGGCGTCGTGGTCATGGTCCTCCCACTGTGCGGTAGCCGGTGCTAATTCCGGAAGTGCCGAACGTCATCGCCCGTTCGCCGGCGGGCGCGCGGGCGCGGGCCATTCGGCCTGCTGCTGGGCGCAACCGGCCCTTGCACGACTTCCGCGCATGCCTCAGGATCGCTCCTGACCCCCGGCCTCCGCAACGGAGGCCCTACATGGTGACGCCCACGCACCGTGTCCGTCCGCCGCGCGCCGGCAGCGACGAGACCGAAGCCCAGTACCGCGACCGGTTCAAGTTCGACCGCGTCTCCTGGGGCAGCCACTGCATCGACTGCTACCCGGGCAACTGCCCGTACCGCGTGTATGTCCGCGACGAGAAGATCGTCTTCGAGGAGCAGGCCGGAACCCTCCCCGTGATCGAGGAAGGCGTCCCGGACATGAACCCCATGGGCTGCCAGAAGGGCGCGCAGTGGAGCCGCACCCTCACCGGCGGCGAGCGCGTGCGACACCCGCTGAAGCGTGTCGGCGCGCGCGGCAGCGGCGTCTGGGAGCAGGTGTCGTGGGAGCAAGCCTGCGACGAGATCGCCGACGGGATCATCGACGCCATCGAGGAAGTCGGGCCAGAGTCGATGATCGCGCTTTCCGGCTGCAATATGAGCACGTGGGGCGTCACCGGCCGCACGCGCTTCTTCAGCATCATCGGCGGCATCACCACCGACCTCAACGCGGAGATGAACGACTTCTCGCCGGGCCACTACCTCACCTACGGCAAGTTCGACCCGGTGAGCAGCATCGACGACTGGTTCCACGCCGATGTCTTCTTCATCTGGTTCTCCAACCCGGCGTTCACGCGCATCCCGCACCAGCACTACATCACCGAAGCGCGGTACCGCGGCGCGACGGTCGTGACCGTGGCGCCCGACTACTCCCCGTCGGCGATGCACGCCGACTACTACGTCGCCGTGAAGCCGGGCACCGACGCCGCGTTTGCCCTCGGCATGGCCGCGACCGTCGTCGAGGAGGGCCTGGTCAACGAGGCGTTCGTGAAGGACCAGACCGACCTGCCGCTGCTCGTCCGCGACGACGACAACCGCCTGCTGCGTGAGTGCGACCTGCGGGAGGACGGATCCGACGAGCAGTTCTTCTGGCTCGAC
>JAJTXQ010000047.1 GCA_021462855.1 Dehalococcoidia bacterium | reverse complement strand
CCGGGAAGGTCATCTCGAAGGTGGCGCCGCCGCCCGGCGGGATGGTCCACGTCGACACGCCGCGCATGGCGTTCCGTGGATTGCCGTCGGCGTAGACGGCGTCGAACATCGCGCCGATGACGTGGAACGCGGAGAACAGCGTCGGCCCGGCGTTGACGACGTACAGGCGGACGAGCTCGCCGGGCGCGGCGGCGAGCGGCTGCTGCTCGTACTGGCGGGCCGCGCCGTTGAACGCCACGACGTCGGGCTGCACGGCGGCGGCGCGCTCCATGTCGAACGTCCACGCGCCGTCGCCGGCGTCCTTGAGGTAGAACTCGCTCTGCACGAGCACGTATTCGCGCGCCGGCGCGACCCCTTCGGCGGGGTCGACGACGACGGCGCCGTACATGCCGTTGGCGAGGTGCTCGATCACCGGGCCCGTGCCGCAGTGGTACATGAACACGCCGGGAAAGTTCGCCGTCCACGTGAACTTCAGCTCCCGGCCGGGGGCGATCGTCCGGTAGTTCACGTCGGCCGGGGTCTGCGCCGCGTGGAAGTCGATGGAGTGGCCCATCGAGCCGCTGTTGCGGAACGTGAAGTCGACGCCATCGCCCTGGCGCAGGTGGACGACACGGCCGGGCACCGCGCCGTCGTATGACCACGCGTTGAGCTTGATGCCGCCGGCGACCTCGACCTGCGCGTCGACCGCCTCGGTGACGAGCGGTCCGGTGTGCACCGGCGGCAGCGCGGCGTCGTAGATCGCCGCCAGTTCGCCGGTGGGCTGGGGCCGGCCGCTGGCCGGCGCCGCGCCCGTGGCGGCGTGGCTGTCGCCGGCGCTGGCCGCGCCCGCGGCGCCGGCGGCGTTGGGCTGGCTGTTGTCGTCCGAGCATGCGACGGCGGTGGCGGCGAGCGCGGCCGCTCCGGCGAATCCCAGGAACCGGCGGCGGCTGAGCGGGTCGTGGTACGTGGTCATTCGGTAGCACCTCCGCGTGCAGGATCACGCAGCCCGCGGGCGCGGCCCATGTGACCGGCGCCATGCGACGTTGCAAACCCGTGACAGCCGCATGCGATCCGCAGATTCGCGCGATGTGCGCAGGAATTGGCCGTGCCGCCGCGCCGCGCATGGCGCACAACACGAGAGGCGTCCGCCAGGCGGACGCCTCTCGATCGCGGCGGAGCTGGGGCGCGCGCTACTTCGCGCCGATCTTCTCCGCGACATCGGACAGGCCGAGGGATTCGAGCTTGCGCTTGCTTGGCACGGCGGTGTCGGCGTCCCAGTCGCATGCGGCGAGGAACTCCTGCTCGAGTGTATTGATGTCGAGCGTGACGTCCTTGTGCGGGCCGGCCTGCAGCGCCTCCGCGCCCCACAGCCGCCCCGGCACGCGCCGCTTCGTCACGAGGTCGCCCTCGCGCACGTTGAATGCCATGCGCAGGTTGGCGATGCGCTCGCCGACTTCCTTCATCTCGTCGAGCGAGGTGTCCCAGCCGGTCTCGGTGTTGATCCACTCGGCGATGCGGTCGTTCGGCGCGGCCATCATGACGAACATGCACATGCCGGCGGCGTTGACGACGTGCATGTACTCGGAGCGGCCCTTGTGGTGGCCGCCGCGGCCCGCGGCGACCGACCGGTCCTGCACGCCCGGCGGCAGGTTCCAGCCCGGCCGCGTCGCGCCCTCGTACTGCGTGTGGCGAGCCGGCGTGGGGTCGAGCTTGTAGGTGGTGAAGTACTCCGGCTGCAGCTTCGGGTCGTGCATCGGCAGCTCTTCGCCGCCAACCTCCATCGCGAACTCGAGCGACTTCGGGCCGAGCTTCTGCGCGGCGGGACGCACGCCATCGCCAAAGAGCTCGCCGAAGGCGCCGTCCTTCGTGCCGAGCTTGTGCAGCGCGGCGATGATGGCGTCGCTGTTGCCCCAGCGCAGGTCGATGCCGTCGGTGTCTTCCTTCGTGATCAGGCCGTGCTCGAAGCATTCCATCGCGAAGGCGATGGTCGAGCCGGCGGAGATGACATCGAGCCCGTACTGGTTGCACAGGTGGTTGGCGTACTGCAGCGCGTTGATGTCGGCGGCGACCATCATCGTGCCGAAGGCGGTCGTGGCCTCGTACTCGGCGCGGTGGGTGTGCTTCGGGTAGGGGAAGCGGGGGTCGTCCTTGATCTCGCCGTCGACCTTGTTGTCGTTCGTGAGCTTCGCGATCTGCGCCTCGATGCCCTGCTTCTGGTCATCGGCGGCCGACGCGAGCGTGGACTTGAGCTCGTTGATCTGCGTCTCGCGCTTCGCGATGCGGATCTTCGCCTGGTTCTCCTGGTCGTCCCAGGCGTGCGACTCGCCGCCGCAGGCGACGGGGCAGTGCCAGCACGCGTACTTCTTTTCCATGCGGCGGTTGAAGTTGTCGCCGGAGAGCTGCATGCCCTGCGGGAAGTCGACCATGCCGACGCCGCCCCAGTTCTTCACCGGCGCATCGCCCGACATGGCAGAGGTGTTGGTGATGCCGGTCGTGCCGTAGGTGCGGAAGAAGTTCGCGAGCGGCTTGGCGAAGCCGTCGAGCGACGCCCGCACCTGTTTCATGATCTCCGGGCTCGAGCCGATGATGCTCTTCGACGCGTTGACGACGACGGCCTTCACGTTCTTCGAGCCCATCACCGCGCCGAGGCCGCTGCGCGCGGCGAGCCGCCCGCGCTCGTTGCAGATGCCGGCCATGAACGAGAGCTTCTCGCCGGCCGGGCCGATGCAGGCGACGCTGGCTTTCTTGCCGTGTCGTTCCTTGAGCTTTGCCTCGACATCGATCGCCTGCATGCCCCACAGGTCGGCGGCGTCGCGGATCTCTGCCTTCTCATCCTCTATATAGAGGTACACCGGCTTCGGGGACTTCTCGTAGAGCATGATGCCGTCCCAGCCGGCGTTCTTGAGGAACGGGCCGAAGTCACCGCCGGCGTTGGCGTCGCCCCAGCCGCCCGTCTTCGGCGACTTGCCGACGGCCTGGTAGCGGATGCCGAAGAGCGGCGTGCCGGTGAGCAGCCCGGGGAACAGGCCGAGGATGTTGTCCGGGCCGAGCGGGTCGGCGCCCGCCGGGATGCGGTCGAACATCAGGCGCGCGCCGATGCCATAGCCGCCGAGATACTTGCGGTACAACTCCTCGGGGACCTGCTCGACCTCGACCGTGCCGGCGTTGAGCCGGACGTTGAGCATCTTGCCGTTGATCGCGCCGTTCAGCATGGGGGCTCCTTACTGTCTGTAACCGCGCGCGGCCGACGCCGCACGCGTTGCCCCGCATCCGCGGGATGGGGAAGCCGCGGGCAGAAACCTGCGGCAGCCACCGATTATAGAACAATACTCTTCGCTAATGCGCCATACCCGTGCCTGAGCGCGATTCGCCCCGGTTCGGGCAGGCCGTCCGTTTGCCACGATCACATGCATGGGCGATGCTGGATGCGCACCGATAGCAAGGAGAGCGACATGCCCGCACAGAAGCACACGTATCTTCAGACGCACACGATCGCCGGGACGGTGCTCGCGCTCGACCTGAAGCGCGAGTCGGCGGCGCTGCTCGAAAAGGCGGCATCCTCGGCGGCGCGCCGCGCGGCGAAGACGCTCGTGAAACAGGGCGACCTGCGCGTGACGCTCAGCGCCCTGAAGGCAGGCGGTGAACTGCAGAAGCACCTCGTCGAGGGCGAACTGACGGTGCACGCGCTCAGCGGCCGCGCCCGGCTCACGGCCGGCGACCGGGAAGTCGTGCTCGCCGCCGGCACGCTCGTGTCGCTCGCGCCGGGCGTGCAGCACGACCTGCGCGCCTCGCGGGACACGGTACTGCTGCTGACGATGGCGATCGCCGGCGGCGCGTAGCCGGCTGGCGCGCCTCCGCCGAGCGCGCGCGAGGCGATACAGTACGGCCATGCCGGGCGAAGATGAGCTGATCCAGCAGCGGCGCGAGAAGCTCGCGCGCATCCGTGCGAGCGGCGCCGACCCCTATCCGCCGCGCGTCCGGCGCACCCACAGCAGCGCCGCCGCCGCCGCCGCGTTCGAGGCATGGGAGCAGGACGGCGCGCCGGGCGAGGCGCCGGCGGTCGCCGTCACCGGGCGGGTCACCGCCATGCGCGATATGGGCAAGGCGGCGTTCCTTGACCTGCGCGACGGCGATGGCCGCATCCAGTGCTACATCAAGCGCGACACGGTCGGCGCGGACGCGTGGGCCGCGCTCGCCGACTTCGACCTGGGCGACTTCGCGGCGGCCGAAGGCCCGCTCATGCGCACGCGCACCGGCGAGGTCACGGTCGACGTGCGCGCGGTCGCGCTCATCGCGAAGGCGCTGCGCCCGCCGCCCGAGAAGTGGCATGGGCTCGAAGACACGGAGACGCGCTACCGCCAGCGCTACCTCGACCTGCTCGGCAACGCAGAGGTCCGCGACATCTTCCGCACGCGCGCCGAGGTGATCGCGGCGATCCGGCGGTACATGGACGGGCACGGGTACATCGAGGTGGAGACGCCGGTGCTACAGCCGGAGGCCGGCGGCGCCGCCGCGACGCCGTTCATCACGCACCACCGCGCGCTCGACCAGGAGTTCTACCTGCGCATCTCGCTCGAACTGCACCTCAAGCGGCTGATCGTCGGCGGCTACGACCGCGTGTACGAGATCGGACGCATCTTCCGGAACGAGGGCGTGTCGAAGAAACACAACCCCGAATTCACGATGATGGAGGCGTACGAGGCGTATGCCGACTACCACGACATCGCCCGCCGCTACGAGAGCATCGTCGCGAACGTGGCGCAGGAGGTGCTCGGCAGGACCGTGGTGCGCTACGGCGAGCACGAGATCGACCTGTCGCCGCCGTGGCGCCGTATCACCATGCGCGAGGCGCTGATCGAGCACGCCGGCATCGACTTCGAGGAGTACCGCACGCGCGAGAAGCTGCTCGAAGAGATCCAGCGGCGCAAGCTCGAGGTCGACCCGGGCTGGTCGTGGGGCAAGCTGCTCGATGAGGCGGTGTCGCACTACGTCGAGCCGCACCTGATCCAGCCGACGTTCCTGCTCGACTACCCGAAGGAGATTTCGCCGCTCGCCAAGAGCAAGCCCGATGCGCCGGGCCTCGTCGAACGCTTCGAGCCGTTCATCGCCGGGTTCGAGGTGGGCAACGCGTACAGCGAGCTCAACGACCCCGTCGACCAGCGCGAGCGCTTCGAGCAGCAGGCGCGCATGCAGGCCGCCGGGCTGGAGGACGTGGAGATGCTCGACGAGGACTTCCTGCTGGCGATCGAGCACGGCATGCCGCCGACCGGCGGCTTCGGCATGGGGATCGACCGCATCGTCATGATCCTGACGGGGCAGACGACGATCCGCGAGGTGATCCTCTTTCCGCAACTCCGCCGGCGCGAGTAGCGCGCGCCTATACTCCTGCCATGCAAGTGAAGCTCGAACGGCTGCGCGTGCGCACAAGCGGCATCGGCGAGTTCGTCGAGATCACGCAGGCGATCGGCGAGGCGGTGGCACGCTCCGGCGTTCGCGAGGGCATCGCGCTCGTGCGGTCGCGGCACACGACGGCGGCGATCACGTGCAACGAGCCCGACCCGCGGCTGCACGAGGACATGCGCGACGCGGTCTACGCGACGTTCCCCACATCGACGCGCTACCGCCACATCGAGGAAGGGCCGGAGAACGCGGTCGCCCACCTGGCGACGGCGATGCTGTTCGGCGAGTCGACGTGGGTGCCCGTGCGAGCGGGGCGCGTCGATGTCGGCACGTGGCAGCACGTGTACCTCGTCGAGCTGTATGAGCCGCGCACGCGCGAGGTCGACGTCGCCATCCTCGGCGAGTGACGCAAGGGGTCACCGGACGGGGCACGCACCGCCGCCCGCGTGGGTGCGGGCACCTGCGCCGCCCCCGCACATATACTTCGCGCGATGGCTGCAGCACCCCCGCCGAAGCCGGCGAGGCGGATCATCTACCTGAACCGCCGCGTCGCGTTCATTGAGCCGGACCGCGTGAACGTGCGCCCGGCGCTTGCCGCCGCGCTCTTCCCGTTGTTCGGGCTGCTCTTGGGCATCGCCTGCTTCGTGTCGATACTCCTCTGGCTCGATGCGCTGCCGTTCGCGGTCGTCGTGCTGCTGCTGCTCGTCTCGGTGATCAGCATGCCGCTCGCGGGCATCGGGTTCGTGTACGCGGTGGGGGGAGCCAACGTGGTGTTTGACCGGCACAAGCAGTCGGGGCTGTGGCAGCAAGGATTCCTGGGCATGGGCGTGGGCACGACTGAGCTCGTGCCGTTCTGGAAGATCGACCACATCCGCATCGAGGACCGGCTGCGGGAACGGCGCCGCGGCGAACTCGAGGACGTGGCGCAGCTCGAGGTGGTGCTCGTGAAGGAAAGCGGCAAGCGGCTGAGCGTGGGCGACACCGTCGTGCCGCGCGCGCTGCTGCGCGAGGGGCTGGCCGACGTGCGCGAGCTCGCGCAGGCGATCGCGACGATGACCGGCAAGCCGCTCGTCGCGCCCGAGGTCGTGCGCCGCTACCGCGAGGACGGCGACGCGGCGGAGGAAGCGGACGTGGACGCGCCGTGATGCTCGCCACTCCGGCCACGAGGAGCGAACGCTGATGGCGCCGCGGGTGTCCTTCGTCATGCCGGCGTACAACGAGGAGGACCGCCTGCCCGCCAGCCTCGACCGCGTGATCGCGTTCCTCGGCGCGCAGCCGTTCGCGAGCGAGATCGTGGTCGCCGACGACGGCAGCAGCGACGCCACGCCGCAGATCGTCGAAGGGCGGATGGCGGCGCTGCCGGCGAACGTGGAACTGCGGCTGCTGCGCCACGAGCGCAACCAGGGCAAGGGCGCGGCGATCCGCACCGGCTGCCTCGCCGCGGCGGGCGACTGCGTGTTCTTCATGGACGCCGACCTGGCGACGCCTCCCGAGGAATCGCTGCGCCTCCTCGAACGGCTGGAGGCGGGCGCGCCGGTCGTCATCGGCACGCGCATCCAGCACGACGGGTCCGACATGCGGGCGAGTCAGCCCGCGCAGCGCCGCATCGTTGGCCGCGCGTTCACGATGATGCGCATGACCATGCGCGTGCTGCCGGACATCGGCGACACGCAGTGCCCGATGAAGGGGTTCACGCGCGACGCGGCGCAGCGCATCTTCGCGCGGCAGCGACTCGCCGGCTGGATCTTCGACGCGGAGGTGCTGTACGTCGCGCGGCAGCTGGGGTACCGCATCGAGTCGGTGCCCGTGCGCTGGCAACACGTCGAAGGGTCACGGCTGCGGGTGCGGCCGTCGCAAGCCTGGCAGATCGCGCGCGACCTCGTGCGGCTGCGGTTCATCCACAAGCGCGAAGCGTGACGGCGACACCGCCGCGGATCACGCGCTTCGCCGCCGTGCGCCAGCGATAGCGCCGGCTACCGCCCGCGCGTGCGCTCGCGGTCGCGCTCGCGGTCGACCAGCGCCTGGATCGCCCGCGGGTCGGCGATGCCGCTCAGCCGGAACTGCTGGTTATCGGCCGCCGTCTGGCAGATGATGTCGCCGAAGTCGAGCACCGTCCGGACGATGCCCGAGCGATCGATCGACATGTCCTGGATGTTCACGAGGTCGGCCGTCGAGATTTTCAGGCTGAACGGCGTCGTGCGGATCGAGTCGACGATGCGCTGGTTGGTCACGACCCAGATGTCGTGATGAAACTGGTACCACGCCAGCAGCGCGCGCACCGCCCAGAACGCCGCCCACACCAGCGCGACGATCCAGGCGATGCCGGTGTCGCGGAAGAACCACCCCACGAGCGCCAGCGGGACAACCGCGATGATCGCGTAGAAGGTGATCCGCGGCCAAAGGTGGATCCAGTGGCGGCGCACGAGCGCGAGCACGCGCTCATCGGCCTGGAGCGGGAACGGCAGGCGCGGCGCCGGCGCGGCGTTGGTGTCTGTGCCCGTGGTCATGCGGTTCTCCCTCGCTCGCCCGCCGCGCGTATCGTGCCACCGCGGGAGGCGGGGGACAAGCGGCCGCGCTACAGCCCGGCGCCTCGTGCGACATCGCGGGCGGTCGCCTGGGCGACGGGGCGCACCACCATCTCATCGATGTTCACGTGCCACGGCCGCGTCACCGCCCACGCCACGCAATCGGCGATGTCGCCGCCCGTCAGCGGCGTCATCCCCTCGTACACCTTCGCGGCGCGCTCCTCGCTGCCGAGCCGCACGACGCTGAACTCGGTCTCGACCAGGCCCGGATCGATCTCCGTCACGCGGATGCGCTTGCCGAGCAGCTCCAGCCGAAGCGTCCTCGTGATCGCGCGCACGCCGTGCTTCACCGACGTGTACCCCGCTCCGCCGGCGTAGGCCTCGAACGCCGCGATCGAACCAATGTTCACGATGTGCCCGCCACCCGATCCCTCGAGCAGGGGCAGCAGCGCGCGCGTCACGAACATCAGCCCGAGCACGTTCGTCTCCCACATCGTGCGCCAGTGCTCATCGTCGGCCCCCGCGACGGGCTCCAGTCCGTACGCGCCGCCGGCGTTGTTCACGAGCACGTCGCAGCGCTCCACCTGCGCAGCGAACGCCTCGACGCTGGCGCGATCGCGCACATCGAGCGCGACGGCGCGGCCGCCGAACGGTGCGACCACGTCTCGCAGGCGATCGATGCGTCGCGCCCCGGCGATCACGTCGAACCCCTCGGCGGCGAGCCGCGCCGCCGTCGCCGCGCCGATGCCGCTGCTCGCGCCCGTGACGACGGCCACCCTCCGTTGCGTGGTCATTGGCCTGCTCCTTCATCCGCGCGGGCAATGGTGATGAGGTTGCCGTACTCCGCGCCAGAAGCCACGCGGTCCTTCTGTGCCTCTACGTACTTCGGGTCGAGCCTTACGTCCGTGAAGACGGCGAGGCTCGGCCAGGCGACGAAAATGAACCGGTCCCATTGCACCGGCCCGGCGAGATGATGCGTCACGTCGACAAGCGCCTTCGGCCGGCCACCGTGCGCCAGCACGGTCGGGAACGCCGCGGCGTTGTACTCGCCGAGCGCGCCGCGCCCACCCTCCGGCGCTTCGTTGAACCGGTAGAGGTTGATGAAGTGGACGCGCTGGCGGGCGAAGCCGTCGTAGCCGATCATCGCCCGGAGCGTCGCCTCGGTCGGATCAGCGCCGCCTGACGGGTAGATAGCCAGCAGGTCGGCCACGATGGCGTCGGCGGTGCGCCCCGTCACGTGATCGCTGGGGTAGTCCGACGCCGGCCCCTGCGGAGGAAGCTGCTTGATCTGGTCCGGCAGCAGGTCCGGGCCGACGAGCACCTGCGCCTCGGCGACCGCATCGCGGCGCCGCGCGGCGGCGTCGGTCGCGCGCTCGTCGAGCATCGCCGTAACGTATGCATCGATGGAGGGGAATGCGCCGATCCACGAAACGCCGCCGTCGTAGCCGGCGGGCGCCTCCAGGCCGGGCATGAGCGTGTCGTTCACGCTCAGTATCTCGCCTCCCGCCGCGGCAACCGAAGGCGCCAGCGCCGCGAGCCATGCGTCGTAGGCGCTCCGGGCGCCGTCGCCGTCGCGCAGGCGGACGAACTCGAGCACCACCACGGGTTGGCTGCCATGCTGCGGGTCCGCGACCAGCGCCGCCCATGCGCCGGGCGACGGATCGACATCCGCATCACCGTACGCGGCGATGAGGCGATCGAGCGGCGTCGCCGGCACGGGCGCGCGCGCATCGGACCCGCCGCATGCCGCCACCGGCATCAGCGCCGCAACCGCAACCAGCAAGCATAGCGTCCGTCGCGTCGCCGTCATCTGGCTTCCTCTCTGCTCCGAGGCTTCCCCTGCGTACCGGAGATCGTAGCGATCGATGCGTGCTGGATCGATGCGCCGCCCGGAGCGGCGCGGGTTATCCGGCAGCGAGCGGAAACGTGGCGATGGCATCGTACACGGCGCCGCCGGGCGCAAGCGTCGACCGCATGAGGCTCACGTGCGCCACGTCGAACGGGGCGAACGGCGGCGCATCGAACCGCGCGAGCGCGTCGTGGAGGACCCCGCGCGCCTCCTGCGGCGCGTCATCGCGCACACGGCCGAGCGTGAGGTGCGGGTTGAACGGGCGCTGCTCCGGCGGAAAGCCGAGCGCGGCGATCGATGATTGGACGCGCGCCTCGAGCGCCCCGAGCGCGTCGCGATCGCCGCCTACGCCGGCCCAGACGACGCGCAGGTTGCGCCGGCCGCCGAACGACCCGACGCCCTCCGGTCGCAGCGAGAACGGCGCGGCGCCATCGGCGGCGCGGGCAAGCGCATCGCGGATCTCGTCGACGCGCGCCGGCGGCACGCTGCCGAGGAACTTCAACGTCACGTGGATGCCTTCGGGGCGCACCCAGCGCACGACGCGCTCGCGATCGAAGCGACGCAGCGCGTCGATCGCCGCGGCGAGCGCGGCGCGCGTCGCATCGGGCAGCTCCGCGGCGATGAAGAGGCGGAGCGAGCGTCCGTCGTGCGGCGTCACAGTCCGAACAGCGCGGCCGCGTTGCCGCCGGCGATCGCCGTGAACTCGTCGTCGTGCAGGCCCGCCTCGCGCAGCCGGCGCAGCGCCGCGTCCTGCGCCGTCAGCGGAAAGTCGCTCGCCCAGAGGATCTTCCCGGCGCCGACGATATCCACGGCGTGGCGATAGATCGCGGCGTCGTACAGCAGGTGGCTCGCCGCGGTATCGAACCACGTGTTGGAGAGCGCCTCGCGCACTTCGGGCATGAGCGCGTAGAACGGCAACCCGCCGCCCCAGTGCGCGGCGATGATCGTGGCGCCGGCGGCCTGCTGCGCGAACGCGTACAACTGCTCGATCGGCAGTCCCTGCTTGCCGGCGTACGCGTGGCCGACCGGCTCGCTCACATGAAAGAGCAGCGCAAGGTCGTACGCCGCGGCCGCCCATGACAGCAGGTCCGCCTCGTCGCTGTCGGCGAGGTTGTAGCCGCTCGACACCGGCCGCAGCTCGCCGATGCCACGCGCGCCGGCGGCCGCCAGGCCGCGCACAACCGTCCGAGGATCCTCGGCGCGGCGACCGACCGCTTCCTCGGCGTCGACGCCGCCGTGGCGCGACGCGCCGGTGAGCGACAGCGATACGAACGGCAACAGCCGCCCGCCGGACTTCGCCGCCGCCGCGAGGATGTACTCGTTCGTCTCGTCGATCAGGCCGGCGTCGTCCCACGCGAAGTTGCAGATGACGCTGCGGTCGACGCCCGCCTGGTCCATCGACGCCAGCACTTCGCCGGCGGTCGCCAGCTTCGCCTCCGGCCGGGAATACAGCGCGGCAAACGACGGCTCGCTCGCCAGCAGCGCCTCGCGCCGGTCGCGCACGGCCGGCGGGAAGACGTGCGTGTGCGCGTCGACGATCATCGCGCCGCCCGCACGTTCTCGACGAACGTCCCGGCAAGCGCTTCGAGCTGCGCGCGGTCCGGCGGCTGCCCCAGCGCGATCGTGATCACGCTGCCCGCCACGCGGTCCACGCGCAGGAACAGCGCGTCGGCGACGTAGTTCACGGTGAACCCGTCCGGAAAGGTGAACTTGCCGGTGATCCGCCAGGCGAAGGACTCGTCGCCCACGGCGCTGAAGGCGATGTCCTTCTCCACGCGCGTCTCGCTCAGCGTGCCGCCGCCTTCGCCCGGCTGCTGAATGAACGCCGCGACGGCTTCCTCGGGCAAGGCGCGCACGAACGCGAGCGATGCTGACGCGCCGTCCGCCGTCGTGTAGAGCGTGGCCGAGTTGTTCAGCCGCGCCGTCTTGTTCTGGAACAGCAGCTCGGCCGATGCCGGCGCGTTGTACTGCACATCGCGGCCGAGCACGCGTCCCCACGCCTGGAACTGCTGCCGCGCGTTCGCGGTATCCGGTCGCAGCAGCGCCGCTTGTTCGTTCGTCGTCGTGCGGTCGAGGGCGCGTTCGTACTCCGCGCCGATGTCGTCCTGGCGCAGCACCATCGAATCCAGCAGGCGCCCGGCCTGCGCCGCGTCGATGGTCGGCTCCGGCGTCGGGGTGGGCGGCGCGCCGTCGCCATCGCCGTTGCACGCGGCGAGCAGCGCGGCGAGCAGGATCAGCCCGGCAGCAAGCGTGCGTGACATGGTGGAGCGATCGTACCAGACCGCCCGTGCGGTCATTCGAGCACGCCGGCCAGCGCCAGCTCCTCGATCCGGTCCGGCGCATAGCCGAGGAAGTCGCGCAACACGTGCAGCGTGTGCTCGCCCATCGTCGGCGCGCCCGCGCGGACGGCGCCGGGCGTGCGGGACAGCCGGGCGCGCGGTCCCTCGACCGTCACGCTGCCGTGCAGGTGGTGCGGCGCCTGCACGAACGCGCCGCGCGCGCGCAGGTGCTCGTCCTCCCACATCTCCCGGCCGTTCTGCACCACGCTCGATGCGACGCCGGCTGCCTGCAGCGCGCGCTCCGCGGCGTAGCGCTCCTGCCCGCTCGTCCACGCCTCGATCATCACGTCGATCTCATCGTGCGCGGCGAGCCGCCCGGCGAGCGTCGCGTATCGCTGTTCGCTGGCCGCGTCCCGGCGGCCGATCGCCTCGCACAGCGCGCGCCATGTGGCGCCACCGGTAACGGCGATGGCGATCCACGTGTCGTCTCCGGCGCATGGATACACGCCGTGCGGCGCCATGTTCGGGTCCCTGTTGCCGGCGCGCGTCTCTACGCGGCCGTTCACGGTGTAGTCGAGCAACGCGGGCGACAGGAAATGCAGCGCCGACTCGACCTGCGACTGGTCGATGTACTGCCCTTCGCCGGTGCGGTCGCGGTGGTCGAGCGCCGCGAGCAGCGCGGCCACGGTGAAGCGCGGCGCGACGGTATCGGTGTACGCGCCGAACGGCCCGGCCGGAGCGCGGTCGGGCCAGCCGACGAGCTTGTAGAAGCCGGAGAGCGCCGCCGCCAGGTTGCCAAACCCCGCGAAGTCCGCGAGGGGCCCGGTCTGACCCATCAGGCAGCTGCTGAGCATGACGGCGCGCGGGTTGAGCGCGCGCACGTTCTCGTAGTCGAGCCCCCACCGGCGCATCGCGCGCGGCGAGTACGACTCGGTGATGGCGTCGGCCCAGCGCACGAGGTCACGCGCGACCTCGCGCCCGGCGTCCGTGCTCATATCGAGCGCCACGCCGAGCTTGCCCGCGTTGATGTTCTGGTACAGCCCGCTCTTCTCGGGACTCGGCTCGCCGCGCATCATCGGCGCGAGCGTGCGCGCGGTGTCGATGCGCCGCGCCGTTTCGACGTGCACGACGGTTGCGCCGTAGTCGGCGAGCACGCGGGTGGCGGCCGGTCCGGCCATCACCCACATGAAGTCCAGCACCTTCAGGCCCGCGAGCGGCAGCGCATCGGGCGCCGTGCGCCCGCGCGGCGGCGGCGGCCGGCGCTCGGCGCGCACCTCCGCGTTGTGCTCGCCGGGTGATGGCGGCGGCCGGCGGTAGATGATCGGCGTGGCGCTGAAGCGCGCGAACGGGCCAGGGTAGCGCACCGGCCCCTCGATGCCGCCATGCGCGACGCCGCGCCAGTAGTCGCGCGCCTCGAGCTGGTCGCTCGCGCACACCTCATCGGCGCCCTCGGCCGGCGCGATGAGCAGGTTGCGTTCGCGCGCCGCCGCGAAGAGCTCGGCTTTCGTCTTCGTGCGCGTCATCGCGTTGACGCACGCCTTCACACGCTCGTACTCCTCGAGCGTCTCCTCGCCCGAACGGAGGAGCGCGGAGTAGTTCACCCAGTCCTTGTCGCGCGTCGCCTCATCGCAGAACCCCTCGTCGTGCACGTAGTCCATGAGCCGGCGCGTCATCGGCCCGATCGCCGTGCCGAAGAGAAACGTGATCGAGACGTGCCCGTCCTTCGCATCCCACACGTAGCGCTGGATGCGGCGGCCATCGCGCAGGCCGCCGGCATAGCGCGTCGCCGGGCGCGCGCCATTCGGCGGCGCCAGCTGCGATGAGAATGTCGCCTGCATGACCGCCTGCTGCGCCGACACGTCGACGTGCTGCCCGAGGCCGCTCCGGGCGCGCTCACGCAGCGCGAGCAGCGCCGCGCCTGCCGCCTCTGCCGCCGCGTGCGACCAGCCCTGCGGGACGCTGCAACGCACGGGCGCGCGGTCGTCGTCGCCCTGAAGCGCCATCAGGCCGCCGGCCGCGAGCACGGTCAGCTCGGTCGCGGCATAGCGCGCCTTCGGGCCCGTCTGCCCGAACGGCGTGATCGAGACGCAGATCAGCGCCGGGTTGGCGGCGGCGAGGTCGTCGTACCCGAGCCCGCGGGTTGCGAGGTATCCCGGCGCGTGCGACTCGATGAGGAAGTCCGCCGTGGCGACGAGACGCAGCAGCTCGTCGCGACCACCCGGCGCATCGATGTCGAGCGTGATGCCGCGCTTGGCGCGGTTGCAGGCCCAGAACACGAGCGAGCGGTCGTGCCCGCGCGCATCGCCGGCGAACGGCGCCATCGCGCGTTCGCGCGAGCCGCCGGGCGGCTCCACCTTGATCACATCGGCGCCCAGGTCGGCGAGGATCTGGCCGCAGAGCGCGCCGCGTTCGTCGCTGAGGTCAAGGACGCGGTACGGACTCAGCATGGCGTCATGCGCCGGGCGCCATGAACGACTGCATCGTGCCGCCGGCGCGGCCGGGCGATTCGGTGTACGCGCCACGCGTGAACTCGCCGATCACGGCGCGCCAGAACGCCCGCGCGCCCAGGTTGCCGGCCATCTCGCGCACTTCCCACCGGCCGGGGTGCAGGGCGAAGAGGCGGTGCGCCACCGTGCGCCCGACACCGCGGCGCCGGTAGCGGCGCATGACGAAGAACTCCGCCATATCGGTGACATCCGGAGCGTCGCTGACCGCGCTCCCGTCATCGACGATCGCGAACCCGGCGAGCTTGCCGTCGACGACGACGAAGTACGGGTGCCGCCGCGGATCGGTCCAGCAGCCGTGGAGGTCGTCGGCGCTGAAGCGGCCGTCGCTCCCCACGTCCCACTCGGCGAAGTCGGTGAAGTCGTGAAGGTACAGCTGCATCAGGTTCGCGAGCGTCGCCTCTTCTTCTGGCGCAGCGGCGAAGATCTCAACCTGCACCGTCAGCGCGCGGTCCAGCCGCCATCGACGACGAACGTCGCGCCGGTGACAAACGACGCCTCGTCGGAGGCGAGGAACAGCGCGACGCTCGCCACTTCCTCGGGCTCGCCCATGCGCCCGAGCGCGGAGTGCTGGTTCATGTACTGATGGAACTCGGGCGCGGCCATCAACGGGTCGGTCATCGCCGTCTTGATCCAGCCGGGGTTGATCGAGTTGACGCGGATGCCGCGCGCGCCGGCGTTCGTCGCGAAGTGCCGCGTGAGGCCGACGACGCCGTGCTTGGCGGCGGTGTAGGCATCGGCCGGCGGCAGCGGCACACTGATCAGCCCGAGCATCGACGACATGTTGATGATCGAGCCGCCGCGTGGCAGCGCGGCAACGCCGTGCTTCAGGCCGTAGTACACGCCGCTCAGGTTGACCGCGATCGTGCGGTCCCAGTCGGCGCCGCCGCCGATGCCCGCGTTGTTGACGATGATGTCGATCCCGCCGAAGCGCGCCTTCGTCTCCTCGATCGCCGCCTGGACCTGCGACTCATCTGCGGTGTCGCAGTGATTGGTCGCCGCGCGCGCGCCGATCTCCGCCGCGACGGACTGCGCCGCGCGGTCGTCGATGTCGGACACCATGACGTTCGCGCCCTCGGCCGCGAAGCGCACTGCGATCGCCCGCCCGATGCCCAGACCGGCGCCGGTGACGAGCGCGGTCTTGCCACTCAGCCTGTCAGTCATGCCGAACCTCCTCCGGGAATGCGGCGACACTTTCGCACACGGGCGGCCCTTGGAGTAGCGGCGGCCTACGGCAGCGTGAAGTCCAGTTCCGCGCCTTCGGCGATGCCAAGCTCGCCCGCAACGCCGGCGGTGACCTCGAGCACGTAGCGGACCTCGCCGGGAGACCCGTACGGCGGTCCCATGCTGCCGGGCGGGGCGGGCTGCGCATTGGCGGTAACGCCGGCGACGCGGCGGCCGGCATCGATCCACACCATATCGAGCGCAAAGCGCATGTCGCGCATCACGAACGTCGCCCGGCGCGTCTCGCCCAGGTCGAACAGCATGCCAGCGCCATCGTCGAGCCGGTCACGATTGCTCAGCCCAAGCGCACGCTCGTCCACCGTCCGCGCGACCTCGACGCGAAGTGCGCCATCCGGCGCGCGCAGTTCGATGACCGGCATGCCGTTGGCTGAAGTAGGCGCAGCGCCCGAATCGTCGCCACCGCCGCACGACGCAACCAGCAGCGCTGTTACCAGCGCGAACGCGAGCGCGGAGAAGGCGCGCGCGCGCAAGGCGTGTTGCTCCATCCGGCAATCATAACGGGGCGGTGAAGGACGGGCAGCGTGATACAATTCGCCGGTTTCGAATCTGCCGGGAGGGACGCGAGAGCATGCGGATGCGGCAATGCGCGGTGGCGCGGCGCGCGGTGGGGCGTTGAGCGACATCCCTCGCACGCGTCCGGCCGCGGCGCGCGACGACGACGTCATCACCTGGGCAGACGCGCGCGGCTACGCGGCGATGGCGCTCGTGGGCTCGTGGGTTGGCTACTTCATCTTCACCGGCATGCCGCAGCTGACGCTGCACGTCTTCCCACGCACGCTGACCATGCACCTGCTGTTCGCCGGGCTGGCCGTCGTCTACCTGCTCTGTCTCGCTGCCATGCGCCGGCTGCCCGGCGGCACGCCGTTTGACTTCGCGGTGCTCGGCGTGATCGCGGCGTACGCCCTCGCCACGTACGCCTCGGTCAACTGGCGGGCGAGCCTGGAGTCCACGCTGCAACTCAGCGGCGCCCTGATCGCGTTCTACGCGCTGTCCGACGCGCCGTTCCTCACGGCGGCCTCGCTGCGCCGCGCACTGATGCTGGTCGGCGTCGCGATATCGGCGTACGCGATGTGGATCGTCGGCAACGACTACGCGAACTACCTCGACTTCGCACGCGAGGTCGAGGGCCTGAGCGGGTCAAACATCTTCCCGCCGACGGTCCCGCGCGTCCACGACGTCAGCGACCACCCGAACGTGCTGGCGATGGTGCTGACGCTGATCATCCCGTTCTTCGCGCTGGCCGCCTTGCGCGCGCCCGACCGGTGGGACCGCGGACTCGGGTGGCTCGGCCTGTTCTGCGGCGGCTGGGCGGTGTTCCTGACGCTGTCGCGCGGCGCCTGGATCGGCGTCGCGGGCGGCGGGATGTTCACGGTCGTCGTCGCATGGCTGACGTCGCTGGCGTACCAGCGCGAGCAGCAGGGCTTCCGCGCGTCGTGGGACAACTACCTCCCGCGCGACATCAGCCCGACCGCGATCGCCGCGCTGGGCGGCGCCATCGTCCTCGCGGCGGGCGGCACGCTCGCGTACCTGTCGTCGTCGGCGACGCGGCCCGGCTGGCTGTTCCGCTCGTCGCTGTCCCCGCGCGAAGACGCATGGCGCGCCGGCTTCGACATCTTCGGCGACAACGCGCTGTTTGGCGCCGGGCCGAACACCTTCGGCATGCTCTACCCGCAGTACAAGGGCAAGTTCCTCGTCCACACGCAGCACGCGCACAACGGCTTCCTGCAGGCCGCCGACGATATCGGCATCATCGGGCTGGTGGCGCTTGCCGGGTTGGCGCTGGCGATCGTCTACACGCTGTTTCGCACGTGGCGCGAGGGTTCGCTCGATCAGCGGCTGACGGCGGTGGCCTGCGCCGGCGCGCTCATCGGCTTCTCGCTGCACAACCAGCTCGACGCGGGCAACACCTGGAAAGCACCGGCGATCGCCCTCGCTCTCGTCGGCGCGATCATCGTCCGCAACTACCGCGAGCGCGAGGGCGCGGCCACGGCCGCCGCGCGGGAGCCGCGGCTGCGCATCCCGGAGCCGGTCCGTCGCTACGGCCCGCTTGCCGCGCGCGCGGCGTTGCTGGCGATGATCTTCGTGCCGTTCATCGCCTGGTGGCGGATTGACCGCGCGCACTACGACTACTACAAGGCGCTCGACGCGTGGAACCGCGGCGATAGCAGCGCCGTCGCCCGGATGCAGGATGCGGTGAACGCCGATTCGAGCATGATGGTCTACCAGATGGCGCTCGGGCAGATGCAGGCGACGCTGTACGACAGCGGCGGCAAGGCGGACCGCGCGCTGATCGACGCCGCGGTCGTCCACCTCGAACAGGCGGCGAAGCTCGACCCGCGCAGCGTGCTCGCGCGGGCGAACCTGGCGCGTGCATACCAGCTCGCCGGCCGCGACGAGGACGCCGCCCGCGAGGCGCAGATCACGCGCCTCTCGGTGCACCACGTGCCGCCAGTGCTCGCGGTGGGCGAGGTATACGAGAACATGGGGTACGAAGAGGACGCGATCAGCACCTACGCGCAGGTGATCTCCATGGACGCGGGCCTCGCCGATTCGACGTACTGGGCCACGCCGTGGCGAAAGGAGCGTTTCACGGCGATCCTCGCCGAGTCGTCGCTCGGGGCGAACCAGTGCACGTTCGGCGCGTATCTCGCCGACGCGCACCGGCAGGACGCCGCGTCATCGCTCGACGGCATCGAAGCCGCCGAGGACGGGTGCAAGCTCCTCGTCGTCTCTATCCCGAACGACCTGGTGATCCGCGTGGCGCTGGCGAAGATCCTCGAGGCGCAGGGCAAGGACGACGAAGCGTTCATCCACCTGGACTACGCGGTGAACCGCCAGCCCGACTTCGCGCCGGCGCGCACCGAGATCGGGCGCTGGTACGCCGCCCGCGGCGACATCGACGAGGCGAAGCGGCAGTGGGTCGTCGGCGGCCAGCTCGAGGACGCGGAATCGATCATGCTGCTCGGCAACACGTACCCGCAGGGGCAGGTGCCGCCGGATATCGTCAACCGGCTGGCCGAGTTGCTCGGCAGCTCCGGCACGAGCGTGCAGAACGACGTGATCTCGATCCTGTACTACCGCCTGCGCTACGCCCGGCTCTCGCCGCTGTACGCCATGATCCCCGGCGACTGGCAGACCGCCGTCCCGCGGCATTACCAGAGCATGAAGAACACGCTGTTGCGCTGGCAGCAGGAGTCGCGGACGCCGCGCTAACCCCCGGTGATCCTGAACACCGGGTGATTCGGCGCGACGCCGGCGATGTCTTCATCCGCCGGGTCGGCCGGAAGGCCGAAGAACTTGCCCGTCTCCCAGCGCCAGTGACGCAGGTACTCGCGCAGCAACGCCACCTTCGCGCCGTCCGGCACCTCCTCGACGTGGATGCGCTCGTTCCGCCGGCCGAGCCGCAGTTCGCCCTCGCCGGACGCGCGGATATTCCGCACCCATCCCGTCGTGCCGCGCGGCGCGACGAGGTAGCGGTCGCCGTTCCACGACAGCGGGTTCACGGGCGTGCGGTATCGCTTGCCGGTCTTTCGGCCGCGCACGGTCAGGATTTGCGAGCCGCGAAACGACAGGCCGGCCCGCATCAGCAAGTTGAGCAGCGGGTTGAACACCCGCTTCGTAAAGAAGTCCGGCTTCTGGGTGACGGTCATGGAATCCCTCCCCGGCGATGCGCCGCAGCGCATTGTCTCACAGCTGGTGGCGAGCGATGAAGCGCTCCGCCGGAGCGACAGCACCTGTCGCGAAGGCGAGCCTATACTTGCCTCAATGGCGCCCCTGACACTCACGCTCGGCCCGCTGCCGGAACTCGAGGATGCGCTCGCCGCGTCGGTCGCCGGCGCGCGCCGCGAAGATCCGCTCGGGCCCATCACCGTGCTCATCGGCAGTGTGCTGCTGCGGCCGTACCTTCGGCGGGCGCTCGCGCTGCGCGGTGTGCCGCTGCTCAACGTGGCGTTCGTGCGCCCTCACGAACTGGCGCTGACGCTCTCGCGCGGCGGCGGCGGCGATACGCGCACGCGCATCACGCCCGGCGTCGAGCGCATGCTCATCCGCGATGTGGCCGCCGGCGCGCGCGGCGACCTCGCCCCCGTCGCCACGCGAGACGGGTTCGTGCGCGCGCTGCGGAGCCTGTTCCGCGACCTCGAGCTGGGCGGGTTTGGCGCTTCCGCGTTCGCGAGCGCGGTCGAACGCGCGATGCCCGGTTCGGCGAAGGGCGCGGAACTGGCGCGCCTGTATGCGGAGTACGCGCACCGCCGCGGCGAGCGGTTCAGCGGCGTCGCCGATGCGTATGACGCCGCGTCGCAGGCCACACTCGACGGGCCGCTGCTCGTCTACGGGCTGTGGTCGCCCACGGAAGTGCAGGCGCGGCTCATCGAGCAGGTTGCGCGCACATCGCCCGTCGCCGTGTTCCTGCCCTCGTCCGGGCTACCTATCGATGGCGCGCACGAGCCGTTCCGCGAACGCATGCGCGCGCTCGGCGCCGGCGAGCGGACCCTGGCCTCGCGCGGAGACGACGCGCTGGCGCCGCTCGCGGCCAGCCTCTTCGGGCCGCCGGCAGCGCCCGCCGTTGCGCCCGTGCCGCTCGTCAGCGCGCCGGACACGGTGCGCGAGGTCTGGGAGGCCGCCCGCGCCTGCCTCGGCTGGGCGCGCGAGGGCATGCGATTTCACGAGATGGCGGTCGTCTACCGCAACCGCGACCCGTACCGCGCCCTGGTGGAGGAGATCTTCAAGGAAGCGGGGATCGATACGTACATCCACGACGGCCGGATGCTGTCGGCGCACCCGCTCGGCCGCCGCGTGATCGCGCTCCTCGAGCTCGCCGCGGCGCGCGACTCGTTCCCGCGCGCGCGGGGGATGGAGTTCCTCACGGAGACGCGCCTCTCGCGCGAGTTGACCGCGCGATACGACCGCGTGCGTCCATCGGAATGGGAAGCGCACACGCGCGACGCCGGCATCATCGAAGGCATCGACCAGTGGCGGGCGGGCTTGCAGCGGCTCGCGGCGAAGAAGCGCGAAGACGCGCGCGACGAGCGGTTCGCCTGGCTCGCCGGCGTGGCGACACACATCGAAACGCTCGCACGGTTCATCGATGACCTGCACGCGGCGATCGCGCGCCATCCGGATGAGGCGACGTGGGACGAGCACCTGGCGTTCCTGCGCGAGGTCGCGCGCGACTACGCCGAAGGCTGCGAGCCGATCATCGACGCGCTCGCCGACCTGCGGCTGCTGGCGGCCGTGCGCGACCGCGTGACGTTCGACGAATTCTGCCGCGCCGTCCGCGAGGACCTGGACGCGCGCGACGCGTCGCGCGTGCTCGGCGAGCCCGTGCGCCTGTTCGGGCGCCACGGCGTCGCCGTCATCGACGCGTCATCGCTGCGGCACCTGCGGTTCCGGGCGGTGTACATGCTCGGCGTCGCCGAGCGCGCGTGGCCGCCGCCGCCGCGCCCGGACCCGTTGCTCCTCGAACACGAGCGGCGCGCGATCAACGACACCGGCGCGGGCGCGCTGCCGCTCCGCACGGAGCCCGACGAGGAGACGCTCGGGTTCTGGACCGGCGTGCAGGCGGCGCAGGAGCGCCTCGTCGTCTCGTTCGCGCGCGCCGATGCCGGGCGCAGCGCCAGGCACCTGCCGTCGTACTTCTTCCGCAGCATCGCCGATGCGATAGAAGGGCGCCGCATGCGCCTCGACGAGCTGGAATCCTCGGGCGCCGTCCGGCGCCTCCGCGCCGGGCGGCTCACATCCGACCCGATCGAAGCGTCGCTGTCGCCCGCCGAGTACGACCGCGGACTGATCCATGCCGCGAACTCCACCGGCGCGCCGCATGCGCTCGAAGCCATCGCCCGCGCCGCGCCCTCGTTCGGCCGCGCCATGCGCGCCCGCGACGGTCGCTGGTCATCGTCGCTCACGGCGTACGACGGGCTGATGAGCTCGCCCGGCGCCCTCGATGCGGCGCTCAGGCGCAGCGCGTTCGCGCGCGGCGACGCCGTCTCGGCAAGCCGCCTGGAGATGTGGGCCAGATGCCCGTACCAGTACTTCCTGCGGTACGCGCTGGGCGTCGACCCCAACAAGGAGCCCGAGTCGATCGAGCGGATCGACCACCTCGAACGCGGGTCGCTGATCCACGAGATCGCCGAGCGGTTCCTCCGCGCGCTCGGCCGCGACGACCCGCCTTCTGCCACGCGCCGCAGCGCGCACCTCGACCTGCTGCTCGACATCGCGGAGAAGTGCGGCGAGGACCGCCGTGCGCGCGGGCTGACGGGGCGCCCGCTGCTGTGGGAAATCGACCGCCAGTCGATCTTTGAAGACCTCGTGAACTGGTACGACAGGGAAGCCGAAGACATCGCCAACACGGGGCTGATCCCTGGCGCGTTCGAAGCGCGCTTCGGCCCGGGGCGCGGCGGGACCGACGCCGAACCGCTGTCGTCGGACGAGCCGCTCCTCCTCACCGCCGGCGGCCGCGAGGTGCGCGTACAGGGGCGCATCGACCGCATCGACTGGGACGCCGCGCGCACGCGTTTCCGCGTCATCGACTACAAGACGGGGAAATCGGACAGCGCGAAGGGCGTGCTGAAGGGCGGCGAGGCGCTCCAGCTGCCGGTGTACCTGCTCGCCGCCGCGGAGCTGCTCGGGATGCCGGTCGCATCCGGCGAGTCGCAGTACTGGTTCATGACGCGCAACGGTGGCTACAAGCGCCATCCCAGGGCGCGCATCGATTTCGAAGCCCTCCGTCCGCGGTTCGAGCAGGTGCTCGCGACGATCGCCTCCGGCGTCGACGGCGGCTACTTTGCGCCGAACCCCGACGCCAATGCGAAGTGCCGGATCTGCGACTACAAGGACGTCTGCGACGCGCGCATCACGAAGATCGCGGCGCGCAAGTCCGATGCGCCGGCAGGCGCCGCGTACCGCGCGCTCGGGGAGATCCAATGACGGCGCAGATCTTCGAACCCGCGGACCAGGCGGAACGCGACCGCATCCGCGAAGACGTCGGCGTGAACATGTGTGTCGAGGCGGGCGCCGGCACCGGCAAGACGACGGTGCTGGTCGACCGCATCGTGCATATGCTCGCGAGCGGACACGCCGAGGTGCAGCACCTCGCGGTCATCACGTTCACCGAGAAAGCGGCGGCGGAGCTCGCGGGGCGCGTGCGCCAGGGACTCGAGGATGCGCGGGAGACCGCGGGGCACGCCGAACGCGAGCGCATCGAGCGGGCGCTGCGCGGGCTCAACCAGGCGCACATGGAGACGATCCACGCGTTCGCCTCATCGATGCTGCGCGAGCGGCCGCTCGAGGCCGGCCTCGACCCGGGGTTCGAGGTGCTCGATGAGCTGCCGGCGCAACTCGCGTTCGAAGCGGCCTACGACGAATGGCTCGCGGCCGAGCTCGCGAACGACGCGCCGCCGCCGGCGCTGTTCGATGCGCTGAACCTCGGGCTCCAGCCCGGGGCCGTGCGCGACGCTGCGCGAGCCCTCAACGGCTACCGCGAGATGCTGCCGCTCGCGCGCGACCGCATCATCACGCAGGATCCGCGCACGGTGCTCTCGAACCTCGAACGGATCGCCACGGAGCTGCGCCCCTTCACCAGTTCCGTGATGAACGACGACAGCGACGGCGCGTACGTGCAGATACCGGCGATCATCAACTACGTCGAGAGCCTGCGGCCGCTGCTCGGGCGCGACGATGCGGTCAAGCGCGCGCTCTGTTCGCGCCCGAGGCAGGACGGGAAAAAGACCGGGAACCGGGCGAACTGGCGGAACGCCCGGGACTGCGACGCCGTCAAGGGCCATATCAAGAAGTTCGGCGAGATCGTCGACGGCGCCGTGGGCGAATGGCGCGCGGCGGCGACCGGCGCGCTCGTCGACTGGCTGCACGGCTTCGTCGACCGGTACGCGCGCGTGCGGCGCGAGGGGGGCAAGGCCGACTTCCACGACCTGCTCGTCTGGGCGCGCGACCTGCTGCGCGGCAACGACGAGGTGCGCGCGTACTTCGCCCAGCGGTACCGGCACATCCTCGTCGACGAGTTCCAGGACACGGACCCGGTGCAGGTCGAACTGATCGTGCGCCTCTGCGCCGAAGGCCGCGTGACCGGCGACTGGCGGCAGGCGGCGCTCCGGCCGGGGAGCCTGTTCGTCGTCGGCGACCCCAAGCAGTCGATCTACCGCTTCCGACGCGCGGACATCGCGATGTATGACGACGTGAAACGCAACATGTTCGGCGGCGCGCCGCGCCTCATTACCCAGAACTTCCGCAGCGTCAGCGGCGTGATCGGCTGGGTCAACGCGACGTTCGATTCGTTGATCCGCGGACAGCCCGGCGTCCAGCCGCCGTACGAAGCGCTCGTCGCGCACCCGCGCTTCACCGCGCCCGACGCTGTCGATGTGATCAGCGCCACGCCAGCGGGTCCGCGCGCCGACGACGTGCGCCGCGCGGAGGGCGAGGTCCTCGCGTCGCTGATCCGCGCGAGCGTCCAATCCGGCGCGTGGCGTGTGCGCGAGGGAGACGTCACCGCGGCGCGGCCGGCGACCTACGGCGACGTCGTCGTGATCATC
The DNA here is from genome assembly GCA_021462855.1 of Dehalococcoidia bacterium. Lineage (GTDB taxonomy): Bacteria > Chloroflexota > Dehalococcoidia > DSTF01 > JACRBR01 > DTUCFX13. Next base: position 18,708 of record JAJTXQ010000047.1, on the reverse strand, counting down.
CCCGGGCGCGCGGGGCTCGAGATCTACGAAGACGCCTTCGCGCGCGCCGGCGTCCCGTACCGGCACGAGGGCGGACGCACGTTCTTCCAGCGCCAGGAAGTGCGCGAGCTCATCGCCATCCTGCGCGCGATCGATGACCCCGGCGACGGCGTCGCGACCATCGCCGCGCTGCGCTCGTCCGGCTTCGGTTGTTCCGACGAGGACCTGCTCATCTACCGCGCCGGCGGCGGCCGGTTCGACGCACCGCGCGTGGCGCCCGGCGCGGAAGGCGCGGTGGCTGAGTCGCTCCGCGTCCTGCGGGAGCTGGCGGCGCGGCGCCATGACACGCCGCTGCCCGAGCTCGTCCGCGGCGCCCTCGAGTCCGCCCGTCTCGTCGAGTTCGCGATGCTGCAGCCACAGGGCGAGCAGGGCGCGGCGAACCTGCTGAAGGTCATCGACCAGGCGCGGGCGTTCGGCGATGCCACCGGCGGCGGCCTTCGCGCATTCGTGCGCTGGCTCAAGGTGAACACCGACCGCACGAGCGAGGAGACCGACGCGCCGATCAGCGAGGAGACCGACGACGTCGTGCGCATCATCACCATCCACGCGTCGAAGGGGCTCGAATTCCCGATCGTCGCGTTCGCCAACATGGACACCGAGCGCCCCGACCGCACGCGCGTGATCGCCGACCGAGAGACCAGCCGGCTGTACGTGCAGCTTGGCGAACGCAAGAAGGGTTTCATCTCGGCCGGGTTCGGCGACGCCGAGGCCGGCGAGCGGCTGCACAGCGAGGCCGAAGAGCTTCGGAAGCTGTACGTGGCAGCGACGCGCGCAAAAGACCGCCTGATCGTGCCGTTCGTCGAGACCTCCGGCCGCCGGGCGCGGACGAACGCGTCGCTCAGCGACGTCATGCGCGGGGCGCTCGTCAACACGCAGAACAGGCTCGACACAAGCGACCTGCCAGCGGTCGAAGGCGACCTGCCCGTCTGGCTGCGCGCGCCGGCAACGGCCGATGACAGCGCGGCCGCGGACGTCGCCGCCGGACGCGACCGCTGGCTCACCGAACGCGCCGCGCTCATCGCCGCGGCGAACCGTCCGCTCCCGGTGCAGACGGCGAGCGCGCTGAAACCCGAATGGGAGCGCGAATCCGCCGGCGGCGACGACGTGCGGCGCGGACGCGCGGCGGATTTCGGCAGCGCGGTGCACCTCGTGCTCGAACGCATCGAGCTGCGCGCCGCCGCGGACGTCGATGCCATCGCCCGCGCCGTCGCGATCGAGACGGGGCTGGCCGACCGCGAGGCGGAGATCGCGGCAACGGCGCAACGCGCCCTCGGCAGCGCCGCGGCCGGCCGCGCGCTCGCGTCCGAGCGGATGCTGCAGGAAGCGCCGTTCACCGTCGCCCTGCCGCCGGGCGCCGCCGGCGGCCTCGCCGAGGGCCGAATCGACCTGATGTGGATCGAGGACGGCGCGATCGTCATCGCCGACTTCAAGACGGACGGCATCAGCGAGCGCGAGACACCGGCGCGGGCCGCCACGTACCGCAACCAGGCGCTCGTGTACGCGTGGGCCGCGCGCCAGGCGACGGGCCTGCCGGTGAAGGAAGTGGTCTTCATCTTCGCAAGCCCGGGCGTCGAAGCCGCATTCGCTTGCGATGAGGCGTTCATGGCAGAAGCGGACGCGCTGCTGCGCCGGCCGCCGGCAGACGCGGAGCCGTCGCCGTCGCAAAGGTGACACTGACGCGGCGCGCGCGTATCCTCCGCACATGACTTCGTGGTTCGATGACGCCCGGTTCGGCATGTTCGTCCATTGGTCGCACTGCAGCCAGCGCGGTCTCGAGGTGTCGTGGCCGCTTGTCGGCGGCATGTTCGCGTTGCCCGCCGAGGATGCGCTGTCCGTCGACGGCTACCACGCGCTCGCGCGCACGTTCGACCCCCGAGCGTGGGACGCGAGGGCCCTTGCCCGGCGCGCGCGCGAAGCCGGCATGCGCTACGCCGTCATCACCGCCAAGCACCACGACGGCTTCGCCATGTACCACACGCGGCAGTCGGACTACGGCATCGCCAACACACCGTTCGGGCGCGATGTCGCGCGCGAGTTCCTCGACGCGCTTCGGGCCGAGGGGTTGCACACCGGCGTGTACTTCTCGCTCATCGACTGGCACCACCCGGATTACCCGCCGTTCCGCGACGAGCATCGTCCCTATGACCCGGGGACGTGGCCCCGCCCGTCGGCGGAGCAGTGGGGGCGGTTCAGCGAGTTCCTGTTCGCGCAGGTGCGCGAGCTGCTCACGGACTACGGGAAGATCGACCTCATGTGGTTCGACGGCGGATGGGAGCGCAGCGCCGACCAGTGGCGCGCAGGCGAGCTCGCGGCGATGATCCGCGAGCTGCAGCCGGGCATCATCATCAACGACCGCCTGCCCGGCGCCGGCGACTACGCAACGCCGGAGCAGTTCATCCCCGCCACGCCGCCCGCGGAGCGCTGGGAGGCGTGCATGACGATGAACGAGAGCTGGGGGTACAACCCGCGTGACACGAGGTGGAAGTCCGCCCGCGCGATCATCCACACGTTGTGCGAGGTCGCCGGACGCGGCGGCAACCTGCTCCTGAACGTCGGCCCGACGGGCGACGGCACGCTGCAACCCGAGGCCATCGAGCGGCTCGATGCGGTGGGCGCCTGGATGGCGCGCAACGGCGAAAGCATCACCGGCACACAGCCGGGGTTCGAGGCCTGGCAGTGCTACGCGCCCTCCACGCGGCGCGGCGACCGTTACTACGTGCACCTGCTCCTGCGGCCGTACGACACCGTCACGGTCCGCGGGATCCGCATCAAGCGGCTGCGGTCGGCGCGGGTGCTGTCGTCGGGCGAGGAGCTTCGGTTCCGGACGCGGTGCGCGATCCTTGACGCGCAGTTCAACCCCGACCCGATCGGCGAGGCGACGATCACGGTCCCGCAGACTGCGATCGACTCGCACGCGACCGTCCTGGCACTGGATTTCGCGGAAGCTCCCGGCGCCTGACCACCGCCCATTTGATTGACAATAAGCCACGCCTCGCGGACAATACGGCCGTCACCCATCAGGCCACTCCCGCCGGCCTGACCGCCTGAGAGGCGGGCTACGCCAGCCCCGCATGGCTCCCCGATCCACGCACGCACGGAGGCGCGCTGGCTTCCGTTGCAGGCATGCACGCGCCTGCTTCCGGGGCCGGAATCGCGCCCGGCGGGCACCGGCATGTCTGCGGGATGGCGTGATACGAACGGGCTGTCAAGTAGTTCTGATGTGTACGGGCGCGTAGCCCGCGGGAAGAACCCTGGCCGGGACGCTCCCGGCCCCGCCGAGACGGGAGTACGTATGAACTGGATGCGGATGGCGCTCTCCAGGCACGGGGAGCGCGGACGCCTGCCGGCGACGGCCGCCCTCGGGCTGGCGCTCACCCTCGCCACCGTCGCGACTGCCATCCTGCTGTTCCGCCCGGGCAACGAGTCCGGCACACCGGCGTTCGCCAGCATCGAGCCGTCGACGTGCGATCCGACGGTCGGCGTCGCGGCAGCGACCATCCGCATCGACCCCGCCGTCTCGCAGCCCGTGCCGCAGGGACAGAGCATGCCGTATCGCCTCGGCGCGGCATACCCCGGCGGCGCAACCGTCGGTTGCACCGCGTTCGACATCGATGTCTTCGTCGACCTGCCGCCGATCGGCGACAGCTACACCTACGCCTGCACCATCCCGGCGCTCGCCTCCGGCGCATCGATCGAGTGCCCCTCGACGGTGCCGTATTCCGCGGACAGCGCGGACCTCAGCGGCGGCCTGCTTATCGCCCGCGTGCGGGTGATCGGCAACAAGCACGATCGCGACGAGGACTGCATCGCCGGCCCCTCGGTCCGCGACCCGCTCATCCAGACATACTGCTTCGACGCCAACGCGGTGTCCGTGACGAAGATGATCTCACCGACGCCCACGCCGACATCGACGGCCACGGCGACGGAGACGCCGTCCGCCACCGCAACCGCCACGCCCACGGGCACGAGCACGCCCGAGGACACCGCGACGGCGACGCCGACCAGCACCGCTACCGAAACCAGCACGGCCACGGCCACCAGCACCGCCACCGAGACCAGCACGCCGACGCCGACCAGCACCGCCACCGAGACGAGCACGGCCACCGCCACCAGCACCGCCACCGAGATCGTGGTCACGAGCACGCCCACCGGCAGCCCAACCTCCACGCCTTCGGGCACGGCGACGCCGGGGGTGATCAAGGTGCCGCAGGGCAACAGCGAGAACGTTGACCTGCTCATTCCCGCGGCGAACCTGTTCCTGTGCGCGACCGGCCCGTGCGCCGGCAACAACGAGGGCAAGCTCATCGTCATCGAGCGCGCGCTTAACGTGCGCACCGGCGACGCCAACGCCGACGGGCTGGAGGATGGGCTCGGGGCGTACGAGTTCCAGGTGGAGTACGACAACTTCGTCATCCAGTCCGTGAACCCGCAGGACATCGTGTTCTCGCCGGGCGGCGCGGGCGCATCGCGCGGGCCGGCAACGTGCGCGTTCTCGCTCGTGTTCGAGAACCTCGTGCGCTTCGGCTGCGCCACCACCGGCCCGCTGCCTCCGGGCCCGACCGGTGACTTCGACCTCGCGCGGCTGACGTTGATCCCGCATCCCGACCTGACGAACGACATCTTCCCGGGCAACGACAACGGTGTGGTCACCGTCCTGAAGGACAACGGCTGCGAGCTGGTCGATGTCTTTGGTCATCCGGTGATCGGATCGGTGAACGGTGGCCTGACGCCCGTCTGCGGCGACCTGGCGGTCACCGTACGCATCCTCGAGGGCGACCTGAACCTCGACTGCCACGTCGATGTCGTAGACCAGCAGATGATCGCGTTCCGCTACGCGTCGTACTTCGGCAGCCTGCTGTACAGCAAGTGGTACGACCTGGAGCCAAACGTCCACGACCTGGACATCGACATCAAGGACCTGCAGAAGGTGTTCGGGCGCGACGGCTCGACGTGCCAGCACCCGATCCAGCCGCAGCCGCCGGTCGCCCCGCCCGCGCCGTTCGGAAACTAACGGCCAGGGCGCACGTCACCGCGCGCAGCTAGATCAGCGTGAGCAGGGTCCGGCGATGGTGTGTGCGCGGGAAGGGCGTGCCGGGCGTGCCCCGTTACCGCACCTCGGCGGTTTCAGCGGGGCGCGTTTCGAGGGAGTCGAGCGCGGCCCGGACGTTCTTCGCGAACACCTGTAGCTGGCCGTCGAGGCGCTGCAGCATTTCCACCGCGTAGCGGTCGGCCTCATCCATCTGCTCGTTGGACAGCTTCTCGGCCTCGGCCATGCGCGACTTCGCCTGGTTCTCGGCATCGATCAGCATGCGGTCGCAGCGCGCTTCGGCCTCGCGCTGCAGCATGTCAGCGCGCTCCTGCGCTGCGCGGACGATGCTGTCGTGCTCGAGCAGGTCATCGATCTGCTCCTGCGCGCGGCGCAGCTTGATCTGCGCCTCCTCCTCGGCGCGGCCGACCACCTCATCGCGCCGCTTGAGGATGTCCTCGGCTTCGCGGATCTCATTCGGGAGCGCTGCGCGCATCTGGTCGACAAGGTCGAGCAGCCGCCGCCGGTCGACGACGACGCCCGCGCCGATGGGCATCCGCCGGCCCTCGGCGACCATCTCCTCCAGCCGGTCGATCAGGTGTAGGGAATCGATGGCGCACCTCCCTGTGGCGCGGCCGGCGCCCTGTGGGCGCGTCGCGCTGGCTCCACCGCGTTCAGCCGGAGCGATCCCGCTCCGCGTACTTCGCCTTGAGCGCCGTCCAGACGTGGGGCGGCACCAGGTCGCTCACATCATACCCCAGCGCCGACACCTCGCGGATGCGCGTCCCGCTGATGAACAGGTGCTCGAGCGAGGCCATCAGGTAGATCGATTCGATCTCCGGCGCCATCTTCTTGTTCATCAGCGCCATATCGAACTCGGCTTCGAAGTCGGTGACGGCGCGCATCGACCGGACGACCACCGTCGCGCCGACCTGCTTGGCGAAGTCGACCGTCAGCCCGCTGTACGGGCGGACCTCGATGTGCGGGGTGTCGGCGACGGCCTCGCGGAAGAGCGCCACCCGTTCGTCGGTGCTGAAGAGGTAGTTCTGCCGCAGGTCGACCGGCGCGACGATCACGCGCTCGAACAGCCGCGCCGCGCGCCGCGCGATGTCGCGGTGGCCGTTGGTCACGGGATCGAACCGCCCGGGGAACAGCGCGATGGTCACGTCGCCTCCTTGTCCGCGTAGATCGACACCACGGTGTCGCCGTGCCTCCTCGACCGGTACAGCGGCAGCGCTCCGAGCCGCTCCGGCGCCGTCTCGCGCCGGTGATGCTCCACCACCACGACGCTCTCCGGCGTGACGAGCGGCGACGCCGCGACCGCCTGGGCGGCCGCAAACGCGCCCTCATCGTAATACGGCGGATCGGCGAGGACGAGGGTGTAGGCGCCGCGCAGCCTTGACGGCGCCATCTTCGCGTCGAACCCGTGCACGCGCGCGCGGCCGGCGAACCCGGTGAGGTCCAGGTTGGCCCGCACGGTCGCCACGGCCGTCGTGTCGGCATCGACGAAGTCCGCTTCACCGTCGCCGCGGCTCAGCGCCTCGATCCCGAGCGCGCCGCTGCCGGCGTACAGATCCAGCACGCGCGCGTAGTCCGCGCCCATCGCATCGAGCATGTCGAAGATGACCCCGCGGATCATGTCGGAGGTAGGGCGGATGCCGGGACGGCCGGCCTGGCGCGGCCGGGGCGGGCTCTTGAGGTTGCGCCCGCGCACGCTGCCGCCGATGACACGCACGCTAGGGCGGCGGTGGCGCCGCGCCGACGTCGATGGAGATGCGCTGGCCCGCGCGCGCGACGCCGTCGCTGATGATCAGCGTGACGTCGTACGTCCCGGGCTCGGCCGGCGCCGTCCACGTCGTCGTGTCACCGCTCGACGGCGAGATGCTGCCGTTCGCCGCCGACCACGACGGCGCGAGCAGGTCGCCGTTCGGCTTCGACAGCGTGATGTCGCCGGTATCGGACAGCTGGCGCACGGCGGACCAGACGTCGCCCTCGTTCTCGGCCGCGCTCGTGACCGCGACACCGCCCAGGTCGTAACGCTGTGCCAGCTCCAGGCGGAACGCCGCGCTGAACGCGTTGGGCAGCCACACCGTGCGCTTGCCGCCGCGGCCGGGGTAGGAGAACGTCACCGCACGCGCGACGTCGTCCCAGTGCATGCCGCTTGCGCCTTCCGACACCGCGAGGTTCTGGGCGACGAGCTGCACCGGGGTGCCCGCCGTGATCTCGCCCTCCGACGCGATCCCGACGGCGCTGGCGAGCGAGAAGGCGTCCGCAAGCGGCAGCGTGCGCAGGCCGTCGCCGCCGCGCTCGATCGCCTGCGACGTGATCGTCAGCGAGAGCTTGCTGCGGTCGACGTTCGCTACGGCGTAGTCCAGCGCCGGCTGCATGTTCTGGAAGTACAGCTCCTGGTCCATTTCACCGCCCATGATCAGCGAGTCGGCGAGCGTGCCGAGCCGCTCCCAGTCGTACGCGCCGGTATCGATCGCGCCATCCTGCGAGCGCGGCATCGGCAGCGTGAGGGTGAGCGTGTGCCCGTACTCGTGCAACGCGTTGGCGAGCGTCTCGACGAACGCGCTGTACTCCTCCTTCAGCGCCGGGTTGACGGCGGGGTAGTCGATGTTGATGCCGGCATAGTTGCCCTGGATGACGGTCTGTGCGAGCGCGTTCGCGTGCGAGTTGCGGATGTCGGTCGAACGCAGGATGTTATCGACGACCTCGGCGTTCGGCGCGACCACGCCCGGCACGACGCGGTACCCCGCGGGCGGCACCGCCGGGCGCACGCCGACGACTTCGCCGTTGTCAGCGGGCAGGAACGCCAGCGGGTGGAGCACCGTGATCGCGTTCTCCGCGCGCGGGTCGACCTGCGCGCCCGCGCCGATGATGCCCGCCACCTGCAGCGTCGCCTTGCTGCGGCGCAGCACTGCCACGTTGCCAGGCAGCGCATCGACGTCGGCGCGCGCTGCAGCCCCGCCGGCGGCGAGCGTCACATCGGCGAGCCGTTCCCACTTGCCGTCGATATAGGAGTACATGCCGAGGCTGTGGACGTCGGTCTGCTTCTCCTTGAGCGGCACCGTCACCGCCGAGGCGCCGCGCTGGTCGGCGGGCGCGGCGAGGTCGAAGTGCGCGCTCGCCGCCACGAGGCCGGCAGGCAGCTTCGGCATGCCGCTGCGGACATTCGACGTGTACGTGCTGGCGTCGCCGGGCGTGCTGGGGATGCCGCCGTCGCCATCGCCGCGGCTCAGGATGGAGATCGGGGGCAGGACGAGGATCAGCAGCAGCAACGCAAGGCCGAGGATCGTGCCGCCGACGTACATCACGGCCCGGTCGGGCGCGCCGCCATCCGCGGCGCCGCCATCGCGCGGTTTCAGGATGCGGTCGAATGGACCCTGTCGCTCGCCTGCCATCGTCGGACCTCGGCCCGCGCCGCGCATCGCGCGCAGACGCGAGGGGATGTTGCACTCAGCCGCGGCCTTCACCGTCGCTGGGGGAAGGGCGCCGTATTGGTGAGGGTTGGCGGTTCGGGCGCCGGCCCCGCAAAGTGTGTCGGTCGCGGGATGCTGGGGCAACCTTTGGCGCGCGCCATTCTAGCACGGAGCCCCGGGGCGGCTCCGGGCATGCCGGAGGCCGCCGGACGCAGGTTCGCGATCGCCCGGAAATGCCGCGAATGTGAACTTTACAGCCTCGGGGTGCGCGGGTATACTCTGCCGCGTACTCGCGCCTGAGGCACCGGCCTCAGCTTTTTTTTCGACGCGATCCGCCGATAACGAACCAGCGAGCGCCGCCCGGCAGGAGCATCCGCCGCCCGCTCGCACGACCCCGCCAGCGCGCGCGCTCGGAAGGAGAGACCGCATGACCGACAAGCCTCAGCCGATCACGAAGGACGGCCTGCACAAGATCCAGGAAGAGCTGCACTACCTCGAGACCGAGCGCCGGCCGGAAATCGCCGAGAAGATCCGGCTCGCGAAAGAGCTCATGAGCACGCCGAACGACGCCGAGTACGAGGACGCCAAGAACGAACAGGCGATGGTCGAGGGTCGCATCCAGCAGTTGCAGAGCCTGCTCACCAACGCCGCCGTGATCGACGAGGACGGCGCGCACAAGTCGAAGATCGTCGTGCTCGGCAGCACCGTAAAGGTGCGTAGCAGCGAAGACGGCAAGGTCAAGGAGTACACCGTCGTCGGCCCGGCGGAGACCGACCCGCGCGAGGGCAAGATCAGCCACGAGTCCCCGGTTGGCCGCGCGCTCATCGGCAAGAAGTTGCACGACGAGGTGCAGGTGAACGCGCCGAAGGGCATCATCACCCTGAAGATCACGAAGATCAGCTAGCGCGGCACGCGACCGGGCGGCGTTGACCGCTAGCGCTGCTTCGCCAGCGTCACCAGCTCGCCCACGACCTCGACGCGGCCGAAGGACGGCACGAGGTACACGCCCTGCACGAACTTCCGGCAATCCTCCAGCAGCTCGCGCGCCTGCGCGATGCCTTCGGCGATGCCGTTCTCGCCCGCCAACCGCATGCGCTCGCGCACCGCGTCGGGCACGAACACGCCGGCGAGCTCGTTGTGGATGAACTCCGCGTGGCGTGAGCTCTGCAGCGGCATCACGCCGACGAGCACCGGCACATCGATCGGCCCGAGCCGTTCGAGGAACGACTCCAGGATCTCGGCGCTGTAGATCTGCTGCGTCATCAGCAGGTCGGCGCCGGCGTCGATCTTGCGGCGCACGCGGTCGACCTCGACATCGACGCTGTCCGCGGTCGGGTTCGCCGCGCAGGCGACGAGGAAGTCGGTGCCTTTGCCGATCGAGTTGCCCGCCCAGTCCGTGCCGCTGTTCAGCATCTTGAGGATGCGGATGAAGCCGATCGAGTCGACGTCCCACACGCCAGTCGCGCGCGCGTAATCGCCGGTCGAGGGCGGGTCGCCCGTGAGCGCGATCACGTTACGGATGCCGAGCGCGTGCGCGCCGAGCAGGTCGCTCTGGATCGCCATCAGGTTCCGGTCGCGCGTGGTGAAATGCACGATCGTCTCGATGCCGACGCGCTGCTGCATCAGCACGGCGAGCGCGATCGCGCTCATGCGCACGCGCGCCATCGGGCTGTCGCCGATGTTGATCGTGTCGGCGCCGAGCTGCTTGAGGTGCGCCGCGCCCTCGAGCGCCTTGCGCGGGTTGAGGCCGCGTGGCGGGTCGAGCTCGACGCTGACGACGAACTCGCCGGTGCGCAGCTTTTCGCGCAACGAGCGCGGCGCGCCCTCGGCGGCTTCCTGCGCCGGCGCCGGCGGCGCGGCGACGCTGACGCGCGCGGCGCGGGCGCGTCGGTTCCACTCCTGGTCGAGCGTCTCGCGCATGCGTGCGATGTGCTCCGGCGTCGTGCCGCAGCAGCCGCCGATGATGTTCGCGCCGGCCTCGGCCAGCTTGCGCGCGTACTCGGCGAAGTACTCCGGCGGCGACGGATACATCAGCCGCCCGTCCATGAAGCGCGGCAGGCCGGCGTTCGGCATCGCCGACACGCGGATCGACGTGTTCGCCGACATCTGCTCGACCACCTCGAGCGCCGACTGCGGGCCGAGGCTGCAGTTCACGCCCGCGACATCGGCGCCGAGCGAGCTGGCGACGTTCGCCACGACATCCGGCGGCTCGCCGCCGAGCGTGCGACCGTCGCGCCCGAACGTCATCTGCGCGACGATCGGCAGGTCACACGCCGCCTTCACCGCCAGGATCGCCTCGCGGAGCTCCTGGATGTCCGGGAACGTCTCGAGGATGATCAGGTCGACGCCGCCCTCGAGCAGCGCCTCGCACTGCTCGCGCAGCGCCTCGCGCACATCGCCGGGGCGGATGTCGCCGACGCCGGCCAGCATGCGTCCCGTCGGGCCGATCGCGCCGGCGACAAAGACCGGCAACCCGCGGATTTCGCGCGCATCGCGGGCGACCCGCGCGGCGCGGAAGTTGATGTCGCGCACCTTCGCTTCGAGCCCGTGGCGGGCAAGCCGGAAGCGGTTTGCGCCGAACGTGTTGGTTTCGATGATGTCGGCGCCCGCGGCGATGTACTCCTCGTGCGCGCGGCGGACCAGGTCCGGCTGCTCAAGGATCACCGCGTCCGCGCAGGCCGACGCGGCGACGCCGCGCGATTGCAGCAGCGTGCCCATCGCGCCATCCGCAAGCAGGATGCGCTCCTCCACCGCCGCGATGAACGGGTGCTTCATGCCGCGTAGTATAGAGCTTCGGCCGCCGCCGGCCGCGCTCGGGAATGCCTAGTTCGGCGCGCCGGCGCCCCATGTTGCGCGCCCCACCGGCTCCGCGCCCCGTGGCGGCGCGGGCTCGCCTGCTTGACGGCTACCTTGCCGGACTGGCATTCCTGAAGCTGGCCTCGCGGTACGGCGCGCGGCGCGCGCCTACTCCTCGCCGCGCTGCTTGCGGAGGAAATCCTCGAGGTCGGCGATGATCGCGCCGTGGGGCGGAAGTTCGCCGCCGGGCGCGGGCTGCTGGCCCTGGTTCGCGTCGTAGCGCTCCTCGAGCGCGCGGATCTGCTCGCGCACCTCGTCGTTGTCGCGCACCGCCATCGACACCTGGCGCTCGAACTCCCCCGCCACGCCGCGCAACTCGTTCAGGTTGATGCCGAGACCGAGCGCATCGTCGAGCGTCTCGAGCAGGGCGAGTGCGCTCTTCGGGTTCGGCGTGGAGCCCAGGTAGAACGGCGTCGCCGCCCAGAGGCTCGCCGTCGGCATGTTGCGGTCCAGGCAGAAGCTGTGCAGCGTGCCGACGATCCCCGTCGGCCCCTCGTAACTCGAGCGCGTGATGCCGCGGCCGACCAGCTTCTCCTGCATCTGCGGCTCGCTCGACCAGCCGGTGAGCGGCACCGGGCGCGTGTGCACCGCATCGGTGATCAGCGAACCGAGCGTGACGATCCGCCGCGCATGCATCGACTTCGCCAGGTCGATGATCTCGGTGCAGAACGAGCGCCAGCGCAGGTTCGGCTCCGTGCCGGCCATCAACACCGCGGAGGGCGACGCGCTGCTGCCGCCAAACGCGTAGAACTCATTCTTTGCGAACGTCAGCTCGCGCTGGCTGCCCTCGACGATCTTAATCTGCGGGCGCGTGTCGGTGAAGCTGAAGTAGTCCTCCGGGTCAATGTGCGCGAACGGTTTTGCCTGCCATGCGTCGACCAGGTAGCGCACCGCCGTCGTCGCCGCCTGTCCCGCGTCGTTCCACCCCTGGAACGAAGCGATGATGTTCGGCGCATCGATCTCGGGTTTGAAGATGGTCTCCATCCACCCAGCCTAGACGGCGGTGGCGGCGCTGTCCAACGCCTCCCGGCGGGCGCTGCCGGGAACATGCGCGTCCGTAACGCACGCTGTGCGGGGAATCCCTATTCGCGCGCACTGCCGCCTTGCCGCATGATCGTGCGCGTCCCGTGGCGGGACGAGCGAGAGGGAGCGACATGCACGAGCGCGCGACGAATGACGAAGCACCGGCGCGGGCCGAACGCATCCACGGCGACGCGGCCTTCGCGCTGAGCGTCGAGAGACACGCGGGGCGGCTGATCGTCGCGCTCGAGGCGGTGACGACGCTCGGCGCATCGGAGATGCGCGAGGCGCGCAAGCACGTCGACCGGCTGCGTTTCGGGCTGGCGCGCGTGGCGCAGCTGCGTCCGGCCGCCGCCTCCGAGGGTGGCGCTTTCGCCCCCGCGCGGCTCGGTGTCGCGGTGTCAATCCTCGAGACGTACGTCGACCTCGCGGCGAACTTCGTCACGCACACCGTGGTGCGTACCCGCCGCGTCGATGCGAAGGACTTCCGCGCCGCCGTGGAGGAGGCGAACGCCGCCGTCGATCGCGCGCTCGCGGCGTAAGCGTTGCCGGCGGCTCACGCGCGCCTCGTTGTCACCACCATTGTTGCGCGTGCCACGTTAGCTCGCAGACCATCGCGACGCGCGCGGATCATCCCTCGCGGGCGATGCGGTCGAGAATGCCCGTCAGCTCGTCGTCACTGTGGTAGCTGATGACGATGCGCCCGCCGGCACGACGGCTCTTCGTGATCGACACCTTCGCGCCGAGCGCCTGGCGCAGCCGCCCCTCCGCCGCCTGCAGGTGCGGGTCGGCGTGCCGCGCAGCGCGGCCGTCCGGCTTCGCGCGCGGCGGCGCCGCAGTCGCGCGCAACTGCCGCGCGATCTCCTCGGCCTGGCGCACGGTCAACGCGTCGGCGACGATCCGTCGCCAGGCATCGAGCCGCAGCGCGCCGTCGTCGATCGCCAGCAGCGCGCGCGCGTGCCCCTCGCTGATCTGCCCGGAGGCGATGCTCGCGCGGATGTCCTCCTCGAGCCCGAGCAGCCGCATCGCGTTCGCGACGGCGACGCGGCCACGGCCGACGCGCTTGGCGATCTCCTCCTGCGTGTGCCCGAACTCCTCCGAGAGCCGCCGGTAGGCAAGCGCCTCCTCGATCGGGTTCAAGTCTTCGCGCTGGATATTCTCGACGAGCGCCAGCTCGAGCAGCTCGGTGCCAGCCGCTTCCTTGATCAGCACCGGGATGCGCGTGAGGCCGGCGATGCGCGCGGCCTGCAGGCGCCGCTCGCCGGCGACGAGCTGATACGTCATCGGCCCGTTCTGGTCGCCGGTGCGCGTCACGATGATCGGCTGCAGCACCCCGTGTTCGCGGATGCTCGCCGCAAGCTCGTCGAGCGCCCCGCGGTCGAAGCGGATGCGCGGCTGCTGCGGGTTCGGCGCGACGAGGTCGATGTCGACCGACTCGACCGCGCCGCCGGCGCCTGCTTGCGGGATGAGCGCGGACAGGCCGCGGCCGAGGGCTGGACGCTGGGTGCTCATGCGGGGACCTCCGTGCGCGTGCCGGCAATCAGTTCTTCGGCGAGTTCGTCGTAGGCCCGGCTCGCCCGCGACGACGGGTCATAGCGTGCGATCGGCAGGCCGTGGCTCGGCGCCTCGCTCAGGCGCACGCTCCGCGGGATGACCGTCCGGAACGTGTTGGCAAAGTGGCGCCGCACTTCATCGGCCACTTGCTGGGACAGGTTCGTGCGCGCGTCGAACATCGTCAGCAGCAGGCCGCGCAGGCGCAGCTGCGGGTTCAGGTTGCGGCGCACGAGCTCGAGCGTCGACGTCAGCTGGCCGAGCCCTTCCAGCGCCAGGTACTCGCACTGCACCGGCACGATCACTTCATCGGCCGCCGCCAGCGCGTTGACGGTCAGCAGCCCCAGCGATGGCGGGCAGTCGATGAGGATGTAGTCGTACAACGCGCGCAGCGGCTCGAGCGCGCGCTTCAGGCGGAACTCCCGCGCCATCATCGGCACGAGCTCGACTTCCGCGCCGGCGAGCGCGGGCGTCGCGGGCGCGAGCGACAGGCCCTCGATCGTTGTCCCTACGACCATTTCCCGCACACCTACATCGCCGATCACGGCGTCGTACGTGCTGAACCCGGTCGTGCGGATGCCGAGGCCGGCGCTGGAGTTCGCCTGCGGGTCGAAGTCGAAGATCAACACCGTGCGCCCCGCGCGCGCCAGCGACGCGCCGAGGTTGATCGCCGTCGTTGTCTTGCCGACGCCGCCTTTCTGGTTCGCGAGCGCGATCACCGTCGCCGTCATCGCAGCGCCACCTCCGGGTGCGCGCGCATCCGCTGCTCGATCTGCGCGCGGTCGGGCGTCGATTCGCATGCAACGCCGGCGATCGACAGGCTCGCCGCCGCGGCGCCGAACCGCGCCGCCTCCCCGACGTCGCCCGTCTCGCGCCACCGCACCAGGAACGCGGTGGCGAACGTGTCGCCCGCGCCCGTCGGGTCGACCTCGTCGCCCGGAAACGCCTCCATCCGCCGCCACGCGCCGCCGGACCACATGCGCGCTCCGCGGTACGACTCCGTCATGCCGATCACCGCCACGTCGCGCGCCCAGTCATCGAGCTGGTGCTCGCCGTCCGCGAGATCCTCGTCCGACACGAAGACGGCGTCGGCGCCGGCCCAGAACGGCGCACCGGTCCACGGCGCGCGGACGACATTTCCCTCTTCGTCGGCGGCGCGCAGCCAACCCTGCGCCGACACGCCGACCACTGATTGCTCCTGCAACGACGCCGCGAGCGCGGCGTCCACCTCGCCAAACACCGGCCCGACGAGGATGATCGGCGCCTCGCGCCAGGCGTCAGGCACGTCGGCGACCGCGATCGGCGCCGCGTGCTCGCGCACCCGCTGCCTGCGGTGGCCGCGCTCATACACGTTCTCGAAGCACGTCGTCACAGGCGACGCTCCCTGCACCACCGTCGCGAACGGAAGCTCAGCCGCGACATCCACATCCGCCGATGCGCGCGTGACCACGCCCACCCGCAGTCCCAGGCGGTGCGCCTGCACCGCGGCGAACGTCACCGTCCCGCCGAGCCGCCAGCCCCCGGGCACGAGATCCCGCACCGCGTGGCCGATCGTGACGAAGTCAGGCGGGCGCGTCATCCGGGGCATCGTAACGCGCGGCGGCGGACGGCGTCACCGCTGCTGCGGCGACTTCAGCGTGATCGATACCTTGCGTTCATCGCCGTCGCCGATGCTCTCGGTCGTCACGTACCGGTCCTCGGCCAACGCAAGGTGGATGATCCGGCGCTCGTTCGCGGGCATCGGGTCGAGCGTGGCCGGCCGCCTGGTGCGCTTCACCTGCTCCGCGGTGCGCCGGGCGATCGAGTTGAGCGTCTGCTCGCGCCGGCGCCGGTAGCCCTCGACATCGATCGTGAAGAAGAACTGCTCGCCGAGCTGATGGCTGACCATGAGGTTCACCAGGTATTGCAGCGAGGCGAGCGTCTCGCCGCGCCGCCCGATCAGCAGTCCCAGGTCGTCGCCTTCGATGTCGAGGACAGCCACCGCCATCCCGAGGCCATCGCCCGGCGTCTCGGCGTCGCGGATCGACACGTCCGCGCGGACGCCCATCATCTCCAGCAGCGCATCGAGCATCTGGGCGGCGTACTCGGCCTCGTCCTCGGCGTCCTCGGCGTCCTCGCCGTCGTCGCCATCGGCAGCCGCGTTGCCGGCGTCGTCGCCCGCGTCTTCGTCCTGTCCGGCAGCGTCGTCGTCCGCGTCCTTCTCCTCTTCATCGCCGTCATCATCTTCGTCGTCGTCATCATCGAGCCACCGGACGCGCACGCGCGCCTCGTGCCCGCCGACGCCGAGCACGCCGCTGCGCGGCTCCTCGAGCACCTCGATCTCGACCTCATCGCGCGTGGCGCCGAGCTCTTCGAGCGCCTTCTCGATCGCTTCGTCTACCGTCTTACCGCTTGCCTCGACGTCGGCCATGGCGCTTCCTTCGAACATGCTGCGGCGTCGTGACAGTCACGGCGCCGGTTGACTCATCGGTGGTCTCTTCGGGTTCGTCATCGAACTCCGGCTCGGGTTCGGGCTCCGCCGCCCGCTTTGGCTGCGGCCGGTTCGCGCCACGCGCCGCAGGCGCCTGGGACGGCGGACCAAACGTCAGCAGGTTGCGCCAGTTCACCGTCCTGCCCATGTAGAAGTACTGGAGCACGAGCCCGGAGAGGTTCGAGATGAACCAGTACAGCGCCAGTCCGGACGGCACGTTAAGGCTCCAGAATCCGAACATCAGCGGCAACATCCACGTCATCATCTGCTGTGTCTGCTGCTGCTGCAGCTGCTGCTTGTTCAGCGTCTGCGAGGGCGCCGGCGTGATCATCTTCTGCTGGATGTACATCGTCGCGGCGACGAGGAATGGCAGGACGAGCGACGTGTCGGGCTGGCCGAGGTTCCAGTACAGGAAGTGGTTCTCGAGCGGGATCGCCGCCTGCACGAACCCGATCGGGTAGATGCGCTGCGAGAGCGTCACCAGGCTTTCCGGCGTCTCGCCCAGCGTGACGCGGATGACCTGGTACAGCGCGATCCAGATCGGCATTTGCACGAGCATCGGCAAGAGGCACCCGAGCGGGTTGACGCCGTGCTCGCGGTAGAGCGCCATCATCTCCTGGTTGAGCTTCTTGGGGTCCTTGCCCTTGTACTTCTTCTGGAGCTCCTGCACCTTCGGCTGGATCTCCTGCATGGCCTTGCTCGCCTTGTACTGGCTGGCGGGGAGCGGCCACGTCACGAATTTCATGATGAGGGTGAACACGATGATGGCGACGCCGAAGTTGCCGCTGAAGACATACGCCAGCGCGATCAGCACGTTCGTCATCGGGTCGACGAGCAGGAGGTCGAACAGGTCGATGATCAGGTCCATCGATGCCCCTTACCGCGGAAGCGGGAACGTGCTGGACGCGAGGTCGCCTTCGGCCTCGATCACGAACAGGTTCGCGCTGCGCGGGATCATGTACACGTTCTGCGCGTCATCGCGCGCGAGGTCGGCCTCGACCGTGACCCCGAGCTCGAGCGTCGTGCCCTGCGGCATGCCATCGGCCAGGGCGAGTTTGCGGACGGAGCCGTCGCGCGCCGCCACGATGAGCGCATCGTGCGCGATGACGGGCGTGCTGCGCACCGGCGCGCCAGCGGCGCGGTCCCATTTCTTCTCGCCGGTCGCGGCGTCGATGGCGTACACGGTGCCGTCGAGGTTTCCCGCGTATACAACGCCGTCGTCGATGAGCGCGTCACCCCAGAACCAGTTGGAGGCGCTGAACGACCAGTTCCGCGAGCCGTCGCCGGCGTTGATGGAGTAGAGCTTCTTGTTGAATGCGCCGACGTAGAGCGCATCTCCATCGATTAATGGTGTCGATGCAATGCCGGATCCGGCATCGAAGCGCCAGCGCTGTTTGCCGTCCTCATCGAGGCGGTAGACAGAGCCGTCAAACGACGTGGCGTAGATGGCGTCGGACGTGACGGCGGGCGTTGCCCAGACCTCGCCGCCGGTCTTGAACTCCCAGCGCTTCGCCGCCGTCTCCGCGTCGACGGCGTAGATGCGACGGTCCTGCGTGCCGAAGTACACCGTCGCGCCATCGTCGCTGACCGCGACACCGCCGATGAGCACGGAATTGGTGTTGATGACCCAGCGTGTCTCGCCGTCCGTGGTGTCGAGAGCGAAGACGTAGCCGCCGTAGGCAGGCACGAATGCCGTCTGGCCGTCCGGCGACACGCCGATGTCGCCGTAGAGCGCGCGGACCTTCGTGAGGGCGCGCTTCTCCTCCTTCGTGGCGAGATCGATGGCGTCTTTGATCTGCTCGCGCGCGTCCGCGTCGGCGCCGGTGGCGTCGATGGCGTCCTTCAGGGCGCCGGCAGTCGGGCCCTGGACAGCGAGGTCGCTCGCGCGCTGCTTCAGGTCGTCCTTCGCCGCCTCATCGACATCCAGGCCGTCGATGAGGTCGATGAGGGCGTCGCGGGCAAGCTGGCTGACGAGGTAGGTATCGCGGTCCGGCGGCGGGAACTGCCACATCGCGTTGCTGGAGTCCTTCGGGAGCGCGGACAGCTTGTTCTTGTGCGCCGCGAGGATGATGTCCTGCGAGTCGACACGCACGGGACGGGCGCCGGCCCAGCCGCGCGGGCCGGGCGGGCTCGCGCAGGCGACGGCCAGCAGGGCGACGGCGGCGAGCGCGGGCACAAGCCATCGCGCGCGGCGGGCCGATGTTTCACGTGAAACAGTGCGTGCGGGGAGTTCGGTCATTGTTTCACGTGAAACATCACGCACCGGCATGGCCGTGGCTCGATCGGCGCTCCGGCACCGGGTCGTAGCCGCCATCGTTCAGCGG